>NZ_FOOW01000007.1 GCF_900113305.1 Prevotella sp. KH2C16 | reverse complement strand
GTGTCCTTGAGGGAAATGATTTCCTTCAGAACCGGCTCGACGAGCTTTCCTTGTCTCGGACATCCGTCCCGCCAAAGGCCTGGGCCTCCCGCCGGACGGACTACCTGCGTTCCTCCGCTGACGCTCCGCCAGAGGCGGAGACAGCGGCGTACTGCCTGTCTCTCTCCATGTAAACCTTTCAAAGAACTTCGTTTCCATCCGGCTACGCCCCGAAGGGCGAAAGCGAGTGCAAAGGTAATACAAAAATCGAAACCACGCAACTTTTCAAAGGAAATATTTTCGGGAAAAGCGAAAGTTTTCGCGAATGTTGACAAAAAAAACGACAAAGAACAAGACACACCTTATATTATATATAGGAAGAAGAAAGAAAAGAAGGTCGGACAAGAAAATGATAGACGACCCATAAAGCGCAACTTTACCGGCATCACCTCGGTACCTCAAGAGTCTGGCAAGACCACATCGAATCTCGGGAAGTAAGGGAGATGAATCTTAAGAAGAGTTAAAACCGTTGACTATCCCCGGCCATCTCCGTTATATTAAAAGAAAGACTAACAATCCAATCAAGCAGATAAACATTATAAAGGAGTATGAATTCACACAAACCTATAAGCTGTTCATTACTTATAATGGGCTTTTTCTGCCTTAGCGGGCTTTTGCTTTTCCCGACAATAGGCCGGGGACAAGAAATTACGGGAAAAATCATTGATGGAGAAAATGCGGGCATTCCCTTTGCAAACATCGTATTGCTATCGCGGGACAGCACATTTATCAAAGGAACAACAACAGCAGCAGACGGCAGCTTCATGATTAACAAGGCAAAGAATGCAGCGATATTGAGAGTCTCATCCATAGGATATTCAACGACCTATCTTGACATTGCAGAGAAAGAGATAACGAAGATCTCGGTAAAATAACCATTAAAAAGAGTGAGGTCGCATTATCGGAAGTCGTAGTAAAAGCCTCACGACCCATGTTCAGACAAAAGGGAGGATCCTTGTTGGTACAAGTAGACGGGACAATACTTTCCAGACTCAATACCCTTGACGACTTACTGCCCCAACTCCCAGGCGCAATAAAAGGGCGTTCAGGCGGCATTGAAATATTTGGTAAAGGCTCGCCCATCATTTATATAGATAACCGTCCAATAAGGTCGAAAAGTGAGTTGACGCGGCTTGTGCCGTCTGAGATAAAGGAGATTGAACTGATTACATCCCCGGGACCCGAGTACAATGCGGCAGGCAGAGCCGTTCTCAAAATAACCACCATTCACAAGAACGATGGTATCTCGCTACTCACAAAAACATATCTTAAGCGAAGCGACAGATTGTCCGGCGGGCAGAGTGCCGTATTAGGCTACCAATACCATGGACTAAGCATTTCCGGCAGCCTGAGCTACGACTACAATAACGGCAAACTCACCCAACCAGCCTCTACGGAACTGGCAGCATCACATGATTTGCACAGGTATGACAAAGACCAATGGGGAAAGACCCGAACACCAGCACTTGACTATCAGGTAAGTGCGGACTATGCCATCAATGATAAGAAATCATTCGGGTTGTCCTGGGACGGGAAGCAATACACTAACAAGGAGCACCGAAACGGGACGCTCTCCTATTCGGTTAACAACAACCCGATAAATTCAGCCACGATTGACAACCATTACCGTAATCGCATTAACTACCAGCATCTCAACACTTTTTGTAATTGGTAGTGGGGAAAAGTAATTGGCGACATCAACGCGGACTATGTGCACAACAAAAACGACTATTATCAAAACACAACGGAATATCATGCGGACAGGGCTCCCGTCGAGACCTATAGCAAGGGCAACGGCCAGCAAGACCTGTTTGCCGTGAAGCTAGACTGGACATTGAAGCTTTCTCCGAAGGCAACCATCGTCTGGGGAACAGAGGCCAACTATACGAGCAGCAAGGGGAATCTAACCATTTCCTCTATTGACAAAGCAAGTACAAACTATAAAACCGAAGAAAACATATACGCTGCCTTTATGGAATTGAGGCAACTGTTCAATGGCTTAACCCTTTTCGGCGGAGTGCGCTATGAAGATTACACTTATAAGTATAGCAGCCTCAATGCGGGAAGCGAAATCCGCAAACACTACCGGCATCTTTTTCCCTCATTAAAGGCATCATTTACTAATGGCTCGTGGAATCACACCCTGGTATTCTCCTCACAGATTAATTGCCCGACATTCAGGCAGATGAGTAATGCCAGCTATTATGGCAATGAGTATATGTATCAGCAAGGCAACCCGAAGCTGGTTCCTGACAGGTTATACTCCCTACAATTATATTCCAGCTATAAATTCATAATGCTCTCGATGGAATACACCTATCAGAAAGACTATATTGCCCTGAGCTTCTATAATAATGGAAAAGACAATATCATAGTAAGCACTTATAGGAATTATCCTGCGATAAGGAAACTCAATTTCTACTTGAATATGCAGAAGAAACTCGGAATATGGAGCCCCTCCTTGTCTGTGGGAATCAGTCAGCCTTTCTTTAAATATGATTATCGGGGCGAAGAGATTAACCACAACAAAGCGTCGGTTTATGCTGTTTTCAATCAACACTTCCAATTACCGCACAACTATCTGCTTTCTTCCTACATCTATTATAACACCGGCGGCAATCAAGGGGCCGTGAGCCTGAGACCCTTTCACTCCATTGACATAGGACTACAAAAATCCTTTTTGTCAGACAGATTCATCATCAGCCTGCAGGCTAAAGACATATTTCATGGCATGAAATTCAGGGAAAAGGAACTGGTAGACGCCTTTCACTTCACGCAGACAGAGGACTATCATCTATGGAACTTTTCCGTCAATATCACCTACAGGATAAATTCCAGGAAAACAAAGTACAGAGGAAAGAATTCTCTCGAGAAAGACATCAAACGATTGTAGGTCATGCTCGGACTATACGAATAGTGTGCCCCACCCACCTGCTTGTTTTCCCGCAAAATGCTTGCATATATCAGAAGTTTTTCCGAACTTTGGCTTCATTAAAAGATAATAACCTCTTTAAAACACCCAGAAAATGAGAAAAGCATTCCTGACAATCGTCGCCCTTCTGATTATGATGCCTTCTGCCGTACAAGCGCAATCGGCAAAGGCGGCCAAGCTCGACAGCATCGCCAACAAGCTCTTTGACGAGGAGAACTACGGAAAATCACTGGAAATCCGGCAAAAGCACCTTGCCGCCCTGAAGGAAGAGGTCGGCGAGGGCGACTCCACCTATATCGCGAGCCTTATACAACTGGGCAAATGTTACTATCGCACCAAACAGCTTGACCAAGCGCTGAAGACTGCCCAGCAAGTGGTAGACCTCTACGGAAAACACATCAACACCACCGACAAGACCTACGCCTTTGCCCTTGACAACCTCGCCCTCTACCAGAGTGCGGCCGAAAAATATCCGGAAGGGCTGGCCAATGCCCAGAAAGCCCTCGCCGTATACCAGAATTTCCACGAAAACGACAGGGATATGGCGGTCATCCAACTGCATGTGGCGGAACTGGCTCACTTCAGCGGAGACAACAACAAGGCCATTCACCACGAACTGCTGGCCCTCAACATTCTCAAGAACCTCTATGGGGAGCACTCTAATCAATATATAGAAGAAGCGGAATATCTGTGCAAATACTATGAGGAAAACGGCGACAAGGCCAAAGCCAAAGAGCTCGCCGAGCGCCTCGAGACCCTGAAAAAGGAAACCGAGGACGGCGAGCTCGACCTGCCACAACCCGTGGAATTCACTTCGGCTGCCGTCGCCCATGCCCATAACCGTGATGCGGCGAGATGCATAGAGTATCTCCTCAATCACTACATTACCGACCCGAAAATCAATGATGCCGCCTCTTACATCATGAACTGGTCCCAGGCTACCGGCGACAGCCATGTGGTAATCGGCGAGAACGAAGCCAAGCTGATGAACAACGAGAAGTCAATGGCCTACTTCGTGGCCTATATCGCCGGGTGCAGCAAGTATGCCCTTGCCACCGGCAAGGCCGATTTCAGCCTCGACACCTTCAAGGATGCCATGGTGGATGTGCTCAATTACTATCAGGCCAACAAGCAATATACCGGCGAGGTGAAGTATCTCGAGCAGTATATCAAGGCCCACGACAAGAGCCGCGAGAAGTTGGACGCTCTCTTGGAGAAGAACTTTCCCGGGAAGCTGAACGGCGAGATGATTGACAGAATCAAGAAAGGAGAAAATGTGAAACTCGAGAAATAGCTCCCGAGAGCATGGGGGCAAGACGCGCGGGAGGCAGATGCCGCCCTGCTCCCCCCATAACCTGACATACAAATAATCCATTTGGAATGAAAACAAGAATTATATCCTTCATCGCCATGTGCCTCTTCCCTACACTCGGCATCATGGCTCAGGCACCCGGATATCCGGGCTACAACATCGAGGCCCTGCGGGAAATCCATCCCTGGCAGTTTGCGCGCATTGCCTATTTCGGCGATTCCATCACCGACCCGGACAACCACGCGTCGAAGACCAAATACTGGAAATATCTGGAAGAATGGCTCCATGCCACCAGCTATGTCTATGGCGTAAGCGGCCGGCAATGGGATGATGTGCCCAATCAGGCCGACAGCCTCTACAAACAACACGGCAATGAGTTTGACGCCATACTGATATTCATGGGCACAAACGACTACTATGCCGATCTGCCCATCGGCATCTGGTATACCGAGACCAAGGAGCAGACGACCGTAAAGCGGTGGGGGCAGCCAAAGCAGGTCGTTACACGAACCCGGAGACACTTCGACTACAACCAGAAAACGCTGAAAGGGCGCATCAACATTGCCATGAAGAAGCTCAAGACGATGTATCCCGACAAGCAGGTCGTGATACTCACCCCGCTCCACAGGGCACTCTTTACCCATAAAGACCGGAACATCCAGATTGACGAATCGTATCAAAACGGAGCCGGACTCTACCTCGACAAGTATGTGAAAGCTATCAAGGAGACACAGGAGGTGTGGGCCGTTCCCGTGATAGACCTCGGCAGCCTGTCCGGCCTATTCCCACTCATCAAGGAGCAGGCGAAGAAGTTCAATGCCCCCGACGACCTCTTGCACCCTAACGACTACGGGCACAGAATCATGGCCCAGACCCTCTTCTTCCAGCTCCTCGGCCTGCCCTGCCGCCTGAATTGACAAGGTATAACCACCTCAACCCATAAACTTGCTCACAAGATGAAATCTCTCCTGTCCTTCGTCCTGATGCTCATCCTCGCAGGATGCGGCACAAGGAATGCCACTACGGCTACGAAATCCGACAGCAAGAGCATGTTGAAAACCGACCGGTCCGCCGCCGTAAGCGACACCGTCTACAGCTCCCCTGCAGGCGTTACGGATACCATCATAGGAGCCTGGCGCATTCATCTGCGCGTTGAGCCCAATGAGTTGGTCATCGACCCGAAGTCTGACTACCCCGTGAGAGACAACTCCGCGTTCCTCACCTTATATTATAATAACAAGCTGCTGTGCAAGGACAAGGAGCTGCGCACCAAGACTTTCGTAGGCAAAGAGGGGGTGTGCCAACTGCAGGGAGTGGCGCCTCTGCTCACCACCGACAACACCTTGTATCTGCAAGCATGGGACTGCGAGCCCGAGACTGACGCCTGCTGGAACATGCTCTACTGCTACACCCCCGGCCGCAAGCCGGATCTCTATGTGCTCACAATGGAGGTGGGCGACGAGGAAAGCGACATTATCAACAGCCTCGACGAATTCATGACCCTCTACCTGCACCAGAAGAAGGTGGCGCAGCCCACCGTGGAGCAACTGAAGCCGCTCTTCGAGCAATACCTGCGTTCCCCGCTCATCAGTAGACTTCTTGCCGGGGGCGGGCATGCCGATGACGAGCTGATTTTGCAAGGGCACTCCCCATTGACTATGAGGTGGCATTGCGGTCGCTTGAGATTGACTGCGACTCCACCAAGACGGCCACCGTGAAGTTCAAGACGGCCAAGCACCAGAAGGACTCCGTCAGCCTGAGCGTGAGGTGCGAGCTACAAGACTCCACGGCATACCAGTTTGGAGACAAGACCGAATACTATCCCAACTACCGCTTCGCGGAATTCAAAAAGAGGTAAGGCCGTGCTCTACCTGCCCCTCGGGCATGCTCACGAAGGGCATAACAGCAGGCCGATCTTCAACTTCTGACGCATACGGAGGGCATCATTTATGTATCTGAGTGCCGAGTTCTTGGTTCCAGTAAAGGGAGATATAGTTCAACTTACGACCTCCTTCAGTAGGTACGAACCACACGCCCTCTATTAACTGCGTTTCAATCTTTCGAAACACGGAGACCGGAATATAGGCAAAAGGCCCGAAATTAACAAAGTCGAAACTTACTTCCATCACCTTTCCTGTCTCAGAATTAATATAAAGCTCTATCCCCAAAGTATGTCCCCTGCAACTTTCCGTCTGCTCCTTGGTAAAAGCATTATTAACTATAGAATAGCATTTAGGCTTTGTCCAGTTCTCTTTCTCGAACTCCTCGGTCATGTCATACATAGGCACATTCTTTCCTGTAGCAAGATACTTCTGCGAAACATGTATGTATTTGTTGTTCAGATTATACAATTGCAAATATCCCGAGCCGCCGTATGTTTCGCATCGATAAACATACCCGTCCTCATGAAAATCCTTGGTGGTTTGATAATAGTTCGTTTGTGCCCGCAATGGCAAAGACAGCAGGAACAGGGACAGAATTAATAAAAAAGCTCTTGGTTTCATCATTTACATCCTTTCGTTAATACTTTAAGATTAGAAAAATTATCATCGCCTACTCGGTTTTCATTATATTTATTAAGATTGTTGTCATCGGAGCAATCTGGGTATAAGGCCTTGTCTTCTCCTCGTTTAATTTATTCATCAACCGCAACAAAAGGGCATCACACAGAACAGGATTCACAGAACGGAGATAACGGAGACCGTGCAATGCCGTCCTATCGCAGAATGACTGACAGGTTTTCCATAAGTCTTGACGCTATCCCCGGTGATAGGCCGCTCATAATATAAATAGGAATGGGAGACAAAGGCATCATCACCCTCCGGCAGAATCTCTATCTGGCAGCCCCCGCTATAGTTCACCGAGCGAATCGTCTTGCAGTTCACGCGGCGCAACAAAGCTCCTGCCCTGCTCGCGGAAATCTCCGTCCAGCCTAACTCTTTGAGGCCGTTTCGGTATTCAGGAGTCCCCTTTCTCAACCACAGACGAACCGGTTGCTCCCCTGGCTCTTCATTGATAATATAAGGTGTACGACCTATGAAGATGGAATCGCGGTCCTGCCCTACCGTTAGTTCCATCTGATAGTTCCCCGTGTCATGATGTTTTAATTGAAGACTGAAAGTTGCTATCAGTTCAGAAAAATCTTCTTCGTGCTCGTTAAAGTTGTCGACAAGTCCCTCATAGCTATTCTCATGATGAGCACATTGCGACAGAAACAACACAAGGAACACCAATAATCCCCGACAAACTATATTCCTTAATTCTTTCATCATTAGTCTCTTTAACATGGTTCTCATTTAGCAAATGCGGTGCCAGTCCACAAACTACAGACCGCCCCTAAGCCTTGAGCCGTCTTCAAACACCACTTCCACGGCCATGGGGCTTTCTTCCACGGAATCAATCACTGCCACAAATCGTCCTCCATATCCACCCCTGAAAATGCTATTGTCGTTTATGCCCCTCACGAGAGAATCTATTCCGAAGGCTTCAGAAGCCGTGCCGTCTTCCTCTCGGAAACCTTCTTCATTCATGCCCGCCGCATCCGGCAAGACCCGAATGGGCGAGCTGATTGCCTGCCGGCGACTGGCATAGAATGTGATGGCGCGAATCTTTTTCTCAAGTCCATTAAGACCAGGTTGCAACCCGCCTATGAACAGTCCATACTCCGGATTGGAATAGCGGACGGAGAATGACACGAGATAACATCCGACGGCATCTTTCTGACTGCCGGGCGAGACTTTCTCCATGGTCAGACCCGTTATATAATAATTGCGATAATGCCTATCCATCAGCACGAGGACAAGCAGCAGCGCCGAAACGATAACGCCCGCCAGTATGAACAGGTATCTTCTTCTCATGATTAGTCGGCTTTATTTTTTTGTAATCCATTGTTCGTCCCACCTCTTCAGGGCTTCCTTCATTTGTTTTCTGTCCACTTCAAAAGATGTTTTAAATTCAAATCCATAAGGTAAAGGTTTTATAGAGTTGTATAATAAAAACTTGTTTTCACACGGCCGAGTGCCTCTCGTCCAGGGCAAAAATAGTCAAAAAATGCACAGGATACTAATTATTCTTTGTTTTTCTGTCCCGAACATGACTATTTTAACACATCTATAAATTTATGCCTCGCAGCCACCCCGTTTTGCCCCAAAAGCCGCAGTTTACTTTTGGAAAAAGCGGAAAGAGGTCTTATCTTTGCAGTTGGAATCCCGAAAGGCAAGGAGGAGGAATCCTGTCAGCCGTTATCAGCCTGACAAAATCGGCGAGATTGTGCGACAAAATCGGCGAAATCATGGGACAAAATCGGTGATTTTGTCAAACGGGGAACGGCTTTCTGCCTTCGGAACGGGAATCTATACGAACGAAAGAACATATTACCAACCTAAATTCAAACACACTATGGCAATTTTAATCAAGCTTATGAGAAACAGGATGCCGCACGACAAGAACAGCGGCAAGTGGTTTGCAAAGACCTTATCGACGGGCGAGGCTCACACCGACGACATCGCCCGCGCGATAGAGGCAAACACCACCTTCACGCGGGGAGAGGTGAAAGGCATGATGGACGCCCTCACCGACACCATGACCGAGATGCTGCAAGGGGGAAAGACCGTGGTCATCGACGGCCTCGGACGGTTTCACCTCACCGTGGAAAGTCTGCCAGCCGAGAAGCCGGAGGCCTTCCACATCGGCATGAACATCAAGGGCGTAAAGTGCCGTTTCGTGCCCGAGGGGCGGAAGAGCGGCCGCCACGGCCGGCAGAAGAAGACCTTCTGCGAGGATGTCGAGGTGAAGTTTGCCCCGGTGAACGCCGTGGAGAGGTGAGCCCGGAGCATGCGAGTCCGCTATTCGTAGACTTCGTCGATGCCGTTCAGGTCCACGCTCGTCTCGTCCTTGGCACACGCATTGAAGTCCTCGGGAATATCGAACACCGCATTCTCTTTATAGGGCAGCGACGCGTTTTTATACACCTTCTGCATGTAGAGCGCCCAGATGGGCAGGGCCATCGTGGCTCCCTGCCCCATCGCCATGGTGTCGAAGTGAATGTCGCGGTCTTCGCCACCCACCCAGCATCCGCTCACCAGCTGCGGCGTGAAGCCCACGAACCATGCGTCGGAGTTGCGGTTGGTGGTGCCGGTCTTGCCGCCTATCTGCCCCGTGAAGTTATACCTGTGGCGCAGCCGGCCGGCCGTTCCCTCGTCGACGACGGCCATCAGCTCCTCCAGCATCTTGTAACAGCTCTGCGAACTGATGACCTCGTTCATGCGGGGCTGGAACTTTGCGATGATATTCCCCTCGTTGTCTTCAATGCGGGAGACGAATATCGGGGCACATCGGATGCCGTTGTTGGCGAAGGTGGTGTAGGCGCTCACCATCTCGCCGACCGATACCTCACAAGGTCCGAGGCACAGCGACATGGAGGCATGGATATCAGGATTGTTGATGCCGAACTCGTGGAGCAGGCTCACGAACTGCTGCGGGTTGAGCTGACTCATGAGGTAAGCCGAGATCCAGTTGTTGGATTGGGCGAGTCCCCACTTCAAGGTTACCATCGAACCGTAGCGGCGGCGCGAGGCATTGCGCGGTGTCCAGGGTCTTCCGGCCACGATATAGGTGCGCTGCACATTGGGAGCGAGGTCGCAGGGAGAGAACCCGTTCTCCATCGCCAGCGAGTAGAGGAACGGCTTGATGGTGGAGCCCACCTGACGGCGGCCACCCATCACCATGTCATACATAAAGTGATTATAGTCCAACCCGCCCACATAGGCCTTCACATTGCCGTTTTTCGGATCCATGCTCATGAATCCCGCACGGAGGAACGACTTGTAGTAGCGTATGGAATCCAGGGGAGTCATCGTGGTGTCTATCTCTCCGTGATAGGTGAACACCGTCATGGGCGTCTTCGTCCGGAACGCCGTGCGTATCTCCTCGTCGCTTGCGCCGGCCGCCTTCATCACCCGGTAACGCTCACTCTGGCTCATCGAGCGGTTCAGGATGCGGCGCACCTCCGTGGGGGTGAGCTTGTCCGTGAACGGGGCATTCGGCTTGCGACGGTTCTCCGCGGAGAACTTAGGCTGCAGGAACTTGGCCACATGGGTGTAGACAGCCTCCTCGGCATATTGCTGCATCCGCGAATCGATGGTCGTGTAGACCTTCAAGCCGTCGGTATAGACATTATAAGGCTTGCCGTCGGGCCTGAAGTTCTTGTTGCACCATCCATATAAAGGGTCTGAAACCCATGCTATTGAGTCGAATACATACTGATTCTGATTCCAAGAAGGATAATCGCCGCGATCGGGGCGCTTGGCCGTCATATACTGCCGCAGGAACTCACGGAAGTAGGCGGCCGTGCCGTCCTTGTGGTCGATGCGGTGGAAGTTGAGCTTCAGAGGCTCCGCACAATAAGTGCGGTATTCCTCCGCGGAGAGAAAGCCTGCCTTCTGCATCTGGCCGAGAACCACATTGCGCCGCTCCTTGCTACGCTCCGGAAAGCGAACGGGATTGAAGAGCGCGGGGTTCTTGCATAGTCCTATCAGCGTGGCGGCCTCGCAGATAGTGAGGTCGCCGGGCTCTTTGTTGAAGTAGGTATTTGCCGCCGTCTTGATGCCGTCGGCATTGTGGAGGAAGTTAAACTTATTCAGATAGAGGGCAATAATCTCCTCCTTGGTGAAGTTGCGCTCAAGCTTGACGGCGATGACCCACTCCACCGGCTTCTGGAAAAGCCTCTCCAACGAGGAATGGGCGACCGAGGAATAGAGCTGCTTGGCCAACTGCTGGGTGATGGTAGACCCTCCGCCGGCATTCTCCTGACCGAAGATGCCCCGCTTCACCACGGCACGCCCAAGAGCCACGAAGTCTATCCCCGAATGGTCGTAGAACCGTTCGTCCTCGGTAGACACCAGCGCGTGGACAAGATGGGGCGACAATTTGGAATAGGGAATGATGATGCGGTTCTCGTGATTGGCACTCCATGTGCCCATCACGATACCGTCGGAAGAATACACCTGAGTGGCCGACCGGTCGAGCGGATTCATGATATCCTCCATCTCGGGCATATATCCCACCCAGCCATTCCATATTGCGACGAAAACCATCAGCGATATGCCCACTATCGAAACAAGAGCTATCCAGAGGAAGCGTATAAACAATTTTCTCATCTGCCAATATCCATAAATATATGCAAAAATACAATTTTTCTTTTAAAATAGCACCATTAAATTAAAAATTATGTGTAACTTAGCGGTCGAATCAGAACCATCGACCCACAACATGACGGAAAAACATAACTTCGTAACGATTGCCGACCTCTCGAGGGAGAAGCTGCTCTATCTGCTCGAGATGGCGCAGGAGTTTGAGAAACATCCCAACCGGGAACTGCTGAAGGGGCGAGTCGTGGCCACGCTCTTCTTTGAACCGTCCACCCGCACCCAGCTCAGCTTCCAGACAGCGGCCAACCGGCTCGGCGCAAGGGTTATCGGATTCTCGGATGCCAAGACCTCCAGTACCACCAAGGGGGAAACCCTGAAGGACACCATCCTCATGGTGAGCAACTATGCCGACATCATCGCCATGCGACATTACATAGAGGGAGCGGCCCAATATGCCAGCGAAGTGGCTCCCGTGCCCATCGTCAATGCCGGCGACGGGGCCCACATGCACCCCTCGCAGTGCCTGCTCGACCTCTATTCCATCTACAAAACCCAGGGAACGCTCGACAATCTGAACATCTATCTGGTAGGAGACTTGAAGTACGGGCGTACGGTTCACTCCCTCATCATGGCCATGCGGCACTTCAATCCGACCTTCCACTTCATTGCGCCAAAGGAACTGGCCATGCCACAGGAGTACAAACTCTACTGCAAGGAGCACGGAATCCAGTATCAGGAGCATACCGCATTCAACGATAAAGTAATCGCCGACGCCGACATTCTCTATATGACGCGCGTACAGAAAGAGCGCTTCTCCGACCTGATGGAGTATGAGCGCGTGAAGAATGTGTATATCCTGAAGAACGAAATGCTCACCCTGGCCAAGCCGAACATGAAGATTCTGCACCCTCTCCCACGGGTGAACGAGATTGCATATGATGTGGATGAGAACCCGCATGCCTACTATATCCAGCAGGCCAAGAACGGACTATATGCCCGCGAGGCCATCTTCTGCTATTGCCTCGGCATCACGCTGGAGGATGTAAAGAACGATAAAACCATCATAGAACCATGAGTAAGAAAGAACGACTGGTAGCTGCCATTGAGAATGGCACCGTCATCGACCATATTCCTGCCGAGAAAACCTATCAGGTGGTGTCGCTCCTCGGATTGGAAAAGCTCACTACTCCTGTTACCATCGGCAACTATTTTGAGTCCAAGAAAATAGGAAAGAAGGGAATCATCAAGGTTTCCGACAAGTTCTTTACCGACGCGGAAATCTCACAATTGTCAGTTGTCGCCCCCAAGGCAGTACTCAACATCATCCACGACTATGAGGTCGCGGAAAAGAAAATGGTGGAAATACCCGACGAGATCAGGGGCATCGTGAAGTGCAACAACCCCGTCTGCATCACGAACAACGAGCCTATGGAGACCGTATTCAATGTCGTAGACAAGGAACAGGGCATCATCAAGTGCCGCTATTGCGACAAAGAGCAGGACATCAGCAAGGTAAAACTCTGCTAAAAGACAAGAATCACATACATAAAACACCCAATAATATTATGAGAAAAGACGATGAAATTTTCGATTTGATCGAAAGAGAGCATCAACGCCAGCTAAGAGGAATGGAGCTTATTGCCTCTGAGAACTTCGTCAGCGACGAGGTCATGCAGGCCATGGGAAGCTATCTTACCAACAAATATGCCGAGGGGCTTCCGGCTCACCGCTACTATGGCGGCTGCCAAGTGGTAGACGAGGTGGAGAACCTGGCTATCGAACGAGTAAAGAAAGTCTTCGGTGCGGAGTTCGCGAATGTGCAGCCGCACTCAGGAGCACAGGCCAATCAGGCCGTTCTTCTCGCCGTCCTGAACCCCGGCGACACCTTTATGGGTCTCGACCTTGACCAAGGCGGCCACCTTTCACATGGCAGTTCGGTCAACACATCGGGCATTCTCTATCACCATGTCGGTTACACCCTCGACAGGGAGAGCGGCCGCGTGGACTACGACGAGATGGAGCGACTGGCCCTGGAGAACAAGCCCAAGCTGATTATCGGCGGTGGAAGTGCCTATAGCCGAGAGTGGGACTATGCCCGCATGCGGAAGATTGCCGACGAGGTGGGCGCCCTGCTGATGATCGACATGGCGCATCCTGCCGGACTTATTGCCGCCGGCCTGCTCGACAACCCCGTCAAATATGCCGACATCGTTACCACAACGACCCACAAGACACTTCGCGGACCACGCGGAGGAGTCATCATGATGGGTAGGGACTTCCCCAATCCGTGGGGCAAGACGACCAAGAAGGGCGAAGTAAGGATGATGAGCTCACTCATTAACAGCGCCGTTTTCCCCGGCATACAGGGCGGTCCGTTAGAGCATGTCATCGCTGCCAAGGCCGTAGGATTCGGTGAGAACCTCCTGCCTTCATGGAAAGATTACGCCACACAGGTTAAGAAAAACGCCGCTGTTCTGGCTCAGGCCTTGATCGACAAGGGCTTTGCCATCGTGAGCGGAGGTACTGACAACCACTCCATGCTGCTCGACCTGCGTCCTAAATACCCGGAACTGACGGGCAAGGTGGCAGAAAATGCCCTTGTCGCAGCCGACATTACGGTAAACAAGAACAAGGTGCCCTACGACGAGCGCTCTGCCTTCCAGACCTCCGGCATCCGCCTCGGCACGGCCGCAATGACCACCCGCGGAGCCAAGGAAGACATGATGTTACTGATTGCCGACCTCATCGACGAGGTTCTGCAGGCACCGGAAGACGAACAGGTAATTGCCCGCGTACGCGAGAAAGTGAACGCAACCATGAAGGATTACCCGCTGTTTGCATACTAATCGTCAGCTACAGACCCAAACCAAGGGGGCAGGTTCTCAATCGAGAAACCTGCCCCCTTGGTTTTTTCTATATCCCTCAACCATTATCCTCGCTGGTCAAGACCGGAAGGGAAATATGATAACGCACCGCAAGGAATCGGATGATGCAAATGAAAAGGAAGGTTGCAAGCGCCGTAACGCCCACATTCACCCCGAACTCTATCATCGCCCAATAGAGCAGTCCGCCCCCGATGCTTGCGCTGGCGTAAATCTCCTTCTGGAAGATAACCGGCTGCTTGTTCAGCAGAATGTCGCGGATGACGCCGCCCGCAGCCCCTGTTATACAGCCCATGATGACCGCAACCCAGAAAGGATGGCCCAGGGCGAGAGTCTTCTGGATGCCCGCAATGGTGAAAAGTGCCAGTCCGAGGGTATCGAACACGAACCACGCGTTGTCCAGGGGACGGAGATACTTCTTAAAGGCTACCACAAACACCTGGGCCAGGGCGGTACAGATGAGATAGACGGGAGAGGTCATCCAGAACGGCGTAACGCCCAGCATCACATCGCGGATGGTACCGCCGCCGATGGCAACGGCCACTCCACAGACGAAGCCCCCGAACCAATCGAACTTCTGTCCGGCGGCATGACGGATGCCCGAGATGGCAAAGGCAAAGGTACCGACGAACTCCAGCACCTGCTGCACCGTACGGGCAAACTCCAAGTCAGCGTATAGGGTCATGGCTATGGGTTGACCACATTCTGAGGAGTGCCCTCCGCAAAGGCTCTCACATTTGCCACCGCTATCTCCATCAGGCGACTCCGAGCCTCACAGGTAGCCCATGCCACATGGGGCGTGAGATACGCATGGGGCTGTGAAAGCAAAGGATTGTCGGCAGCGGGAGGTTCCGAGCACATCACATCCGCACCGTATGCCCCCAGCTGGCCGGATGCCAACGCACTGGCAACATCCCGCTCATTGACCAGCGGGCCGCGGCCTGTATTAATCAGGATAGCCCCTCGCTTCATCCTGCAGAGGCTGTCTTTATTGATCATTTCACGGGTTTCCGGGGTCAGGGGGCAATGCAAGGTGAGGATGTCGCTCACGCCTAACAGGCCTTCCATAGTGGTCTTCTGTATGCCCTCCGGGAGGTCAGCGGAGTTCTTGCTGGTATACGCAAAGACATCCATTCCGAAGTCGCGGGCAATCCGCGCGACCTTGCACCCGATATTTCCAAGCCCCACGATGCCGATGGTCTTGCCGGCTAACTCATGGATGGGAGCATCCCAATAGCAGAAGTCAGGATTCTGGCTCCACCGTCCCTCGCGGTTCTGACGGGCAAAGCTGTCCACCCTGTTCGTGATATTCAATATATGGGCAAACACCATTTGGGCCACACTATAAGTGCTATAGGCGGGAATGTTGCACACCATAATGCCCCGCGTCCTTGCCGCCTCGGTGTCTATGATGTTGAAGCCCGTGGCCAGGACGCCTATCATCTTCAGCTTAGGCAACCTTGAAAGTGTGTCCACATTGAACGGAACCTTATTTGTCAGGATTACCTCAGCATCCTTCGAGCGTTCCAATATCTCGCCGGCTGCAGTACGCGGATAGACCACGACTTCGCCCATTTCCTTCAATCCATCCCATGAAAGATCACCGGGATTGACCGAATAAGCATCTAAAACTACAATCTTCATTTTCTTTTCTCCTTAATCTTTATATCTGTCTTTCCAACAACGCAACATCTGCTGATAGAGCTTTTCTTCTGAAGGCGAGTGCTGGGCGTGCCAGAGACGCTCGTTCTTGACGGCGTCCGGCAAATATTGCTGTTCTACAAAGTTGCCCGGGAAGTCGTGCGCGTACTTATACCCGTCATGATACCCCAACTGCTCCATCAGCTTCGTGGGGGCATTACGCAGGTGCAAGGGCACGGGCTGGTTGCCCGTCTTCTGCACCAGGTCAAGTGCCGAGGCGATGCCCATATAGGCCGAGTTGCTCTTCGGGCTGGCAGCCAGATAGACCGCAGCCTCCGCAAGGGGAATGCGCCCTTCCGGCCAGCCTATCTTCATCACGGCATCGAAGGCGGCATTGGCCAGCAGCAGGGCGTTCGGGTTGGCCAGGCCGATGTCCTCGGCGGCACTTATCACCAGTCGGCGGGCAATGAACTGCGGGTCTTCGCCTCCCTCTATCATGCGCGCCATCCAATAGAGAGTGGCATCAGGGTCGCTTCCCCGAATAGACTTGATGAAGGCCGAGATGATGTCATAGTGCATTTCGCCGTCCTTGTCGTAGGCCAGCGGATTCTGCTGGAGCCGCTGTTCCACCAGCTCGTCGGTAATTTCCACCTCGTCGCCGTCGGCCGCCTCCACCACCAGTTCCAGAATATTGAGCAGCTTGCGGGCGTCGCCCCCGCTATAGCGAAGCATCGCCCCGGTTTCGCGCAGCACGATGTGCTTCTGTCTCAGCTCCACATCCTGGGTGATGGCGCGCTGCAACAGCTGAAGCAGGTCTTCCTTCTCCAGAGGCTTCAAGACATAGAGCTGGCAGCGGGAAAGCAGGGGGCGGATAACTTCAAACGAGGGATTCTCCGTGGTAGCACCAATCAAAGTTACGATGCCACGCTCCACGGCACCCAGCAGAGAGTCCTGCTGAGACTTCGAGAAACGATGGATTTCATCGATGAACAGAATCGGCGAAGCCCCGTTGAAGAACCTGCCGCTCTTGGCCCGCTCAATGACCTCGCGCACATCCTTCACTCCGCTGGTTACGGCGGACAGCGTATAGAACGGCGTTTCGAGCTTGTTTGCAATGATCTGAGCCAGCGTGGTCTTCCCCACTCCGGGCGGTCCCCAGAGGATAAACGAGGTTATACGGCCCGCGTCTATCATCTTGCGCAGCACCGCATCCTTGCCCACCAGGTGTTTCTGACCCACATAGTCATCCAGCGTGCGAGGCCTCATCCGTTCGGCTAATGGCTCACTCATTACCCGCAAAGTTACGAAAAAGATAAGAAACCGATGAATTTTTTCCATTAAAAGTTTGCGAATTAAGAATTAAGTACTTACATTTGCAGCAAAATTGAATCACTCATGAAAGATAAAAAAGCCATAACAATTAAGACACTGAACAAGAGCAATGTCTGGGATCTTCAGGAGAACGACATATTCCGCCTATGGGAAGCCGGCGATAAAGAGGCCGACTTCAGAGACAACATCCGCCGTTATACCGACATTATACGCAGTGCCTTTGAGATAGAGGATATTAAAATAGACAAGCCCGAGGTGCTGAAGAAATACGAGGAGCGCGGATTCAAGATAGGGAATGTGCGCATGGATGACAGCACAAAGGTGAAATGGGGAATCAAGAAGCACCCCATTACACGCGTTACCGACCTCACCTACGAGAACATACACCACATTTCGGCAGCCAAGCTGATAGAGGTGCTCGACCGCAACTTCGGCGGCGGATGGGAGTCGCTGCCGCAGAACATCAAGGACATCATCGAGAAAGGTTTCGACATCAGCACCACCACCCTGCCGCAGGAGCGTCTGCACAAGGTTGGCGGAATGTATGAGAAGAAAATCGCCGACGGCTTCGAAGTCTTGGAAATTCCCAAGGGAACATGGGTGGAAGCCATCTTTGCCAAGGCAAAGCCCGAAGCAGAGAAGCTCCGCTTCCGCCCGGAATCGGAACAGGAGGAGGAAAAGCGGCATAAGGGCGGGAGCAACGACCTTGAGGAGGAAGAAGAGGAAGATATCGAGGAGAGAGAGAATTTCGACGAGGAGGACGAGGACTCTTTCGATGAGGACAAGCTCACGGAAGAGAGCTACCGCACGACTTTCGACGCCGACCCTGACGACCTGAACCTCGAGGCAGAGGATATCAGCGAGGACGACGGCGTGTATTAACCTCCCGGAGACAACATCAAGAAACAAGAAAAACCATCCCACACCATAAGAGTTGCCACCCACGGGCAACTCTTTTTTGTGTCTCTTTCCAAGAGGTAATGACAGGGCATGCTGTCCGCCGCATAGCCAAGGATTACGGAAGGCCGTTGACAGTCTGACAAAATCGGCGAAATCGTGCGACAAAATCGCCGATTTTGTCTAACAATCTCGGCGATTTTGTCAGGCTCGAAACCGTCTCCAGCCATAAGAACAAAAAAGAATCCCAACATCCGGAACGGACATTGGGATTCCCTGATATATCGCAAATCTCCGATTAGAAGAAGAGATATCTGTTGTCTACGACCTTGGCACTCTGGTAAAGCTCGCTCATGAAGTTGCCGGCATACTGCATGGCCTTCTGGCGGAGCTTAGCCTCTTGGGTCTTGGCATCCAGCTTTCCAGGACGCTGCGTCCTGCCCACAACCTGGAAAACATAGACACCGGCATTTCCCTTGACCGGATTCTTAGAGAACTTACCCTTGGCAGTAGCTGCAACGGCACCACTCAGGGCCGGCTCGCTGGCACCTGTCTCCGCAACGAACACAGGAGCAGAGAATGTAATCTGGTTAACGGTAGACACCTTGGCACCCTTGGCCTTGGCTGCCGCAACGGAGCTTACGCCCCCCAGCTTGGCAACAAGCTGCTCAGCTTTCTTGTCTTTCAGCACCTCCGCCCTTACTATTTCGCGAACCTGGGCGTCAGCCAAGGTACGGTAGCCGATGGGATGAATCCGTGAGCAGATGGCCACGAGCAGATGATTGTTGTCGCCGCACTCATACATCGGAGAGACATCGCCCTCGCCGGCTTCAAACAGCCATTTCAGTACATCGCGGGTACTGTGGATGTTTGCAAGGTAGTGCTGCGCCGTAGTAACATCGTTGGCCTCCTGCACCATATAGCCGGCCTTGGCGGCATTCTTCTCGATTGCATCAGCCGTTTGATTGGCACTCACGAAGGAACTGAACTTGTTGTAGGCGGCACTATATGTGTCCTTTGAGAACTCAATGCCTTTCTTGATGACTGCCGCAGTATACTTTGTAACCATTGCCTTGCGGTCGAGCACCTGGAAGATGATGTTGCCCTGAGTGAGGGAGATATTCCGGGTCTCGTTTACGCCGGTCGTGGTGAGGGCAGAGAGATAGTTCTTGGTATCTGCATCCAGAGAAGGAGCACTCTGATACTGGGCTGATGTAATCCAGGCTTTGGCTCCTGTCTGGCCGTATTTCTTGGCCAAAGCCTCGAAATCAGCACCGGCTGCAAGGGCCGTATAGATGGAGTCGGCGGTTTTGTGAGCAGCCTCGGCGGTCTCACCTCCCACCTGAATCTGGCGATACTGTATGGAGTCGGGCATCTGCTGCTTGGCAACAAGCTTGACGAGGTTCATCGTATTGTCCTGCGCATTCGCTGTCGGAGCGGATACCTGACCTACTGCCATGGAATCCAGCTTGGCCGCGATATCCGTCGGGAAAGCCTCACGGGTCTGGGGAATACCCAGATACTGAATCAAAGAAGTGCTCTTGCGGACCACATCCGTAGGATCGGCCGCAGCGGCAAGCTGCGCATGATATTCGGCAAACTGCTTGTTGAGGGCGGCACGGTCGGCCTGTGATGGGCTGACCTCTATGTCGACATACTTCACATCGCGGCTCTCCACATACTGCTGGAAACGCGCCTTCATCTCTGCATACTTAGCCTTCAAGTCGGAATTATCAATCTTCACCTTGCTGTCATCGATGCTTGAATAAGCAAGCGAGGCAAGCTGAATCTGCGCTTCCTGATTCTCTTCCTCGAAAGAGGCCTTGGCCTCTACGGGGTTTGAGAGCAGGCAGTGAGCCAACAGGCTCTGATACTTCTGCGCAAGAGTTTGCTGACGGAGGGTCTTCTCTATGAATGTCCAATATTTATAGAGTGTGTTATACTGCTCGGACACCTGCGTGGGCGCAGCTTGCTGTGCCTTATAGTCTGCAAGGAACTTCTGGAGGGCATTCACATCAAAGCGTCCCGTCTGCCTGTTGACGAACGGAGTCTGCTGCAACATGGGGTCGGTGCCCATCCGCATGATATTCTGCATCTCCTCGTCGGTTACCGTCAGGCCCAGCTTCTCAGCCTCGTTCTCCACCAACTTAGTCTGTACATAGGTGTTCCAGACCATGTCCTTCACCTGGTTCATCTGCTCGTCGTTCAGGTTCTCGGCACCCTGCTGCATCTTGATGACTTCCTGATACTCTTCCATGAGAGCCTGAAAATCCTGCACATTGATTTTCTCGCCTAACACCTGGCCTACCTGCTGGCGTTGTTCATTCTTCGTTGCGTCGCAAGAACGGAAGAATTCCTCAGCGATGAAGGCGAAGAGACCGAAACCAATGATGCTGGCAAGAATCACTCCTCTTTTTCTAATTTTTCCTAATGCTGCCATTATTACTTATTTTATTTTTGATTATTATTTACCTATATTACATTTTGAAATGCCCACAAAGATACCAAAAAGATGGTAAACAAGCGAATTTTTCAGCGAAAATTTGCTATCAGCCATTCACTTTTAGCTTCACCAACTCTATTTTGGTCATCGTGTTCTTGAGTATCTTAAAGTCGAAACGGCCGACATGCACAATTTCGTTCAGTTTCGGAAAACTTTCATAGTAATGCAGAATGAGGCCTCCTATCGTCATGTAGTCATCGCTTTCAGGAAGGTCGATGTCGAACATTTCGTTCACCTTGTCTATTTCCAGGCGGGCCGAGAGGATGTATTCGCCCTCCTTGTCCAGCTTCTTTGCGATGTAGTTGGAGTTGTCGTGCTCATCCTCGATGTCGCCGAAGATTTCCTCCACGATATCCTCCAAGGCTACAAGACCACTGGTGCCGCCGAACTCATCGACGACGACCCCGAGGGATTTCTTTTGCTGAAGAAAGGTCTTCATCAACTTCTGGGCAGCCATTGTCTCCGGGACGAAAGGCATGGTGCGGACATTCTCCTTCCAATTACCGGCATCATGGAACATTTCGGACGAATGGATATAGCCCACGATGTGGTCGATGTCGCCTTCATAGACCACGATTTTCGAATGTCCGCTCTCCACGAACTTCTGTTTCAGCTCGTCGAGCGTGCAGTCGTTCATGTCTGTGGCTATGATTTCCGTACGGGGTATCATGCAGTCCCTGACCTTCAGGTCGGGAAAGTCAAGGGCGTTCTGGAAGATCTTTACCTCGTCTTCTATATCGTCGTCGTTCCTGGCATTGTCGATGCTGGACTGCACCAGATAATCCAAGTCTACCTTGGAGAATCCCTCGTCGTCGCTCTCCGCATCCATCGTGATGCCGAACACCCTCAACAGCCATTTAGACAAGAAGGTGGCAAACTTGCTGATAGGCCACAGGACGATGTAGAAGAAATATGCGAGTGGCGAGAAGAAGCGGAGCAGGGAATTGGGATTGCTCTTGAACAGGGTCTTTGGAAGGAACTCTCCCGTGAAGAGAACCACGAGCGTGGAGCAGACGGTATCAAGCAGAACCCTCGTTCCCGCATCAAGTCCGGCAAACAGGGTCGTGTCGAAAATCTTGGCAAACAGGATGCCGTAGACCACAAGCACAATGTTATTGCCCACGAGCATCGTGCTCACAAAGCCATTGGGATGGTCATAGAATACGGCGAGTATCTTCCGGACGAGGCTGTTTTTCTCCTTGTCCATCTCTGCAAGCATGCGATTGCTTGATACGAAGGCAATCTCCATCCCCGAAAAGAAGGCAGAGAACACCATTGTAACGATAATGCCTATAACAAGAGATATATCCACGGAGCCCATATCAGTGCATTATAGGAATTGAGGTATTACGCGGTTGAGGAGAAGCCTGGGGGCGCAACTTGAGTTTAGTGGAGTCAGGCGCAGACAGCAATGTGTCGTTATCGCTCTGCATATCCCCACGCTCAAACGACCCCTTGCTGTTAGAGACATAATATTTTGTCATCTTCTCGTCGCTGCGGAAATAACTGCCCTGCAGCTGCCGTTCCGGCGTAATCAGATGGGAGAACACATGGGAATAAAGCTCATGCTTCATCTCATCCCAGTACAACTGCTCGCTCGAGAACCGGAGTCCGTCTTTCGTAAGGATACGAACCCGTCCCCTCAATTCCCAGAGACGCTGCTGATCATAATAGTATGCCGTGTCGGCCTGAATATAAGACTGCACATGAAACTTCTGGTCGAACTGCTCCAGGAACAGCCCCTTGTCGAAGATCCAGCGAGAAGGCTGGCGAATTTGATTCACCTCCCACCGCTCCGTAACAATCCGATATTTAATAACACCGGAATCCGAAATCAGAGTGTTCACCCCGTAACTCGTCATCACAGCCACCGAATCCTGGGGATTGATGGCTGGCGCCGTATGCTCTTTCTGCTTCTGGCAAGAGGCCGACAAGAGCATAATCACTACGAGCGGGATAACTGTTTTTTTCAATTTCGCAGAAAATGTCTTGGGGTTAATCTACTTTCCATTTAGCAAACCAGCGCTCGTTGAAGGTGATGCCGACATTGATGCGGAAAGTGTTCTCCTTTATCAGGCCCGTCGCCTCTGAACGAACATACTGCGCACTGATGTTCAAGATGGAGCGGGTGTTATATCCATTGATGATGGGAATACCGAATCCCGCACTCACACTCATTTCCTTAGGACCGTCCTGGCCATTCACCATAATATAAGGTGTGGCATAAGAGACGCCGGCACGATAATGGATGCGCTTGAAGAAATTGCGGCTGTTCTCCTGAGGCACATACTCACCGCCGACAGTAAACTTATGCCGGTCCTTGAAAAGATTGGATGTCAAGGCATACTGAGGCTTGTCGTTCACGACACTATATTCCGGGAAATCAATCTTTCCCCACTGCTGCAAGGAATAGTCGGCACCTATCTTCCACTGGTTATTGTGATTCCACATAAAGCCTGCACTAACCATTGCCGGCATTTCCAGTCCGTTTTCAACCACATAGGTGGCCGTATCGGAAACCGCCGTGGCCTTATTGGTCGATATTACCTGGCACTGCGGGTCGGCTCCCAACTTGTGCCCGAGGGTGTAAGTGGCACCGAGAGTGAGCCAGTCTTTCTTTGAAATCCTCGCTGTATACTGAAGGCCGAGGTCAAGTTTGTAACTGCGGACATCACCCGTATAATACTTGGAAAGCGTGTTTGCATAAGAATCGCTATAGCTGTTTACCAAAGACCGGTCATAGTTTCCCCACAAGTAGCCGATGTTTCCGCCAATCGCCAGACCGCTCAGAGGCTCCCATCCAATACCGAAATAGGCTTCATGAAGGCCACCTGAACCGGAATAAGTGTTAGTGGAAGTTGTCGTTAGCGAACCGCCTACAAACTGCGACTTCGCATAATTGTATCCGATATTGGTAAACGGAATCAGACCAAAACTCATTCCCACATGCCTGAAAGCCCGGAAACCCGCAACGATATACTCCAAGTCGGCATTATGGGCATTCTTTTTGACGCCTGTTTCTTCAAAGTTGGTTATCTGCCCCGACATACCAATATCAAAGATAAACGACAAAGAGTCAATTGCGGAATAGGAGGCTGGGTTTAAATAGTTTATCTGGTTATGCTCATGAAAACCTAATCCCAACCCATTCATGCCGCGATTGAAACCACTTGTCTGATCAGAGAGGACACCTAATCCAAACTGACTATATGGCGAGTTAGTACCGCTTTGAGCAAGCACATTCAAAGAAAATACTGCCAGCAGTGCAGCACTAAAAACTATTCTTTTCATACCGTATTCATTATACAGGTTGCAAAATTATTGAAAAAATTCGAAATAAAAGAATGATAACTGCAAAATATAAGCTATTTTTGCATCGTGAAACAAATAAAACCGACTTTTAAAGCCTATTTGGTTGTCTTTTTACTGTCTTTAACATGTCAGGCAAAAGCAGATAATACACCGACTGCCAACGAGAGATGGGACAGCGTGGAGATAAGCTTGCTGACCTGTGGGCCAGGCCAAGAGATATGGTCTCTGTACGGACATACGGCCATAAGGGTGCATGACAAGTATGGAGAAGATATTGTCGTCAACTACGGAATATTCTCATTCCGTCAAAAATTTTTCATTCTCCGGTTTGTCTTTGGGCTCACCGATTACCAAATGGGCATTACAACCTATCCCGAATTCATCGCCGAGTATCGGCAGGAAGGAAGATGGGTGAAGCAACAAGTACTGAATCTCACACGAGAAGACAAGTTCCGAATCGTTGAAGCCATAGAGAAAAACTATCTTCCAGAGAACCGAGAATACCGCTATAACTACTTCTACGACAACTGCACGACGAGGGCACGAGATATGCTTATCAGGAACACGAACGAAAAGATTTCATACCCTGAGAGCCAAGAAGTTAAGAAAAGCTTTCGAGATATGATCCATGCCTATAACAGCGACCATCCTTGGGCTCGGTTGGGGAACGATCTGCTTCTTGGATTGAAGGCTGATTTCAATACGACGAAAGACGAGCAGCAATTTCTTCCGGAAAACCTGATGAGCGATTTCGACAATGCCACGCTCACGACTACCGACGGCAAGAAGATTAAATTGGTAGGCAATACGAAATATCTCCTTCACGCAGAAGACAGAGACAGCCGTTCCGGCTTTCCTTTAAGCCCGTCAGACTGTTCTATAATTTTACTGATTATTACGATTGCAGTATGCGTTTTCGAGTGGAGCAGGAAAAAGATTCTCTGGGGATATGATGCCCTCCTCCTGATACTGGACGGCATTGCCGGGCTCATTCTCTTTGCTATGGTATTCAGCCAGCACCCCACCGTGAGCCTCAACCTGCAGATTCTGCTGCTATGCCCCCTGTCGCTCGTCTTCGTGACACCTGTGGTCAAGAAGCTCCGCAGGCGGCAGCTGCACTGGTATCTGACCCTGTTCAAATACCTCATAGCCATCGCCGTCATCGGGTATGCCTTCCAGAAATATGACGAGGCCGTGCTCATCTTGGCACTGATTTTGCTGGGAAGAATTGTATCAAACGAAATATTGATAACTAAACACATAGGTAATACCGACAAGAATGAATAGATATATTACCGCACTCCTCGTCGCACTTTCCACGACAGGGCAGGCTCAGTCTCTGCAGTCGGCGCCCAGACTCGTGGTAAATATAGCCATTGATGAATTGCGCACCGACTATATTGAAGCCTTTGCTCCGCTCTATGGCCAGGGAGGACTGAGAAAGCTGCTTCAGCAGGGCCGTGTATACGAGGCTGCCAGCTATTCATTCGAACCTCTCGACAGAGCCTCGGCAATAGCTGCCATAGCTACAGGCTCAACTCCTTATTACAACGGAATCACAAGCTGCCAATGGCTCGACAGGCAAAGCCTCCGTCCCATAGGATGTACCGATGACAGTAAATACACGGCTGCGCCGAAGAAACTCTCGACTTCGACTATAAGCGACGAGCTTAAAGTTGCCACAAACGGGTCCGCCATCATCTATTCTATCGCGTCGGAAAAAGATGCCGCTATCCTGTCAGCCGGCCATGCCGCCGACGGAGCCATATGGATTGACGAGCGAAAAGGAACTCTCACCACCTCCGGATACTATTCCGACAACGCAAGGAAGTGGCTGGACGCATACAAGAGCGTATATTCCCAACGCACAGAAGACGAGGGGTCTAAGAATCTCGCTGTAGTCCAAGCCGCAAAGGGATGCGTCAGGGACAACGGAATGGGCAAGGACGAGATTACCGACCTGCTGTCAATCACACTTTCCGCCAAAGGCAGGAATGCGACAAACTGGCAGAAAGACATGGAAAGCGTCTATCGCAAGATCGACCAGGTTGTCGCCGAACTCATCTCTGGCATAGAAAGCAGCGTGGGCAAGCAGAATGTGCTTTTCTTCCTCACGAGTACAGGCTATACCACACAGGAGAATGTAGACTACACCAAGTATCACATCCCTACCGGCATATTCTATATCAATCGCACGGCCAACCTCCTCAACATCTATCTTGGAGCCATTTATGGACAAGGCAGATATGTAGAGGCCATCTTCAGAAATCAGATTTATCTGAACCATCAGCTCTTAGAACAAAAACGCATCGGACTGGCCGAAGTGCTCATGCGAAGCCAGGAATTCCTCATCCAGAATTCAGGAGTACGAGATGTATACACCTCTACCCGACTTCTTGGCGGCAACAGCGACATAGAGAAAATACGCAACGGGCACAACCCGGCCATCAGCGGCGACATCATCGTAGAGGTCGCTCCGGGATGGCAACTCTACAACGAAGACAACCAACAGAAATACACATCACGCATCAGCTTTGTCCCATTCCCCATCATCGCCTATGGAGCCAATATCAAAGCAGAGCGTATCACCACACCCGTAACGGTAGACCGCATTGCGCCTACCATTGCAAAAGCCATCCGCATAAGGGCACCCAATGCCTGTAAGGCTGCCCCCCTGTTTTAGACTATTCAGGGCACTGCAAGTAAAAGGCCGTTAGAAGGCGACCTTTAAGCCGTCTTTTACCTCCCTTTTAGCCGTTAAAAGGAGAGCTTTTAGCCGCCTTTTACTTTCGCTACATTTATCTTTCTTCAAGCAACATGCTGATAATTGAAAAATTATTAGTAATTTTGTGTCCAAAATATAATAGGTAAGAATAAAAACAAATATAAGAAAATGAACTTCAATAAATTTTTAAAGTCATTGTTTGGCGATAAGTCAACCCGTGATATGAAACTCATCCAGCCTTTAGTAGAGACTGTAAAAGAGGCCTATCCTGCCATTAAAGAGCTGAGCAATGACCAACTGCGCGCAAAGACAAAGGAAATCCAGAAATATGTACAAGACTCTGCAAGGGAGGAAAAAGAGAAAATTGCAGAACTCAAGAACACCATAGAAGACACACCCATCGACGAGCGCGAGGACATATTCACCAAGATAGACAAACTTGAGAAAGCGGCCCTCGACAAATACGAAGTGGCTCTCAACGAGGTAATGCCGGTAGCTTTCAGTATCGTAAAGGATACAGCCCGCCGCTTTGCCGAGAATGAAGAGACCGTGGTAACGGCCACCGACTTCGACCGGGAGCTTGCAGGAAATCCGGCAAACGACTTCATCACCATCGACGGCGACAAGGCCATCTACCACAATGAGTGGACAGCCGGTGGCAATAAGATCAAGTGGGACATGGTGCACTACGATGTGCAGCTCTTCGGCGGCATAGCCTTGCATCAGGGTAAGATAGCCGAGATGGCGACCGGTGAGGGCAAGACCCTCGTAGCCACGCTCCCCGTGTTCCTGAATGCACTTACGGGAAACGGAGTTCACATGGTTACCGTGAACGACTATCTGGCCAAGCGCGACTCCGAATGGATGGGGCCGCTCTATATGTTCAACGGCCTCTCCGTCGACTGCATCGACAAACACCAGCCCAATTCAGAAGAGCGACGCAAGGCATATCAGGCAGATATCACCTTTGGCACAAACAATGAGTTCGGCTTTGACTATCTTCGCGACAACATGGCCATCAGTCCTGCCGACCTTGTACAGCGCCAGCACAACTATGCCATAGTGGACGAGGTCGACTCCGTGCTGATTGACGACGCCCGCACTCCATTGATTATCTCCGGTCCGATACCCAAGGGCGACGACCAGATGTTCGAAGAATACCAGCCGTTAGTGGAGAAACTCTATGAAGTGCAGCGCAAGCAGGCCACGGAGTTGCTTGCCGAGGCCAAACAGAAAATCACCCAGGCTCAGCAGACCCAGGACAAGAAGCAGGCTCAGCAGCTGGAAGAAGAAGGATTCCTCGCCCTCTTCCGTTCCTACAAGGCACTACCAAAAAACAAACCGCTCATCAAGTATCTCTCGGAAGATGGCATCAAATCGGGACTCCTCAAGACCGAGGAATTCTATATGGCAAACAACAATCGCGAAATGCCCAAGGCCATTGAGCCATTGTACTTTGTAGTAGACGAGAAACTGAACTCTGCCGACCTTACCGACAAGGGTGGTGCCTGGCTTGCCAAGCAGACCGGTCGGCCGGATCTTTTCGTGCTACCCGACATTACCAGCCAGCTCTCCGCATTGGAAAACGAGCACGACCTGAGTGATCAGGATCGCCTCGACAAGAAGGACGACCTGTTCAATCTCTATGCTATTCAGAGTGAACGCGTCCACACCCTGCAGCAACTGCTGAAAGCATATACCATGTTCAATAAAGATGATGAATATGTCGTCATCGACAGCGAAGTTAAAATCGTAGACGAACAGACCGGGCGTATCATGGAAGGCCGCCGCTGGAGCGATGGTCTTCATCAGGCCATAGAGGCAAAAGAGCATGTCAAGGTGGAGGCAGCGACACAGACTTTCGCCACCATCACCCTGCAGAACTACTTCCGCATGTACCACAAACTCTCAGGCATGACGGGCACCGCTTCTACCGAGGCTGGTGAATTCTGGGACATCTACAAGCTCGATGTAGTCGAAATTCCAACCAACAAGCCTGTTGTACGCAACGACATGGATGACCGTGTCTATAAGACTGCCCGCGAAAAATATTCTGCCGTCATCGAGGAAATTGAGGAGATGCGCGTCAGTGGACGCCCCTGCCTGGTAGGTACCACCTCCGTTGAAATCAGCGAACTGCTCTCCAAGATGCTCGATATGCGCAAAATACCACATCAAGTATTGAACGCCAAGCTACACCAACAGGAGGCTCTGGTAGTTGCCGAAGCAGGAAAAAGCACCATGGGAATGGTTTTCCTTGCCACCGACGGAAAGGCTTTCACCGACAAGGCTTCTGCCGTAAGATATCAAAACACGCTCATCAAAGCAGCAAACGAGGGAGCCAAAGGTGCAGACTCCCATCTCGCAGGACAGGATGCCCAGCACCTCATCACTAATGAGGAACGGTTATTAGGCGCCGTAACCATTGCCACCAACATGGCCGGTCGTGGTACCGATATTAAGCTCACCCAAGAAGTAAAAGATGCCGGAGGCCTTGCCATCATCGGCACAGAGCGTCATGAGAGCCGGCGTGTGGACCGCCAGTTGCGTGGTCGTGCCGGTCGTCAGGGCGATCCGGGTAGTTCCGTTTTCTATGTTTCATTGGAAGACAAACTGATGCGCCTCTTCGGCTCGGAACGCATTGCACATGTCATGGACCGCCTGGGCTATCAGGAAGGCGAGCGCATCGAAGCTCCCATGATTTCCAAGAGCATCGAGAGAGCCCAGAAGAAAGTAGAGGAAAACAACTTCGGTATCCGTAAGCATCTGCTTGAATACGACGATGTGATGAACAAGCAGCGTACCGTAATCTACGAGAAGCGCCGTCATGCCCTCATGGGTGAACGCATCGGCATGGATATTGCCAATATCATTTGGGACCGTTGCATCAACATCATTGAGAAAAACGACTACGAAGGATGCAAGGAACAATTCCTGAAAGTCCTCGCGATGGAATGCCCATTTACGGAAGAAGAGCTCTTAAATGCCGACCACAACATACTGGCAGAGCGCGCATTCCAGGATGCGATGGCTGCCTTCAAGCGCAAGACCGACCGTATCCAGAGTGTAGCCTGGCCTGTCATTAAGGATGTCGAGGAAAATCAGGGAGACCGATTCGAACGCATCATGGTGCCCGTTACCGATGGGAAACGCGTGTACAACATCCCTTGCGACCTTAAGCAAGCATACAAGACGGAGGGTAAGGATGTCGTCAAGCAGTTTGAGAAGGTCATCATGCTCCACATCATTGATGACAACTGGAAAGAAAACCTTCGCCAACTGGATGAACTTCGGCATAGTGTACAAAACGCTTCGTACGAGCAGAAAGACCCTCTCTTGATCTTTAAGCTTGAGAGTGCGACCATCTGGGACACCATGATAGACGACATCAACAATCGCACCTCATCCATCCTCATGCGTGCCCAGATTCCAGAAATGCAGGAACAGGAAGTCCACGAGGCAGCACCGGAGCAGAGAAGCCAGCGTTATAACGAGCAGAAGGCCGACCTCAACGACCCCGCCCAACAGGCTGCAGCCCGGCAGGACACCCGCGAACCGGCGCAAAGAGTAAACCACACGCCGATTATCCGTGAGAAAATGCCTCGTCCAAATGACCCGTGTCCATGTGGTTCCGGCAAGAAGTTCAAGAACTGCCATGGGCGTAACATAAGATAAACAACATGATTACACTTAACAGACTCAAGAAATCATTTGGCGAAAAGGTGGCCGTAGACATTCCGGAATTCACCATCAATGATGGTGATATTCTTGGATTGGTAGGCAACAACGGAGCCGGAAAGACCACCCTTTTCCGTTTGATACTTGACTTGATAAAGGCAGACGAAGGGACAGTATCCATTGGCGGCATCAATCCCACCGAAAGCGAGGAATGGAAGCAGACCACCGGATCCTATATCGACGAAGGGTTCTTAATCGACTTCCTTACTCCCGAGGAGTACTTCGAATTTCTTGGAAAGGTGAACAACATGCCAAAAGATGCTGTTGAAGCTCGCGAAAAGGACTTTGAACAATTCATGGCAGGCGAGATCATGGAGCAGAAAAAGCTCATCAGGGACTTCTCTGCCGGGAACAAACAGAAGATTGGAATCATTTCCGCATTATTCAACCGGCCCAAGCTTGTCATCCTCGACGAGCCGTTCAACTTCCTTGATCCATCAAGTCAGAACATCCTGAAGAAGATTCTCATGTCCTATGCCCGGGAGAACGAGGCTACCGTCCTTATCAGCAGCCATAACTTGCAACATACCATAGAAATATCCACCCGCATTGCCCTGCTTGAGCATGGCGTCATCTTAAAAGACCTGCAGAACGAGCAAGGGTCTGCCGAGAAAGAACTGGAAGACTACTTTAACATTTAAGGTAAGCCATCCCCATTTGTAGGTATATTTCTTGTAAAACAAAAGGTTGCAACTGGGTTGCGCCTTTTTTGTTGTATATTTGCAGGCAAGAGGAGAAAAAAGAGAAAAGATGAAGTTATCAGAACTTACGACCGGAGAAAAAGGCATCATCATAAAAGTGCTCGGCCATGGAGGCTTCCGCAAGCGCATCGTGGAGATGGGCTTCATCAAGGGGAAGTCCATAGAAGTCTTGCTGAATGCTCCTTTACAGGATCCCGTGAAATATAAGATTATGGGCTACGAGGTTTCCCTTCGCCACAGCGAGGCGGAATTGATAGAAGTCGTAACCCTTAAGGAAGCCAAGAAAATAGAAGAGGAAGAAAAAAATGCCGGACAACTCGTTAAAAGTTCCAAGATTATCGATAGCCGCGAAGCCGATGAACAACCGCTTACTGACAAGCAGCTTGAGGATGTGGCGGAGAAGAAGCACAAGGAAATCAATGTTGCCTTGGTCGGTAATCCAAACTGCGGGAAGACCTCACTTTTCAACTTTGCGTCCGGTGCACACGAGCGCGTAGGCAACTATAGCGGCGTTACCGTAGATGCCAAGGAAGGGCATGCAGAATTCGAAGGCTATAAATTTAACCTTGTCGACCTCCCCGGCACTTACTCCCTCTCCGCCTATTCTCCCGAAGAGCTCTATGTGAGGAAGCAGATTATCGAGCAGACTCCTGATGTCATCATCAATGTCATCGATACGAGCAATCTGGAACGCAACCTCTATCTCACCACCCAGCTCATCGACATGCATGTGCGCATGGTCTGCGCGCTCAATATGTTTGACGAGACAGAGCAGCGGGGCGACCATGTAGACTACGGCAAGCTGGCAAGCCTGCTGGGTGTCCCTATGATTCCAACCGTCTTCACCAATGGACGCGGCATCGAAGACCTGTTCCACATGGTAATCCAGATGTATGAAGGCAAGGAGGATGAATATCCTCATTTCCGACACATCCATATCAATCACGGGCATGAGATTGAGCATGGAATAGAAGAAATACAGGAACACCTGAAGAAAGCCCCTAATGTGCGGCTCCGCTATTCTACCCGCTATCTGGCCATAAAGCTGCTTGAATACGACAAAGGCGCAGAGGAATACATCAAGGCTCTGCCCGATGCGGCGGAGATTCTCAGGCATCGCGACGACGCGGCGAAAAGGGTCAAGGAGGAGACTGGCGACGACAGCGAGACCGCCATTATGGATGCGAAGTATGGATTCATCCATGGAGCGCTTGAGGAAGCACTCTATAAGGCCGGAAACAAGAAAGACACCTACCAGATAACCCATCTGCTCGACCGCATATTAACCAACAGATGGGTGGGATTCCCCATTTTCATCCTCATCCTAATCGTGATGTTTGCGACGACCTTTATGGTCGGTCAGTATCCGATGGACTGGATAGAGGCCCTCGTAGAACTACTGGGAATCCAGATAGGAGCCTACATGCCGGAAGGTCCTATCAAGGCAATGCTCGTCGACGGCATCATCGGCGGCGTGGGAGCGGTCATCGTTTTTCTCCCGCAGATACTGATTCTCTATTTCTTCATCTCGTTCATGGAGGACTGCGGCTACATGTCGCGTGCAGCCTTCATCATGGACAAGCTCATGCACAGGATGGGTCTGCACGGCAAGTCTTTCATTCCGCTGATTATGGGATTTGGATGTAATGTGCCCGCCGTCATGGCCACACGCACCATCGAGAGCCGCCGATCCAGACTCGTAACCATGCTGGTACTTCCACTGATGAGCTGCGAAGCGCGTATACCTATTTATATTATGATTATCGGGTCCTTCTTCGTCGGGAGCCTAACCCAGTCGCTTGTCATGTTTTCCCTCTATCTCACGGGAATGCTACTGGCCATACTCATGAGCAAGCTCTTCACAAGCTCCCTGTTCAAAGGCGAAGATGTGCCGTTCGTCATGGAGCTGCCGCCCTACCGATTTCCGACATGGAAGGCCATCCTTCGCCACACATGGGAAAAAGGCCGCCAGTATCTTAGGAAGATGGGAGGCATTATCCTCGTGGCAAGCATCATCGTATGGGCATTAGGCTACTTCCCGCACAACAAGAATATAGAAACAGCCAAGGTCAACGCCGAGGCCGCCGTGGCGCAATACGGCGAAGATTCCAACGAGGCACAGCAAGCCCACGAGGCCTACATGGAAACCATCCACCGGCAACAAGAGCAAAGCTACATCGGACAGATAGGCCGGGCCATAGAGCCGATATTCACCCCCCAGGGATTCAATTGGAAGCTGGATGTGGGCATTCTTGCCGGCGTGGGCGCCAAGGAGATCGTTGCCTCCACCATGGGAGTGCTGTATTCTAACGACGAGAGCTTTGCCGATGACAACAGCTATAATAACGAAAGCGGCAAATATGAGATACTCCGTCACAAGATTCAAACCGACATCGCCAATGTCCACGGGCTGAGCTACGAGGCGGCAGGGCCTCTGGCTACCCTCACCGCCTATTGCTTCCTGCTCTTCGTGCTGCTTTACTTTCCCTGCATTGCCACCATAGCGGCCATCAAGGGGGAAACGGGGTCATGGAAATGGGCATTGTTCGCGGCCGCATACACCACCTGCCTGGCATGGGTTGTCAGCGCATTGGTATTCCAAATCGGATTGCTCTTTATTTAAAAAACATCAAATACCAAACATTATGAAATCTTTGAGAGAATTATACAGAATCGGCAAGGGACCCTCGTCAAGCCACACGATGGGTCCCGAGAATGCCGCACACATCTATGCAGAGGAACATCCCCACGCAAAAAACTTCGAGGTAACCCTCTACGGGAGTCTTGCAGCTACGGGCAAAGGGCACCTCACCCACCAGGCTATATTGGAAATACTGCAACCCATTGCTCCCACCAAGATTATCTGGGAGCCTACTGTGTTTCTGCCATTCCACCCAAACGGCATGCTTTTCAAGGCCGACGGTGCCCACGACTGGATCGTCTACAGCGTAGGAGGAGGGGCTCTTTCTGAGGGAAAGGACAAGGCCGACAGATTCTCCACCCCTGAAGTATACCCGATGAACTCTCTGACGAAAATCATGCAGTGGTGCGAAAATAACGGGCGAAGCTATTGGGAGTATGTGGATGAGTGTGAAGACCCGGACATATGGGACTATCTACAGACGGTATGGGAAGCCATGCAGGAGAGCGTCGAGCGCGGTCTCAATCACGAGGGGCGGCTTCCCGGTTCGCTGAACCTGGCCCGCAAGGCATCCACTTACTATATAAAGGCGACCGGATACAAGCAGACCCTCCAGACGCGAGGCCTGGTCTATGCCTACGCACTGGCCGTGAGCGAAGAGAACGCCTCGGGCGGAACCATCGTTACGGCGCCCACCTGCGGCTCGTGTGGGGTCGTTCCTGCCGTGCTCTACCACCTTTCCAAAGGCCATAACTTCAGCGACACCCATATCCTCCACGCTTTAGCCACGGCCGGTCTCTTCGGGAACATCGTCAAGCAGAATGCTTCCATCTCCGGGGCAGAGGTGGGCTGTCAGGGCGAAATCGGCGTAGCCTGTGCCATGGCATCGGCAGCGTCGTGTCAGCTCTTCGGTGGAAGCCCCGCTCAAATAGAGTATGCGGCCGAGATGGGGCTGGAACACCACCTGGGAATGACCTGCGATCCCGTGTGCGGACTGGTTCAGATACCCTGCATAGAGCGCAATGCCTTTGCCGCGACGCGGGCTCTCGACGCCAACCTCTACGCCGCCTTCTCCGACGGCAGGCACCGAGTGAGCTTCGACCGCGTCGTAGAAGTAATGAAGCAGACCGGCCTCGACCTGCCCTCCCTCTATAAGGAGACCAGCACGGGAGGTCTGGCCAAGGACTATCATCAGGACTGATCATGGAACTACAGTATATACTTCTCGCCGTCATCCTCACCTTCTGCACGGCCTGGTTGATACGATACCTGTACCGGGAGTACAGGCAGAACCTGAAGTGCAGGAACTACGGGTGCGCGGGGTGTGCCTTTTACGAGAAATGCAAGAAGGCAAGAAAAAAGTAAAGGGAAAATTTGCAATTCCCAATATTTTGCCTTATCTTTGCAGACGCAAATCCTAATGGGGGCACAGGGTACCTTGTCCGAACGGTTAGGTAACGGTCTGCAAAACCGTTCAAGGCGGTTCGACTCCGCCAGGTACCTCATCAGAAATCCGGAAGCCTGTAGCTTCCGGATTTTCTTTTAACGGCCATCTGGATTGTTACAAACGGCGTGTAATGCTGTTACAAGCGGCGTGTAACATGATTACACACCGCTTGTAACAATTGCGGAAGCCATAATAAGGGGACTTCGCTATGCCCTGCACTCCCTGATAATGTCAAGGCAATCCTTGCAGAGGGCGGTGATATAGCCCCAGTCGGCTGACTCCACCTTGTCCTTCGGGAAAAGCTTCGACCCCATGCCGACACAGTAGGCTCCGGCCTGGAACCAGCCTTCAAGGTTCTCCCTTTCCGGGGCAACGCCGCCCGTAACCATGATTTTGGTCCATGGACACGGGGCCATCAAGTCCTTCACCATTCTGGGGCCATAGACATCACCTGGGAACAACTTGGTAAGATCCGACCCCAGCTCCTGCGCCTTGCCTATCTCGCTCACGCTCCCGCAGCCCGGACAGTAAGGTATCAGCCGCCGGTTGCACACGGGCGAGATGTCGGGATTGAAGAGCGGCCCCACCACGAAATTAGCTCCCAACTGTATATAGAGCGCCGCGGTGGCCGGGTCGACGACCGAGCCGATGCCCAGAGCCAGCTCCGGGCATTCCGTGTCGGCCCACTTCACCAGCTCGCCGAACACCTCGTGGGCAAAGTCGCCGCGATTGGTAAACTCAAATGCCCTCACTCCACCTTCGTAGCAGGCTTTCAGAACATGCTTGGCTACCTCCACATCCTTATTGTAAAAGACCGGAAGCATGCCCGTCTCTCCCATCTTCCTCAATACTGCTATCTTGTCAAATCGTGCCATCTTCTTATCTTGTGCTTAATCAGTTAGTCTCCTTATTATTATCTCTGTACACGCCCGTTGGCATTTCCGGCAGCCAAAGCCTCCACCTCGTCGGCTCCGACAAGGTTGAAATCGCCGTTTATCGTATGCTTCAAGGCCGAGGCAGCCACGGCAAATTCCAAGGCTTCTCCCTGCGTCGGCTTCGTGAGCAGCCCATGAATAAGGCCGCCGGAGAAAGAGTCGCCACCGCCGACCCGGTCTATAATCGGGTTGATGTCATACCGCCGGCTCTCATAGAACTCGCTGCCGTCATAGATGAGAGCCTTCCACCCGTTGCGGGTGGCCGAGTAAGACTCCCGCAAGGTGGATGCCACATACTTGAAACCGAACTCCGCCACCATCTGTCCGAATATCTTGTGATAGCCGGCAGCGTCGGTCTTGCCGCCCTCCACATCGGCATCAGGCCTGAATCCCAGACAGAGCTGGGCATCCTCCTCGTTGCCGATGCACACATCCACATACTCCATCAACGGTCGCATAACGGATATGGCCTTTTCCGAAGTCCAGAGTTTCTTGCGGAAGTTAAGGTCTACCGACACCGTTACGCCATGGCGTTTCGCAGCCTCACAGGCCCGTTTTGTCAGCTCGGCAGCCTTGTCGGAGACGGCCGGCGTAATCCCGCTCCAGTGAAACCAGCGTGCTCCGCTCATAATTTCATCGAAATCGAAGTCAGACGGATCTGCCTCGGCTATGGCGGAATGGGCGCGGTCGTAGATCACTTTACTTGGGCGCATGGCGGCTCCCGTCTCCGCATAATACAGCCCGATGCGACTGCCGCCGCGGACTATATAATCGGTATTGACCCCATATCGCCGCAGGGCATTGACGGCTATCTGGCCGATTTCATGCGCGGGAAGCTTCGTAACGAAACAGGCTTCATGCCCATAGTTCGCAAGACTCACGGCGACATTGGCCTCTCCTCCGCCTGGAATAATACGGAAAGTGTCTGATTGGATGAAACGATCGTTGCCAACCGGCGACAGGCGAAGCATGATCTCGCCAAAAGTTATTATCTTTGCCATTTCTAAATCCTTTAAAATGTATTTTCTTGGGTTAGACATTGCAAAAATAAGATAATTCTGCGACATTCTCAAGGAATTTATGTATTTTTGTACGAAGATTCTTCAGAAAGAAGTCAAAAGCATTTAACCACGGTCTCAGGCCAAGCGCATTCAGCCTTTGGAAATGCATATCTATTATCTGATAAACAAAAAACAGAGTATATTATAGTATTATGGAAAGAACATGGAGATGGTTCGGCAAAAACGACAAGATAACGCTTGCCATGTTAAGACAAATCGGAGTGGAAGGCATTGTTACGGCACTTCATGACATCCCGTTGGGTGAAGTCTGGACACGAGAGGCCATTCACGACCTGAAAAGCTACATTGAGAGCTATGGGATGCGATGGAGCGTCGTAGAGTCCCTCCCCGTTACGGAGACCATCAAATACGGAGGCCCCGACCGCGACCGGCAAATCGAAGTCTACAAGGAGAGCCTGCGCAACCTCGCCAACGAGGGCATCCACACCGTATGCTATAATTTCATGCCCGTGCTCGACTGGGCACGCACCGACCTCGACCATCCGAACCCTAACGGGACGACCAATCTCTACTTCAGTTGGGCCGAGTTTGCCTACTTCGACATCCACATCCTGAAGCGCGACGGGGCAGAGTCCGACTGGGAGCAAAGGGGCAGACTGCTGAACCGCGACATCCTGAAAGAAGTGGCGGAGCTGAAAACGAGGATGGCACCGCCCGATGAACACAAGCTCGTGGAGAACATCATCGTGAAGACACAGGGCTTCGTAAGCGGCAACATCAAGGAGGGCGACGAGCATCCCGTGGAGCTTTTCCGACAGCTCCTCAATCTATATGAGGGAGTGGACAGAGACCAGCTGCGCGAGAACATGCGGTATTTCCTCGAGGCCATCATGCCCGTGTGCAGGGAGTGCGACATCTATATGTGCGTCCATCCGGACGATCCCCCCTTCCCTATCCTCGGCCTTCCCCGCATCGTAACCTGCGACGAGGACATCCGGTGGTTCCTCGATGCCGTGCCCGACAGGCACAACGGGCTCACCTTCTGCGCCGGCAGCCTGTCGGCGGGAGGGCATAACAACCTGACGGAGCTTGCCGACAAATATGCCGACCGCACCTGGTTCGTACACCTGCGGTCGTGCCACATCTTCCCGAACGGGGACTTTACGGAGGCAAGTCATCTCGGCGGGCGCGCCGACATCATAGAGTTAGCCCGCATTTTTGAAAAAGAAGAGCAAAGGCGAAGCAATAATCCCAACATAGCCCGGCTGCCCATGCGCGTCGACCACGGCATGACCATGCTCGGCGATGCCGACCGCGGATATAACGCAGGCTACTCCTTCCTCGGCAGGATGTTCGCCATGGGACAGGTGCAGGGCGTCATCGCCACGGTCGACAGGGAGTTGGGCATCGAATATAAACAACCCGGATTTTACGAATAAACTCATTACACATGAAAAACTTATTTGATATCAAAGGCCATGTAGTGGTCATTACCGGCGGTACGGGCGTATTAGGACGCTGCATCGGAAAGTACCTTGCCGGGCAAGGAGCCAAGATTGCGGTCTTGGGGCGCAAGCAGGAAATTGGAGACCAAATCGTAGAAAATATCAAGGCCGACGGCGGAATGGCCGGATTCTATCAAACTGATGTCATGGACAAGGCGATCGTAGAACAGAATTGCCGCGACATCCTTGCCGACTTCGGCAGGATCGACGCCCTCCTCAACGCGGCCGGGGGCAACATGCCAGGAGCTACCATCGGGCCAGACCAGAGCATCTTCGACCTCGACCCGGAGCAATTTCAGAAAGTGCTGAACCTCAATCTCGTCGGCACGGTCATCCCTACGCAGGTATTCCTCAAGCCTATGGTCCAACAGAAAAAGGGGGCCGTCGTCAACTTCTCCAGCATGGCGGCACTCCGCCCGCTAACCCGAGTCTGCGGATACGGGGCAGCCAAGGCCGGCATCAGCAACTTCACCGCCTACATGGCGCACGAGACTGCCCGAAAATTCGGTGAGGGCATCCGCGTGAACGCCATCGCCCCGGGCTTCTTCATAACAGAGCAAAACCGGGCGCTCCTGACAAATCCCGACGGGAGCTATACCGAACGGGGAAAGGATGTGATACGCCAGACACCATTCGGACGCATGGGAGAACCCGAAGAACTTTGCGGCACGATTCACTATCTGATAAGCGATGCCTCCCGGTTTGTTACAGGAACCGTAGCCATTGTCGATGGTGGATTCAACACATTTGCCATGTAAATCCCCCTCGGAAGGGACCAGCTACCCAAAAACCGACAGACAGAAGAAACAATTCCATTCTCAAATTAAAAAGAAAATTAAAAAATCCCCATATTCTTTGTACAATAAAATCATCTTACTATATTTGCTAAATAGATAATGTTTAACTATTTAATAACCGTTTAATATGAACTACAAGATTATCGAAGTCGAGGGCATCGGCGAAGTTTACTCAAAGAAATTAGTGGAAGCTGGCATCAACACCATCGAGGATTTGCTGGAAGCCGGAAAGACTCCGGCAGGGCGCAAGGCCTTGGAAGAGAAGACCGAGATCAGCGGCAAGCTGATTCTTACCTGGACAAACCATGCCGACCTCATGCGCATCGACGGCGTAGGCCCTCAGTTCTCCGAACTGCTCGAAGCAGCAGGGGTTGACACCGTCAAGGAGCTGAAACACCGCGTTGCAGAAAACCTGCAGGCCAAGCTGGAGGAAGTTAACGCCGAAAAGAACCTCGTCAACCGCGTTCCATCCGTCAAGGAGGTGCAGAAGATGATCGACCAGGCCAAGGAACTTCCATCCGTAATGGAATACTAAGCCTCCTCACGCTACAAGATCGCACTTCTTATAATCACAGGAATTAGGAGCAACTGAAGTTAGACAATAACTACCCATAATCGGGATATCGCCTTTCAAGACAAGAAAGCGATATCCTTTTATTGTTCTTTTTTCTTTACATAGCAAAGAAGCCCCAAACCATCACTTGTTCCCTATTATAAACAAAAAGATTTGATAATTAGACACTTAGCATGTAAAATGACACTTTTTTCAGCAAAAAAAGAGCTATAAATTTTCGTTTAAGCAGAAAAACTCGTATATTTGCAAGACCAATCAAGGTTAAAAGTAAAAATTAATAACAAAATAAAGATAATAAGAAAATGACAAAAGCAGAGATCGTCAGCCAGATTTCAGAACAGACTGGCCTTGCAAAAAAGGATGTAGCCCTCACGATAGAGGCATTCATGAAAGTCGTTAAGGACTCCGTAGCCAAGCGGAAGGAAGATGTATCATTAAGAGGGTTCGGCACTTTCATCGTCAAGCACCGTGCTGCAAAGACCGGCCGCGACATGCAGAAGAACATCACCATCCGCGTGGAGGCACACGATATCCCCGGCTTCAAGCCGTCCAAGGAGTTCACTGCCTTGATGAACGACTAATCGATCTGCAAATCCAAAATAACATTATATCAAACATTTAATTTTAAAAAGCTATGCCAAACGGTAAGAAAAAGAAAGGCCACAAGATGGCTACGCATAAGCGTAAGAAGAGATTGCGTAAGAACAGACACAAGAGCAAGTAATCCAAAGCTTAGCTCTGAAGCCTATTCATACAGACTATGGGGCGTGTCTCTTTAATGGGCATGCCCCTAATTTTTGAAAATAAAGATAACAGAAATGACAAGCGAAGTAGTAATTGATGTACAACAAAAGGAAATCTCGATAGCCCTCCTGGAGGATAAGAACCTGGTGGAATATCAGAGTGAGCCGCGCTCGGCCTCCTTTTCGGTTGGCAATGTCTACATAGCCAAAGTAAAAAAGCTCATGCCGGGCTTGAACGCATGCTTTGTAGATGTGGGTTACGAGCGCGACGCCTTTCTCCATTATCTTGATCTGGGAAGTCAATTCCCCTCTTACGAAAAGTATCTCAAACAGGTACAAAGCGACAGAAAGAAACTTTATCCATTCGCAAAGGCATCACGCCTGCCCGACCTGCCTAAGGACGGAAGCGTACAAACGACGCTCAAGGCGGGACAGGAGGTGCTGGTGCAAATCGTTAAAGAACCCATTTCGACCAAGGGACCGCGCCTTACGGGAGAGATTTCGTTTGCCGGAAGATTCCTGGTCCTCATTCCATTTGGCGATAAAGTTTCCGTTTCTTCTAAAATCAAAAGCGGCGAGGAAAGAGCCCGACTCAAGCAACTCATCCAGAGCATCAAGCCCAAGAACTGCGGTGTAATCGTGCGCACCGTGGCAGAAGGGAAGCGCGTGGCTGAGCTGGATGCGGAACTCAAGGTGCTCAACCAGCGATGGGAAGACGCTATCACTAAAGTCCAGAAGACCCAGAAGCGACCCCAGCTCGCATATGAAGAGACCAGCAGGGCCGTTGCCCTGCTGCGCGACCTCTTCAATCCGAGCTATGAAAACATCTACATCAACGAAGAAAGTGTTTTCAATGAGGTCAAAAGCTATGTCTCACTCATTGCCCCGGAAAAGGCAAACATAGTGAAGCTCTATACGGGCAAGGTGCCCATCTTCGACAACTTCAATGTAACGAAGCAGATCAAGTCCAGCTTCGGCAAGACCGTCAACTATCGCCACGGAGCCTATCTGATTATCGAACACACCGAAGCCATGCATGTGGTGGATGTAAACAGCGGCACCCGCACAAAGGCCGGCAACGGCCAGGAGCAGAACGCCCTGGAGACCAACCTCGGTGCGGCTGATGAACTGGCCCGCCAACTGCGACTGCGAGACATGGGAGGAATCATCGTGGTCGACTTCATCGACATGAACCTGGCGGAAGACCGGCAGATGCTCTATGAGCGCATGTGCAAGAACATGCAGAAAGACCGCGCCCGCCACAACATCTTGCCGCTGAGTAAATTCGGGCTGATGCAGATTACGCGTCAGCGCGTCCGCCCCGCCATGGATGTCAGAGTAGAAGAAACATGCCCGTCGTGCAACGGTACTGGCAAGATAAAGTCCAGCATCCTGTTCACTGATTTGTTAGAGGGAAAGATCGACCGACTGGTCAATAAGATTGGCGTCAAGAAATTCTATCTCCATGTACACCCGTATGTAGCCGCCTTCATCAACCAAGGCGTGGTAAGCCTCAAGAACAAGTGGCAGATCAAATACGGGTTCGGAGTACACATCGTCCCGTCTCAGAAACTGGCTTTCCTTCAATATGAGTTCTACGATTCCAAGCGGGAATTCATAGACATGAAGGAAGAAATAGAGACCAATTGACACAAGAGAGGGCGCGGCAAGCGTCCCCCGCAATGACCGACAACGGCTGCCGGCAATGTTACAAGCCGCTTGTAATCGTGTTACACGCCGCTTGTAATCGAATTACAAGCAGCGTGTAATATTACGGGAGACACCTGGCCGTCGCCCTCTCTTTTATAAATCCTATCCTAATATTCAGCTTCTATCTTCACAGGACCCAGCAAACCGGCCTCCAGCAGGGGCTCGTCAGGCTTGTAGAACTCCATCTGAGTCCAGGCCACCGGCCGTGCGCCGGGCTGCACATCGCCCACCAGACGATTGTGCCATACATTGACCACCTTTAGCGTCAACGAGTTATGGCCGGGCTTCACGGCATCCGTAATATCTATCCGGAACGGCGCACGCCACACCACACCTAACCTGCGGTCGTTTACATAGACTTCTGCCAGATCTTTCACATCCTCCAGATTGAGGACGATGCGCTTCGGACCGGTCTTCCGCCTGAAGAGTTTCTTGCCCAGGGCGAAGGTATTGGTATAGGTCGCCGTACCTGAGAAATACTTGATTCCTGCGTCAGAGGATGCCGTGTAAGAGGCCAGGGTGTCTAAAACCATCCCTTCGGGTGCCCCCCGTTGACGCTGGAACTTCACTTTCCAAGGCGTTCCCACCTCGGAAACGACAGTCTTGGAGACCGCAGGAAGGCGGACAGCCGGCACATCCGTATCGTCTACAAAGACGATGAACTGAGCGTCATAGGGGCTAAATTGCAGGTCTACCATCGTGCGGCCATCCTTCATCTCATAGCCGGCAGGTTCCTTTGCGCCGGTGTCGGCATGCCATATCTGGGGCTTCTTGCCCGATATGCGGAAGGAGACCTTCAACTGCTGTGCGTCAGGGGTCTGGTTGGCTATCCAATAAACTTCCCCTTCCGGCAAATGCCGATGCACATAGCGCAGGTTTGCCTTGCTGCCAAGGAAGTCGACATCGGGCGCTATCCCCCTTTTGGCGAGAACCTGCGCAAGGGGCGTTCCCGTAAAGACATTTCCACGACCGGTATTCCATATCTTGTCGACCAGCGACCGGAACTCCGCCGGAGAACCCTCCCTGCCGGCCAACTGACCGGGCTTGTCGCCACAGATGGCAACACCGGCCTTCGCCAGCTCCACTATCTTGCGAAGCACGGGGAGCGACATCCGGGCCACATTCGTCAGGTGAAGCACCCGATATTCCATCCCTGAGGGCGAAAGCAGCCGGCTGCCACTCGGATGCAGCACCTCCTTCAATGCCGAAGGACTCACAAAATCGAAAGCATAACCCAGAGGGCAAGCGGGAAAGCGCGTCATATACTGCCCCGTAATATTGGTGTCTTCACCGTAATAGGTAGCTACATCCGCCACGAATCGCCCTTGCTGCAAGAGGTAGCAACTGCGGGAGAGATAATCAGTCCACGCCCCTGCCTGTTCGGCCCATGTCTCATGCCGGTCGAACCACTGCCCATAGACGCCCAGGCCGATGCCCGGAAACTTGTCGTCCACGGGCTGATGGGGCGATGTATGGATGACGAAACGGTTCAGGCCGCAGGCCATTGCCGCATCGGCCGTAGGCTTCAGCACCGAGGGCGAATAGACAAGGGCACCGTCGCGATAGCCGTTGGTCGTAAACGACTCCGCTGCCGCAATGTTCTGCCCGTAGAGGTGAGCCACCGAGGCCGACTCACGGATGTCCGACTCAAACTGCGGTTCTGACAATTTCTTCTGGTTATAGCGCATCCAGATTGCAGACATCGGTATGTGTGCCGTGCGTTTGCAGTCCATGCCGTCGGTCATGTTGGCACGCCAGGCCTCATGAGACTCCGAATAGCGTTTAAGCCCGTAGTCCTTCAGGATATCGTTCAACATATCATAATGATATTCCGTCATCATCTCGCCGATGGTCATCCGCCAGTCGAAGAGGAAGCGGTCGGTTTCCTCAGCGCTGTTGATGACCAGCCCCAGCAGGGCCGGCATCCACGGTGTCAGATCATAGCCCCGGCGGCGCAGGAACTCCTCCTTCATCCGGCCCGTCCATGTCTGCGGGCCAGCCTCGTAGCTGTCGGTGAGGATATACTGGATGCCCTTCTCCCCGACCATGCCTTGCGAGGCGTCGAGATAGGTGTTCAGGTAATTCTTGTAATAGGCTCGTATGGCCGCCGGATCCAGCTTGTCCACTTCCAATCCGGTGGCCTCGAGGCTTGCGGGATGATTGGTCTTTCCCGTCAGGCCATAGCCTATGCGATAGATGCGCCAGCGGCCCTTGGGAGCCTGCCATGTCAGCACTCCATGCTTCACATAGCGCGTTACATCAACCACATTGCCGACGGAAACGGCATCTTCCGTAGCCGGGGTATAGGCCGAACTGGCATACCGATAGAAGGCAAAGGCTGCCTTGTCGGCAGAAAGCTCCACCCTGTTTACAGGGAAAAGCTGCAACATGGAAATCAGGGAGGAATCGGTGGCAGAATTCTTGATGTTCAGGCGGAAATACCTGGCCGTTGTCGTGGGAATGTTCGCCGTTCTCTCTACGCATCCCTGATAGCCCAAGTCTTTTATCTTCTTGAATTTCAACCCGTCATCACTTGCCGAAAGGGAATAGGATAATGCCTGAATGTTGCCGTTAGAGGCCACACCCGACCACCGCAGCGACTTCACGGTCTGCGGTTCCTTGAACTCCACCTGCACCCACGAGTTTCCGTTCTTGTCAGCAAGGATGACAGCCCCGTCAGATATACTGTCGTTGCAGAGTTGCCCGAGAGTTACCCGGCCCCGGCTGGCAGCTACCGCCGGCCTCAGTTCCTGCATCGGTACATCGTTCTCGGCGACCCTCACGGCCAGCACCGCAATGTCCCGATAGAACTTCCGCGACATGAAAACCTGCGAGATATAGTCGGAAATCATGTGGTAATCCTGAAACTGCCCGGTAACATCAAAGCCCTCGGGAAGCCTCAATCGCAGCTTCCTGCCACCTTGGATGTCGGTTTCCCGCCAGACAATTTTCTTCATTCCGTCCTCGTCTTTTACCCAAGGACCGCCCGTCTCGCTCCATCCCGGACTGCTGGCAACGGTTACTTCCATGTCCAGCGAGTCGGCCACGGTGAGCATATAGTGGAAAGCGTCTTTCCATTCCGGAGTCATATAGGCCAGTCGCTGCTTCACTATCTGCGGCGTTTCGAGGCCCGCGTCGAAGTTGTGAAAGCCCACTATGCCGGAACGCTTCATCCAATGGAGGTCTTTCCAGATGCCGTCCTTGGTGATATTGCCGTTCATCCAGTGCCACCAGACACGCGGACGCGCAGCCTTGTCAGGATTCAAGAAACGCTGATACAAGCCTTCACTCGTCTGTGCGAATAGCGGAAAAGCTCCCGATAGGATGAGGAGCATGCTTATTAAGGTCGTTTTCATTGGTAGATTAATTAAGTTGAGTTTATTGGTTTTATTTACTGTATCACTTTAAATCTTATCCGGAAGCTGTGCTCCTGCTCATCCCAGTTTGTGCCGAGCATTTCAAACCGGCCAATCTGCGAGGTGCTGCGCACATGCTTTCCGATGCAGGGACATACATCATAGTCGCCTATCCTCACCAGGCGCAGCGTCTCTGAGGCGGCGTCGGGAAGCCTGTCCAGTTTCACCTCTGCGGGAAGATGGTCGCGGTCTACGAACTCGAAGCTTACCGGCATGTCTTCCTCTATCAGCTCGTTCATCCTCCGCTCTATCTCGTGCTCTTCCTGCCGGGAGGGCTTATGGTCGAGAATATAGCTGATTTTACTCTTCTTTCGTTCGATATGAGCATTCCTGCTGCGCTCACATCCGAACATTCTTGTCATCAGTTGGTTAAGCAGATGCTCCGCCGTATGCGCCGGAGGAAACTCATCCTTGTGATGCTCGTTCAAGATAAAGTCGTCGTTCATGACAGCTGTATTTTATAGATAATACCTCCATAGGCTGGAATTCTGATATTCAGTGGCTTATCCGCCTTGAGTTCAAGTTCTGCTTCCTCCTTTGTGAGGAGGTTTACCACAGCGGTATTCGTTTCCTTTATCTTCAGGAAATCAAAGGCATGGCGGGGTATTCTGACCTCCGCGCTGACCTCCGAGGCCGAGAAATTCACCACGACGAGCGCCAGTTTGTTGCCCGCTTTGCGGAGAAAGGCATACTGGCGGTCGGCAAGTTGCGGGTTTACATACATCAGGTCGAACATCTCGCCGTCAGTAAACACGCTCTCCGAAACGGCCATCCGCATCACCTTCTGATAGATTTTGCGCAATTCCAACTCATCGCCAGTAAGTTTGCCGGCATTGAAATAGCCCCTTTGAATGGTGTCCAGGGCCCAATAATCAAAGATGCTGGTTCGCCCGTCTATGCCGGAGAAGCCCTCGGCATCCATGCCCCGCTCGCCAAACTCCTGTCCGGCGTAGAGCATATAGGGGTTTCTGCCGAGCAGGCACGCCACGATATGGGCGGGGACGGCTGCCCTCGCATTGCCGCAGAAGAAATCGGAAGCGATGCGTTGCTCATCGTGGTTCTCCAGGAAATAGAGCATATGGCTGCCGATTTCGTCGGTCTGCTGCCATTGCCGGGTGATGGCCGAGGCTGGCCGACGCCCGCAGACCACATCGCGCAGGCAGTCATACATTCCCACTTTGTCATAGAGATAGTCGAATCCGGCCGAGAGATAGGTTGTGTAAAGGCCGGGATTGTAAACCTCGCCAATAAACTTCATGTCAGGATAGAGTTCCTTCACCCTCGCCGTGGCATAGCGCCAGAACTGCGGTGGAACCATCTCTGCCATGTCGCAGCGAAATCCGTCTACTCCCTTCGAAGCCCAGAAAAGCAGGATTTCCGTCATTTTCAACCAGGTGTCCGGTATCGGATCAAAGTGCTCCGAGCGACCTCCCGCATCACAATAGTCAACTCCGTAGTTGAGTTTTACGGTCTCATACCAGTCGTTTTGACCCGGACGGGCATCAAAGCGGTCGTTACCCGTAGCCTTGGCGGGCTGTTCCCGATAGGAAACAGGCTGCCCGGAGACTACTTCCGAGAGATCAAGAGGCTGCCCCCAGCAATAATAAAAGTTATTCGCGGGCGAGAAATGCTTGCTCACATCATCGTCTTCGCCGAGATCGCGCACGCCTTCCGGCCGGCAAACGGAACGATATTCGCGCGCCACATGATTGGGAACGAAGTCCATAATAACAGCAAGCCCGGCGTGGTGAGTGCGCTCTATCAGGGCTTCCCACTCCTCCATGCGGCGGGAAACATCCTCGGCCAGGTCGGGATCAACATCATAATAGTCGGTAACGGCATAGGGTGAGCCCGCCTTTCCCTTCACGATCTCCGCATGCTGGGCGGGTATTCCGAAGGCGGAATAATCCGTTTGGGAGGCATGGCGGATAATGCCGGTATACCACACGGCGGTAGCTCCGAGCCGCTTTATCTGCCCGAGCACGGGCTCGTCGATGTCGGCAAACTTGCCGCTACCGTTCTCTACAATCGTCCCCCACGGTTTGCGCGTGAGGTTACGGTTGCCGAAAAGGCGCGTAAAAACCTGATAGATGATGATTTTTTTCATGGAGGAGCAACAAAGGAGAGGGCCGAAGCCCTCTTTCCGTTTAGTCTATACCATGGGCGGCAACATTCTTGTCGATGCGCCCTATCATGCCCTGCAGTGCCTTGCCGGGGCCGCACTCAGTGAAGTCGTCGGCTCCGTCGGCAATCATATGCTGCACGCTGGCCGTCCAACGCACGCTGCTTGTCAACTGGGCAATGAGGTTTTGCTTGATTTCTGCCGGATTGGTGTGGGGCTTGGCATCCACATTCTGGTATACCGGGCACTTCGGAGTGTTGAAGCTGGTCTTCTCAATGGCTTCCTGAAGTTCTTCCTGAGCCGGCTGCATCAACGGGGAATGGAAAGCTCCGCCCACCTTCAGGGGCAGCGCACGCTTCGCGCCAGCCTCCTTCAGCTTCTCGCAAGCGGCGTTGACAGCCTCTACATCGCCCGAAATAACAAGCTGACCAGGACAGTTATAATTAGCGGGGATGACAACTTTGCCCCCTACACTCACCTCTTTGCATATCTCCTCGACCTTCTCGTCAGACAGGCCGATGATGGCGGCCATCGTCCCGGGGTTAGCCTCGCAGGCCTTCTGCATGGCGTTGGCACGGGCGGCGACGAGCCGCAAACCGTCTTCAAAGCTCAGCGCGCCGCTGGCAACGAGGGCGGAAAACTCGCCCAGCGAATGACCTGCAACCATAGAAGGCTTGAAAGCCTCGCCCATGCAGAGCGCGGAGATAACGCTGTGGAGGAACACCGCCGGCTGCGTAACCTTAGTCTCCTTGAGCTGATCGTCGGTGCCGGCAAACATGATTTCCGTAATCTTGAAGCCGAGAATATCGTCGGCCTTGTCAAATAATTCCTTTGCCAAAGGACTTGTCTCGTAGAGGTCTTTGCCCATGCCTACGAACTGCGAACCCTGTCCAGGGAATACAAATGCTTTCATTTTCTTATCTTTCTTGGTTTTATTATGCAAAGATAAGCAATTTATTTAAAAAAGAAGCATGATTATGGAATTAATCAGCCACTAAAATATAAACGAACAATACATGCCCAAGCCGTTATAGGTCATCTGGGCACGGGAATATTTTTTTAGCGTATAGCGGACGGAAAGTTCCATGAAATGCTTGCCTATTGGCATTTCCAAACCCGCTCCGGCATAGTATCCGAGATCAAAGTCCATGCCTGTTGAGGCTCCTACGCTATAATAATCCAGATTTTCCGGCTTGGAAGAGAAACGCTCATTGACGCTCAAGCCGCACCTGACAACTGGAGAAAGCTTCGCTTCACGCGAGGGATGATAGGCTATGCCAACCTGTTCTTCCAAGTTGGAAAACCTCAAAGATGCATTAGGCACCCGTTCTGTTCCATACTCGTTAACGGCATCATACGCAAAAGACTTAGAGAAACTTGAGAAGTTAAGGAAAGCCTCACCACAAAGTTTATGGCTTGTTCTTGAGAACCAGAACTCCAAGCCTGCGCCCACCACAGGAATCACACTATGCATACGAAAGTCTTCCACATAGTCTGAGCCCAGCGTAAGGCTGGAGAAATCAATCCCTGCCTGCACCTTGAACCTCACTTTTTCGCTGGCTGCTTCTTGCCGGTCATATTCAAATACCACGCATTCTCCTCCATCAACGCAGTATTTCAAATTATAGTCTTTTATTATCTTACTTATCTCCGAACTCTTAAAACGAGAATGATTCAGTTTAGAAACAATCTCAGGAGTCTTGTTGAACACGCCAATTATAGAGGCCATATTCTGCTTAATGACGGCTTTCTTATCATCTTGATTTAAATAATATCTCTCTAATCCTCTAATTTCAGCCACTCTCCCGTTGGCATCCACGATATAATAATAGTCCTTCAATCCTTCTTTATGATGATAGAGACTCACGGTTCCCTTTATCAGATATTCCGCAAAGAATGTCTTTTCTTTTCCCTCCACGGGAAAGGAGCGTGATACATAATACACTCCATTATCACTCAGACGGAATTCCTGTATCTCCCCGGGAAGATAATCTTTGTATTGTTCACTGCCAGAAGCCTTAAAAGAGCATATCCCAGCATTTCGGATATCCGATCGATAATCCACGATTCCCCTTATGGTGTCGCCTTCATTGGTAATGATATAGCCATCCTTAGGATTCACTTGGGCGATGACATGCATGCTCATGAGTACTGACAGACACAGCAGGATACCTCTAAAACTCATCATATTGTTCAACATTGATTAGATTTTAATCCATTGCAAAGATACGAAAAAAAATCCCGATTACCACCTCGGCAACCGGGATTTAATATAGATTTGCTTTACAGCGCGAAAATATATTCTCACTTAATGCTGATTACTCAGCTGCAGGAGCCTCATCTTCGGCTACGGGCTCTTCTGCCACGGAAGCCTCCACAGGAGCTTCTGCGGGAGCAGCCTCTACTGCCGGGGCAGCCACGGGAGCATCCTCCGCAACCACCTTTACAGGTATCTTGACCTCTACATCCTTGTAGAAGTGAACGACAGCCTCGTAGTCTCCTATGCGCTTAGCGTCGTGCATGGTGATGATCTTGCGGTCTACCTCGATGCCCTTCTTGGCAAGTTCCTCGGCTACGGTCGCAGTATTCACCGAGCCGTAGAGCTGACCGGTAGCGCCAACCTTGGCTGCAATCTCGAGAGCCACATCCTTCAATGCCTCGGCCTTCTTCTCTGCCTCGGCCTTGGCAGCCGCAATCTTGGCAGCCTGCTGCTTCAGGTTCTCCGCGAGCACCTTCCTTGCAGACGGCGAAGCGATGACAGCCTTGCCCGTCGGGATGAGGTAGTTACGGCCATAGCCGCTCTTCACACTCACGATTTCGTTCTTATATCCAAGTCCGATAATATCTTCCTTCAGTATAATTTCCATTCTGTCTCCTCCTCTTTATTACTTCAACATGTCAGCTACATAAGGAAGCAGTGCTATCTGACGGGCACGCTTTACAGCCTGTGCCACGCGGCGCTGGTACTTCAAAGATGTCCCGGTGATGCGGCGCGGAAGGATTTTGCCCTGCTCGTTCAGGAATTTCTTCAGGAACTCAGGATCCTTATAGTCGATATACTTGATGCCGCTCTTCTTGAACCGGCAATACTTTTTCTTCTTCGTATCAATCGAAGGAGCTGTCAAATAACGGATTTCTGATTTGTTCTGCTCTGCCATAATTTATGCCTCCAGTTTTTTAGCCCACTTGGCACGACGCTTCTCAGCATAAGCTGCAGCATACTTGTCAAGTTTAACAGTCATGTAACGGATTACCTTCTCGTCGCGGCGGAAGCCTGTCTCAAGAGTTTCTACGATAGTAGGCTCGCCCTTGTACTCGAACAGGCAATAGAAGCCCGATGTCTTCTTTTCGATGGCATAAGCCAGCTTCTTCAGTCCCCAGGCCTCTTCGTTCAGGATTTCTGCACCGTTGTCGGTGAGCAGTTTCTTGAATTTAGCGACCGTTTCCTTCATCTGTTCATCAGACAAAACGGGAGTCAAAATGAAAACGGTTTCGTATTGATTCATTCTAATTAATAATTAATTGTTTAAAACTACTTTTTGCAAAATGCGGTGCAAAAGTACTGTTTTTTTTTGGAATGACCAAACTTTTTCGTACTTTTGTTGCCGATATGAAAGCTTTATTACAAAAAACCGGCGCATTCCTGACCCGGAACAGCAAGATAATCGGCCAGGCAGCCCTTGTTCTGGGCGTGATTTCGTTCATTGGTTCCCTCTTCATATCTACTCCAAACGCCAAGGACAACCTGCTCCTCATCGGGCTGGCCAGCATCCTTGCAGGCGTAATATTTATTTACAAGGCCATGAAGGGGCAAGGCGGATATTAGCCTCCGGCGCCCTCCCCCGCCCCGGTTCACGACTCCGACCCACAAGGCTGACAGCCATCAGCGAGGCTGACAGCCGCAAGATTTTATGCCGACGGCCGCCAGCCCAAATGTTACAGGCAGCGTGTAATCGTGTTACAAGCCGTGTGTAATCATATTACAAGCCGTGTGTAATCATGTTACAAGCGGCTTGTAATCCGGCGAAAGGCTACAGGCGGTTCCACGAAACACGGCCTCCCCCTTCTCCCAAAACGGCTACTATCGCCGTTCGGGGACATAGCTTTTTATGAAATAAAAAGTTAAAAACAGGGCTATCCCCTGTTTTTTATCCAGATTTCCATGGTTTATTCGTTTTTTTATCGTAACTTTGCTGTGGATGGAAATTATGAATTTATAAACAACTAAAATATATCCATTATGCTAAAACATTTACGCTTTTTAACCATGATGCTGTGCCTCGCAGCGTTTCATGGCGTGTGGGCGGCGGACAAAACCGTTACCATCGACCTTACGGCTCAAGGATGGGCGAATGCTCAGGATGTAACATCCGTACAGGATGCATCAGGTGCCGTTACCGTAACTTTTGACAAGGGAAGCGGTGTAAATGCTCCCAAGTACTATACAACGGGAACAGCCGTGCGCATCTACGGCGGCAGCAGCATCGTCATTTCATTAGCCGAAGGCTCTACGGAGAAAATCTCGCAGATTGTCTATACCTTCTCCGGAGCAAGCAATGCACCTACAAATACAGCTACCGTGAACATTGGAAACATTACTCCCGGTGCTATTACAACTTGGAGCGGGTCGGCTTCCTCCGTATCCATTTCAAGACCTTCGGGCAGTGGACATTGGAGACTCCAGAAGGTGGAGGTTACCTTCGGAACTGAAGATGCAACCCATGTAGACGCACCCAGCATTTCGGGCAACGAAGACTTTGTGGGCAGCCAGCAAATCACCATTACGGGCCCGGCGAACTCCACCATCTATTACGGCATTGATCTGGCAGCAGACGACCTGAGCGAGACTCCCGGCGAGTATACCGGCAAGGGCGAAGATGGCACAGGCGTTGCACAACTGACGCTCGACGCCACACATACCGTTGTTGCCTTCGCCAAAGTTGGCGAGAACAAGAGTGCTGTGGTATCAAAGACATTCACGCTCCAGCAACCAACAGACAAAACCATTGCCGACTTGCACGGCATGACAGAAGACCAGGCATTCATTAATTTGAAGCTGACCAACGCCAAAGTGGTATATGTAGACGGAAAGAATGTCTATGTAAGAGAGGGCGACAAGGCCGTTCTGTTCTATAACACCAACCTCGAGTTGCCGCTCAACAGCACCCTGAACGGTAGCGTGATTTGCGACTACGACAATTATTATGGAGTCATAGAAGTGAAAGACAACGACGCTACCAATCTGGATTTGCTCACCGTAACTCCAGCTACCTCAACCACGCTTGATCCCAACCTCGCAACATTTGCCGAACTGATGGCTTTAAACAAGGTGGCAGACTTGGTGCGCCTCAACGATGTTAGCATCACGGTAGAGGGTGAAGGAACAAGCGCTAAGTATTATGCCAATTCTGGTGCCGACAAGATTCAGCTCTATGGCAACAACGATGCCATCAAGAATCTGGCCGGCGATGGCCACACCTATAATCTGATTGCGGGCTTCAACAATATTTACAAGGGCACACCGGAGCTCAAGCCGTTCTGCGTGGCCATACCCGTAACGGTGGGCGCAACGGGCTATTCCACTTTGTATTACGGCAATCTGGCCCTTACGGTGCCTGAAGGAGCTACCGCTTCTACCTATAAAGTTGTGAGCGGGAAGCTCGAGAACAGCAGGTCTTTCGAAGCAGGCAAGAACCTCTCCGCAGGCATGGCAGTCGTCATCAACGCCAATCCGGGCAACTACGACTTCCTGAGCACTACCAACAAGGGATACTCTGACACTGACAACATGCTGCTGGGCACTGACACAGAGACACAACTGGAGGCTGACGCCGGCAGCTATTTCTACTGGCTTGCCACCAACAAGGCGGGCGATATAGCGTCTGTAGGCTTCTACTGGGGCAATGCAGACGGCTCCGCCTTCACCAATGGGGCACATAAGGCATACCTGAAGGCGCCTAAGGAGGCTACCTCTGGAGCCAAGACCTTCCTCTTCTCGGGTGAGACAACGGGCATCAACACAATCGGCGCAACGGAGAAAACTGCCAACGAGGCCGTCTATAACCTCGCAGGTCAGCGCGTAGACGACAACTATAAAGGCGTGGTAATCGTGAACGGCAAGAAAGTTATCAAGAAATAAACATAATCAACATTTATGATGAAAGAATATATCAAACCAACGATTAAAACCTTGGACTCCGAAACGGAGACATTAATGCTGGATATCTCCAACAGTCAAGGCGGCGGCCAGTTAGGCAAGGAGAACTTCACCGACGAGCCGGAAGAAGAAAACAACGCCTGGAAAGACTGATATCCCGGCTACACACTAAAACCTCGGCAGAATCTCTTGCCGGGGCATGAAATGAAAATCGGCTGCCCCGATAACGGGACAGCCGATTACTTTTTGCGGCCGTAGCCGGCCTCTCAGGCCTCTTCCGGCACGATGAGCTTATATCCCTTGCCGTGGATATTGATGATTTCTATCTGCTCGTCGTCCTTCAAATGCTTGCGCAGCTTGGTGATATACACATCCATGGAGCGGGCGTTGAAATAGTTGTCGTCCACCCAGATGGTGCGCAGGGCGAAGTTGCGCTCCAGAATCTCGTTGGCATGAGAGCAGAGCAAGGCCAGCAGCTCGTTCTCCTTGGTCGTCAACTTAGTCTGCTTCTCGCCGATGGTCAGCAACTGCTTCTGCGTGTCGAAGACGAAGCGACCTATGTGGTAGACCGTAGACTCCTTGTTCTTTTTGCCGTGAACACGACGCAGGATAGCCTCGATACGCAATACAAGCTCCTCCATGGAGAAAGGCTTCGTGATGTAGTCGTCGGCTCCTATCTTGAACCCTTCCAGTATATCATCCTTCAGAGTCTTGGCGGTGAGGAAGATGACAGGCATGTCTGCATTGGCCTGGCGAATCTCCTGGGCGAGAGTAAAGCCGTCCTTCTTGGGCATCATGACATCAAGCACGCAGATGTCGAACTTGTTTTTCAGGAACTCCTTGTATCCGGCTTCGCCGTCAGGGCAGAGTGTTGCCTGATAGCCTTTAGCCTGCAAGTACTCACGAAGCAGCATTCCGAGGTTCTCATCATCCTCGCAAAGCAAGATTTTCAAAGTTTCATCCATAATTTCTATTTTTAATTGGTTTGTAGTTTCTTAATCTATGATTCTCTTATCACCGGCAACTTGATGGTGAACTTGGTGCCTTTGCCGTATTCGCTCTCCACTTTTATCTCGCCGCCATGCACGCTCACAATCCTCCTCACATAGGCCAATCCCAGTCCGAAACCTTTCACATCGTGCACATTGCCGGTATGAACGCGATAGAATTTCTCGAACACCTTCTTCAGGTTCTCTTTCTTAATGCCGATGCCCGTGTCGCGAATCGACAGGTAGAGATGCTCTGTGTCATTCCATGTCTTCAGATAGATGTTGAGCGGCTTGTCGGGCTTGCCATACTTCACGGCATTGTCAAGCAGATTGAAGATGGCATTCTGGAAGTGCATCTCATCCACATAGATTGCGGAGTCGACGGCTTCTATGTCGGTATATATCTTCCCGCCGGTATGCTCCACGCGGAGGGTGAAGGAGTTTGCGATGTTCTCCACCATCTCGTTCAGGTCGAGTTCTTTCTTCTTGAAGACGGCTTTCTTGCGGTCGAACATCGACATCTGGAGCACCTTCTCCACAAGGAATCTCAGGCGTTTGGTCTCGTCGTTGATGACTCCCGATAGATGAGACATCATCTGCTCGCTCTTCGTTACGCTCTTGTCGTTCATCATCTGGGCTGCCAGCGATATGCTGGCTATCGGGGTCTTGAGCTCATGGGTCATGTTGTTCACGAAGTCGTTCTTCATTTCCGTGTATCGTTTCGACCGGAAGATGATGACGATGGTGAAGATAAAGGTGATGAGCAGGATGAGCGTGAACACGACACTTGGTATCATGAAGCGCACCGAAGAGTAGATATAGCGGCTCATTTCGGGGAAGTGGACACGCACCACGCCCATCTTGGAAGCCGGGTCGTTGCGGAAGAGAAGCTGGCTATAGGTGTACTCCTCGCCCTCGCCCGTGTAGTCGGGACAGCGGTACACCTCTCTCCCGTCCTGCGTGCTCACCGTGAAATGATAGGGAATGTTGATGCCGTTGTTCATCAATTCCGCCTTCAAATCCTGATCGAGCATCTTGAAGTTGATGCGCTCCCGCAGTTCTTTGTCCGATGCGGAATAGAGAATATTCAGCACCACCTCGTCGAGAAGGGCCTTCTGATAGACATAACGGTTCTTCACGATCTCGCCCAACGACTTCGAAGCCTCCGAAATAGAGCCCTTGTCGTCTTTCAGGATCATCGCCTTCGGCTTTGAGGAAGGGCTCGCGGAGATGGTCTTCAACTCGAAGGAAGAGTACACGGTGCCGTCCTTTCCCATCGTGGAATATTGGTGCGAGGTTTGCAGGGAGCCTCCGGGAATACCGCCCCCCACGCCCGTGGAGTCCGTGCTATGCGCCCTGCGCTCGGTCTCGCTCACATCTTTCTCAAGATACTGGAGGGTCTCGTTGAGCTCCAGGTTCCGCGAGGCCTGATAAAGCGAACGGTTGACACTCTCGTCAAACTGCTCCTTTTTCATGTCCACCATCTCCTGGATATACTTGAGCTGAAGGAAAAGCAACATCATAAAGGATACCCCCATGATGGCAGCTATTGTCCATATCGTTCTCTTCTTCATATTCGCAAAGTTAAAGAAAATCTTAAATGTCAAAGCCAATAATGTTAAATATTTGCCTTGAATTCAACTTCTTTAACTATTTCTGGTATTATAGTTGCAAATAAGACATTATCTCTTCGGAATGCAATGCTTCCAATCCATACCCCTGTCCATCCTCTACGATACAAAATCGGGCAGCCAGTTTCTCCTTTAGATTTAAATTCTTATCTTTGCAAAAAAAGGAAACTATGAGAATATTCATCATCTTATGTCTGATGTTCTGCCTCTCCACATCGCCGGCGGAGGCGCGTGTTCCACGAAAGAAAGCCATCCCCGCCTATCAGTGGCGCGGACTGATGATTGATGTCTCGCGACATTTCTTCCCTGTGGAGTTCCTGAAAAAGCAGGTAGACCTCTGTTCGCGCTATCACATCAACAGGCTTCACCTGCACCTTACGGACAACGGCGGGTGGCGTCTGGAAATCCATCAATACCCCGAACTGACGCAGACTGGGGCATGGAGAAGCGAGGAAGACTGGGGCAAATGGTGGCTCGACGGCCCACGAGACTATACCCGCAGGGATGCCCCCGGGGCCTACGGGGGCTACTATACGCAAGAGGAAATGCGCCAGTTGGTGAAGTATGCCGCCCATAAAGGCATTGAAATCATCCCGGAGATAGAGATGCCCGGACACTCCGACGAGGTGCTCGCCGCCTATCCCAAGCTGGGATGCGTCGACGAAAGCACGGGGAAAGTCAACCTCTCAAGCGATCTCTGCCCTTCCAATCCGGCAACCTTCACCTTCCTGACGAATGTCCTGAAAGAGGTGATGAGCATCTTCCCCTCTCAGTATATACACATCGGGGGCGACGAGGCAGAGATGAACGCATGGAAGAATTGCCGGAGTTGTCAGGCCTACATGCGCGCGCATCATATAAAAGAGGTATCTGGCCTTCAGACGATGCTTATCGACCGCATCGACTCCTTCCTCTCTGCCAACGGCCGATCACTCATTGGCTGGGACGAGCTCTGCACGCTCTCCCCCGCCCCGAAGGTCATCAAAGGCAACCCGAAAACCACCATGGTGTGGCGCGACAGCAAGTATGCCCGCCTCGCCATCCGGCAAGGCTTTGATGTCATCATGGCTCCTACCCGCTATTGCTACATCAACGACTCGCAGGAAGTGCCCGAGCTGCGCGTGTCGGAACATACCAACTACCTGCCGCTGAAGCAGGTGTACAGCTTCCGACCCACACAGGGACTCACGGCGAAAGAGGCCTCCCATGTCCTCGGACTTGAGGCGGCCATGTGGACGGAGCACATCAAGACGCCCCGGGACGCGGAGTATGCCATCTATCCTCGCCTCCTGGCCATTGCCAGGATAGGGATGGACAGCAAGCCGAAGCCCTATAAAGAGTTTCGCGAATACGCCCTGAAGGAAGTGGACAGACTGAGGGCTGAAGGAGTAAACGCCTTCGATCTCTCCAGGGAGAAGGGCGACCGCCCCGAAAGCCTGCTGCCCGTCAGCCACCTTGCCAAGGCAGCCAAGGTAACCTACAACCGTCCTTACAGTCCCGACTACGAGGCACAAGGCACCGCCACACTGACCGACGGACTGCGGGGAGGATGGTCCCATACCGACCGCAGATGGCAAGGCTTCATCGGCGGCGACGGCTATTGCATGGACATCACCCTCGACCTGGGAGAAGAGCGGTCGTTTGAGAGCGTAAGGATGGACTTCATCCAGAATGCCGCCCCCTGGATATTCCTCCCGGAAGAGCTGGTAATCTCCGTGTCCGACGATGGCAGCCACTTCAGTCAGATTCACCGTTCGCATCAGGAAAAGATAACGAAGCGCTATCTCGACTTCGTCAGCCTCGGCTATCAAGGCCGCCCGCAGAAGGCACGCTACATACGCATACAAGCCAAGAGCCAAGGCGAAGGAGCCTGGGTGTTTACCGACGAGGCCATCGTGAGATAGCCATCCCCTCATCCTCCGGGCGCATTCGGCAGGGCGCGCGTCTGCATATCGGCGGATGCGCGCTCTGTTTTTCTACCCCCTCAGGTCGCAGAAAGAAAAATCTCCGAAAAGCAATCACTGCTTCCCGGAGAGATAAAAGTACTTTGGTTATTTGAAAATAATAGTATTATTCGTCCTCGTTAGCCTGTTCAGCCTCATGGTCTGCAATCAGCTTAGACTGGATTTCGTTGGGCACAAGTTCGTAAGAAGAGAACTTCGTGGTAAAGCTTGCACGGCCTCCGGTAAGTGAACTCAGCGAGATTGAGTAGTTGGCGAGTTCCTTCAAGGGGATTTTGGCCTGCAGCTTCTGGTATCCAGCCTCGCTGTCCATGCCCATGATGAGTGCACGGCGTCCCTGCAGGTCGCTCATCACATCGCCCATGTAGTCAGACGGAACAAAGACTTCCAGGTCGTAGATGGGCTCCAGAATCTTAGGGCCGGCGTTCTTGAACGCATCGGAGAACGCATGGCGGGCAGCCAGCGTGAACGAAAGCTCGTTGGAATCCACAGGGTGCATCTTGCCATCGTAGACCACCACGCGCACATCCCGGGCATAGGAGCCCGTCAGCGGACCGCGCTCCATGCAGTCCATGACACCTTTCAGGATGGCCGGCATAAAGCGGAGGTCAATGGCCCCGCCGACAACAGAGTTGAGGAAGACGAGCTTTCCGCCCCATGCGAGGTCCACTTCCTCCTTGCTCTTGATGTTCATCTTGAACTCCTGACCATTGAATGTGTAGCTCACCGGGTCCGGCATGCCCTCGGCGTAAGGCTCCACGATGAGGTGAACCTCACCGAACTGGCCTGCTCCGCCCGACTGCTTCTTGTGGCGGTATTCAGCTTTAGCCTTCTTCGTAATGGTCTCACGATAGGGAATCTTCGGCTCATCGAACTGCACGGCAATCTTCTCGTTGTTCTCCATGCGCCATTTCAGGGTGCGCAGATGGAACTCTCCCTGTCCATGGACGATGGTCTGTCGGAGCTCCTTAGACTGCTCGATCACCCATGTGGGATCTTCCTGGCGCATCTTCAGGAGGGCTGCCATCATCTTTTCCGTATCGGCTGCGTTGACCGCCTTGACGGCGCGGGAATACTTGCTGTTGGGGTATTTGATAAAGTCGAAGCGCTGCTCCACCTCCTTGGCATTGAGCGTATTGCCGGTCTTCACATCCTTCAGCTTCACCGTGCAGCCTATGTCGCCGGCATTGAGCTGGTCTACCGGAATGCGGTTGGCTCCCGCGCTGGCATAGATCTGCCCCATGCGCTCCTTGCTGCCACGGTCGGCATTGGCCAGGTCATCCCCCGGCTTCACCGTCCCGCTCATCACTTTGAAGTAAGAGACCTCACCGATGTGGGGTTCCATACCTGTCTTGAAGAAATACAGACTCTCGGGTCCGTTGCTGTCGGGGGCAACCTCCTCGCCGCGTGTGTTGTGCACTTTCGGCATCTCGCTGACGAAGGGCACCACATTGCCGAGGAACTCCATAAGGCGCTGGACACCCATATCCTTCTGCCCGCAGACGCAGAATACGGGGAAGATGCTGCGCGTAATCAGACCCTTGCGGATGCCCTCGCGCATCTCATCCTCGGTCAGCGTCTCGCTCTCGAAGAACTTCTCCATCAGCGCCTCGTCGTTCTCGGCAGCGGCCTCCACGAGCGCCTTATGGAGCTCCATGGCCCTGTCCATCTCCTCGGCGGGAATGTCCTCCCGCTTCGGGGCACCGCCCTCGGCAGTCCAGGAGAGCTTCTTCATAATGAGCACATCGATGATTTCATGGAAATCAGGACCCGTCTGCACGGGATACTGTATCTGCACACACTTCGGCCCGTAGATTTCCCGCATGGTATTCATGAGGTTGTCGAAGTCGCACTTGTCCGAATCCAACTGGTTGACAAGGAAGATGACGGGCTTCTTCAGCTTTTCCGTATAGCGGAAACAGTTCTGCGTGCCCACCTCGGGGCCGTACTGGCCGTTGATGACGATGACTGCCTGGTCGGTAACATTCATGGAAGTGATGGCACCGCCGACGAAATCGTCAGCTCCCGGACAATCTATAATATTGAGCTTCTTGCTGTTCCACTCCACATGGAATACGGTCGGGAAGACCGAATAGCCATACTCAAGTTCCACTGGGAAGTAGTCGCTCACTGTGTTCTTTGCTGCTACGCTACCGCGGCGTTTGATGATGCCGGCTTCATACAACATACTTTCGGCAAGAGTGGTCTTGCCGCTACCCGCACTGCCAAGCAAGGCAATGTTCTTGATCTCGTTTGTCTGATATACTCTCATATCAAAAGATTTAAGTTATTAGTATTATATCTATAATCACGACAAAGGGACTCTCCGGCCTTGGCTTGCAAGTCCCCGTAAAAAGCAGGAAGATGGTTTTAAGGTTTTGAGGCGCACGACTTCCATCCTGCGGCTCCATGGCTTCGCTGAACTTCCCTGTCTTTTTTTCTGCCGTTAAAGATAGGCATTTTTGAAGAAAGCACCAAAGAAAATTACGGAAAATCGCCTATCTTTTAATAGTAATTAGTATTTTTGCAGGAAAAAGATGGCCGGCCTCTATATCCATATTCCATTTTGCGAGTCGCGATGCGTCTATTGCGGGTTCTACAGCACCACCCTCTCTTCGCTGCAAGAGAGGTATGTGGAGGCGATATGCAAGGAAATGGAGTTGCGCAAGGATGAGTGTCCGGAGCCGATAGAGACCGTTTACTTGGGTGGAGGCACGCCGAGCATACTCTTCAAGGCGGAACTCGACAGGGTGTTCCTATATATTAATAAGGTGTTCCTCAAAGGCCGAGACACCAGGAACATGGAAATCACCATGGAGTGCAACCCCGACGATATCTGCAAAGACGACTTCCGCCTGCCAGAACTGGTAAATCGGGTGAGCATGGGGGCGCAGACCTTCTCCGACGAGAGGCTCCGATTCCTGCGCAGGAGGCACACCTCGCGCCAGGTGAGGACGGCCGTGCAGAGGCTGCGCGACATGGGCATCGGCAACATCAGCGTTGACCTGATGTTCGGCTTCCCGCAGGAGACGCTCGCCGACCTCAACCACGACCTCGACGAGATTCTCCGATTAGGCGTAGACCACATCTCGGCCTACTCGCTGATGTACGAGGAGGGCACGCCGCTCTACCGCCTTCGCGAGCAGGGGAAGATAGAGGAAATAGACGAGGAACTGTCGCTGCAAATGTACGACACCCTCATCCGGAGGCTCGGAGAGGCAGGATTCGAGCAATATGAAATCAGCAACTTCGCCCGCCCCGGCTTCCGTTCGCGCCACAACAGCTCGTATTGGCGTCAGGTGCCGTATGTCGGCATTGGGGCTGCAGCCCACTCTTTCAACGGCAGCGACACGAGGAGCTGGAATGTGGCCGACATCCGCCGATACATCGCCTCGATAGAACGGGGAGAACGCCCGTCAGACTCCGAGACGATGGATGAGGACACGCAGTATGACGATTTGATAACCACTTCAATGCGAATGCGTGAAGGCTTGGACATCAACACATTAAAACCTAAATATAAAGAATATCTTTTAGAGCGGTCGAAGCGGTTTGTCGACGGAGGTCTGCTCGGTCTGGACGGCTCACGCCTGCACCTCACGAGGGCCGGGCTCTACATCAGCGACAGCATCATGAGCGAGCTGATGTGGTAAGTCCTGCCGCCAACCGGATGGCAGGAAGCCGCTTGCAGGTCGACAAAATCGGCGACATTGTCCGACAAAATCGGCGAGTTTGTCGCATAAAATCGGCGATTTTGTTAATGGGCTGACCGCAAACAGTTTTATAAGGAATCAAAGAAAAGCAAAAAGGCCGCCCTTCTCGGGGCAGCCTTTCCCGTCTCGTTCACGAGGCCCCGCCGGCCTCCCACTCCCGGCGGAAATACTCCTTGATGTCGCGGTCGATGTCGGTTACCGAGCGTTTGCCCGTTACATAAGGCTTCGCCATCTCGCCGAGCACATAGAGCACCACGCCTATCGCAATGGCCACGACGAGGTTGAGCAGCTCGTTGGCTATCCACCCCGTCTGCATGAACAATATCATTACCACGAGGGGAAGCGGTGCCAGGAGCCAGTCGCCTGCCGTATTGAACTTGCCGCTGTTGATGCGCTCCGTCTTCAGGTGCTGCGGCGCGTCGAGCATGAGCCGGCTCTTGTTGGCCCGCCAATACTCCTCGAAGTCTGAAAACTTATCCCTGTCCTTGAATTCCATCGTTCAATGCTCGTCTACAGGGTTATGATTCCACATTCTTTCCCTCGATCATGTCAGGGTGAGACTCCTCTTCCCTGTCGTGCGGCAACAGCAGGTTGAGCAGCACGCTGACCACGGCGCTCAGTCCGATGCCGCCCAGCGAGAAGTTGCCGAAGTTCAAGACGGCTCCGCCGATGCCGAGCGTCAGGGTAACGGAGATGATGATAGTGTTGCGGGTTACATTCAGGTTCACCTTGTTCTGCACGAGGTCCTGTATGCCCACATTGGCTATCGTTCCGAAGAGCAGGAGCATGATGCCTCCGAGCACGGCGCTCGGAATCGACTGCAGGAAAGCCGACAGCTTGCCTATGACCGAGAAGACGATGGCCGTAAGGGCAGCGATGCGAATGACCTGAGGATGGGTTACCTTCGTAATCGACATCGCCCCCGTTACCTCGCTGTAGGTGGTTACCGGAGGGCCACCGAGGAATGATGCCGCCAGGCACGCCAGCCCGTCGCCCAGCATCGTGCGGTGAAGTCCGGGATCCTTCACGAAATTCTTCTGCGCAACCGCTCCCACGACATACACATCGCCGATGTGCTCGATGACGGGGGCTATCGCCACGGGAATCATATACAGGAAAGGCTCCCACGCAAACTGGGGTATCTGGAAGTGGACTATCGACGGCGGCAGGGCAAACCACGGTGCAGCGGCCACACCGCTCAGGTCTACCACGCCCATGCAGAGGGCCACGATGTAGCCCACCACCAGTCCACACACCACGGGCACGAGCTTCAGAAGCCCCCGGGCAAAGGTGAGCACGAGGATGGCCGTCAGCAGCGAGACGAAGGCGAGAATCCAGTTCTCCTTGGCCATATTTACTGCCGAGCCCGAGAGCGTCAGTCCGATGAGGATGATGACGGGACCGATGACTACCGGGGGAAACAGCCTGTCGAGCAGCTTCTGCCCCTGCCAGCGGATGAGGGCGCTCATGACGAAGTAAACCAGAGCCACCCCGGCTATGCCTGCAAGCGTGCCCGGCATGCCCCATTGCTGGGAGGCAGCAATGATGGGGGCGATGAACGCGAAACTGGAACCCAAAAAAATAGGCACCTTCCCTTTCGTTACGAGATGAAAGATGAAAGTACCTAAACCGGCCGTAAACAAGGCAGTGGCGGGACTGAGTCCCACGAGCAGCGGCACGAGGACGGTTGCTCCGAAAGCGACGAAGAGGAATTGCACTCCCACGATTCCCTTCCTCATTGGCGTTAAGGTGATATTCTTCATAATTGGAGACAAAATTAAGAAAAATAAGAGAAAGCAGGAAACAATTCCCGTAAAAATTATCTTTTTAAAATAAAAAAGCTATATTTGCCGTCAGAATGAATACGCCAACCGAAGAATTACGACAGGAAGTCTACCATGTAGTAGCCGCCATCCCGCGGGGAAAGGTGATTACCTACGGCCAGATAGCGTTCCTGACAGGCCGCCCACAGAACTCCCGCCTCGTGGGCCATCTGCTGCACGGCGTGCCGCGAGAGCTCCGTCTGCCCTGCCACAGGGTTGTGAATGCCAGCGGACGCCTCGTACCAGGATGGAGCGGGCAGCGAGCACTCCTCGAACAAGAAGGCGTGGCATTCCGCCCCAACGGACATGTAGACCTCAAGGCATCGCAGTGGAAGTTCATGGAGACAGAAGCTCTGGATATTTCCGGTCCACCCACGAGGTCTTAGAGTCAATCCGTCATTTCTGAAGAAAGATTCGGCAAACCCTCTAAAAACAAGAATATTATGCCTGCATTAGTATCCATCATCCCCATCCTGCTGCTGTTCGCACTCATGCTCGGCTTTAAAATGCCCGGATATAAGAGTGCCCTGATCACGCTCATCGTTACCATCCTGCTGGCTCTCTTCGCTGCCCCTGCCCTCGGCATGCTCCCCGCGCCCCTACAGGGGGTAAGCATCGCGGGGATTACATGGTGGGCTGTGGTGGAGGGCGTGCTGAAGGCTGTCTTCCCAATTCTCATAGTTATCCTCATGGCTATCTACAGTTATAACATCCTGGTGGAAGACCAGCAGATTGAAACCATCAAGAAACAGTTTACCTCCATCAGCGAGGACAGAGGCATTATCGTGCTCATTCTCGTATGGGGATTCGGCGGACTGCTCGAAGGAATGGCAGGTTTCGGCACGGCGGTAGCCATTCCCGCGGCCATCCTCATCGGCCTCGGGTTCAAGCCGATGTTCTCTGCACTGGTGGCCCTGCTCGCCAACAGCGTGCCGGTGGCGTTCGGCGCCGTGGGCATTCCCGTTACCACCCTATGCAACGAGATATCTCCCGGCGGCGCGGCACCCGCCGACATGATCTGCGAGATAGCCGGCCTTACCGTCGTGCAGCTCTCTCCCCTGTTCTTCCTGATACCTTTCGTCATCCTGATGCTTACCGAAAGGAAGGCCCTCGTGAAGAATATCACGCTCACCCTGTGGACGGGCTGCGTCTCGCTCGTGGTGCAGTATGCCTGCGCCCACTTCCTCGGGGCTGAGACACCGGCCATCCTCGGCTCCATCGCAGCCATCGCAGCCATCGTGGTCTATGCGAAAGTTTTCATCCGAAAGAAAGCTGCCGCCGCCACGCCGGACGGCCAGACCATCGAAGTAGAAGTCTCAGGAAGCACCCGGTTCACATTCGCCGAGACCTTCAAAGCATGGAGCGTCTACATCTTCATCCTTGCTTTCATTCTGATTTCCGGGGCTCTCTGTCCGTCCGTCAACGGTTTCCTCAAGAGCCATCTGGTAACGGCCGTCGACCTGCCTGTCATCGGCTCTACCTTCAAGTTCGGCTGGATCAGCAACGCCGGTCTGATGCTCTTTCTCGGCGCAACGGTCGGAGGCCTCATCCAAGGCGTCTCGTTCCGCAAGCTGATGCTGATTCTCGCCCGCACACTGGTCAACCTCCGGTATACCGTCATCACGATTGTGTGTCTCATCGCCATGTCTTCGGTGATGAACTACTCGGGCATGATATCGGCTATCGCCGTCAGCCTCGTGGCCCTCACGGGAAGTCTCTATCCACTCTTTGCGCCTCTCATCGGCGGCATCGGCACCTTCGTTACGGGCTCGGACACCTCTTCCAACATTCTCTTTGCCAAGCTGCAGGCCAATGTGGCCGGCCAGCTGGGACTGACCCACCCGTCCTCTTTCTTCGGCTTCAGCGGCAATGAGACCAACTGGCTGGCAGCCGGAAACACCACGGGAGCCACCGGCGGCAAGATTATCAGTCCGCAGAGCATTGCCATCGCAACGGCTTCCTGCAACATGCAGGGCCAGGACGGGGAGATCATCAAGAAAGCTCTGCCCTACGCCATTGCCTATATCATCATCAGCGGGCTGATGGTTTACTTCGGACTATAGCAACCCAAGATATTCCTAAAAGCAGTCTCACCTTGGGGTCGACCTATTAACGGGCAGACCCCAAGAGTGTTCTGTTCTCTGAAAACAAAAATCCCGGATGGAAGAAGAGCGTTCCTCTAATTTTTCGTACCTTTGCAAACAGAAAAATAAAAGGTAAAGATGCAGAATCAGTTTTCCAGAACTCAGCTTCTGTTAGGCAAGCCCGCCATGGAGACGCTGGCAGCCTCGCGCGTGGCCGTCTTCGGCATCGGCGGCGTAGGCGGACATGCCCTCGAGGTATTGGCACGAAGCGGCGTGGGCAGCATAGATGTCTTCGACAACGACCGGGTGTGCCTGACGAATGTCAACCGGCAGATTCTCGCCCTCCTCTCTACCGTCGGCCAGTATAAGGTGGAGGTAGCGGAAGCCCGCATACACGATATAAACCCTGACTGCCGGGTGGGCAAGCACCCCATGTTCTATCTGCCGGAGAATGCCGGGGAGGTAGACCTAAGCCAATTCGACTATGTCGTGGACTGCATCGATACGATAACGGCAAAGATAGAACTTGCCAGGCGTTGCTACGGCCTCGGCGTTCCCCTGATCTCGAGCATGGGCGCTGCCAACAAGCTCGACCCTACTGCCTTCCGTGTAGCTGATATCTACGAGACCAATAGAGACCCGCTTGCCAAGGTCATGCGGAAGAAGCTCCGCAAGCTCGGAGTTCCTCATCTCAAGGTGGTTTATAGTGAAGAGGAACCCTTGAAGCCACTCATAGAAGACGGAGCGACGGAGGAAATTCAGGACAATGGCAGCATGCGCCGGAGTATTCCGGCAAGCAACGCCTTCGTTCCCGCTGCGGCAGGACTCATCATCGGCGGCGAAGTGGTGAAAGACCTGATAAGGAAAGCGGGCACCCTGCGGACAGAAAGCACCGGGGGCGAGAACCTTCCTGTCAACCGTTAGGATTCTTCGAGGAGCTCCATGCCGTCTGCCGTGTCAGCAGGAATCGGATAGCTCACATTCTCCTTGACGCCCAGCTTCTTCATCTGGTTGGCCTTCTGCACGATGCCCTGCCGCCCCTCGACGGTGGTATCGAGCCCATCGAACGACTTGGTAAAGGCGTCAAGATTCCGTTTCATCTTCTGATATTCACTAATAAACTTACCCACACGCTTCAGAAGTTCGTCTGCCAAGAGGAAAACCTGCTTCTGGTTTTCCGCCTGCTGATACTGCCTCCACGCAATGTCGATGACCTTGAGGACAGCCATCAGGTTCTCCTGACTGGTAATGAAGACCTTGTTGTTGAAGGCTTCGCTCCATAGATTCGGGTCTTCCTTGAAGCTCAACTGGAGCGCACCCTCATAAGGAACATACATAATAACGAAGTCTACCGCCGTCCGCCCTTCCTTCACGAAGCGGCTGTAGTCCTTTCCCATCAGGTTCTTGTACTGTCCCTTGACACTCTCCACCACCTTCCGGGCATAGATCTTGCGGCTGGCGTCGTCCTCGGCCTCCACAAAATGCTTATACGCATCGATAGACATCTTGGAGTCGATGAACACATCCTCTCCGTTCGGATAATGCAGCACGGCATCGGGACGATAGTTGTCGGTGCCTTCTGCCGCAACGGTTACCTGGAGGTCGAAGTCGGTTCCCTCGCGCATTCCCTGAGCCAAAAGCAGGTTGCGAAGCGTGTGCTCGCCCCAGTTGCCCTGTATTTTGTTACCGCCCTGCATGACATTCGAGAGGCGGGTGGCCGTCTTGTCCATGCGCTGCGTCTGCAACATCATCTGTCGAATCTGCTCCGTGATGGAAGAGGTGGTCTCCACCGTCTTCTCATTCGTGTGCTTGATGGCATCCTGAAGTTCGGCTACCTTGTCTTTCAGGGGCTTGGTAACCGCGTCGATGGAGCTCACATTCTGCGTCTTCAACTTGTCGGAAGTCTTGTCGAGAACCTCCTGCGCCAAGTTGGAAAACTGCTCGTGGATGGTCTTCAGCTGCTGTTCGAACTGCTCGCGGCGGAGTTTCATCTCCTCGCCGTTGCTCTTCCGCTCCGCCTCCAACTGCGACTGCACGCTGCCCAGCTCCACTTTGGCCTGGGTGAGCTGGTCGTGAAGGTCGCTAAGTGCGGCATCGGCCGCGTCAAACTTGCCCCGCAACTCCTCCTTCAAGCGGATTTCGTGCTCCTTGTCCTGCTCGGAAAGCTTCAAGGCGGTCTCCACCTCCCGCTTCTTTCCATTCATCCACAAGAAAGCAATCACGCCTCCTACAACCAGTCCGACTGCTAAATATACGATTTCCATGCGCTCCTATGATTTTTATTGCAAATATACGAAATTCCGCTTTATATCCTGCATGTCTTGTCCAGATAAATTTTCTGGACGACGCCACGCATAAGAAGGTATACGATGAGCGACAGCCAGAGGGCATGGTTGCGCATACTGCCGAAGAACAAGGCATAGACGGCGAAGAAGCAGACCGCCGCAATGCACGAAGACACAAGCATGCCACGAGTGGCCGTGATGCCGATGAAGATGCCGTCGTAGATAAACGCCGCCACCCCTGCCAACGGAATGAGCAGCGCCCAAGGAAAATAAGGCATGGCGGCATCAATGACCGATGCCTCGTCGGTAAGCAGCCCGAGGAACGAGCGACCGCCCACCGCATAGACGAGGGTAAAGAGCGAGACCATCAGGAAGCCCCAGAAAGCCAGACGGCGGCACACTTTGCGGAACCGGTCGCCATCTCCAGCACCGTAAGCCCTGCCGCACAACGCCTCCGCGGCAAACGCGAAGCCGTCCATAACATAGGAGAAAAGGGTGTAGAATGTCAGCAACAGCGTATTCACGGAGAGTATCAAGTCTCCCTGGCGGGCCCCGAAAGAGGTAAAGAACAGGTTTACCGCCACGAGGAAAACCGTTCGGAAGAAGATGTCGCGGTTGACACCGAAGAAACGCGACATGGCATTACGCAGGAAAATCTGACGCCACCCCTCCTCGTATTTGAGGAGCCTGCGATAATGCCTGAGCCACAGCCCAAGGGCCATCAGAAGTCCCGACCACTGCGCCGTCAAAGTGCCGAAGGCCACGCCCTCTATCTTCAGGCCGAACCCAAACACCAAGACAACGGAAACAATAATGTTGATAATGTTCTGGAGAATGCTCACCACCATCGGTATGCGCGTGTTCTGCATGCCCACGAACCAGCCCGTCATGCTATAGAGACCCAGCACCGCCGGAGCTCCCCATATACATATATTAAAATAGGTATAGACAAAGGGAACCACCTCGGCCGACGGATGCATGAGCATGACCGACAACCCTCGCAGCGGCCACTGGCAAACGAGAAAACACAGGGCTATGAGCAGTCCTACGGAGAGCGAGCGCAGGAAAAGACGCAGCAGCTCCGGAAGATTCCTCCTCCCAAGAGCCTGCGAGGCCATTCCGCTCGTTCCCATGCGCAGGAAGCCGAAAAGCCAATAGATGATATTGAAAATCATCGACCCCACCGCTATGGCGGCAATATACCGCACATTGCCCATATGGCCGACGATGGCAAGGTCGACAAGCCCCAGGAGGGGCACCGTAATGTTCGAAACAATCGAAGGAACGGCCAGACGGAGTATCTGTCGGTCAATGATCACTGATCTTCGTCATCCACATTCCTTCTCCCGCATCGATGAGATGGCGGTCTTCATCAAGCCTGTAGTAGGTCTTCACCTGATGACCGTCGTCCGGGAAGGAACAGTTCAACTGCCCGCGCGTATAATAGAAAGTACCGTGGCTCGTGCCTCCTTCTGATGTCTCGCGAATCCATTTGTCGGCAATGCGCACATTTATCTTGCCATATTCCGTGGTAATCTGCCATGTGCCGAACACCCAACTGGGCGTAGGCTTGGCATCCCACTTGGTTACCGAGGTGTCGACTGAATCCATGGGAACCTCCTCAATGACTTCCAGGGTCGTGTCGCCGACAACATCTTCCGCCGTATACGATTCCTCTGAATGACACGCGCGAGGCCCGAACAGGATAAGGGCAAAAAGAGCCAGAAGGGCAAAAAGAAAACTCTTAAAGCCACAACCAAAACGGCTTTTCTGCTTCTGAACGGTGTCTGCATCCGGTCGCAGCCCCGCCGAATAAGGCATCGGGCCGACACGAGAGGCCGTCGAACCCTCTGACGGCGGGACAGCCGACGGCCTCTCATCCTGCCGGGAACCGCTTTCGGGTTTGTTACAAGCGGCTTGTAATGTCGTTACAGACGGCTTGTAATCCTCTTCCACGCCGCTTGTAACATCAGCGGTAGGCACTACGGGGGCATCTTCGGGTATCTCATAGTTGAAAGGCGTGCCGCAACGGGGGCACACGCAAGACAGCTCACGCACTCCCGGGCCGCGCCAAACTTCAAAGCGATATCTGCATTTCGGACACTTTACTTCCATATCTTCACTCAAATCTTACGACTGCCTTGCGCACCACGCGCCATCCCTCGCCCTCCCGGGTGGCAACGCCTTCTTCCTCGGTGATGATATGCCGGGGCATCGAGGCGATGTTTCCGTTCACCTTGCACACCGACTTCACGAACTGTGAAACGCTGATCATCGCCGTGGCAATGGCATCGGGAGTGTCCAGCAGGATGAAATTACCGTTCACCCCATCCATGGAAACCAGCTTGTAAATGCTCTTTCCTATCTGCTCCGTGGTGCTCTGACGAAGGAAAAGGCCGTCGACCGTCGGTGCGGCAAGAAAGAACACCTGCGCCCGGGGCTGGGCATGTGAGGGCTCGGGGGTGAAAGATGTCAGCATGCCTGCCTCCGGTTCGGAATCAGGAGCCCCCAATGCGGCTTCCTCCTCCTTTTCCTTCTCACAAGCAGCAAACTTCTCCTGAAGCGCCTGCACTTGCTTTTTCAACCGCTTCAACTCTTCCAATACGGATTCGCGAGATTGTTGCAAGTCGCCGATACTCGTCCTAAGTTCTTCTATTTCCTGATTTTTTCCAAACATAGCCGTCAGTCTGTCAAATGTTCTATGAGGTTATCGCGAATGCTACCAATAATCGGATAGAAGAACACCGTGTCCTCTATCGGGTCGGAGCCGTTCTTGTCTTCCTGATTCTTGTTCACGAAGTTCCAGCCGTTAATCAGGTGATGCTCCAGATCCTTGTTAACAAGTTCCCTGAATTTAATAAGCGAACGATTCTCTACGAGGAACCGATCGACGATGTGGATGTCCTCACACAACTGCAGGAAGAAGTCATTGAATTCCTTTACTTGCCGCACAATGGCCGCCCGGACATCCTCGCGATCCATGTCTTCATAACGGAGCGTCTCCATCGGGAGCATCGAATAGTTATACTTCAGGTGGCTGTCGAAGTCGTCCATCAGCTTGTTCAGTTCCGCCACATGCTGGCATCCCATGCCGTCGCGCACCTGCATGAGAGCCCCGCGACAAGTAATCTGCTTGGGTTCGTTCTTCTCCATCACCACGGAAAACCCGTCGGCGTCATACTGCTCGCCGTAGACGCGCTCGAAGACCGCCTGCGTGAGCAAGTCGAGGTCTCGCTGCGAGCCCACTATGTCGAGCACTTTGCTGCCCGTTCCGCTGAACATCACGCTGCGAGGCTTCGTCAGTCCGCGATGCTTCATCATGCAAGCCACATAATGGATAAGTGCCACATAGAAATAGACGAACACTATCTTGCGATCGCCATCCTCGTTGAGGCGCATGTTGTAAGAAAACACATCGTTGCCGTTCACCACCTTATTGTTAATCACCGAGAACAAGAAGGCATTGATATCCTCGCTTTTGCGCTTGGCCGTAATGTCGTCGAGGATGCCGTTGAGCTCTCCATACTTGTCGTCGTCGCTGTCAAAGAGCCGTCGGAAGTAGTCCACATATCTCACGAGCATCGGGTTTGTGTCGCCATGAGGCACCTCGGAGAAGCCGTCGCCGAAGAGAACATTGGCGGCGAAGCGGAACGATGTGAGGAACGCCGGCTGCTGCGCGTTCGACTCGAAGACGACGACATCGCTCGAACCACCGCCAATATCGATGCTCGCAACGGTGGAAGCCGCCCCCCGGAACTGGCTGGAGCACTTATAGAAATAATAGGGAGCTACGCTTTCGGGCATCGGAATGAGGTTCGTCTCCGTCGCCTGGATTCCGAAGACCTCGCTGAAAATCTTCGACCAGGTCTCTCCCAGCTTGCGGATATTGCCCACTTTCATGCTCAGGGGATAGAACCATACGAGACGAACCTTGGCCATATCCCCGTTTTCAAGGAGCACCTTCGTGCGAAGCAGCAACGCTATCTCCGTCAGATAGGCACGGATGCGCTTGCCCGTGGCTATCTCCGTCGACCATTTCAGGTTCGGCACGATGCGGTTGCCATAGCCCACGCTCTCCTTCTCGTAGATAAACGGGATGTCGGCATCACCCAAAGCCACGATGTTATCGACATTCACGGCGTCCATACGCTCGCACTCCGAGAGCACCGTGCGCTGCGGGAAGCCGTAGTCCTCGCCGATTTCCTTGGGCAGGAACTCCTGCTTGATGATGACATCATACAACACCTGCGACCCATTATAGAGTGTTGCGAGCATCCGGTTCCTCCCTGCCAGGTCTATCTTGAGCGGCTCCGGCATGTCGTCGCCCTTCATGCACTCCACATGAGTGTTGGTCGTACCGAAGTCCACGGCGAATGTGAAGGCGTCATGACCGGGTATATAGTCGGGCCACTTGGGACAGACAACCCCCTCGGCAACCTTGTTTCCCCGCTCGTCGGTGAGCGAGACATTGATATAATCAAAGTCGCCGGCCAGCTTATAGTAACAGCTTCCCACGCGTTTCTCCGACTTCAGGCTGCGCTCCCGGGCAACGACATCATTGTCGGAGACCTGATTGCGGTATCCGTTTTTATAAAAGTCAAGGGCTAAACGATAGTTTTCAAGCATGCCAAGAGCACGGTCCACGAGTTGGACATTATACTGTTTAAGGCCCTGGGTATGCACAAACGGGAACACGCTCAGCGCAAACGGCACGGTGATGAAGTAGCCCCGGTCGTTCTTCACATCATAGCCGAGATCCACATTATGGGCTGCCACATAGGTGCGCTCCAGCGTGATATACCTGCCCTGCTTCCTTACAGGAACACGGAGGATGGCCTTCACGCTTTCCACGGAGCCTGTCTGCGTGTGGATGAGTTCAAACTTAGGCCTCCCGCCGACGGTACCCCACAGGTCGCTTACATTGAAATACTTGAAGAAAAGCGGCTTCAGGGGAAGCACGAAGTCGCAGTCGTCGGTCTCGCGAGAGCCTATCGACAGGTTCCCGTCAAAGAAACAGTCGCCGTCCATGCGGTAATCGAGCTTGATGAGTGCCGGCTGGAAAAAGTCATCAGCCGTTAACCACGGGTATTGATGGCTCGTTGCGGGGAGCACGCGCTTGTCAGGTTCCGGGGCATAGTCGGCCGGAGTGATGACCGTAGCGTCGCTCCAGGCCGTCGTAATATAGCGAAAAGGATCAGTCTGCGGCGCGTTCAGATGGTTCTGAAGCACCAAGGGGAGCCTCTCCCCCACCTCGCGCGTCGGCACGATGACAAAGTCGCTGTTCTCAATGGCCTTCAGGACATCCTCCTGACGGACACAGTAGAAAGGCACGCCAAGCACTTGAACGCCCTCGTCCATCTGCTGGAAGTTGGCATCCAGATAGCCTTTCGCATGCTCCACAGCCTGCATATCCATGGCCTCTGGATTGCCTATCTCCTTGAGAATGGCGTCGCGAAGGCCTTGCGAGAGCATCTGAAAGCTGGTAATAAGGTAGTGATTCACCTCACCGCAACTTCTCTTAAGCTCCGGATAAGCCGTGAAGAGCGCATAGATATACATGACGAACTTCTCATTGCGCATGTGAAGCGGACGCCAAAGGTCGAAGAGGTTCACGTTCTGCTCTACCGGCAACTGAATCTTATGAGGCTCCGCATTGGGCGAAGCCATGAACAGCGTTACCGGCGAAGTGCTCCCAATGACCTGATTGCCGTAGACGAGGAAGTAAAGCCTGTCCATCCTGTCGAAGTTGAAAGCTTCCTTATCCTGCTCCAGAAACATCTTCAGCGTCTCGCCGAAGAGTTTATGTTGCGGGTCGGACAGCAGTCGGGACAGCTCCACATCGCGGTTCCACTCGATGATGTGAAGCTGACTTTTCAGTTCCGGATACGAGAAAAAGAGTTGTGCGATGTCGAGAGCATTGGCCACAAGTTTCTCGTCCATGGCCTCTCCTTGCAGATTGGAGTGCGACGCCAAACGGGAGAAAGCGTTTTTCACGAGGTCCATCTGGGCAAACGGCGACGGTATTGCCGTGCGCGGTTTCTGTGAAAGTCCCCCGTTAGGGTCGCTGATCATCTCTATTTCATCGGCATTATACTGCGTATTCAACGGTATCCACCCTTCTCCGGTGGTCTTATTGTTATAGCTTAATATCTTGCCCATTATACGATTTCATTATACGATTCCATTATATTTTTCATCCAACATCTGGTCGAGCGTCTCGTCCAGCAGGTCGAGAAGCTTGAATGCCACGCGGTCGCTACCATATTTATTGGTCTTCATGGCCTGCTGAGATGCCTTGTTGAGAGCCGACAGAAGGGTCTTATAGTCGATGGCCGACTTGAAAAGACCAGTCTTCGGCTGTATCCCAGAGATGGCTTCGCTGAGCTTCTCGGTATCAAGATTAAAGGGAATGAAGGCACGATGATTGCCCCGCAGTTCCTTCAGCCACTGGCGATAGGCCACGAAAAAACTACCCGTCAGGGTGTTGAAGAACGAGGTGGAGAGGAATCCGCTGCCTATTTCGGGCTTGTCCTCGGTGTATCCCCGCCCTATATCCTGCTTTAACTGATGGGTGATGTACATGTAGGCGAGGTGGAACTTGACGAGCTGACGATTGACCAGGGAGCGCGTAGAAAGGGCAAAGGTCTTCAGGCTCAGCGTTCCCTTGTCCTCGGAGAGCCCGTATTCCTTGTAGACAGGGCTCTGCGCGTTGCCGTCCACAGTAACGAGCTGGTCGTCGGGAATAGAGAGGAAGTCAAGCACGGAGAGGGCTCCCACATACTCCACCACATGGGCATCGTTGCGCTGGCCGTTGCCTCCGGGGTCGTTGAAGTAAGGGTTCGACGGCACCTCATCCCCCAGGTAATAGCAGGCGTTGACCTTCGAGAGGGGCAGGTCTACGCCGTCTTCGCGCAGTCCTGTCAGATTATCGTGGTAATAGAACAGCGCGCTCTTGGTCTTCGAGATGAAGTCGGCCCGTGAGATGGGGCTGTTCTCGTCCTGCTGCACATTGAAGTAAGGCAGCACGGTGAGTGCTCCTATCTTCGCGTCGCGCAGGTCTCCGCGGTTGTTAATGGCCGCGTTGCGACCCGCATTGCGGATGTTCTTCACGATGATGGGGTATCCCGCAGCTCCTGTCCCACCGAAGATGCTCGACACAATGAAGATGCGGTCGGTCTTCTGGAACACATTCGAGAACTGGCGGAATTCCTCCGAGTCCTTGAACTGGTTGAGAGCCACGCTGCCGATGTTGGGGCTTCCCACGAATCCTATGTCCATTTTCGTGTCCAGCTGATAGCCGGAGAACATCATCGAGGCCAGCGCCTGGTTGGCCGAGTCGAGCGTGCTGTAGGAAATGAAGTCCTGAAACTTCTTCGAGGCGATGCTTCCCATGTTGAAGAGGAAAGTGTCGCTGAGGCTCGATCCGTTGGGAACGATGTCGGAGAGAGTGGATATCTTCACCGAGAAGAATCCCTTGGACACATCCGCCGAGTCGCCGTAGAGCTGCTGGCGAATCTGCTTATACCAGCGCAGCAGGTTCTCCGTGCGCTTCAGATCCTCGTTGGCCTTGTGAGGATCGACGATGATGGGCACTATCTCGAGCGGCATAGGCTGCCCCGCTTCGTTCAGGGGATGGATGCCGGCAGCCAGCTGCATGACAAGAGGTCGCATGACACGGCTCCCCGTTCCACCCACTAAGAATATAAAAAGTCTCATAGTTGCTTGTCTTTATTCCGGTATCGGTGTATGGCGGCAGTTAGACGACCACCAGCGAATGGAGAACGACACCACGATGAAGAGTATCGCCTCGATGGCCAGGTCGACCATGCAGAAACTGAAGAGCTGTGCGCTGAAGTCATAGCCCAGTCCGTTGAAAATGGAGTTGGGATAGACAAAGTTGATGAGCGGAGCCACGACTGACGCCGCTATCAGCACGATGAGCCAGTGATACCAGCGGGAGAAGCTCACGCTGTTGACCACATAATAGTAGATGCCCGCAAAGCCCCATGCCACCAGGGTGGTAACGATGGACACCGTGAGATACAGGTTTTCGTTATACATCTCGTTAGAGAACTCGCGCTCGTAATAGAGTGCCTCATAGAGAGGAGTCCCAAAGAGCAGGTAAAGCAGCGTGATGACTGCTCCCGCAACCAAAAACATTCCCTTCTTCATTTTATCTTTCCAAGTTCAGTTCAAATTCAAAATATTCCGGCTCGCCATCGTTCATGCGCTTGTAGCTCTCGTAGATTCCCTCCAGCAGATAGCGCAGTCCGAAGGTGGTGTGGCCGTCCGGGGTCAGGTCGCTGTCCGTAGAGCTCTCCGCTATCCACCTGGGCAGACGGTTCATGAGCTTGACCTTCACCTCCTGATCGTGGGCAAATCCGCTCATCGAGAGCACGAAGATGTGGGTGGCCTTGCCGAGGTATTTCTTCTCGGCGGGCGTGGCATCCTTGGGCGTTACGCGGCGAATCCGCTTGATTTTCACGGCGTCGCTGCTCTCTATCTCATAGTTGGAGACCTCCGTGAGATAGCTCTCGTCGATGAGCATGCCGCTCAGGTCTACGGCAAGCGCCAGCTGCAAGTCGCCGCTGTTCTTGTCGAGTTCCACGCCCTCGATGCTCGTGATGCGCGACTCCTGCCCCCGCTCCGGCTGGAAGCGGCCGCGGATGTCGTCGTTACTCAATAGGAGTGAGTAATAAGGAGCATACAGATGGCGGGCTTCATAGAGATACATGTTCTCATAGCCGCGCAGGGCCTTGAAGTCGGCAAAGGCTGCCAGCTGGCGGTCGTGCGTCAGGCGGGCGATACTCTGGTTATCGCCCACGAGCACGATGTAGTAAGGCCGGCGGCCGGCATACTGCCTCACGGAGTTGTCGTAGCTGTAGTAAGGGCCGTTATACGAGCCGTTCATCTTCACCACGAGCATGGCCTTCCGCTCCACCTCCTCCTTGAAGACAGAGTTGATCATGCCCTGCGCCTCGCTGAACACCTTCTGCGGATTGACGCCCTGCATGTCCTTCACCGAGTAGATCATGTCGGTAACGAGGATGCTTATCTCGTTTTCACGGGTCTTGTTGAGCAGATCGTCGAAGATGGCACGGAAGTCGGTGTATCCTTTCTCCCCTATATGTTCCACCTCGGCCTTGCCGGGCAGATTGTTCTGTAGGGCCATCACGGCCGCCTTGAACGAGCCGTCGCCGCTCGGCGAGTCGTAAGGAGCCATCGAGCCGCTCTGCTCGAGGAAGATGCGGAACGACAGCGGCTTGCCGTCGATGCCTTCGAAGTTGATTTCCCTGGGGGGGCGCCTGTGGCCGAAGAAGTCCTGAATATAGGCCTTCACGGCCTCCGCCTTCAGCTCGCTCCCGTCATAGAGGTCGCGGAAATGGGCCTTGTTCTTGTCCAGAAAATCGCTTATCCGCTGCCAGTCGGCCCGGTCTATGGTCTCGTCCTGCCCCGCCAGCTCGAGCAACAGCCTGCCGAACTCCTTCTGGCTCTTGTCGCCGCACGAGGCAGCGACGCCCGTCAGGAAGAGCGCAAGCAAGAGTATCTTCATTGTTTTCATCATGCCTTTAGACGCTATACTTGTAAATATAGTTGCAAATATAATAAAAAATCGACAAACGCACATCTTTAAAAACAAGGTTTTATGAAAATATGAATGTTTTTATGCTTCTTATTGAAATTCCGCATGTTTCCAATGCGGCAACAAAAGGCAGGGAGCGGCAGGATTACAAGCGGCGTGTAACACGATTACAGACGGCGTGTAATCGCATTACAAGCGGCTTGTAACATTGTCGGGGAACGCTGAAGGCTGAAACTTTCAGGTTTATTAGGATTCCAGACTGCATGCTTCTCGCTTTTTATTTGTATTTTTGCATTCCGTAAACGAATATGAAAATGAATCACAATCTCTATAAACTCAGCAAGGCTGCCTGCATTGCAGCCGTTGCTATAGTGCTCGCAAGCTGCGGCGGAAGCGGGGAAAGCAAAGACACAAGACCGGAAGCGACAAAAAAGAATGCCGTGCAAATCGACACCGACCTGAAGACGCGCCTCGCCGAATTCGCACAGGCACCGAGGGCGAAGGGGCAGTTTGCCTTCTATGTCTTCGACCTCACGGCCGACCGGCCGGTATATGGCGTCAACGAGAACCTGTCGCTCCCCTCGGCCTCCTGCCTGAAGCTGCTGAGCGGGGTGGCGGGCCTCCACCTGCTCGGCAGCAACTATCACTATGAGACTTCCCTGTATACGAAGGGCAGGGCCAGCGGAGGCACGCTGCACGGCGACGCCACCTTCAAGGGCAGCCTCGACCCGCAGCTCCAGCCGCAGGACCTCGGCCGCTTTGCCCGGGCGCTCCGCAAGCGGGGCATCCAGAAGATAGAAGGCCGTCTGATAGCCGACCTCGTCATCACCGAACCCGTGAAGAGCGAGGCCCACTGGTATCCGTGGGACCTGAGCTTCTCCCGATACGGACTCTTCTACAAGGGCGCGCCGCGCGTGATGCGCGAGCTGAAGTATGCCCTGCGGGCACAGGGCATACAGGTGGCCGACAGCCAACTGGTGATGGGGAGGCTGCCTCGCGGCTCGCGGCTCATATATAAATATGTGCGCCCCATCAGCATGGTTACCCGGCGCATGTGGAAGAACAGCTCCAACACGCAGGCCACCGCCATGCTCTACACCATCGGCCACCGGGTGAACCGGCGGGGAGAACCCACGGCGTGCGGCGTGAACTATCTGCGAAAATTCCTCCGGCAGGACCTCGGGTTCACGGGCAAAGACCTCGTGATACACGACGGATGCGGCCTCTGCACCCACAACCGGCTCTCGCCGAAGGTGCTCACGGCGGTGCTCCGCTACGGCTATCACCGCAAGCCCGTCTACCGCCTGCTCCACGACCAGCTCTCGCTGGCCGGCACCGACGGCACCCTTGCCCGCATGATGACCAGTCAGGCCACGCGCGGAAAGATTCGGGCGAAGACCGGAACGCTCTCCCATCCCTACGGCATCAGTTCGCTGGCGGGCTACTGCGAGGGCAGCAACGGCCATCTGCTGGCCTTCGCCATCATGGACTCGGAGATGTCGGTGCTCGACGCACATGTCTATCAGCGCAAGCTCTGCGAGGCTCTCGTGAAGTAAGAGCCCCGCCTTTTCTCCCCCCAAAAGAAAAGGGCAGCCTCACGAGGAGACTGCCCAAAAATCAATCAAAGTAAGTTCTTAGAAATGGAACTTTAGGTCTACGCCCATCTGGAACGGGTCGCCCCGATGCGCAAAATACTCCGTCGTGCGAGTGGCACTGCTGCTGATGGCGAAGGTATTGTAGTTCGTACTGGCCAGGTTGCGAGCCCAGACGCAAAGCTTCACGAGTCCGAAATCGGCATCGGCATGAGCGCCCAGCAGCGCATAGAACTTCTGTGAATAGCTGTTGGCCTCGTTCCAGTAAATCTTGCCCTGCGCATTCATATTCGCCCCGAGGGTAATGTTCTTGAGCCATGAGCCATTGATGTCAAAGCGATAGTCGGCAAACGCAGCCAGCTGATGCTGCGGCACATAGGGCACATAGTTGCCGCTATAGTCGAGCGTAACGGGCGCTCCGTTCACGGTCTGTAGATCCATATACTCCTTGAACTTGGCTCGCGTGAAGCTATAGGAGAGCGACCAGTCGAAGTGATTGTCAAAGGCCGCGCCGCGCAGGGCAGCTTCCATGCCCGCGCTATAGCTCCTGCCGGCATTCGTCATCATGCGACCGTAGCTGAAGCCAGGTGCCATGACGGCTATCTGCTGATTGCGCACCTGCATGTAAAAAACAGAGAGATCGAGCTGGAGAGCCCGCCTGAAGAGATTCAGATGCGTACCGACCTCATAGTTCCAGCTCACCTCCGGTTCGTAAGAGATGGTTTTTGCTATGTCCTGATAGTTAGCTTCCGTATGCTCGATATTGATATCGCCGCTGGCAAACTGGCTCATGTCAACCTTCTGCCCACGGACAGCACTCATGACATCGTTCTGAAGGATGTCGGCAAACATCTGGATATTGTAGCCGCCTGAGCGATAGCCCTTAGTTACGGTAGCATATACATTTCCGTCCCGGAACCTATAAGTAAGCCCGAACTTGGGAAGCAACTGGTTGAAATCATCCTTCAGAAGGTCGGAAATCGATGAAGCAAGGTAACGCGTGGCATCCTTGCCAAGCACGCTCGCGTTCACTCCCATGAAAGTGGAAGCCTCATAGGCTATCTTCGCATGCGTCCAATCATAGCGCAGACCGAGCGTAGCAGTAAGGTTACGGGTTATATCGAAGTTCGACTCATGATAGAATCCAAGGTTGAATTGCGGGGTGCGATAAATGCCGGGAGCCCCCATCTCCACGCCGGTAACATGCACTCCGCCGGCCTTTTCGACAGCCGCTGCAGCGGCAGTACCTGCCGCAGCAGGAGGAACCCCCTGCCCTATCATGCGCCCCGTGAAGGCTGCAAGGATGGCGTTATACATCACCGGTTCTATCATCGGCTGAAGCATGCCATACATCATATTGGTCATGTCGGCGTCAAAGAATACCGGCCCGTCCGTACGAAGCCACTGCGCAGAGAAGAAAGCACCAAGAGTCCAGTGCCAGAAACCGCCTACCGGATGGTTGCTTTTCAGCGAAAGCTCATGGGTCATGGCGTTCTGCAGCTGCCATTGCTTCAAGTGCATGTAGTCGACAGGCAAGTAATCCTGATCCATCATCATATAGTCTTTCAGCCATTGATAGCTCGTTGCATAGTGCAAATCGAAGTGATTGGCCTTGAAACCGACATTCAGACCGGAGACAAGCGTATTCCGGCGGTAAGAGCCCTGATAGGTGGAGGCGGGAGATTCGGTCTCTCCTGTCTCAAGATTGAGTCGTCCGTAAGGGAATCCGTTCTGGTCTACATACTGGTAATCGCCGAACACCTCGAACGAGAGACGCTGCGTGGGCCGCCACATCAGGCGGAGTCTGCCGCCCGCCTCGTCATACTTGTCGGCACGGTCGCCCGTCGTCTGGTTGCGGAAGAACCCGTTCTGGCCGTCATAAAAACCGCCGACGGAGAACGCAAACTTGCCGCTCACCTTATTATAATGGGTCAGCTCGGCATTCCGCCAAGCGCGCGTGCCCCATCCCAACTCCATGTCAGTACCCTGATAGGAGAACGGATTGCGGGTGTACATGCGCACCATTCCGCCTTCGGTATTCAAGCCGTACAAGGTGCTCTGCGGCCCACGGAGTACATCCACACGATCCACGGCATAGTAATGCTGATTGAAAGCACTCTTGCTCATCACCGGTACACCGTCGACATAGATACCCACGGCCGGACTGTTGATACGGCTTCCTATACCACGGACATACATTGACGAGGTATAGCGGGAACCGTAGTTAGGCATCGTAAACGAAGGCACGAATGCTGAAAGCTCCCGAAGGTCGCGAGCCCCGATAGCCAACAGGTCGCGGGCAGAATACATGGACGAGCTGACTGGCTGCTGCCGCAACCGGAAACTCTCCTTGGGCTGCTTGATAACAAGAACCTCGTCGAGGTCGACTACACGGGATGTATCGGCAAGCACGCTCCCCTCGACAGGATTCTCAATACCGATGCCGGCTGCTCCTGCCGGCGAAAATACAACGGCAGCAAAGGCTGCGCACACAAGAGACTTCATATTCATGATACTTTTCATAACTTTACGGGTGCAAAGTTACGGGATTCCGGCATTACTGCCTATCCCTATTTGTGGGGAAATTGGAGTGAGATGCTCACAGGTTTTCCGCTCCGCAACGGGGACACCGGCCCTTATGATGGAGCTTCGCACCACAATTCCCGCAGAAGAAACCGGCTCTGTTGTGCAGGAAATATTGGCGCAAGGCAAAATAAACATATGCCATCAGGAGGAGATAGCCGACAAAATAGAGCGTGGTGAGACTGAAGATGATATAATCGACGGCACAGACGGCAGCAAGCCCGCAGAGATACATCACGGCTTCGCCCAGCGGCAACTGATGGCGGACATCGTCGACGGCGGCCAGTCCCACTATCAATATTGCCCAAACGGATATGAGAAAGACCGAGAGAATGGGCGGCGTGGCAAAGGGATTGAGCGTGGGATGGAAATAGAAATGACGCCACATATCAGGGGCAAAGGTCTGGATGCTGGCATAGAAAGTGGCCGACGAGGCCACAAGGAGCACCAGCAGCGTGGGATAAAACGAGTCGATGTCGTTGAAATGCACGATATGGGCATTACCCCGGAGCATCTTCCGCATCAGATAGACAAACCCTATGACGACGATGATGATGAGGAATATCAGCAAATGGGCATCAGAGAAGGTAGAGATAAACTGCGAGATGGGGTCGTCGGGGTCGACGGCGGGAAGCAGGTCGGACTCGTGCACCCAACCTATTGTATGCTGGTCGCGTGCCACCTGAACCCAGACGGAGTCAATGGAATCCGTGGGCAGCATGCGGATATCCGCCACCACAAGCCGGTCGTGGCGACGCACGGTGAGCGAGTCGGTGGTAAGCAGCTCGCTGAACGACTCCTCGGGCTGCTGACGGAGCAGGACGAGAGAATCGGCCTTCATCACGAAATTGAAGTTCTCGGAATAGTGATGACGAGAATAGAACGAGATGGAATCGAGCTGCGCGGCACTATATTGTACGGGAAGCGCATCGGATGTAACGGGCTTACGATGGTAGCACGACGCGAGCGTGAGTACCGTCAACAGCAACAGAGGAAATTGCCGGACTATGGATTTATTTCTCCGCATAGATATTCATCTGACATTCGTTACACTTAAACTCAAGGCGGAAGCGGCGTCCGTCAGGCAAACGCAGGAAGAGGGGCTCGTGCCAAGAGGGCTTATGACCGCCATGCCGCACGCAACAACCCAGCGAATAGCGCAAGCAATGACGGCACTGCATGATGAGTGGGCACTCTGAAGGCCTCAGCTCGAAGGCCTCGCGGGGATGAACCAAGCCGTGATCTTCATAGAATTTCACGGCCATTTGGTTGGAGATATTATATAAATACGGATAGGCCCTATACTCCGGCTGCCAGCCAGCAGCGGGAACGAGAGGGGTTCCAGGCTCTATCGTCTTCTCCGGAACCGGCCTGCGGAGAAGCTTCATGTTCTCTACACAAGCGCGGCGAAGCTCGGAGAGCAGGCTCGAAGGGATGAAAAGGGCAGCGGCCCCCTCCTCTATCCTCAACTCTTCGCACACATAGGGAGTATTTCCTAACTTCGAAAGCTGCCGCCGAAGATTGTCAGCCTGGGAATTCCGGGCTTCCTGGTGTTCGGCTTCCACCTGGCTTTCTCCCTTCAGGAGACCGTCTTTTGTCCACATGCGGAGCACGAAACCCGTTGCCGCAAGCCCATACTCCATGACCACGGGAATCTTCCGCTCCGCCGTATGGCCTGCCAGAATCTTCTCGAAAGCCTCGTCCTTGTTGCGATAGAGCGCAACACCCGGACGCAGACGGGGCGGCATGCGCAACGGGAAGAGGCGGTTGCCTTCCGCCCGATTTACGCGGAACCCTTCCAGCTCATGTTCCTCGTTGAGGAAACAGAGGCCGTCGCCATTGGCAAAGGAGGCCGTTCCTGCCATAGTAAAAGAGTTGCCGCGCAGTTCCTTCACCCGTCCCACATACTCACCGAGAGCCTTAGGCGTATCAAAACTGGCGATATCCGGCTGCCGTCCTTTCAGGAAATAGGTGGTATAACCACGATTGAAGGTCTTCGCAAGATTGGGCGTGAAATGATATTCCACCCGCCCCAGGGAAGCCCGGCGGTATCTGTCGGGATGACGCCGGACGATGTCGTCCAAGCGTTGCGAATAGGCCGAAACCACATTCTTCACATAATCCACATCCTTCAGCCGGCCTTCAATCTTGAATGAAGACGCCCCGGCATCAGCCAGTTCCTCGAGATGATCGATCCTGCACATATCCTTCAGCGACAACAAATGGCGCTGATGCTCTATATCACGACCGTCGGCATCCACCAAATCGAACTTCAGCCGGCAGAACTGGGCACATTCGCCACGGTTGGCACTACGCCCAAAACAATGCTGGGAAGCATAGCAGACACCCGAATAACTCACGCAGAGGGCACCGTGGACAAACACTTCCAACTCCATCTCGGGCACGGCCTCGTGGATGGCGCGAATCTCATCGACAGACAACTCACGGGCCAGCACAGCCCGGACAAAGCCCAGACCGCGCAGCCAGCGCACCTTCTCGGCCGTGCGTGTGTCGCATTGCGTACTGGCATGGAGGGCTATGTCTTTCACCATGGACAGCGTGGCCATGTCCTGAACGAGGAGAGCGTCAACGCCAACAGCGGCTAACTGGTCGATTACACGCCGCATGTAATCGAGTTCCTCGTTGTATGTAATCGTGTTACAAGTAGCGAATACTTTCGCCCCGAACCGATGCGCGTAGTCGCAGAGACGCCCGATGTCCTCCACGGAGTTGCCTGCCGCAGCCCTTGCGCCGAAGCGTTGGGCTCCGATATAGACGGCATCTGCACCATGGTCGATGGCGGCGATGCCGCATTCCAGATTCTTGGCGGGAGCCAAAAGTTCAAGTTCACGCATCCTGTCGTTTCTTTGCGAGATACAGGGAAGTCCAGTTCTCATATAGCCGCAATGCCCACTCGTGCCAGCTGTCGACAGGCTTGAGAGAAGGGTCATCGGCCTCATAATAGTTTTTCGGCAAGTCAACATCATCGCGTCTGCCGAGGTCGCGATGATATTCATTGTCAAGCGTATAAGGTTCATACTCCAGATGACCGGTGATAAAGACCTCACGGGCATCCGGCGTCATCACCATGCTCACGCCGCTTACCGGCGATTCGGCAAGAATCTCCAAGTCGGGATGCCGCTCCAGGTCGCTGCGCCGAATTTCCGTATGCCGACTGTGCGGCATCGGGAACTCCCCGGAAAAGCCCTCGAAAAGCGGAACGGCGGAAAGAACGCGCTGACTGAAAATGCCGAACATCTTTCTGGGAAGCGCATACTTGGGCACTCCGAAAAAATGATAAAGCCCAGCCTGGGCTCCCCAGCAGATGTAGAGCGTACTCTTCATATTGGCATGAGCCCAGTCGAATATTTGCCGCAACTCCTCCCAATAGTCCACCTCCTCGAAGTCGATAAGCTCGACAGGAGCTCCCGTTACGATGAAACCATCGAAACGCTCCTGCCGCAACTCGTCGAAATAGCGGTAGTGCAACTCCATATAAGCTGCCGAGGTGTGTTTCGAGACATGGGTGCGAAGACGCATCCATGTTACCTCCACAGGTGTGGATACCCCCTTGAGCAGCCGCAAGAAGTCAGCCTCCGTTACCTCCTTAAAAGGCATCAGGTTGAGAACGGCTATCCGGACCGGACTCACACGGTTTACCATAACTGCAAACGCTGCGACTCCGGGATGAACAACTTGTCGCCCGCCTTGACGCCAAAGGCCTCATACCAGGCATCGATATGCGGGAGGGCACCGTTCACGCGCCACTCGCCGAGGGCGTGCGGATCACGCTTTACGCGGTTGCGGATTTCTTGCTCGGTAATGTTCTGCCCCCATACGCCGGCATAGGCAAGGAAGAAACGCTGGTCGGCGGTGAACCCGTCCTTCACCTTGAGCGGCTTCTCTGCCGTGGCGTTCTTGTAAGCATTGAATGAAACCTGCAGTCCTCCGTGGTCAGCAAGATTCTCACCAAGGGTGAAACGACCATTGGCATTCAGGTCGGGAAGCACCTTGATGTTGCTGAAGAAGTCGGCATACATGTCGGCGCGCTGCTTGAAACCTTCTGCATCCTCTGCCGTCCACCAGTCTTTCAGGTTGCCGTCGGCATCATACTGCCGTCCCTGGTCGTCGAATCCGTGGGTCATCTCGTGTCCTATCACCACGCCGATGGCACCATAGTTAAAGGCCTCATCAGCCTTCGGGTCGAAGAAAGGATACTGAAGAATGCCTGCCGGGAAACAGATCTCATTGGTCGTCGGGTTGTAATAGGCGTTCACGGTCTGAGGGTTCATCAGCCACTCATCCCTGTCTACTGGCTTACCGGCTCTATCGGCGATATGTTTGTCGTGGGCAAACTTGCGGCAAGCCATCACATTCTCATAGAAGCTTTTCTGCGGATTGATGTCGAGCTTGCCGTAATCGGTCCACTTGTTGGGGTATCCTATCTTCACATAGAACCTGTCGAGCTTCTTGTGGGCATTGGCTTTTGTCGCCTCACTCATCCAAGTCTGGGCGTCAATACGCTGCCCAAGGCTGGTCTGGAGATTAGAAACAAGCTGCTCCATAATCTTCTTAGAGGTCTCTGGGAAGTATTTCTCGCAATACATCTTGCCCAAAGCCTCGCCCATGGCATTCTCCACTTGATTCGTCGCGCGCTTCCAGAGAGGATAGTCTTCCTTGCGACCGCTCATCGTCTTGCCAAAGAAATCGAAGTTAGCCTCACGGATTTCATCGGTCAGATAGCTTGCAGAACCTTGTATGACATCCCACTCCATGAGAGCCTTGATTTCGTCGGCAGCCTGCATCTCCATGAGCTTGTCAAGTCCCTGCATGAACGAAGGCTGACCTACTACCATCTCCTGAATGTAATCTGCCTTTACACCTTCTGCCTTTGCCAGACCTTCAAGAGGAATGTTCGGATAATTGGCAGCAAATTCCTTCAGGGTCATCTTATTGTAATTGGCCTGCGGATCGCGAAGCTCCGTCATGCTCTTGGAAATAAGGGCAACCAGGGTTTCCTGTCTGAAAATGGCTGCGCTTCTCTTTTCCGCCTCGGTTTCCGTGAAACCGTAGAGCCTGAACATGCGCGCAATGTGTTTCTTGTAAGCGTCGCGGATGGCCTTCGTTGCCGCGTCGTTGTTCAGATAATAGTCCTTCTGGCCAAGTGTCAGGCCGCTCTGGCTGATGTTGAGGATGTTCATCTTGACATTCTTTTCATCCGCAGCGAAGTAGGAACCGAACTGAACTCCATAGCCGCGGTCGGCATATTTGAGCTGCAATTTGCGGAGGGCATCCACGCTATGAGCCTGTTCTATCTCGGCAAGCAACGGCTTAACCGGGGCAATTCCCTCAGCATTCCGACGACTCACATTCAGGGCCAGCTTGTAGAAATCAGAAAGTTTCTGCTCCGTAGAACCCTGCTCGAACTTCTTTTTCTGCAGCTGGGAAAGGATGATGTTGATGCGTTTGTTGTTATCCTCCTGTAGCTGGTCGAAACTGCCGAACCGACTATAGGCAGCCGGGAGCGGATAGTTCTTTTGCCAACCGCCCGTTGCGAACTGATAGAAATCTTCTGCGGGGCTCACCGTCTTGTCCAGATTCTTCATGACAAGACCCGACTTGTTCTGTCCCATTCCCATCAAGGGAACTGATGCGAACATAGCAATCGGAAGGATTTGTTTCATTTTCATTTTACCTGATTATTTAATATGTTTGACTATATTCTCTCTTCAACTTTGATTCTGCAGTGTCTCCAGTTCTTCCGAGAGCTGTATCCACCGCTCGTTTTCTGCGTCAAGAGCCTGGCGGGTAGAGGTGTACTCCGTTACCAACTCCATATTGGAGGCATTCGACGGCTGCATGAACAATCGGTCGAGCTCGGCTATGCGCACTTCCATCCGGGCTATCTTCCGCTCACTTTCGTCCACAGCCTTTTGAGTCTTACGGAGCTTCTTCTGTTGCTCCTTGTGCTCCATATACGACTTCTTGTTCTCCGAAGGCACGCTTTCAGAAACCGCAGGAAGCCGCCGGGACAACGACTGATCGTCGAGTGCCTCGTGGATTGTCTCGGCATGATGAGCCTGCAGGTAATCGTAGATTCCTCCGATGTGTTCCTTTACATGCCCGTCCGCGAATTCGAACACTTTAGTTACAAGTCCGTCAAGAAAGTCGCGATCATGGCTTACGATGATAGCAGTACCGTCGAAAGCCTTGACGGCCTCCTTCAGTACATCCTTAGAGGGCATGTCAAGATGATTAGTAGGCTCGTCGAGGATGAGCAGGTTAACGGGCTCGAGGAGCAGGCGTATCATTGCCAAACGACTCCGCTCGCCTCCGCTCAGCACCTTCACCTTCTTTTCCGACGCCTCGCCGCCGAACATGAAGGCTCCGAGCAGGTCGTTGATCTTAAGGCGCATGTCGCCCGTGGCCACCCGGTCGATGGTCTCATAGACGCTCACACTCTCGTCGAGCAGCTGAGCCTGGTTCTGCGCGAAATACCCAATCTGCACATTATGGCCGATCTTCAGCTCGCCGCTGAAGGGTATCTCGCCCATTATACACTTCACGAGCGTCGACTTTCCCTCGCCGTTCCTGCCCACAAAAGCCACTTTCTCGCCACGCTTTATCGTAAGAGTTACATGGTCGAACACCGTATGCTCGCCATAGTCCTTGCGAACCTCATTGCAAATGACGGGATAATCGCCCGACCGGAGGCATGGCGGGAACTTCAGATGCATGGCAGAGTTGTCGACCTCGTCCACCTCTATCGGCACGATTTTCTCCAATTGGCGTATACGCTGCTGCACCTGAACGGCCTTCGTGGCCTGATAACGAAAGCGATCAATGAACGCCTGGGTGTCGGCAATCTCCTTCTGCTGGTTCTCGTAGGCGCGCAACTGCTGCTCGCGACGCTCTTGGCGCAAGACAACATACTCGTCGTACCTTACCTTGTAGTCCTCTATATGACCGCAGGTTATCTCCAGCGTGCGATTGGTTACATTATTGATAAAGGCCCGGTCGTGGCTCACCAGCACCACGGCACAGGATGCCTGGGCGAGAAATTGCTCCAGCCACTGTATGCTTTCGATGTCAAGATGGTTGGTGGGCTCGTCCAGAAGAAGTACATCCGGCCGCTGGAGCAGTATCTTCGCAAGCTCAACACGCATACGCCAACCTCCTGAAAACTCTTTCGTAGGCCGGTCGAAGTCTGTCCGGAGAAAGCCCAAGCCCGTGAGCGTGCGCTCCATCTCGCCCTGATAATTATCGCCTCCCATGAGCAGATAGTGTTCATGCCGCTCAGTAAAGCGTTCCACGAGGGCCAGATAATCCTCGCTTTCATAGTCGGTGCGGTCGTTCATCTGCTGCTGCATGCGGTCGAGGGTCTCCTTCATCTTCACGGTTTCGGCAAACGCCTTGCGTGTTTCTTCCAGCACCGTAGTATCATCAGAGAGCCTCATCACCTGCGGCAGATAGCCTATAGTCTGCCCGTTAGGAACGGAAACAGTACCCACCGTAGGCTGCTGAAGTCCGCAGAGTATCTTGAGCAAGGTGGATTTTCCCGCACCGTTCTTGCCCACGAGGGCTATACGGTCGCGGTCGTTGACCACGAAACTCACGCCTCGGAACAAAGGTTTTGCGGAAAACTCCACCGTAAGGTCTTCTACTGAAATCATCCTTTTACTGTAATTATGCCACAAAGTTACTAAAAATAGTTGGATTTCAGTTGGCATTCCAGCAGAAAATACTTATTTTTGTGGAAGCAATCTAAAGAATTATGGACGCATACATCAAAATCATAGCCAACGCCTTGAGCCTCATGGAAGAGGCGGTGAAAAACACGCTGAGGCTGCTCGACGAGGGTGCCACCATCCCTTTCATTGCCCGCTATCGCAAGGAACGGACAGGCGGACTTGACGAAGTGCAGATTACACAGATAAGCGACTGGAACAACCGACTCAAGGAAATGTCGAAACGAAAGGAGACGATGGTCAAGACCATCACCGAGCAAGGAAAGATGACACCAGAACTGCAGCGGAGAATAGAAGAATGCTGGAACGCCACGGAGTTGGAGGACATCTACCTCCCCTATCGCCCGAAACGGCGCACGAGGGCGCAGATGGCCCGTGAGAAAGGACTCGAACCACTCGCCCACTACATCCTCCAGCAGCGGGGGACACTCCGGCAGGCACCCCCTGTCCTTGCTGTCCTCATTGCCCAGACGGGCGAAGAGGCCGCCGTCAGCGGAGCAATGGACATCATTGCGGAGCAGGTAAGCGAGAACGAGGGTACGAGAAATGTGGTCAGAGGCGAGTTCCAGCGGTTCGCAGTCATCTCATCCAAGGCTGTCAAGACAAGGAAGGACAGCGACGAGGCCGCGAAATATTCTGACTACTTCGACTTTTCAGAGCCCCTCCGCCGCTGTTCGTCCCATCGCCTGCTTGCCATGCGCCGTGGAGAGAACGAGGGAGTCTTGCGCGTAAGCATCTCCGTAGACGAAGACAAGTGCATCGAAAAGCTCAAACGGCACTATGTTCATGGAGTTGGAGATTTGCAAAAGATTGTATCCGAAGCCGTGGAAGACAGCTACAAGCGACTTCTAAAGCCGTCCATAGAAAACGAATTTGCCGCTTCAAGCAAAGAAAAAGCCGACGAGGAAGCCATCAAGGTTTTCTCCGAAAATCTACGACAACTGTTATTAGCAGCCCCGTTAGGGCAGAAGCGCGTGATGGCATTCGACCCCGGGTATGCCAACGGCTGCAAAATAGCTTGCCTCAATGAGCAAGGAGGTCTGCTCCACCACGAAATCATCTACCCTCACCCCCCCAAGCGGCTTTACGCCCAGGCCACAGTCTCCATGATGCGGATGATAAAAGACTTCCGCATAGAGGCCATAGCCATAGGCAACGGCACGGCATCGAGAGAGTCGCAGGCCTTTGTCAAGGAGGTAATCGACGAAATCGGAGAACTGCCGCAAAGCCGACCGCAGATATTCGTGGTCAGCGAGGACGGCGCTTCCATCTATTCCGCATCAAAGCTTGCGCGAGAAGAATTTCCCGACGAGGATGTTACCGTGAGGGGTGCCGTCAGCATCGGGCGACGGCTGATGGACCCGCTGTCGGAACTGGTAAAGATTGATCCGAAGAATATAGGCGTGGGGCAATATCAGCACGATGTAGACCAAGCCAAGCTGAAGCACTCGCTCGACCTGACCGTGGAAAGCTGCGTGAACCTCGTGGGGGTAAACCTGAACACGGCGAGCACCTATTTATTAATGTACATTAGCGGCCTCGGCCCGGCGTTGGCAAAGAACATTGTGGACTATCGCACGGAGAACGGCCCGTTCAGCAGCCGCGCCCAGCTCAAGAAAGTGCCGCGACTGGGAGCGGCAGCGTTCCAGCAATGCGCGGGATTCCTCCGCATTCCAGGTGCCGACAACCCGCTGGATAATAGTGCCGTACATCCCGAGAGCTACGGTATCGTGGAGCAGATGGCCAAAGACCAGCAATGCACGGTAAAGGAACTCATCGACGACAAAAATCGCCAGAAGAACATCCAGCTCGAGCGGTATATCACGGTGGAGGTGGGAATGCCCACCCTGCTCGACATCCGGAGCGAGCTGGAGAAGCCCGGACGAGACCCGCGGCGGCAGATAGAGGTGTTTGAATTCGACCCGAGGGTTAAGGAGATAGACGACCTCGAGGTGGGCATGGAGCTGCCGGGCATCGTAACCAACATCACCAACTTCGGCGCCTTCGTCGACATCGGCGTGCATCAAGACGGACTGGTACATGTCTCCCAGCTTGCCGACAGGTTTGTCAGAGACCCCAGCGAGGTGGTAAAGCTCCACCAACATGTAAAGGTAAGGGTGATCGCCGTCGACGAAAGGAGGAAGAGAATCGGCCTAAGCATGAAACAGATTAAACAATAAAAAGAATCACGAGCCAATATACAATTCCTAAACAGAAACTCTATATGAAGACAGACAACTACTTCTTTCCTGCAACAGACTTTGAGACCGCCAAGCATTTCTATGGTGAATTACTCGGATTAGCCATTAAGTTCGATTTTAGCCCTATGGGGATGATTGCCTACAAAATAGGGAACGATGAGCCGGCCCTCATCTTAAGAGACATCACACAATATCCTGATGCCAAACCTGCATTATGGATAGAAGTGGAAGATGTGATGGAAGAATATTCGAGATTAAAAGAAAAAGGGATTCACTTCCTGTCAAAGCCATTCCAAATCAAGACTGGATGGGCAGTAGAATTCGACGACCCGTCAGGAAATCGGTTGGGAATCACAGACTATAAAGCGATGTAAGATTCAGCTGAAGACAGCTTTTTCCAAAAGAAACAGGCCGCCCATTCTCACGAATAGCGGCCTGTCTCATATTCAGATGCGTCTTCCCAAAAAGAAAGACACATTGCTTTTACTTCACCTTGTCCACGATGGCCTTAAAAGCCTCCGGGTTATTGACGGCGAGGTCAGCGAGTACCTTGCGGTTAATCTCGATACCTGCCTTGTGGAGAGCACCCATCAACTGGGAGTAGCTCATATCGTGTAGACGAGCTGCGGCATTGATACGCTGAATCCACAATGCACGGAATGTGCGCTTCTTGTTACGACGATCGCGATAAGCGTAGGTAAGACCCTTTTCCCAAGTGTTCTTCGCTACGGTCCAGACATTCTTGCGAGCTCCAAAATAACCCTTAGTGAGCTTCAGAATTCTTTTTCTTCTTGCCCTTGAAGCAACATGATTTACTGATCTTGGCATAATTCTTTTCTTTTTAAAGTTCTACTAAAAGTTAATGATTAACGGAGGCACAACAGGTCGCGCACCTGCTTTAAGTTAGCCCCATCGACCAAAGTCTGGTGAACGAGGTTTCTCTTCTGCTTCTTTGTTTTCTTCGTCAAGATATGACTGTGGTAAGCATGATGTCTCTTGATCTTACCTGTACCGGTGAAACGGAATCTCTTCTTCGCGCCGGAATTTGTCTTTACTTTTGGCATTTTTGTTTGTTTTTAAATTGTTATTAATAGAGGTGGTAAAGTATATACCAAGACTTTACGCACACATTTCTGTCTTTATTCCCCGGCCGTCTCAGCCAGTTTTTTCAGCGCATCGCCACCTTTGGCATTGGCGAGCAGACCGTTTTTCTCAGCGGCAGCTTCCTGTTCCTGCTTGGCGGCCTGACGGGCAGCATCCTGCTCGGCCTCGCGGTCGCGTTTCTGCTGACTCTTTTTCTGTATGCCAGCCTTCTTCGGAGCGAGATAGAGGAACATCTTCTTGCCTTCGAGAGCCGGCATCGACTCCACCTTGCCATACTCCTCCAAGTCGTTGGCAAAGCGCAGCAACAGCACCTCACCCTGTTCCTTGAAAAGGATGGAGCGACCGCGGAAGAACACATAGGCACGCACCTTGTTGCCTTCCAGCAGGAATTCACGCGCATGCTTCAGCTTGAACTGATAGTCGTGCTCGTCGGTCTGAGGGCCGAAACGAATCTCCTTCACCTCTACCTTCACCTGCTTCTGCTTCATTTCCTTCTGCCGTTTCTTCTGCTGGTAGAGAAACTTGGAATAGTCGATGAGACGACAAACCGGCGGCTGGGCATTCGGGGAGATTTCCACAAGGTCGACCCCTTCCTGGCGAGCCATGTCAAGCGCCTTACGAGTAGGCAAGACTTCTGACCCGTTATCACCAACCACACGAACTTCCCTTACGCGAATCTGCTCATTCACGCGGTACTGACTCTTCATTCTGTCATTCTTCATCCAACTATATTCTATTTAGCGGATGCAAAGGTAATGGTTTTCCGTGAAATAGCCAAAAGTTTCCGATATTATTTTTCTTCTGTATCCCGACATCCCGTCAGAACACATATGAGAGGCTGAAGTTCATGATTCCCCGGTCGTAGTCGTCCACGAACTGATAGTAGGTTTCCGCGTTCAGGTGCAGGTTGCGGGTAATGTTGTACTGCAAGCCGCCTCCGAGGTTCACGCCCACATTGGTTTCTGAATGGTCTACGAGGCCGTTATCGAAGTCATGCCCCGTTATGGTCAGTCCTCCCAGCGGATAGAGCTTGAACTTATTGGTGATGTGGAAGATGTAATGCAGGTTCGCATTCACATCCCATGCCGAATGATCATCAGACTCCGGATAATAGTTCAGCGCCAGTTCTGGCCTGAAATGATTATCGATGTTATATCGGCCTACCAGTCCGACGCCCACATTCGGGTCGTCGAAGCCATAATTTAATTTCACGCCAAACTCAAAGGTTTCCCTCTGTGCAAAGCCGCTCGCGCTCACAAGAGCGAGGGCAAATAATAAAAATAACTTTTTCATAATCTTTCCTTTCTGATGAATAACGATGCAAACTTACACAAAAATCACGAACTCCGGCCACTCCTATAAAGTTTTTTATCTTTCTTTAGGGGAAATACATATTTTAAATCAAGCCCGCACCACTGTCTCCCGACCGCCGACGGCATGGAAAACCGCCTCTTTACTTTTGGAAAACGGCCAGAAGTTTTGTATCTTTGTATGTCAATTTCTAACACACACATCACATGGAAAACAAAACCTTAACGACCGGAATCAGCCTCCGGCATCAGCCGAAGAGCTGGAAGCACTGCTTCAACGAAAACTGTAAACAGAAAGAAAACTGCCTCCGCCATCTGACGGGAGCCGCCCTGCCCGACGACAAACTGTGCGGAATGGCCGTCTACCCCACCGCCTGTAAAGGCGGCGCATGCCCTTTCTTCCGGGAAACCCGAACGATAAACGGCGCGTGGGGGTTCGCCAACCTGTTCAGGAATGTGAGGGAAAAAGACCACGCGGAGCTGCGCCGACGAATGAAGGAATACCTCGGGAGCAACGGCACCTACTACAAATATGAGCACGGCACGCTGCTCCTCACCCCGGATCAACAGGCCTGGATAATCGCCCTCTTCCGCGAGTTCGGATACGAGGAAGGGCTCGCGTTCGAGCACTACGAAGCCGCCGTGGACTTCCGTAGCGGCAACTCGTAGGATTACACACGGCGTGTAATGCCGTTACAAGCAGCGTGTAACAACATTACACGCTGCTTGTAACATTCCCCGCAGCAGCAAGCCGCACACAGAATAAGCCCCGGCAGCTCCATGAGAGCCTGCCGGGGCTTATCGTATAAAGGGATAATAGTTATTCTTCGGCGAGCTTCAGTTGCTCGGCCACCTCGCCGTTGATACGCTGGGCAAAGTCTTCCATCTTCATCGTAGACTGCTCGCCTCCGCCCTGCTTGCGCATGCTGACAAGACCTTCGGCAGCCTCCTTCTCCCCCACGACGACCATGTAAGGCACGCGCTTGAGCTCGTTGTCGCGTATCTTGCGCCCTATCTTCTCGTTGCGGTCGTCCACGAAGGCACGCACATCGCGGCTGTCGAGATATTTGCAAACCTCGACCGCATAGTCGTTATACTTCTCCGAGATGGGCAGGATGGCCACCTGGTCGGGCGTAAGCCAGAGCGGGAAATGACCTGCCGTGTGCTCGATGAGCACGGCGGTGAAGCGCTCGAGAGAGCCGAAGGGGGCACGGTGAATCATCACCGGCGTCTGCTTGGAGTTGTCCTCGGCGGTATACTCAAGCTTGAAGCGCTGCGGCAGGTTGTAGTCCACCTGTATCGTGCCCAGCTGCCAGCGGCGACCGATGGCATCCTTCACCATGAAGTCGAGCTTCGGACCATAGAAGGCAGCCTCTCCGATCTCCTCGCGGGCGTTCATTCCCTTTTCCCTGCAGGCCTCCCGGATGGCGTTCTCGCTCTCCTCCCAGGTCTCGTCGGAACCGATATACTTCTCCTTGTCGGCAGGGTCGCGCAGCGAAATCTGAGCCTCGTAGTTGTCGAAGCCGAAGATGGTGAACACTTTCTGGATGATGTCGATTACATTCTCAAACTCCTGTTTCACCTGTTCCGGACGCACGAAGATATGAGCATCGTCCTGCGTGAAGTTGCGCACACGGGTCAGTCCGTGCAGCTCGCCGCTCTTCTCGTAGCGGAACACCGTGCCGAACTCGGCAATGCGCAGCGGCAGATCCTTGTAGGAGCGAGGCTTGCGGGCGTAGATCTCGCAGTGATGGGGACAGTTCATGGGCTTGAGCATATACTCCTCATCCTCCTCGGGCGTGTGGATGGGCTGGAAAGCGTCCTTCGAATAGTGGGCATAATGCCCGCTGGTAACATAGAGGCTCTTGCCTCCGATGCCCGGGGTGATAACCTCCTGATAATTATAAGGCTTCAGCATCTTGCGCAACAAGTCCTGCAAGCGCAGGCGCAGTGCCGTTCCCTTGGGCAGCCAGATGGGCATTCCCTTGCCCACGCGGTCGGAGAACATGAAGAGTTCCATCTCCTTGCCTATCTTGCGATGGTCGCGTTTCTTGGCCTCCTCGAGCATCACGAGATACTCGTCGAGCATCTTCTTCTTGGGGAAGGTGATGCCGTAGATGCGCGTCATCTGCTCGCGCTTGGCGTCTCCGCGCCAGAAGGCTCCGGCCACAGAGGTAATCTTGATCGCCTTGATCTCGCCCGTCGACATGAGGTGAGGACCCCGGCAGAGGTCGGTGAAGTTGCCCTGCGTGTAGGTGGAAATCGTTCCGTCCTCCAAGTCCTGGGCTATGTGCTCGCACTTATACTCCTGTCCGTCGGCCTCAAACTCCTTCAGGGCGTCGGCCTTGGACACATCCTTTCTCACCACGGGCTCGTCTTTCTTGGCCAGCTCGCGCATTTTCTCCTCAATCTTGGGGAAGTCGTTCTCGGAAATCGTCGTCCCTGCGGGCGGCATTACATCGTAGAAGAAGCCGTTCTCAATGGCTGGGCCGAACCCGAACTGGATGCCGGGGTAAAGCTCCTGAAGAGCCTCTGCCAGCAAATGGGCGCTGGTGTGCCAGAAGGTGTGCTTGCCCTCCTCGTCCTCAAACTTATAGAGGGCGATGGTGGAATCCTTCACGATGGGACGGTTGAGCTCTACCGTCTCGCCATTGACACCGCACGATACAACGGCGCGGGCGAGAGCCGGCGAGAGGCTCTCGGCGATTTGTAACCCCGTTACGCCCTCTTCGTACTCACGAACAGAGCCATCAGGAAAAGTGATTTTAACCATAATACAAAGTAGTTTAATTCTAATCAAATGCAAAAATAACACTTTCTGTCGAGACAAAGGCTATTTTCCGTGAATAATTCCACATTTTTTATTCCGCACGAAGATTTTCCCCGGAAATCCTGATGGGAATCGGGAATTAATCGATACCTTTGTATCTACTTAAGCAACAACCATCACAATTCGGACAATATGAAAAGGCAAATCCTACTTATCGTTGTCATGCTGACGGCTTCCATCCACCTGCAGGCACAACTGAGAGACAAACGAGTATCCCTAATTCCGCGCATCGGCGTGAACATAGCCGACCTCAAACATGTATACGGGTCGGCTGCAGGATCAGGAGCGGCGGAAACAGCTCCGCTGGAAACCAAGATGAAGGCCGGGCTGCTGATAGGCTGCGACCTCGAAATAGAACTTGCCCGCCCGCTCCTGATGGACATCGGGCTATACTACAGCCAACAGGGGTGCAACTTCAAGGATGGTCGCAAGGCTGCTCAAGTAGACTATCTAAATATCCCCGTACTGCTGGGCGTTCAACCCGTGGAAGGACTTATCATCAAGGCTGGCCTTCAACCGGGCTTCAATCTCACAGATAAGAATATTGACAAGGCTACAGTGAGCAAAATCACTCTGGGCATTCCGGTGGGTGTGTCATATGAATACAAGCATGTGGTACTGGATGCCCGCTATGTGATTGGCACCTCACTCATCAAGGCCGACGCAGACCCCGTGGTTAACCAAGTGGCCTCCATCACGCTTGGCTACCGCTTCTCTTTAGGTAAAATGAAAGATGAGCGGCCCAAGACAAAGTATTACATGCCTGCCTCCGACGGCAATTACTAATCCTTCTCAATGCCTCGCCGCCTGCTATCAGGACGGATTTTCGAAACAATCCTCCACCCCGTGGGCAATCCTATGCTGTTCAAGGCTGTGCAAAGAAGACTGCGCAAAGAGGGAAATCCTACCGCCGAGAAGCAGGAAAGCCCCGCATCAAAACTTGTTTGACACGGGGCGGACACTATAAAAAGATTACCGATTGCCGCCAGAAGCGGCGTTTTAAAAGAAGAATTACTTTATCCTATCCGTCAACTTCTTGGGAAGCCGCGGCATCGCACCGCTCTGCGTGCACACGAAGGCACTCACATCCACTGCCAGCTTGTGGGCATCGGGGATGGGCATGCCGGCAAGGATGGCCGAGGCGAAGGCTCCGGTGAAAGAGTCGCCCGCACCCACGGTGTCGGCAACCTCCACCTTGGGCGTTTCCTGGAAGGTCTTCATGTTCGGCGCGAAGACATAAGAGCCGTTGACGCCGCAGGTGAGCACGAGCATGTCGAGATTATACTTGCCCAGAAGGAGCCAGCACTTGTTCTCCATGTCGAGTCCCGGATAGCCAAACATGCGCCCGATGGACACCAGCTCCTCGTCGTTGATCTTGAGGATGTTGCACTGTCTCATCGAGTCGCAGATGACCTCCCGCGTATAGAAATTCTGCCTGAGGTTGATGTCGAATATCTTCAGACAGTCCTTCGGAGTGGCATCCAGAAAGCGGTGGATGGTCTGCTTGCTCACGCTGCTGCGCTGGGCAAGCGAGCCGAAGCACACGGCACGGCAGTTCTTTGCCGCATTTTCTATCTCGGGCGTGAAGGGAATGTGGTCCCATGCCACGCCTTCCTTGATTTCATAGGTAGGCACGCCCTGCGCGTCGAGCTCCACTTGCACGGTGCCCGTGGGATAGTCTACGCGCGGCATGATATACTTTACCTGCTTGCTATCGAAGGCGGCCAGCGTCTCGTCGCCCAAGGCGTCGGTGCCGACGGCACTGATTGCGTAGGTGTCATGACCGAACTGGCCGGCATGGTAGGCAAAGTTTGCGGGTGCTCCACCAAGTTTCTTGCCTTCGGGAAGACAGTCCCACAACGCTTCGCCGAGGCCTACAATTACATGTTTCATAGTGATTCTTTATTTTTTGTTCATTCGTGGAATATAGCTGAAAAGATAGATTACGCCGACGGCCATGACCAGCACGGCACCCATCTGCCCCATGAGGTCGCTCACCCGGCCCATGATCAGCGGGAACACGGTGCCGCCGAAGAGACCCATAATCATGAGTCCGCTCACCTCGTTCTGCTTCTCAGGCACGCTCTGCAAGGCACGGGCAAAGACCATGGAGAAAACATTGCTGTTGCCGTAACCGACGAGGGCTATGGCCGTGTAGAGCACCGCCTTGGTGGTTCCTACCGAAAGGCCGACCATGGAGAGCGCCATCATGGAGACAGAAATGATGAAGAACACCTTGTTGTTCATCACGCGCAGGAAGAACGAGCCCGTAAGACAGCCTATGGTGCGGAAGATGAAGTAGAGCGTGGTGGCAAAGGTGGCGTCGCCCACCGACACATTCAGCCGCTCCATGAGGATGCGGGGAGCCGTGGTGTTGGTGCCCACATCGATTCCCACATGGCACATGATGCCGAGGAAGCTGAGCAGCACGATAGGCATGCCCATCAGCTTGAAGCACTCTATGAAGGTGCTGGGCTTGCCCTGGGCAGGCTTCTCCTCGATAGGCGTGGCGAGCAGCCACAGCGTGGACAGCGTGCCTATCACCGCGAAGATGGGGAAAAGGATGCGCCAGCTAAGTCCCAGGGTGGGAATGGCGGCGGCGAAGCCCCAGCTGAAGATGGTGGGAGCCGAGATAGAGGCGATGGCCTTGACGAACTGCCCGAAGGTGAGCGTAGACGCGAGGTTGCCGCCCTTCAAGACCGTGGCCACCAGCGGGTTGAGCGAAGTCTGCATCAGGGCGTTGCCGATGCCCAGCAACGAGAAGGATATCAGCATCACGAGATAGGACTCGCCGAAGATGGGAGGAATGAGGGAGACCACTGTAACGAGGAGACTGAGCAACACGGTCTTCTTGCGCCCGATCTTGTTCATCAGCATGCCCGTGGGCACGGAGAAGATCAAGAACCAGAAAAAGACGAGCGACGGGAAGATGTTGGCCTCGGCATTGGTGAGCGCCAGGTCTTCCTTCACATAGTTGGAGGCACTGCCTACCAGGTCTACGAAGCCCATGCAGAAGAAGCAGAGCATGACCGGTATGATGGCGAACTTGTTTACTTTAGACATGTTTATGTTTTTAGCTTAAAGGGTTTTGTTTTCTTTTCTATGATGTTTTTTGCCCGTGCGGGCGGTTGCCGCTTTCATTTCAAGGCGTGAATCTTCACCTTGCAGCCCTTGGCGGCTATCCTGTCATACGGCTCGGAGGGGAACACGAGGTTGGTCATGGCCATCTTGCCGTCGGCATCAAAGGCTTCTATACTGCTGTGGTCGACGAAGATCTGCATGGCCTTGACGGCGCCGTAGGTAGGTGCCACGGTCGTACACTTGAAGTCGGTGCTGAAATCGGAGAGGCCGCTTGCGTCGCGATTCATGCTGAATGTCTCGTCCATGCCGTTGTAGGTCATCACCACGCGCTCGCCCTTAGCGTTGCTCAGGGTGATGGAAGCGTTGGTTTTCACATCCGTTACCTCCAGATAGGCCGCGGGAGAAAGCTTGGCAGAAGACTTCGCCACAAACGAGACAAACACCTCCGGCGAGGGCTTCACGCTTACATAGTACTCGCCCCGATAGGTGAAGAGGCCAAGGTCGCGCGGCAGGCCGTTGGCTGAACGGAACTGGCGCGTGGGCACCTGGTTGGCATACTGCCAGTTGCTCATCCACGGCAACACGATGTGGCGGCCGTCGGGAGCGTTGTCGAAGGCCACCGTGGCATAATGGTCTTTCCCATAGTCCATCCACTTGGTAACGCCAGGGGCGGAGTCGCAGGTAAACTTGTGCCCGTCGAATGTGCCCACGAAATACTGCGTGGCAGAGCCTCCGAAAGGTCCGCCGGGATTGATGTTGCACACGAGCACCCACTTGTCGCCCATCCGCAGCAGGTCTGGACACTCCCATACGCCGCCGTGGCTTCCGTAGCCTTCGCCGAAACTGCTCTCGTATTTCCACTCCTTCAGGTCCTTCGAACTGTAGATGTTCATCTGCTGCCCGGCAGCGAGGATAAGGTTCCACTGCCCCAGCTCGTCGTTCCAGAAGGCGTTGGGGTCGCGGAAGTCTGGCATATTGCTCGTGATGACGGGGTTGCCGGCATACTTCGTGAAGTTTTTCCCGTCATCAGTGCTATACGCCATGCTCTGCGTCTGCGACGCCCCGGCCGAGGTATAGAAAGCTACGACGGCATCTTTGCCGAATCCCGCCGTATTCGCCTTGTCCACTACGCAGCATCCGCTAAAGATGGTGCCGAGGGCATCGGGCGTGATGGCTTCCCCTTCATAGGTCCAATGGGTGAGGTCGGTAGAGGTGCTGTGCCCCCAGGTCATGTTCTCCCATTGCGACCCATAGGGGTTATACTGGAAATAAAGATGCCAGACGCCGTCCTTATAGAACATGCCGTTCGGGTCGTTCATCCATCCGTAGAGGGGCGTGTGATGATAAGCTGGGCGATACTTCTCGCGGTTTGTCGTGTCGAAATTGTCTGCCACCTTCATTTCCTGCCAGCAGGCAAAGTCGCGGATGACACCCGTGGTACGCGTATCGCCGGGAAACTGGATGTCGAGCAGCAGGTCGCCGCCGAACTCGCTGAGGTCGAGAGGCACCTGGTAATCGGTCTTGTTGATGGCCAGTTTACAGTTGAACTCCTTCACGAGCCGGTTGTCCTTCAAGACGCGAATGTGGGCGATGCCCTCACTTTCCTCCACGGGGAGGAGAAGATACTTCTCGGTTGTCTTGACGCGCTTCATTGCATGGTTCTGACTCAGGAAGGTCTGTGCGTGCGACAGCGATACGCCGGCGAGGAGGCAGAGTGCCATGGTTTGGATTTTTCTCTTCATGTAGATTTGTTGATAGTTATAGGATTCCTTCTGCAAAGATAGTGATTCCTTTTCGTTTTGAAACGCAAAACCACCCATTCAATGGCATTTTTGTTGCATGAAACAGAAACGCCACTGGATGAACGATTTCTTCTTATTCCTTATTAATTAGTATTATGTCCATAAGTGAAGCAGACTTATCAATATTCGCTGACGGTAAGGTTGCTAACGGTGATGCTTCCTCCATAGGCATTGATGCTCCAGCAGTTCTTCGCAATGCCGCTGATACGCTGGGTGTAAGCACAAACATCGTTGATGTACATCGTGATAACGCTGTTGTCGGTGTAGAGGGTAATGTTGTAGGTATTGTCGGACGGACGGCTGAAAGGATAGCCGTCGATGCCCTCGATGAACCCCTTTCCCTCGGGACCCTCTTCCTCGAAGTTTACCTTGCGGGTGTTCTCATTCTCAGGATTCACCACCATGGTATAGTACTTCTTTGATTCGGAGCCGCGGACAAGCGAGATGCCAAACTTGTCGGTAGCGCTGCCAGTCTTCACAGTGAACGACAGTTTGTTGTGAGCACCCAACCGGCCGAAGAGCGCATAGGCATCGCCTGCAAGAGCATAGCTATCGCCCGACTGGCTTACCCCCCGCTGAGCCTTCAAGGCCACATCCTTTGCCTGATTGTATTTAGCGTCAATGGCCTCGACCTTCCCCAAAGTGAGCGTTCCGTCAGAGTGCTGGATGACCTTGTGACAAACGAGTGCACCGCCCCAGTTAGGCTCGGATGTGCCGACATTGATGTTTTGCTCATAGATATTGGCTCCCGTGCGATAGGGACACCACCCCCAGATGTAGCGGTTGGTGCCGTTAGAAGCCGTCTTGCCGGCATAGAATGCCCGGCTGTCGAGCACTCCTTCATGGCCGTCCTTGGGCCAGTTAGCTCCGGGATCGTTGAAACAAGCCTTCAGGGCATCCCACGACTTGGCCATCATGTATTTCACCTTACGGCTCCATGTGCTCTTATAGGCTTCGCTATAGACGAGATACCACCAGTCGCCCATCTTGAAGATGTCGGGGCACTCGCACATGCGATCCCAGATCATGGGGAACTGCGACTCATACTTCCAGCTCTTCAGGTCGGCAGAGGTGAACTCGGCAAACTTCAGGTTGCTGGCAATGACCATGTGCCAAAGGCCGTCGTCTCCCTTGAATATCTGAGGGTCGCGGAAGTCAACGGAAGAGAATCCGTAGTCGTCGCCCTTCAGCATCCAGGCGTTGTCTCTGGTCCATGTCTTGAAATCGGGCGAAGTGGCACGCATGACAGCTTCGGTGTTCTTGCACCTCGGGTTGTGGCCAGTATAGTAGATATAATAAAGTCCGTCGCTCTCGTTATAGACGCAGCAACCTGTTCCAAGTGCCGCATCCTGGGCCTCGGCGGAAGCATTCACGGGCAGCACCTCGCCTATCGACTCATAGTTGGCACCGTCGTTTGTGGCAACGCCCCAGATGGGATGATAGCGATAACTGTCGTTGATTTCATAGTCCTGCAGGTAGAGCACCTTGAAGTGGGCTGCCTTCTGATCATAGAAAGGCATCGGGTCGCCCACGCGTCCGATAGCGGGCTTATAGTAGGTGGCGAAACCTTTCTCTTCGGTAGAGGTGAAGAACTCGGTGGTACCAGCCCAGTCTTTCTCAGGATCGGCAGCAAAATTGTCGCTGCTGCATGCTGTCAGCGACAGAGCCGACAGCATGACTGCGAATGAATATATCATCTTTTTCATAAGGTTTTTATTTCGTTAGGTAATTGAATGCGTTCTTTGCAATGGTAGAGATGTTCTTGTGGTAGTTCTCCGTATAGCCAGCCTCGAAGGTGTAGGAATACCAGTCGAAACAGCCTGAGCCGATGCATATAATGCCGCCCTTGCCTGCCGTTGCAGGATACTCCCATGCCACGATGGCACCATCGCCGCCCACACCGAGAACTTCGGCACCTGTGCGCGTCGTCCATGCGTTATAGTCGGGATAGTCGCCCCAGTCGGTACCCACATGATACTGTGCTGTAGAGTTGGTGATATGGTAGCCGGCATCGGTGCAATAGACTTCATCGGCATTGTCGCCGGCAATGAGACCCTGCCACAGAGGATGTGCGTTCTGCCCGTTAAAGATACGGAATGTCCACGGTCCCCCACAGAGCTCTGCCTTATCTTCGTCCTGTCCCCAGCAGTTATTGGGCGTTGTCCATTCGTCACTGCCCGTTGCTCCGATGAAAGATGGCAGGTTAGTGGCATAGCGCGTGAGGAACAAAGAACCTCCGTTCTCATAGAACTTGCGCAGCTCATTCTTGGCCGCCAGTGCCCCCTTGGCCTTTGCAGCGAAGGCATCATGGCCATCGACACCACCATCTACATGATAATGCCACCAGATGACCTTGCACTCAGAGAGGTCTACGGATTCGGCCTGCAAATCGGCAAACGATGCATAGAGCGAGCTGGACACATTTGACAGCATCCACAGGCAAGCTTCTTTTGCCTCTGGATCGAGGTCGTTCATGTTGGCTGCGTCGCCTACGAAGAGAGCCTTCGGCTTGTCGATGGCATGGACGGTTACGGTATAAGTGCTCTCGGCCGAATTGTTGGTTACCTTATAAGTAACGGGATTGGTGAAGTCCTGTGGCACGCCTGAAGCCGGTGTGATGGTGGCGTTGGCACTATAGATAATGGTGGGCACCAGACTCTCTACCCCAATCGATGCCGGTACATAGGCTGTGATGGTCTTGGCATCTTGGTCTATGGTGCCTGTATAAATGTCGTTAAGCACAAACTGAGTGATGCGAGCCTCATCGTGAAGCACACTGAGCGTCCAGTCGATGAACACATCGCCATTCTTCACATGGAGTGTCTTAGGAGCATCCATGTTGAGCGTTGCGCCTTCCGATACATCGCAGGTGGCTCCCGGCGACAGTTGGAGAGCCGTTAGCTTCATGGCTGATGTCTCATAGACTTCGGGCAGACGCACGGTAATGGTGCGCGTCTTCAGGTCGACATTGCCTTCATAGCTGTCGAGTTTCAGTGCCTCGACCATACAGTTACCCTCAAGTTGCAGGTCGCTTGTGTTGTCGCTGTTGCAACCTGTCAGGAACAGAAAGGCCAAAAGGCAAAGAGGCAAAAGGTACAGAACCTTTACTACCTTTATTATATATATATTGTTCTTTTTCATTGCTATTTTGTCTTTAAACGATTCATTAATCATTCTTGAATGATAGTTTGTTATCACTCCCGACGATTACCAGTTACCGATGTTCTGGGTGTAGTGTCCGTTGGAAGCCGCAATCTGCGAATAAGGGATAGGCAGGTATTCATCCTTGTTGGCCGTGAACTTGGCGCTGCTGTAGATTGCACAGTCGTTGGCCTCTTCTGCATAATACTTGTTGAGCACGGTGGCTGCCTCGCCCCATCGCACGAGGTCGAAGAAGCGCTCGCTTTCCATTCCGAGCTCAAGTCGGCGTTCCATCTTCACAATCTTGAGAGCCTGTTCTTTGTCGTAGTTGCCGGTATAGTTTCTCACATAGATGTTCACTCCATATCTGCTGTGGTAGTTGGAAATCATCTGGGTACTTCCTGCGGCGCGGGTGCGCAATTCGTTGACGAGCTGTATGGCCTGTCCTGCATTACCGAGCTGTGCATAAGCCTCGGCACGCTCCAGTAAGACATCGGCGTAGCGGAACACAATACGATTCATCGGGCTGGCCCAGTAGGAGCCCTTGATAAGATAGGTACCTATCAAGTCGGGGTCGATGTTCTGCTTCAGCGTAACATAATAACCATAGAGTCCATTTGAACGACTCCAGGTACTGGTGCGATCCATGATAAAGTTGGCATTGAACTCATAGGGAAGCCCGGGCATTCCTACGGTGAGAAAAAGGCGAGGGTCGGCATTGTCGATGGCCTTGTCGTAGTCCCTGGCGTTAAAATTGTCAAGCAAAGGCAGGCCCGAGGCATCGGTGCGGAAAGCATTCACCAGATTCTGCGACGGCTTGTAGAAATCAGTACCGCCGTCGGTAACATCGGGAATGTTGGGCACGATGAGGCCATAGCTCCAGTTGAGGTTACCATAAGTGGAGCCGTCATTGTGCGAGTACTGGATGGCCCAGATGCTCTCCTTGCCGTTCTCGTACTGGTCCTCGGGACGGAAGTTGTTATGAATGTCATCCTCCAGACCATAGTTGGTATAGAGCAAAGGGTCGGTATACTCGATGACTTTCTCCAGATCGCCCTTATCGATAGATGTTACCTGATTGCTCTTCTCGTCATCCTGATGGTAGGCTTTGTAGAGATACACCTTGGCCAGGAAGGCTGCTGCAGCCGCTTTTGTGGGGCGAGCTTTGTCAGCCTGGGTCTGCGGCAGAGTGTTGTAAGCTTCCATCAGGTCGTCGATGATAACCTGCCAGCCTGCATCGTTGCTATATTCCGTATTGGACAGTTGGGTGTAGTCGTCGTAGCTCATGTTCTCGTCGACAATAAACGGAATATGCTTGTAGAGCCGCTTCAGAAGGAAGTGGGCATAAGCACGGAGATACTTCATCTCAGCCAGGCGTTGCTGTTTCATGGTGAAACTGTCATTAGTCTGGTTGAGTAGGGCAATGGCCGTATTCACACGCGAGATGGCATTATAGAGGCGCACCCACATGTCGTTGATATTCCAGTTAGTAGTAAGCACTCCCTGCTCCACCTCTAATTGATGGAACACATCTCCATCGCTGGTTCCGCTTCCGCCCTTGTAGGCATCATCGCTGCGCACATCGAAGTTCCACATGGAGAAGGAGGAGTTGATATCCTCGGCCGAAGTGAATATGGCATAGGCCGAGATAACCATTGCGTCGGCATTCTCAGGCGTCTTCACCTGGTCGTCGCTGAGCGTTCCTTGTGGAGTGTGCTCATCAAGGAAGTTGCTGCATCCGGTAAAAAAGACGAGGGCGAGAAGGCAGAGAGGTAAGACGGCCAGTCCCTTCGCACCTTTGTATATATAATTCGTTTTCATTGTCTTGAATCTTAATGTTGAAACCATGTTGATGCTACACTTAGAATGAAACATTCAGCCCGAAAGTAATGTTCAGAGGAATAGGATAGCCGAAATTCGGATTCTCGGGGTCAACGCCCGTGAAGTTCTTCGACTTGATGGTCAGGAGATTCTGGGCAGAGAGATATATGCGCAGGCGCTCCATATAGAGTTTCTTGGTCAGATTCTCCGGGAAGTTGTAGCCAATCTGCACCGTGCGTAGCTTGGCGAACGAGCCGTCCTCTACGAAATAGCTGCTCACACGCTTCTCGTTGTTATTGTCCATCGTGCTGACGGCCGGTATGTTAGAGCCCATATTGGTGGGACTCCATGCGTTGAGCAGGCGGCGACCCTTGTTCAGATTCGAGATATTGAGTCCGCTCCACAGGTCAGTTTCCTTCTTCAGGTCGGAGATGACATCCACGCCCTGCACTCCCTGCCAGAACATAGTGAAGTCAAGGTTCTTGTATTGCAGGTAGATGTTCAGACCCCAAGAGAAATCCGGCACGGGAGTATATATCCATTGCTGGTCGCTCTCGTTGATGACATCGTCGTGGTTGAGGTCCTTCCAGCGTATGCGACCCAGTCCGGCGCCGTTCTGCTGGGCATGGTTGTCGATTTCGGCCTGGCTCTTGAAGATGCCGTCATAGACATAGCCCACCTGCGCACCCATGGGATGGCCCACGACGCTCTTCACGCCGTTTCCGCCGAAGGTGCCGTTGGCTGCGATGGTCTCGGGGAGCTTGGTTATCTCGTTGCGATAGGTGCCGATGTTGCCGGCGAGGTCATACTGGAAGTCGCCCATCTTTCCGCGGTATCCGAGATTGAGCTCAATACCCTTGTTCACCATCTCGCCGGCGTTGATCCACTGCGACGAGCCCTCGCCCATGACACCGATGCCGGGCATATACACGAGGATGTCGGTGGTCTTCTTATGATACCATTCGAAGCTTCCATATAATGCCGACCTGAAGAAACCGAAGTCGAGACCAAGGTTGGTCTGCGTGGTGGTCTCCCATTTCAGGTTATCATTGCCTATCTGATTGCGCTTGAATCCACTAGGAAGAGTCTTTCCCCCGTTGGTTCCTTCGATATCGTAGCTTGTTCCGTAGCTCTGCCCGCCGAATCCTGCTTCTCCATAGTTACTCACATAGAGCGTGTAACGGGCGATATTGGATATTTCCTGGTTACCTGTCTGCCCCCAGCTGACACGGAACTTCAGGTTGTCGATCCAGCTGAATTTCTTCATGAATTTCTCTTCACTGATGCGCCAGCCCGCACTTACGGATGGGAAGGTACCATAGCGGTTGTTCTTTCCAAAACGGCTGGAGCCGTCATGGCGCACGGTGAAACTGGCCAGATAGCGGTCGTCGTAGGTATAGTTGAGCTTGCCGAAGAAGGAAACCAAGGTGTAACCTTCGCCTCCGCCGTAGGCTTCAGCCTCTCCTACACCGGCATTGGGCCACATATAGTCAGGATTGAGAACCGAATAGTCAAATTTCTTACCGCTGAAGTTGGTATCGTCCTCGCGGTTGAGCTCCGTACCTATCATGACATCGCCGCGATGCTTGCCCATTTCCAGATTATAGGTGGCGATGGCGTTCCACATCCATTTGGTCCAATGCTCCTGCTTGGCTTCTACGGCATTGGTGGGATTGGCCACCGTTCCCTCGGTTATGGGATAGGTGAAGATGCGCTGTTGCTTCTGCGCATAGTCGAGACCGAAGGTCGACTTGATGTTAAAGTTCTTGATGGGGCTGATGTTGATGTAGGCATCGCCGAACACGCGCCAGTAGCTGTAGCGGTTGTCAGCGTTGCGCTTGAGGCGCGCCACGGGATTCTCACGGTCGGGATAGCCGCCCACAGGACCTGCATATTCGCCGCTCGTGGTGTAGACGGGGAGCGATGGATTGAACTGAAGCACATTTTCCAAGAAGCCCCCGGGAGCCTGCACCTCGGAAGTGCGGTTCAGCGTAAAGCTCTCGCCGATGGTGATGATGTTGCGCTCGGCAATCTTCAGCAGGTTGTAGCTGGTATTCATACGGGCGGAGAAACGCTCGAAGTCGGAGTGCTCAATGATACCCTTGTTCTTATAGTAGCCCAGCGAGAAGAACGATGTCCCTTTGTCAGACCCATTGCTCATCGACACATTATACTGCTGGATGATTCCCGTGCGGGTGGTCTGGTCGAGCCAGTCGGTGTCGGCAGCGGGCGTGGTTCCGGCCGCATCCAGATACTTGTTCATGGTGATGCCGTTCAGAACGGGATTGCCCTGGGCATCGTAACCCCAGTCATAGCGGTAGCCAAGCCCGTTGGAATTAGGGTTCAGACCGTCGTTCACATAGCCCTGCCACATCACCTGTCCGAACTCCTTGGCGTTGAGCACCTCCATCTCGTGGGCATAGGTCTGTGCCGACACGCTGGCATCGAAATTGATCTTCACCTTTCCGTCCTTTCCGCTCTTGGTGGTGATGATGATTACACCGTTGGCAGCACGGCTACCGTAGATGCTTGCCGAGGCTGCATCCTTCAGCACCTGTATGCTCTCGATGTCGTTGCCGTTGAGCTCGTGCATGCCAGCCTTGGTGGGCACACCGTCAATAATGTAGAGAGGGTCGTTGTTGTTCAGTGTTCCGATACCGCGGATACGCACGGTAGCTGAGCCTGATGGCGAACCGTCGGCCGAGATGTTCATGCCCGGCACCCGGCCTTGCATGGCCTTGATGGGGTTGTTTTCATTCTGCTTGGCGATGTCGTTGACGCTTACTACTGAAATGGCACCCGTCAGGTCGGCCTTGCGCTGCGTGGTATAGCCCGTTACAACGACCTCGTTCAGCTCCGTGGAGCTTTCCTGCAGGGTGATGGTAAGGTTTTCGCCTGCCTCCACTTCCTGGTCTGCGAAGCCGATGTAGGAAATAGTGATCATCGAGCCCTTGGGAGCCTTGAAAGAGAAATGTCCGTCAATGTCGGTCACGGAACCGTTGGAAGTTCCCTTTTGCATGACCGTCGCACCGATGACCGGTTCTCCCGTCGGGTCGACAACGGTACCGGAAACAGGAATGTCCTGCGCATTCGCGAGACTGCAGAACATCATAAAGAGCATTGCGCTCAGAAAGATTTTCCTTAGGTTTTCCATTAGAAAAAATGTTAGAAGTTAGTATTTTGGTCTTTGTAATCTGCCGCAAAGATACTTTCTTCTAACATTCCGGTCCTGAAAAAATCGTTCACAGCATGCAAATAATGTTTCATCATGACGGAATTCGCAGCAAATGAACGATTTTTTAAGCCCTGACAGGCCTCACTCCCTACTGCCGGGATTCTTGCCGAAACGCTCCCTGTAGCACTTCGTGAAATAGCTCGGCGTGGAGAATCCCACGGCATAGGCCACCTCGGAAATGCTCTTGTCGGTGGTCTCCAGCAGCCTTTTCGCACGCTTGAGCCGCGCCTCGCGTATCACCTCCACGGGAGAATAGCCCGTGAGGGCCTTGATCTTGCGGTAGAGCTGCGCCCGGCTGATGCCCATGTCGCTGCTCAGCTGGTCTACATTCAGGTCGGGGGCGGCGAGTTTCTCCTGCATCAGCCTGCGGAACCGGTCGATAAACTCCGTCTCCATGCTCTTCGGCTCGGCCGACGCCGCCGGCGAGTCGGCCCTGGCATGGTCGCCCTCGGCAGCAAAGGCCAGCTTCATCCGCTTGCGATTGAGCAGCAGATTGCCGATGCGGGCTTTCAGCACTTCACTACTGAACGGCTTTGTGAGGTAGGCATCGGCACCCTGCTCGTAGCCCTGTGCACGGTGTTCTTCCATGATGCGGGCCGTGAGCAGGATGACGGGGATATGGCTCGTGATGGGGTCGGCCTTGATGCGCCGGCAGAATTCCAAGCCGTCCATGACGGGCATCATGACATCGCAGACAATCAGGTCGGGCACATCGCGCAGGGCGCGACGCAGTCCCTCGGCTCCGTCGGCCGATTCCGTAACCTCGTAGGAGTCCGACAATACGGCCATCATATAGGCGCGGATGTCGGCGTTGTCGTCTATGACGAGGATGGAAGGCTTCTCCTCGGCGCCCTCGGTGATTCTGTCTACCATCACCTTCGACTTCAGGTCGTCGGCCGACTGGTCGTCCCTGGTGGGACCGGAGGCAGCCGGTGAGGCGGCAGAAGCCGTAGATTCAGCAGCGGAAACCACCTGCAGGGGAATCGTTACGGTGAACTCGGTCAGCCCGCCGGGGTCGCTCGTCGCCCTGACCGTGCCGCCCTGCAACTCGGCAAAGGCCTTCACCAAGGCAAGCCCGATGCCGGTGCCGCCCTTGGCATTACCGGCCTGATAGAACCGCTCGAACACGCGCGACAGCTCCTCACGGGGAATCACCTGCCCGTCGTTGGCCACGCGGATGCAGGCGTTGCCGCCCTCCTCGTGCGCCGACACGACGACGCGGCTGCCCTCGGCGCAGTATTTCACGGCGTTGTTGAGCAGGTTATAACAGATGCGCTCCACCTTATATATATCGGCGTGCATCATCAGCCGCTCGGGCAGCTCCAGTGAGAGCACGGCCTTCTTGGCGGCGGCAGCCTCCTCGAACACCTCCGCCCACTGGCGCAGGCTTATCGCCAGGTCGAAGTCGGAGAGGCTCAGCGTCATCTTGCCGTTCTGCACCTTGCGGAATTCCAGTATCTCGTTGACCAGCCTCATCAGCACATCGATGTTCCTGTGCACGATGCGCAGCATGTCCTGCTGCCGCGGAGTGAGGTTGTCGGCGTGCTGCAGATGGTCTATGGGGTCGGCGATGAGCGTGAGCGGCGTGCGTATCTCGTGGCTCACATTGGTGAAGAACTGCAGCTTAGCGTTGGTGGCCTTCTCCTCCATCCGCCGCTTCAGGGCGAGCGTGTGGTAGATGTAGGCAATCAGGCCGATGAGCAGCAGGATGATGATGGCCGACAGCAGCATGTATATCTGCTGGTGATTATATTGCGCCAGATAGTCGTTCACCTTGCCGTGGAGCGATTTCAGACGGCTGCTTTGCTTGTCCAGTTCTTCGTTCTGAAGGAGTAGCACGCCGGCGTTGTCGCGCGTAACGAGCGCCCCCTTCAGGTAATTGTCGCGGCGGTAAGGCTTTCCCTCGAGGATGTTGAGCGCCAGCTGCATGACGATGTCGCCACGGGTGGGATAGATGTAAGACGCCACCAAGTGGCCGTCGCGCACCTGCTCCAGTCCGCCCCCGCGGCTGGGAAGGGCGTCAATACCCACGAAGCGGATGTTCTTGGCGCCGTGCTTCCATGCCGATTGCCGCGCGCCGATGCCCATACGGTCGTTCTGGGCAAACACATAGTCGACCTTCGTGCCTGCCAGAAGGATGCTGTCCATCTCTACCCTGCCCCGTTCCTTCAGCCATCCGGCATATCTGCGGGCCACCAACTTGATTCCCGGATAGCGGCTGATGGCATCCATGAATCCCTTATGGCGCTCTATGGCCGGCGAGGAGCCCTTCAGGCCGCATATCTCGGCAATGTTTCCCCTGCCGCCCAGCTGCCGGGCGATGAAGTCGCCCATTTGCCGGCCAACCTCATAGTTGTCTGCCCCGATGAAGGCGGTATAGTTATTGGAGTCGGTCTTGCGGTCGAAGAGGATGACGGGAATGCCCTTTCCGTAGGCCTTGTCGATGACCGACGAGATGGTGTGAATCTGGTTGGGCGAGACGATGATAAGGTCTACGCCCTCGTCTATGAACCGCTGTATCTGCTCGGTCTGGAGCTCGTCGTTGTCGCCGGCCGACGCAAACTCCAGCTTTACATTCTCATGCTGGTAGGTACTCATGACAAGCTCGCCGTTGAGCTTGTCCCGCCAGATGTCTTCCGAACACTGCGACACCCCGATGACATATTGCTTCTCGCCCCTTCCGCAGGCCGTGAGCAGAAAGAGAGCAACCGTGAATAGGAATAAGAAACGACGCTTCCTCATTGTATTTTTTAGTCATTTGTTTAGGCTCTTTTGCAAATATACAAGATTTTTATTGAATTTCGCAAGAAAAACAAAAGATATTTTCCTGCCGGTGAGGGGCACGAAGCGGAACGGGAAACGGGCACCGGCGGGACGGCGGGCGGCTCTACCTGAAACAAAAGGCGGCCACCCGTGATGCTACAAGCCGTGTGTAATCGTGTTACAAACGGCGTGTAATCGCGTTACACGCCGCTTGTAACATTCCTCCCGGCTACCTCGGGCATTGCGGCGGGCGGCTCCCGCCTTCGGAAACCATCGCCTGAACGGATGCTAACGACCACCGGCAGCCGGGCCTTTCTCCTTGTTAAACTGCTTGATAACGCTGTAGGAGTTGTAGATGCCGAGCTCTCCGGCACGGCTCAGGTCGCGCACTCCACCCGTTTTTCAAGAAAAGAAGAAGAGGCAGAGAAAGAAATCACGGTGAATGTCCATGGTTTCCGAGAAAATATATTATATTTGCGAGATAACTGAGAATCGGCAACCGTAAACAATATTAATATGAAAAGAACACTTATATCTTGGGGCCTGGCAATGCTTTGCGGAGTAACGGCAGCGCTCCTGACGGCTTGTAGTGAACAAAAGACGCTCACCGAGGCTGCAAGAAGCATGGTGCCGGACTACGATTTGAGCAAGGCGGAGAAGCTGCTGATAAACAAGGAAAACGACTTCTCACTGCGCCTCTTCCGGCAACTCGCGGCAGGCAAGGACGGCAAAAACCAGGTATATTCGCCCCTGGGAGCATTATATCTGCTCAACATGACTGCTACCGGGGCAACGGGGGAAACTCGCGGGGAAATATGCAAGGCGCTGGGCATCAGCGAAAAGGAGATAGAAGCGTTCAACAAGTTTGCCCACCGGCAGATGCTCTCCCTGGCCATAGACAGTCCGCAGGTAAGCGTGGGCTCTGTCTTCATGAATCGTTCTTACCTGAAAAGTGCAAATATAATTGCCACGGAAGGCAGCGACTATTTCAAGGAAGATTACCGGGCAAAGATGGAGCAAGACTATTTTGCAGGAGTCATAGAGGGCAGATTTGACGAAGAAATGCAGAAGAGGCTTGACGATTGGTGCAATGAACAGACGGCGGGCATGATTCCCCGCATGCCCCTGAAAGTTGACCGGGACACGAAATTACTGCTCGTAAATGCCAACAACTTCGCCGGCGTATGGCCGGAAGAATTCTCAGAGGCAAGGCCGAAACCGTTCTACGAAGGTACGAGCAGCAAGGTAAGCATGATGAGCAAGATAGACAAAGAGAAGTATAGCAGCGTCTGCAAACACGCAAACTTCAGCCTTCTGAACACGCATTACACCGGTGGATTCAACATGCAAATCATCTTGCCGGACAGCCTTGTCGACCTCCGGGCCTTCATAGATCGGCTGTCCATGGAAGAACTGCGCGCTGCACAAGGAAAGCTAAAGACCTATGAAGAGGTGCATATATCCATCCCTAAGTTTGAGGCAGCAACCGACATGTCGCTCAAAGAGCCGCTACGGCAACTGGGCATGCACAAAGCTTTCGGCGATGATGCCGAGCTGGTAAACATCAGCGACAAGCCCTTAAAGATAAACAAGATACAGCAGCAAACCAAAATCAAGGTGGATGAATGGGGAACAACGGCCGAATCGGTTACCGGCACGGAGTTTGCGGAACTCTCGCTGGTCATAGCAAAAGAGGAGAATATCGCCTATTTCGAAGCCAACCGGCCGTTCGTCTATTTGATATACGACCCCTTTGGGGCTATCTGCTACATCGGCACCTACCACGGAGAATAAACAGAAGATAAATCAGACTTATCTAAATACAGACGCAGAAATACATACGGGCGGTTTTAACGATTATCAGCAGCCAGGCCTTTCTCTTTGTTAAACTGCTTGATAACGCTGTAGGAGTTATAGACGCCAAGCTCTCCGGCACGGCTCAAGTCGTGCACTCCACCCGCCCTGTCGCCGTTATAATAGCGAGCAAGACCGCGGTTATAATAGGCTTCGGCCAGCTTCCCGTCGAGTTCTATCGCCTTCGTATAGTCATCGATGGCATTGGCATATTCCTTACGGACGGCATGAAGATTGCCACGGTCATAATACAGATAGGCATTCTTGGGACTGAGCTTCACGGCGCGGTCGAGGTCGTCTCGCGCCTTCATCATCTTTATTTCGATATCTATTCCATGTGAAGCGTTGAAGTTGTTCATCATAATCTGGCACACGGCACGCTCCCAATAGCCCATGGCAGAAATGCTGTCGAGGTGAATATAGGCCGTCAGGTCGCTGATGGCTGCGTCAAAGTCCTGCACCGTGCCGTAGGCAACGGCACGGCGAATAAGCAACCCTTTCGCCTTGTCGACACCTTTCGTGGCCTCTATCCGTGCGGAAAGGCTGTCTATCAGCTGGAAAAAGGCCGTAGACTGAGCCTCGTCGAGCTGCACGGGGTTGCAGTTCACATAGAGCTTCTCCCGCGAGTTCTCCGTGCGGTTGAACTCCTCCACCTCGGGGTCGAAGGCCTGATAGGACTTCACGCCGTTGTTATACTGGAAGTAGGAAAGGCCGTAGAGGGGCATGAAGGCCACCTCGACGGCGCGGTTCTGTATCTGTCCGCGGTAGGCACTCTTGTATTCATGCTCCACTTCGTTCTCGTCTTCCTGCACGAGTTGATTGTATTTCTCCGGGTCAATCTCACTGCGCTTGCGCACATCCTTACGCTTTCCCTTGCTCCATCGCGGCTGTATGCCCTGGTGTTTGTTCATCTGGGCCTTGAAGATGCGGAACTCGTCGAGTTCGGCCTTGGCCGTCATGCCCAGCCGCCGATAGGCGTTGGCACGATAAGAGAGGCCTGTCCAGAAGTTGGGAAACTGGTCGATGACCGTGGTATAGTCGCGTATGGCGTCGCGCAGGTTGCCCGTGCGGTCGTTGAGGAGAGCCCGGTTGAAGATGGCCATGAAGTTCTTGGGCTCCATGCGGATGATGAAGTCGAAGTCGCTGATGGCCCGGTTGTCGTCTCCGAGCTGCATGCGCAGCTGGCCGCGGTTATAGTGGGCGAGGAAATTGTTGGGGTCGAGGTCGATGGCAGTATCATAGTCCGCCATCGCTCCGCGCAGATTGTTGTAGTTGTAGCGAGCCAGGGCGCGGTTGACATAGTTTCCCACGGTCTTGGGCTTCAGGTGGATGGCCTCGCTGAGATACTTGTCGGCCTCCCTCCACTGCCTTCGCGACAGGCTGATATAGGCTCGCGTAGTCCACGCATTCCCGTCGTAAGGGTCGAGTTCCAGGCTTTTGTCAAGCCATTTTACCGCTTCTGTAGTGTCTTTCTCGTGCAGATAGACCTCCGCGTTGAGGGAATAGGCGTTGGCGAACTGGCTCCAACGGGCGACGATCGTGTCTACATCGAGATGAGCCTGCCTGTAGTCCTTCGTGTTCATACGACAGATGACGCGGTTAAACCAAAAGTTGCGCTGGCCAGGATTCAGCCGGATGGCCTGCCCGTAGTCGTCAATGGCATCACTATACTTCTCTTGCCGGATACGGGAAATAGCCCTCAGATCATAAATCTGGTCAATATAGGGATTAATGCGGATGGCCTGTGTGGCATCGTTTTCCGCTCCTACGAAGTCTTCTAAATAGAACTTCGCCACGGAACGGTAATACCAAGGCTGGTAAAGATAGGGCTTCAGGGCTATGACCTGATTGAAATACTGAATCGACAACACATAGTCCTCATAGTGGAGAGCCACCTCCCCACTGGTCAGCAGCCTGTCGGTATTGTACTGGGAGAATCCGGGGAGGCTGAGCAACGACACCAGGAAAACTATGATATGCCGGCGCATGGGGCAGCTATCGATGCAAGGGTTTTGTACGATAGGCACAACGATACTTGCCTTGTATCATTGCCTTCAGCTTGTTGCGTATGAGTTGCTTGCGCAAGGGCTTGACCCTGTCGACAAACATCGTGCCGTCGAGGTGGTCGAACTCGTGCTGCATCACGCGGGCGAGGTAGCCTTCCACCCACTCGTCATGCTCCTTGAGCTCTTCGTCGACATACTTCACATGGATGCGCGTGGGGCGCGTTACGCTCTCGTGGATGCCCGGCACGGAGAGACAACCCTCCTCCAAAGTCTCCGTCTCGGTGTCGTCATACTCGAGGATGTGCGGATTAATGAAGGCACGCCGAAAGTTCTCATACTCGGGAAAATCGTCCTTCAACACATCAAGGTCAATCACTACTACACGGATAGGCTTGCCTATCTGTGGCGCGGCGAGCCCTACGCCGTCAGAAGCGTGCATGGTCTCAAACATATCCTGTATCAGCTGCTTCAAGTCGGGATAGTCGAGGGGAATGTCCTCTGCCGTCTTCCGAAGCACTGGTTGTCCATATATATAAATAGGTAATATCATTCAATCTCCTTTAAAAGCTGATTTCTACTATCTTTTTTCTAAAGTATTTCTATCCTACTTGCGGGATTTCATCCAATCCTGAAGGATTATCGTGGCGCTTATCTCATCCGCCAGGCCCTTGTTTTCCCTGCGGACCTTCTTGCCGATGCCGCTCTCGAGGATGGCGCGATGCGCCAGAACCGAGGTGAATCGCTCGTCGTAATACTCAATCGGAACATCCGGGTGCAGCTCCTTCCATCGGTTTACGAACTGCTCCACACGCACCATGTTCTCGCTCGGACGCCCATTGGGCTGCATGGGTTTCCCTATGATGATCCGCTCAACCGGCTCTCTCTGGATATAAGCGGCCAGATATTCAAAAATTTCGGATGTAGAAACAGTGGCCAAACCATTTGCAATCAGTTGCAAAGGGTCGGTCACTGCTAATCCTGTGCGTTTCTTACCGTAGTCTACGGAAAGTATTCGCATCAGTTATTTCTTATAGAGCAGCCAGGCGTCTGGATAATTTCCACCGCGGAACTGATTGCGGCTTGCAACGGCCGAAGCCTTGTCAGAATGCGTAGAAGCCACCACGCGATACATATTGCGAGCTGAGTTGTAAGCAATCTGGGCATCATAGCCGGCAGACTTCAATGTATTCTGCAGCCCTTCCGCATTAGCTTTCAGCGAGAAAGAGCCTACTACCACGCTATAAGACTGGAGTCCTGCGCCGCTGACGAGGGTAACATCCTCCGTACGAACGGTTGCATTATCAACATTGTCTACTACTGTAGTCTGTGTCGCAGGTTGCTGAACGATAGGTGCCACGACAGGGGCTTGGGTAACAGGCTGCTGATCCTGAGCCACCTGCTCCTGAGCTTTTGCTTTCTCGTAGGCCTTCTTATAAGCACTTTCCTTGCTTGAGCCGCAACTTGCTAAGACGAGGGCGACGCAGAAACCTGCGCACATAGCCAAACTTTTCTTCATCATTTTCTGTTCTTATTGAAATTAAACTTAAATACTCATTTTAGTGCAACAAAGTTACGAATAATATCGAAAACACAAGCGAAAATGGCGCATAAAGTTTGTTAAATCAACAAAATAGAAACTATTTAACAAAAAATGGCTACCGTTTTCATTGCCGTTCTCATTTCTTTTCTTATATTTGCGAGTGAATATCGTCCGCCAGCCGGACGAAGAATGTTAAACTATTTAATAAATTATTTGGTTATGAAGACATTAGGTTATATCGGAGCTTTCATTGGCGGAGCCATTGCAGGTGCTGCCGCAGGTTTGGCTTTTGCCCCGGAAAAGGGTGTTGACACACGCAACAAAATCGCAGATGCCGTGGATGAATTCTGCAAGAAGCATGACATCAAGCTATCGCGTAAAGAGGTTGACGACCTTGTAGACGACATCAAGGACGCTGCAGCAGAGGTCGTTGAATAATCGCACAGATGTTCTCGAACGACAGAAACATAGAAACGATAGGGCAGCTTGTCGAAGTGCTCAAGCACTATATCGGCCTTCAAAGCGAATATGTGAAGCTCGATATGGCAGAAAAGGTCGTGCGCCTGCTCACCGTGGCCACGATTACCGTTGTCATCTCGGTCTTGCTGATGCTTACCCTTATCTACTTCTCGTTCGCCCTGGCTTATGCACTCGAGCCCAGCATGGGCCTGCCCTGGGCTTTCTGCGTTGTCGGAGGAGTGTATCTGCTGGTGCTGATATTGTGTGTCATTTTCCGCCATAGATGGATAGAGCGCCCGCTCGTGCATTTCCTGGCGAGTCTTTTAATGGAGAAATAAGCCTATGAATACTGACGACTTATCAACCTATCGTTCACTTTCTGACATACATCTCAGGAAGGAGATGCTCCTGAAAGACATTCGCAAAGACGACGAGCAGATTCGCTCCATGTGGAAAGAACTGTTCCATAAACCGGAACCAACGGCCGCCCTGACCCCGTCAAAACGATTCAACACATTGATGAACACGGGAGCCGGGATTTTAGATGCCGTCATCCTGGGATGGAAACTCTACCATAAATTCAGCGGAAAACAACTTTTCAATACAAAGAAAAAGAAAAGATAGTTTTTAGACTGTCTTCCCCCTATTCTGTTCATTTGACAAGTCTGAGCTATGCCCGTTAGCGGCAAGCACCTGTCAAATGGACAGAGTTGTTTGCATGCCTTTCTGAAGGCATACCTTGCCGCCACAACTCCCAGCCTCCGTGATATCCCCAAGGTAAAAGTCAGGATATAAAAAAATGGGACTCCGCTGAGTCCCTACCTTGTTAACCTTAAATCTAATACTATGAAAAACACACTGCAAATTTAAACATAAAATAGGAATATGCAAATTTTTAAATGTGTGAACGCACACTTATAACATTGTTTAAGTAAAACAATGGCCATTTTATCACTTTTAACCTTTTTCTATCAATTCACTTACAGATTGACTTTCAAACCGTCGTAAGCGAATTGAAATCCAACCGGAAGCTGCCGGTTAGCATCATCATGAAAGCCAATCTCATGAGTCATGTGTGTAAAATAGGTAGATTCAGCCCCCACCCTGCGAGCAAACTCGATAGCTTCTCCCACCAGCATATGGCTGTGATGCTCCCGTTCCCACCGCAAGGCATTCAGCACAAGGGTATCCACTCCTTCCAGATAGGGCATCTCCGTCTCCCCGATAGTCTTCATATCGGTGATATAGGCAAAGTTCCCGACACGGAAACCGAGTATCGGCAGCCTGTCGTGCATCACCTGAATCGGCATGATCTCCAAGTCGCCAATCGCAAAGGATCTATGAGGCGCAATCACATGCAACTCCAATCGGGGAACCCCGGGATAAAGTTCCTCGGTAAAGCAATAGGGCATCGTATGCCTTAAACCGTGCTCCGTCGCCTTATTGGCATAGACATGAATATCGCCGAAAACGCAGAATGGACGCAAGTCATCCATCCCCGCGACATGGTCGTAATGAATGTGGGTTACGAGCACACCGTCTATCGGTTTGAAAGGCAGCGGCATGAGCTGCTGGCGGATATCAGGGCCGCAATCTATCAGAACGCGCGTGTTTCCGCTCTCCAACAAGGCAGCCGAGCGCAGCCGCTTGTCCTTGGGATTCTTGCTGCGGCACACTTCGCACTGGCATCCCAACGCCGGGACGCCCCCCGAAGTACCCGTTCCAAGGAAAGTAAGTGTCATCGGATGTTCACCTCCGGATAAATCTCTATATCAAACTTATGCTTCACATCCGCGCGGACAGCCTCGCAAAGATTCAAGATATCGGTGCCCGTGGCACCTCCGAGGTTCACCAGTATCAATGCCTGCTTGCTATGAACTCCGGCCTTGCCAAGGGGACGCCCCTTCCAGCCGCACTGCTCAATCATCCAGCCTGCCGGAATCTTCTCGTGCTCACCGTCAATGGTGTAATGGGGCATGCCCGGGTATTCCGCCGCCAGCTGCTCGTATTTCTCACGGAAGACAATAGGATTCATGAAAAAGCTGCCTGCGTTCCCCAAGATTTGCGGGTCGGGCAACTTCTCCCGGCGGATTTCTATAATCACATCCCGAAGCTGCTGCGCCGTAGGCTGCCCTATCCCCTGCTCCTTGAGCTTCATGCGGATATTGCCATAGTCAAGCTTCGGGACAAAGGCTCGTGAGAGTTTATAAGTAACCTGGACGATGAGAAACTTGTCTTTCCACGCATGCTTGAACTTGCTCTGCCGATAACTATACTCGCAATCATCATTGCTGAAGACGACCATGTTTCCCGTTGCAATCTCAACAGCCCGCACTTCATCGATGAAATCCTTGGCTTCAGCCCCGTAGGCACCGATATTCTGAATGGCCGAAGCTCCCACCTGTCCCGGGATAAGCGAGAGGTTTTCCATGCCATAATAGCCCTGCTTCACGGCATAGGCCACCACATCGTCGAAAGTCGTGCCCGCCCAGCAATGCAGATAGATGCCGTCAGCCTCGTCTGCATCTTCTGACTCCACGACCTCAAACCGGTTTTCAGGAGTGATCACAGTGCCATGATAGTCGCCCGTAAGCAAGAGGTTGCTCCCTCCCCCCAACAGGAGCAGGGGCTGGTCGGTTTCCTTCAGGCCGCGGACGATTTCCACGGCCTCTTCGGCGGATGCGTATTCGAGAAATCGGTCGCACCGGGCATCAATGCCGAATGTGTTGTGCCGCAGGAGAGAATAAGACTTCAGGTCCTTCATTTAGCTGTTGAATTTCACGAGTTTCCACGCCCCGCCCTTCTTGCGGAATGTCATTTCCATCTCCAGACCATTGGCTATACCGCGCACCATGAGAATCTTCTGGGTGCTCTCGGTATATTTCTGCCCATAGAGGATATTGTAGATAACGCCCGTAGGAATGATGGCCGGCTTGAACATCGGCCACTGCTCGGGAACCATTTCGCCCGTAATGCTCTTGAAGTCGTCGTCCGGATCAGGAGCGGTGAAGGTAACCATGTCGTTCATGCTCGCTATCTGGAAAGTCGAGTCGGAGCTGAATTTATCATAGAATGTCAGGAAACTGGCATTCATGTTTTGTGAAATAGGCTTGTAATGGATGGCCGTGAGCATCCAGAGGCCGTCTACCCGGTCAAAGAGATACTGCTTCACGGTCTTGCTCTTAAAGTAAATCTTCTCCACGGCAACACGGTTCACGCTGGTATCCTTTACCAGATTAATCTGCTTGCGGTTGTCGAAGATGAGCGTATAGTATTCCTGCCGCATGAAGAAATGGTCTACCTGCCAGCCCTTCTTCTGTATAGGCTTCTCCGGCCTGCCGTTACGGACGACGGCAAGGGGAAACCGGATGCGCTTCACCTGCAATCTCCGGTTGCCCGCGAAATTGAAGAAGAAGTCGTCAAACAGTTCGTCGGCAGCCTTCGGCATCGGCTGTTCCTCTAACATTGTCTCCAGCGTGTCCGTCGTAATACTGTCGGCCACGGAGTCTACCACCGCGGAGTCTGTGGCAACCGGCTTCCTGTCGGAACATCCTATACTGGAAAAACCCACCATGGTGAGGATTAGCAATCCCATGAAAAACCAAGCACATTTCTTCATCTTAGGCCTTTTTTATATCTGTTTGCCTCTCAAATTGTTATGCAAAATTACAACTTTATTTTGAGATATTTCTTATTTTACGGTAAAATTATTACCTTTGCACGAAAATTGTAACTTTATCGAAAATATGATACTGGATAAAATTGACGAGCTTCTGAAAGAAGTGGGTGCCCTCCAGGCAAGGAATGCTGAGGAAATAGAGCAACTGCGCCTGAAATACCTGAGTAAGAAAGGAGAAATCACAGCCCTCATGGCCGACTTCCGCAATGTGGCAGCCGACCAGAAAAAGGCCGTGGGAATCAAGATCAACGAACTGAAACAGACGGCTCTCAGCAAAATTAATGAGCTGAAGGAACAGGTGGAGATCTCAGAGGAAGAGAAAGACGACCTCGACCTCACCCGCACGGCCTACCCCATCCAGCTGGGCACACGCCATCCGCTCACCGTGGTCAAGAACGAGATTATCGATATTTTCAGCCGCATGGGCTTCACGCTGGCCGAAGGGCCGGAGGTAGACGACGACCTCCATGTCTTCACCAAGCTCAACTTCGCGGCAGATCATCCGGCACGCGACATGCAGGACACCTTCTTCATCGAGCAGAATCCGAACGATGTAACCAAGAACATCATCCTCCGGAGCCACACCTCCGGCGACCAGGCTCACTACATGGAGACCCACCAGCCGCCGCTGCGCATCATCTGCCCGGGCCGCGTCTACCGCAACGAGGCCATCTCGGCGCGCGCCCACTGCTTCTTCCACCAGGTGGAAGGGCTGTACATCGACAAGAATGTGAGCTTCACCGACCTCAAGCAGGTATTGCTCACCTTCGCCCGTGAAATGTTCGGGGCCGACACGAAAATCCGCCTGCGCCCCAGTTACTTCCCGTTCACCGAGCCGAGTGCGGAGATGGATATCTCCTGCAACATCTGCGGCGGAGAGGGCTGCGGGTTCTGCAAGCACACCGGATGGGTGGAGATTCTCGGCTGCGGAATGGTCGACCCGAATGTGCTCGAGGCATGCGGCATCGACTCCAAGGTATACACCGGCTATGCCTTCGGCATGGGCGTGGAGCGCATCACCAACCTGAAATACCGCGTGAGCGACCTCCGCATGTTCTCCGAAAACGACACCCGGTTCCTCGAGGAATTCAAGACGGCGCGCTAAAATGGCAAGGGCGTTCCGCAAGGCCACGGCAGAAGACCTCTACCGCATCCTGCAGCTCATCGACTACGGGCGGCAGAAGATGCGCCGGAGCGGAAACATGCACCAATGGACGGACGGTCAGCCTTCGCGCGAAACGATATTACAGGATGTCGCCATCGGCAACAGCTATCTTCTCGAAGAAGACGGCATGCCGATAGCGACATTTGCCTTTGTGCCGGGACCCGACATCACTTATAGGAAAATTTACGAGGGGAAATGGCTCAACGAGGAGCCTTACTATGTGGTGCACCGCATGGCAAGCATGCCGGGAAGGCACCATGCGTTCAACGACATACTTGACTTCTGCTTCACGCAGACCGACAACATCCGCATCGACACCCACCGCGACAACACCGTCATGCAGCACCTCATCCTGAAATACGGGTTCCACTATTGCGGAATCATCTACCTTACGGACGGCACCGAGCGGTTGGCCTACCAGAAGACCACGGCTCCCGAGAAAGTTACAAGCAGCTTGTAACATGATTACACGCTGCTTGTAACACGATTACACACGGCTTGTAACACGATTACACACGGCGTGTAACATTCCTGCCGGCGGCCTTCTTCCTTTCAGAAGGTTTCCTTTTCGGCCACCGCAAACAGGTAATCGGAAAGCCGGTTCATGAATTTCATGACCTCATCGGCTATCGGCCACCACTCCCTCACCGCCCAGAGGCGGCGCTCGGCAGTACGCGCCTTGGTACGGGCCACATGCAGGAACGCCTCCTGCCGCGAACTTCCGGGAACCACGAAGCCGAAAGGAGCCGCGGAAGCAAGGGCGTCTATGCGCGCCTCCATCCGCTGCGTGAGGGTTTCCAACCCCTCCGGACTGACCGAGTCCGGCATCACCACATGGCCCATCACCCGCATCAAGACAAGTTGGATTTCCTTTATAATCAGCGCATCCTTATCTTCTTCCGGCAACAGCGTGCGCACTACGCCCAGCAGGGCGTTGAGCTCGTCTATCTCGCCATTGGCCTCTATGCGGATGTCGGTCTTGCTCACTCGGTCGCCGCGGCCGATAGCCGTCTGTCCGTCGTCGCCTTTTTTCGTGTATATTTTCATCTTCCTGGGTTTATTTCTTTCGTATAATCACATAGATAATCACGGGAGCACCGATGAGGGGGGTTACCGCGTTGAGCGGAATCATACCGCTCTCTCCGGGCAGATAGCAAATCAGGTTGCACAGCAGGGCCACGGCCGACCCCGTAAGGAGCGTTGCCGGAAGGAGCTGCCGATGGTTGTCGGTGGTAAGGAGGAGGCGCGCCATGTGGGGAACGGCCAGTCCGATAAAGGCTATCGGCCCGCAGAAAGCCGTCGTAACGGCCGTCAGCACTCCGGTGATGACGAGCAGCCCGTTGCGCAGCCGGCGAGTATTCACCCCCAGGCTCTCGGCATACTGCTCGCCGAGGAGCAAGGCGTTGAGCGGCTTGATGAGCAACACGGAGGCCATGAGGCCGACCACCGTTACGCCGGCGAATGCCGGCAACTGATGCATCGACACTCCGCCGAAGTTGCCCATGCCCCAGACCATATACGACTTCACCCCCTCTTCCGTGGCGAAAAAGTTCAGCAAGGAGACGGCAGAGGAAGCCAGATAACCCGTCATGATACCGATGATGAGCAGCATGACATGGCTCCTGACTATCGTGGCAAAGAAAAAGATGAGTGCCGTAACGGCCATGGCACCGGCAAAGGCTGCCAGGATCACCGACACCGTGCCGTAAAACCAGGCCACGGGAGCCAGCATCACGAGAGCCACGCACAGTCCGGCCCCGCTACTGATGCCGAAGATGTCAGGTCCTGCCAGCGGATTGCGGAATGCCGTCTGCAGCATCAGTCCACTCACGGCGAGGGCAGCTCCGCAAAGGGTGGCCGTAACGGCCTGCGGCAGACGCGACTCAAGGATGATGAAACGCCAACTTTCGTGGGCAGCCCCGCCGCCTGTCAAAATCTCAAACACATCCCTCGCCGGGATGCGGACGCTCCCGACAAAGAGACTGAGCGCAAACAGCACGATGACCAGCAGCGTCAATCCCAGGCAATATCCCACCCCTCTATTCAAGCTTCGTGTAAAACTTTAAGCCTCCTAAATTCGCCTCAGGATGAAGGAGTTGTATGAATTCCCTCAACAAGAAGTCAGGACGGAAGGCCACGGTCTCGAAGTAAGGCACGACCGCAGTATTGCATTCGTAGATTTCGCCGTCGCGAAAAGCCTTCAGTCCGCTATATCCATGGAACTCCTCCAACAGGTCGGCCTTCGACAAAAGCTTTGCCCCGTTGTACTTGAAGGCCCATACCTCCGTGTCTCCTGCCTTGTCGAGCACCTGCTCGAACGGCAGGGCCAACGACCCGGCATGGTCGTCGGCCGCAAAGGCATAGCCTCCGTGGGCATCGCGGATAAGCTGCCCCACGGAACTTCTACCTCCGGGCGTATACCATACGCTGCCTGTCTTGCGCTCCGTAAGTATCGACCTTCCCTTCGGAAGCTTCGAGGCATAGGCCTTCAGGGCCTGATAGCTACTGTCCACGACCTGGAACAGCGAGTCGGCTTCGCGCTCCCGTCCGAAGAGCAGGCCGTAGAACCGCATCCACTCTGCCCGTCCGAGTGCCGAAGTCTCCATGTAGTCGGCCGCCTCGATGATGGGAATGCCCAGCCTTTCGAGCTTTCCGTAGCCTCCGGAATTCTCAAACGGAGAGACAACGAGGGCGTCGGCCCTGGCGTCGACCATCTTCTCCGTCATCGGCGAGAGGCCGTTGCCACAGTCCACGATGCGCCCGTCTCCGACCCGCTTCCGGATTTCCGGAATGAGGATATACTGCAAGTCGCAGACCCCCTTGACATTTTCCTCCGCCCTTAAATCGCAGAGCAGCTGGCAATGAGGCGAGGTGAACACCACCGCACGACGGAAAGGCTTGTAGACATCGTATTCATGCAGCACCTTGCCTTGCTGCCACGGACTCTTGATGGAGACATGGATATGGTCGGCATAGCGCACCATCGTGAGGAGCGTGGCATACTTCATGGGAATGGTGTCGCCGACATCCTGCACGGAAGAGGCCACCCTCCCCCCGCAGGAACACAGCAATGCCAAGGCCGAAAGGAAGACTGCCGCCCGCCTCATCATGGCTTCTCGATTACCTCAACATGGTCGTTGAAGACGATGGTGCCGGGGCTCACGCCAATCGTATACTTCTTCTTCAGACTCCCCCAACTATTGTAACGGTAGAGAATACCATCGGTATCATAGCTTGCGGATGAAGGATAGTCGGGATTGGGACTGAGCGAAGACACATAGACATCGTTGGAAATCGGGTCTACGGCTATGGAATAAGGGAACTGGGGAGCCTCTGAAGGAGTCCATGTTTGTGCCTTTCCGTTTGACACACTATACACTCCGTAGGTCGGCGTGCCGCCGTAAGGGGCATTCGCATAGATAATATTGCCGCCCATATCATAGGCCATCATCGTGGCCTCGAAGAGTTTCTCCACCTGCAAGTCCGTGGAGCGGATGGCTTCCACATGCGCCTTTATATCCTTATAATTGCCCATGCAGACCACATAGACATACCGCCCGTCGGTGAGCAGCTGCGTGGGATTCAGCCCTACGGTGATGTCGGCAACCTTTGTGAGGGTTTTCTTGTTCAAGCGACACACACTTTTCAGGTAATAACCAGGGTCAGTATACTGTTTGGTGGCATCCGTGGAATTGGCCACATACACATAGTCGCCCAAGACAGCGATACCCTCGAGGTGAGAACCCACAACCTCAGAGGTTTTCTCCAGCATACGATTCTCAGCATTGATCATGCTCACCTTGCCCGTGTAGGAAGACACATAGACATGCTCGCCGTCCGTAGCCAGCTCGCGGGGAGACTCTATCGTTACATATCCAAGGCTCTTAAAGGTTCTGGAATGAATCATCTCCACGCGCCCTTCGTCGGCACAAGCGATGTAAAGCGTGGAGTCAACAAGCACGGCATTATTGGGAGTGCCGCCCAGAGAGCGGCCGTTAGCACTCGCAAAGACACCTCGCTTCACATGGTCGGCTGAATAGTCGAGATAGTCCAAGGTGCCATTAATCTGACTATAATAGCTTCCTTCATTCAGGATGAATACTCCGTCGGATACGACCTTATATTCCCTGTCAGGCAAATAGTTGTCGTCGTCATGACACGCGGTAAAGACCGCCAAGCCTAACAATAGGCAAAGAATACTCGAAAAACTCTTTTTCATACTGCTAATATTTTTATATTTCTAATGTGATTGATATTCTCCACGAACGGCCGGGCATGGGATAATGAGCCACAAGGTCATATTGCTTGTCGGCTATATTCATCATGGCTGCCCGTGCCGTGAGTGTATATTTCTTCAAAGGGAAAGTGCGCCAAAGACTCGCATCCATCTCCACGAAGCCGGGGATGCGGGTTCCGGCACTATGGCTGTTGGTTGTCCACCGCTCGTCCATGCCGTCAAAGGCGCAGGTGAAGTTAGCCCAGGGATTATGCCATGTCATCGTAGCACAGAAGGTATGCTCCGGCGTATAGGCTATCTGATTCTTGTAATATTCCGAATTCTTATTCGACTGGTTTTCTGCCCGCTGCCAACTATAGTTGCCATTGAGCTCCAGAGCATGCCGGGCAGCGAGGCTATATCTGGCATTTGCCGTGAAATCGACCCCATAGACCGTAACCTTTGCAAGGTTCATCATATGCCATACAAACATGTTGAACGGTATGGCAACTATCTTGTCATCGACTCTGTTGAGATAGCCATCAAGAGTAAGACTGGTCTCAAAGCGTCGCTGTCGCTTGGCATAGGTAACTCCCAGATTCAACTGCCGCGTCTTTTCCGGGCGCAGGTCGGTGCTTCCGATATGGTAATAATAGAGTTCGTTGAAGGTAGGCATGCGGAAGATGCTCTTCCAGAATGCCCTGATATACAGTTCCTCTGCACTCAACAGCCTATAAGAAAGGCTTATGGAGGGAGAAAGACGACGGCCGTCCTTGCCGGTTTCGCCCGCCCGCACCTCATTTATATAGTTACTCCACAAAAGCCGCGAGACAACGGTAAGCCGACCCGTGGCGACTTTGGCCGAAAGGGTCTGCAGGAGGGAGTGTCTCGAGGGATGGCCGGAAGCAGTCTGACCGGTTGTAAGGGCATTATAGAAATAGTCTCCCGCATAGCTGAAGGCCAGCCAGGATTTCGGACTATAGAGAGCTGCCACGGAAGCATAATACTCCTGCTGATAATACCGGCCGTCAGGGATTCCCGAGGCGGGATTTCCATTGCGGTAATCACTCTTTGCCCAATTATACTTCAAATTGCCCTGCAAAGAGAACCTGTCAGACAGCGTGGCATAGTAGCCTGCCTGTGCGAAGGCGTTCTGATCATGCAGCGTCTCGCTGTTTTTATTATTATACAGATGCACGATTCCGGGCAGCTGACGATTGTTGTCATAGTAATAGAGTTTCCCGGAGAGGGTCTGCCGGTCGGTTATTTTCCACAACAGGTTCGTTTCGAGATGCCCCGAATTCATCTTGCTGTTCTGCCGGCGCTCCTTCGTTAGAAGCTTTACATTATATATCTTGAAAGGATAATCGTTGTCGGAATGGGTAAACTCGCCCATCACGGAAAGGGAAAGCCTGTCAGAAAGGCTCTGCCCGTAATATAGCGAGGGCACGACCGTATTCCAGGAGCCATAGGTGAGCCGGGCTTTCAGGTGCGCAGAGTGGTCTTCGGTGGGACTTTTCAGATTGTCAATCACCAAGGCCGCCGCGGAAGAAGTGCTTCTTGCCGGCAGGAAGATGTTGTCGTCTTCACCGATAACCATCTTCAGCATGCTCACATTATCCAGCGAATAGCGCGAGAGGTCGATTTCTCCCGTCTGACAGTCGCTCAATGCAATACCGTCGTATATCACCCCCGTATGGCGACTTCCGATGCCGCGAACAGAGACCGTCTTCATCCCCCCTGCCCCGCCATAGTCCCTGACGGTAATCCCCGCGATATGGGTGAGGGCGTCGGCCAGGGTCATAATGCCCAGATTCAGCATTCTCTCTTCGGTAATCATTTGAACAGGAACCGTAGCGGCAACCGTCTTGTTTTTCAAAGACACTATCTCCACGCCCTGCAAAGCATGCACTCTACTGGCAATCGAATCAGTTTGAGCCTGAAGACCCAGCACCGACATCATCAAGGGAAATATAATCGCTCTTCTACCCATAAAGACCTTTCATTTTCTTCCTCGAGAAAAATGAAACTCTAACTTGCAACGGCAGGTCTTCTGACTTGCGGCCGAAAAGGCTGCCTTCCCATTCTTGTTCAGACAGTGGCACCCATGCCTTTCGATAATGCCGCATACAGCAGCGGGACTGTTCAGGACTCTCACCTGATTCCCATTTTAATCACCTTCAGTGAACCAAATGCAGAGACAAAGATACAAAATTAACCATATAAATAAAAACTTACACTTGTTTTTTTTCAAACAGAGCCACTTTTTAACTATTATCCTTTCCTAATTGTAGGGAATTTAGTACCTTTGTTCCCCAGAATAAATATCTAAACTAAACAACTAAAATGTCAGAAGAAAAAGAAAATCAATTGAGTAGTCGCATCTCGGCAAAGAAGGTTTGGGAGCTTCTTGCCATCATTGCGGCTACCCTGATTGTCTGGAATCTCCCAACCGACTTCTTCGGAATCTCGGGATTAACGATTGTGCAGCAACGAATGATTGCCATCTTTGTGTTTGCAACACTTTCCTGGCTCCTGGAAGCCATTCCCTCGTGGGCCACATCGCTGGTTATCATTACTGTCATGTGCCTAACTATTTCCGACAACTCTATAGCCCTATTCAAGGGAGACGGCAGTACATTTGGCGAGCTGCTAAAGGCAAAAGACATCATGGCGACCTTTGCCAATCCTGTCATTATCCTGTTCTTGGGTGGCTTTATCTTGGCTATTGCCGCGACAAAGTCGGGTCTGGATGTACTTTTAGCCAAGAATCTCATCCGCCCGTTCGGCCATAAGAGTGAGAATGTGTTATTGGGCTTTCTCCTTATCACGGGATTCTTCTCCATGTTTGTCTCCAATACTGCCACGGCAGCCATGATGCTTACCTTCCTCACCCCTGTATTTGCCGCTCTGCCTGCAAGCGGAAAAGGGCGCGTGGCATTGACCATGAGCATTCCTGTAGCTGCAAACATTGGAGGTATGGCCACCCCGATAGGCACCCCTCCGAATGCTATCGCACTTCAGGCCATGACGCAACAGCTCGGCATAAACCTCAGTTTCGGGCAATGGATGATGTTCATGTTCCCATTGGTAATTCTTCTGCTCTTTATAGGCTGGCGAGTGATTCTAAAGCTCTATCCATTCACACAGAAGTCCATTGACTTGGAAATCACCGGAAATATTGCCCATGGATGGCGCATGTGGATAGTAGCAGGCACATTCTGCATTACAATCCTAATGTGGTTGCTCGACCGTGTTACGGGCGTAGATGCCAATACGGTAGCACTTATTCCTATTGGTATCTTTGCCCTTACTGGTGTAATCACCGCAAAAGATCTGCAGAAAATAGACTGGTCGGTCATCTGGATGGTGGCGGGAGGCTTTGCCCTTGGTCTGGGCATGAATGCTTCAGGACTTGCAGACAACGCCATAGAAAGTATTCCCTTCGGCAGTTTCTCGCCAATTCTTATCCTGCTCATGTCAGGCCTGATATGCTATTTCCTCAGTAACTTCATCAGCAATACGGCTACAGCGGCCCTGCTTGTTCCGATTCTTGCCGTAGTATGTACGGGCATGGGCGACAAACTAAGCTCCATCGGCGGCACGCCTACTGTTATTATAGGTATTGCCCTCGCTGCCAGCTCTGCCATGTGTCTGCCGATATCTACGCCCCCCAATGCTATTGCCTACTCTACAGGCCTTGTAGAACAGAAGGAAATGCTGAAAGTGGGACTATTGGTAGGTGTTGTCTCCATGGTTTTAGGCTATACCATGCTCTACTTCATCGGAAAGGCAGGATTCTTTGCATAGATAAGTCTTCATAGTTTTTGAGGCAACTATAACAATAAAGGAGCTTGGAAAAACCGAGCTCCTTTATTGTTACAAACCTCTTTGGATACCTCCAGGTGAAATCAGAAGAACATCCTTGCCTCGCATTAAAAAACGATTTTGGCAAATACCGGGTAATGGTCTGAAAGCACATGCCGTACCTTCTCGCCGTCAGCCCCGGCGCGCCAATCGGTATCGTTCAGAATGGCATAACGCTGAACATCAACGCTCTTGCTTACAAAAATATGGTCAATACGCCGGTCCGTGTACTGTCCTGTTTTGAAATCGTTGAATGATCCATTGGGAGCAAAGCAATATCTGGCACTCGCATAACAATCCTTCAGCAAGTCCGACTCTGAGAAGATGGCATAAACCTCGTTATACTGGTCTACATTGAAGTCGCCAGTCAGCACCACCGGCTCGTCCGTCTTCATGAGTTCCTTCATCTTCTTCATGATAAGCTTGGCACCTTCCCGGCGCGCTATCACCCCAATATGGTCCATATGCGTATTGAAGAAGTAAAACTTCCGCTTGCTTTTCTTGTCTTTAAAGTATCCCCATGTACATACACGCTTGCAGGCGGCGTCCCATCCCATGACCGGTTTCGTGGGATCTTCGGCAAGCCAGAATGTGCCACTGTCAAGCAGTTTGAAGCGGTCTTTCTTATAATAGACGGGGGAATATTCTCCTTCTTCCTTCCCATCTTCCCTGCCCACGCCCAAGTAAGCATAGTCCGGCAACAAGGCCAGCATGTCCACTATCTGCTGATGGGTAGCCTCCTGGCAGCCAAACAAATCAGGATAGATGAAGTTTATCTCCGCACACATTGCTTCCTTGCGCTGATTCCAGCCGTCAAAAATCTTATAGTCGCCACGATTATTGTTACGAATATTATAGGTGCCTACCGTAAGTTCCTGTCCATTGACGGCCAAGACGGCAATCACACTTAAAATTAAAAGGAAATGTTTTTTCATCTCAGATTATTTATTAAAAGTTTTATAAATGCTATTTTCACATATCTCTCATCCCATATACTTAAAAAAGAAGATGGCAGCCGCCAGAAGAACGACTATCAAGATGAAGCCTATAAATCCGTCTAAGGCCCGATTGGAAAACCATTCCGGATCCCGGGGAAATATATCCAGATCCAAAGAGTCCAGCTCTCCGGCTGCCTTCATCATTTCCAAAGCTTCCGCTTGGGTCATTCCTTCCTTCTCAAGAGATTCCAGCTCTGCTTTCAATTCGGCACTAAGCCGTTGAGGCAGGCTTTTCCCCAGTTGCTCCGATTTCCACTTATCAAAAGCCTCCCGATAGTGTCCCGGTTTGTAATTGAGGTCCGGAGCGTCTGTTACCAGCGAATGGAAGCTATACCCATCGCGCTTCAAGAGATGGTAAATATAGCGGATACCGGCACCCAAGAAGATGCATGTATACCTGATAAAGCCATTCAGCAAGTCTCTAAACATGAGTTTCCTTGGAAATCTCTACGACAACAAGCCTTGTCCCGGCATTGTGGACAACCAATAGGCAGCCGACTTTAAAGTCCGGGCATGTCTCTTCTCAACTACTGCATATCATAGACTATCTGCATCAGCTGCTTGCCTATGCGGTCAGCCTCGTCCATGGAAGAAGCCTCGCTATAGACCCGGATGATAGGCTCCGTATTGCTTTTACGCAGATGCACCCATTTATCAGGAAAGTCTAATTTAACTCCGTCAATATCGGTTACCTGCACATCCGGCTCCGCCCCATACTTCTGCTTGACCCGTTCAAGGATGGCATCCACATCGGTGGAAGGTGTCAGGTCGATTCGATTCTTAGCAATAAAATACTCAGGAAATGTTTTGCGAAGCTCTGAAGCTTTCAATCCTTTCTGCGCCATACTGCTCAAGAACAGTCCGATACCCACAAGGGCATCGCGTCCATAGTGGCTCTCAGGATAGATTACCCCGCCATTGCCTTCGCCGCCAATAACCGCAGCCACTTCTTTCATCTTGGTCGTAACATTCACCTCGCCCACAGCGGAGGCATAATACTTGCATCCATGCCTCTCGGTTACATCGCGCAGAGCCCGGGTGGAACTCAGATTGCTCACCGTGGCACCCTTCACATGATCGAGAACATAGTCTGCAACTGTTACGAGCGTATACTCCTCGCCATACATCCTGCCGTCTTCCTGAATGAAGGCAAGGCGGTCTACATCGGGGTCTACGACGATGCCGAGGTCGTATCCGCCCTTTGCCATCTCGTCCATGATACCGCCAAGATTCTTCTCCAACGGCTCCGGATTATGTGCGAAGTCGCCCGTGGGCTCCCCGTTGAGGAAAGTATACTCCACCCCCAGCGCATCCAACAGCCCCGGAAGGATAATACCCCCTACCGAGTTAATGGTATCTACCGCCACACGGAAATGCGCCTTCCGGATGGTTTCAACATCCACAAGGTCGAGTGCCAATACGGATTGTATGTGTTTCTGGTCAAACGAGCCATCTTCCTGATAATGACCCAGATGGTCGACATCGGCATAATGGAAGTCTTCCTGCTCTGCAATGGAGAGCACCTCGTTGCCCTCGTCCTTCGTAAGGAACTCCCCCTCACAGTTAAGCAGCTTCAGGGCATTCCACTGGCGGGGATTATGGCTGGCAGTAATGATGATACCTCCTTCAGCTCCCGTCCTGCGAACGGCAAGTTCCGTGGTAGGAGTCGTGGCAAGGCCGATGTTTATGACATCATACCCCATGCCCATCAAGGTGCCGCAAACCACATTCTCGACCATCTCGCCTGATATACGGGCATCCCGACCCACTACGATCTTATTACTGTCCGACTTGCCATTGCGGCGGATAAATGCAGCATAAGCTGAAGTAAACTTTACGATATCCAGCGGATTAAGCGTATCGCCCGCAGTTCCGCCAATCGTTCCCCGGATTCCGGAAATAGACTTTATCAGTGTCATAATATAATCAAGATAAAATGTTTGTGCCTCTATCAGCGTCCGCGCTCATAGGTAATGTCGTAAAGGCAGGGATAGGTATTCACCGTGGCATGATACTGCCCCTGGGAAGCAGGAACGATGAGACGCACCTTGGCAATCTCCTCCTCGGCTGTTGTCTGGCGTCCTACCTTGATATAGGCAAAAGGAGTCAGCCACCCCGAAGGAACCGATGTGCTGCCATAGGCATTGAACATCAGGCTGTTGTCGCCACCGGTGAAGGCAGCCGTAAAGGTTCCGCTCGTATTCCTTACCGACATTTTCTCAGGAAAGGAAGCGTTGGAAACCCCATAATCGTTGTTAAGCTGTACGGAATCCGTCATCAGGTTGCGCTCACGGAAGCGGCAGAGCACATTCACGGTCTCACCGTCCTTGATCTTTTCACCACATCCCCCACGCATGATTTGCATATACACACCACTACTTGCAATGAGCACGAACTCGTTTTTCCTTACATCCGTAGTGTAATTCTGCTTCTCGAACTGAGCCTCGGATATCACCGTAACGGCAGAATCGTTAAGATACTTGCTGATGGCCGTACGCTCCTTTTCCAGTCGCTCTGCATAAGTCTCCGTATCGCTGCATGATGCCACCACGATAACAGACATCAAGACAAGGAATATATAGCAAATTCTCTTCATCACCTTTATTATTTTATACAATCGGTTGCAAATGTACTAAAAAGATTACACACACGGAAAGCTTTTTAGTTTTTTAACCACCCTGGATCATGCCTTCAGCCTGTCCGCGTAATAGCGGAACGCTTCGCGGGCCACATTCTCGGCCTCTTCTATCGTGCAGCTCAGACTGCCGCCACTCGCATTCAGGTGGCCGCCGCCGTTGAAGAACTTCTGCGCCACCTCGTTACACGGAAAATCGTCCACCGAACGCAGGCTCACCCACACCTGATTATCCACGCGGTCGTCCTCGCGAAGGGATATCGACAACTTCAATCCCTTGATTCGCAACGGCTCATTGACCAGTCCTTCGGCATCGCCCTTGATGAAATGATAGTCGCGCATATCCTCGCGGGTGATGGTGAAGTAAGCCGCATGAAGGTCGTTGAAGTAATTCAGCTTCTGCGACATGATGTATCCCCGGAGCCGGATGGCCCAAACGCTGTAGTTGTTATAGACATTCCGGTAGATTTTATCCTTGTCGAAGCCCTTTGTCAGCAGTTTTCCGATGATGTCGAAGATTTCCGGACGCGAGCTGTTGAAGGTGAAGCCCCCCGTATCGGTCATCATTCCGCAATAGATCTGTACGGCATTTTTCTTCGACATGGCGTCGAAACCGCCCATCTGCCAGATGATGCGGAACACCAGTTCGGAGGAACTGCATGCGTCCGGATACGAGGCGAGCAGGTCGAGCCCTTCCATATCAGGGTTCAGATGATGGTCTATCATCACCTTGTGAGCCGGGCATGCCGTCAGCACGGGAGCCATGGACTCCACGCGCGAAGCCTCGTTATAATCGATGCAGAATACCAGTTGCGCCTTCTTGAATGCCTCTTCCACCACATCCGGACGCTTGTCGTACCGCACGATGCGCTCCGTATTCGGCAGCCATTGCAGGAAATCGGGATAGGCATCAGGCATGATGACCACCGGCATCTTGCCCCGCTGCGAGCGAAGGTATTCTGCCCAGGCCAGGCAGGATCCTATCGCGTCGCCGTCAGGAGTCTTGTGGCCCGTGATGACAATGTGCTCGGATTCCTCTATCAGTTGGTTCAGAGTAGCCAGTTCGCCCTCTGAGAGAATACTTAAGTCCACAAGCCCTTAGAATAATTTGTTCGGATAAACACCCTCGTCGACAAGTTTCTGGATTCTTTCCACCGTGCCGGGACGGTCGGCAGCATAGGTTACGCCAAACCACTTGCTGGCCGTGTCGAGCACCTTCACGGTGGCCGTACCCTCATTGACGAGCTTGTTTACCATCAAGGGGATAAAGAACTCCGCCTTCAGGTTGGCCATGTTCTTCGAGTCTGAGAGGAATTCCCTGAAGTAGGCCTCGCTGTATGCGAAGTAGTCGGGCGTGAATCCCCATACATTCATCGACACGGGCGTATGTTCTTCCACGCTTACCCATTCGCCGTTCTCATCCTTATACTGGATGTCGGCACCGTGCCGCTCTATCTCGGTGCGCTCCACCACGGTCGTCAGGTGTCCCTCCGCATCCTTCGAGCAGATGCCGCGAGCCACCGTGCCGTTATCTGAAAGGGTGTTGCCTACGCGGAATCCCACCATGGCATAGCGGTTCCGGCTGTTCTCCGGCAGGTCGGCGAGGAACTTTCCGATTACCTTGAAGCAGTCTCGGTTATAGAAGTCGTCGCAGTTGATGACGCAGAAAGGTTCCTTGATGACATCCTTTGCCATCAGCACAGCATGGTTGGTGCCCCAGGGCTTTACGCGCCCCTCCGGAACCCGAAAGCCCCCCGGCAGGTCGTCAATAGACTGGAAGACAAGCTCTGCGGGGATGTGCCCCTCATACTTGGAGAGCACCTTGTCGCGAAACTCCTGCTCGAAATCCTTGCGGATGACGAAGACTATCTTGCCGAACCCTGACTGGATGGCGTCGTAGATACTATAGTCCATGATGGTCTCGCCGTTGGGACCCAGACCGTCGAGCTGCTTCAAGCCGCCGTAACGGCTGCCCATGCCAGCAGCAAGCAATAGCAATGTTGGTTTCATATGTTCTGTTCTTTTAAGTTTTCCTAAGTTGCAAAGATACGAAAATAAATCAAAAAGCGATGGCCGGAGTCTCATTTTTTCAGGTCAAAAGCATTTTTACTGCACCGTGGAGACGGCCTCCGCTTTTTTCACCTTCCTCCTCCCCTCTTCCGTTCGACGGCTAAAAGCCTGACAAAATCGGCGAGTTTGTCCGACAAAATCGCCGAAATCACACGACAAAATCGCCGATTTTATCCCCCTTGCCGCTGCCTCTCGTTCGCCGGACTACAGACTGCTGCCAAGGGAAAGGCGTCAGAAAGGATAGCCCACGGCCAGATGCAGGCTCTGCCCATCACGAAAACTTGGAATATTATAGAAGCCTCCCTTACCCGTATCATAAGGCACATGCAGGCCTATTCCCCAGTCGAGGCGAACCACGAACATGCCCACATCATAGCGTAGGCCCACTCCCGTGCCCAAGGCCATCTGCCGGAGGAAGCTCTTAGCCTCGAACTTCGCACCCTGGCGGGTGTCGTCGCTATGCATCGACCATACATTGCCGGCATCGAGGAACAAGGCTCCATAGAGGCTTCCGAAGAGGTGCGGACGGTATTCAAGGTTGGCCTGGAACTTCAGATCGCCGATCTGCTCGATATAGGAGAGCTTAGAATTAGAGGGGAAATACTTTCCCGGCCCTACGGAGCGCACATTGAAGGCACGCACGCTGTTGGCACCGCCGATATAGAACTGCTCATAATAGGGGGGCTGTGCGGCGTTGCCATAACTGAAAATCGCACCGGCGGCGAGATGTCCCACCAGCGAGGAACGCTCCGAGAAGCGCCATTCTTTCGTGAAATCGGTCTCCACCTTGAAGAACTGGGCAAAGGGATTCTTGAACATCGTCTTGTCCTTGGCGCTCCATTTCTCGCCAAACAGCGCATAGCTTGCCGCCAACACATTGCCCGCCTCACTGACCGTGCTCGACCAGGTGATGGGATTGCGGCTGGTGGCAGCCGTGGAATAGGTGTAGGTATAGCTCATCTTGGGCACGAACTGGTCGCGCATCGAGACGCTCAGATATGGGTTCTGCTCCAGCAGCTGCAGGAATTCGGCCGTCCGCGAATGCATATACTGATAAGAGAGGGTAAGCGGACTGAAGGAATGGTGCGACCGTGCCGAGGTCCAGTAGTCGTAGGTAAGCTCGCCGGAGATGACATGTCGCTTGAAATAACTTGCCCTGTTCAGAATCTGCATGGAGGCTTTCAAGGTTGTTGTCGGTGTCTGGTAGAACTCATGGCGCGGTCTGCGAGCCCTTTGCCGGCGGCTAAGATTTCTCTGCCAGCTGCGAAACAGGCTCTGCGGAGTTACCAGCCGGGGGAATAGCAGCGACACGCTGCCGCCATACTCATAAGAATTAATGCCCGACGACGAACCTTCCGCATGGTGTCCCGTCGTCCATTCATACGATCCGTTCAGCTTGATGTCGAGCTTCTCGCCGCCGCGCAGGGCATTGCGCTTGGTCAGGCCGAGCACCAGCTCAGGCCCCAGCCTGCCCGTGGTCTTACCTTTGGCATTGGCTTCGATATAGAAATCGTAGGGCTTGTCAAGCACCAAGTCAAGCCTCATGTCGAGCGTATCGCAGGTCAAGGACGAGTCGCGGGGAACAAACTGCAGGGAGGTGTAGCTGTAAAGGCCGGTATTGAGCAGATTGGCATTGGTCGCCTGCTCGTTGGCATAGCTGTAGAGGCGGCCCGGCCGGAGCTTGACATCGTGCAGCAAGGCACCCATGCGGAGAGGGGGGCGGCGACCGTTGAAGTGCACGCTGATGCGGCGGCGCCGAATGGAATCCCCCAGCTGCTCCATAAACGACCTGCGATAATTCACCTTCAGCGTGCCGATATACCATTTCCTCGTAACCCGCGGCTCCAGACTGTCTGCCATCTGGAGGCGGACCTGAACCTTTCCCGGCACATTCACCGTGTCTGCAAGATAGGAGGCATCGCCCGGCTTATAATAGTAATAGCCGTTGTCGCGAAACAGCATGCCCACGCGTTGGCGTTCGGCCTCCAGCTTGGGAACGCTGAAGGGGTCGCCCCGACGGATGAGCCTTTCCGGCTCATGGGAGCGCATGAGGCTGTCGGTACTCGGCGGAAAATTCACATATTGGATGGAGTCCAGCGTCCATAAGTGCCCCATGTTCACCGTGTAAGCCACCTTGGCTTTCTTCGGATTGTCCTGCGTTATGATGCTGTGGGCGATCTTCCCGTTGAAGTATCCGAATTTCTTCAACTGCGACTCGGCCACCAAGGCACGCAGTTCCGGATTCACCCGGCTCATCAGCTTGGGCTGCGACCCGAACGCCCTGACCATCCACTTGCCAAACTTAGACTCGCTCTTGGAAAAGGCGTTCCACACCCAAAGGCGGAACTGGAACGGACTGCGATAATAGCTGCTGCCGAAGAGGGCGCCGTTGGGCGCGGAAGCCAGCGCATATTCCATCTCCTCCTGGGTGGCAACAGCGTGCTCGCTCTTCTCATAATTGGTGTATTCTATCTTCTTCAGTCCCGTGAAGAGTTGCTCTCCCTCGGGAATGCCGCTGGTAGACGAACAGGCTGACAACAGCAGCGAAAGCATCAGCAGCAGGCCTATGCTATATTTGTTTCTTCTCATTTTCCTTTCACTTTAGTGGTATCGGGAGCTGTAGGAACCCGGTTTTCCTCCTCCGTCTTCAACCGGAAGATGTCCCTGAAATGGCGTAACTTGCGCTGCCACTTGAATCCCACGCCATATTCTCCCAACATGCCTTCGAGCCAGTCATACTTGTTGTTGTTATAGAAGAGGCGCAGATACTTGCTCGACTTCTGGTCCAGGCGATACTCCAGTTCAACATTGTCAAAGAAGGAGTCGTTCGTCTGCCCGTATTCAAGCTCGGCACCGGTCGACACCTTGCCGCCCACAATGATGCGCAGGCGGTTGTTCCAGAGCCTCTTGGCAAAGCTGAAGTTGTAATCGGTGTGAATACCGCCGTTCGAAGTGGTGGCATTGTCGATGCTCATTCCCAAGTCAAGGCCGAGCGAACGCATGGCATTACCGGCCACATTATTGATTTCCGACTGCAAGAACGAGCTCAAGGCACTGTTCATGGAGAAGCCCCGGGTATTGCCGTCGGCAAGATACATTCCCGATGCGAGCATGGTGATGGCCACCTTCGAGCGGCCTTCCGCCGTCATGGTGTTCAGCTCATCCTGTATGCTTACATCACTGGGAGCATCGATGATAAACTGCAATCCCAACTTGTCGAGCGTCTGCGAGAGCTTCACGCCACAGTCAAAGTCCACCAGACGCCCCGTCCCCGTACCCTCGTTTACGGCAGCTTTCTCCCGCTCCGTAGCCGTGATATGCAACTGCGGATTCATCGGATCGCCCTGAAATTCCACATAGCTGCCATTCTGAATCGTAAAGGTTTTCAGCGGAATGATGGGCAGGGAATATTTCATCGTACCGCTCGTAAGCGTGTATCGGCCCGTCAGACGCAGGTCGTCGACCGTATTATAGGTCAGGCGCAAATTGCCTCCGCCCTGCTGATCGATATAGTTGGTATGGTCGGCATTCAGCATACAGGCGATATGGGCTCCCTCGTCCACCGTGACGGAGAGGGCCATGTCGAAGCCTGTCAGCGGCGGCCGGTTCACCACGGCCACCTTCGTCGTATCCCTGAAATCCGTAAACTTCACGAGTTCCTCAAGCTGGGTGTCCCTTGCGAGTTCCGTATCACGCAGCACATAGGTCATGTCCGTATTGCCCAACACATCGAGCCTGCCCCGCATCCTGAGGCTCTCGAGTGGTCCGCGCATGATCGCGAAGAAATCGACGAAGGCCTTTCCATAGGCCTCGGAGCGAGGATTCTCCCGGGCGTCTATCAGCTGGAAGTTCCGGGCTTGCATGCGGATGTCGAGCATCATGCGGTCGAGATTGGTGAAGTCGAAGCTTCCCGAAATGTTGAGAGGCTGCTCATTGTTGGCATACAGCTCAAAATTCTCGAAGAGGAGCTTGCTTCCTACGATGCGGACAGGGTCATTTGCGAAGCGCATTTCCATTCCGTAAGGCTCACTATACAGGTAACAGGAATCGAGATAGACCTCTCCATTCACCTGGGGAGCTTTCAAAGATCCTTTCACATCCAGCGTCCCGTCGCCATAACCGCGGAGGCCCAGGATGCGGTCGGGCACAAACCCGTTCACAAACTGCATGGGCAAGTGCTCCAAATCAAGCTCCGCGTCAAGATAGCCGCCGTTCTCCGACCGGTAGGTACCCGTCAGACTGGCTACCTCTTTGCCGTCATGGGTCAGGATTCCATCCACATAATGCGAGCCGTCATGCCTCGGCATGTAGACGAATTCCGCCCCCAGATTACCCATCGGACATTGTTCATAGACCAGATTGGCAATGTCCATGTCAGACGATACCGACAGTTCATCCTTCGTCATGACCAGATGATAGTCGCCATTCATCACGCCTGAGAGGTCCGGGGCATAGGGAATGATAGAGAGCACCTTCTCCAAATCAAATTTATTGAGCGATATGGTTACATCCTGCAACGCCTCGGCATTCTCGTCATTGGTATAGATCTGCACGCCCATGCCGTCGGCCGCCTTGAGCTTCAGGTCGGCCGAAACGCGACGGTCGTCGCCCAGGAAGACATAGTTGCTATCGTTTACGGCGAATGTCTTATATCCCAGGACCGGATTGTCGCCATACATGTGGAAACGGATGCCATTCCGCTCCATCTCTCCCTGTACTCCGAGGGCAAGCCCGAGCTTGTCGTTGGCATCATAAATGCGGGCTTGCATCCGGGTACCATTTTGGATGACGGCTCCGTCGACAAAGGCATTGAAGCTATAGTCGGGATGCTGCTTTCCGTTCTTCACCTGTGCATGATAGGCCATTCCAAGCGCGTCTGACACCAGCGAGAGGCGCACCGTGTCGAGCCGGATGCCGTCAACAATGAGCGAATCGGCCGAAACTTTCCCGTTCAATCCCGTCTGCGGGGAAGAATCGAGGTCGACGAACAGGCTGGCAAGGTCGTATCCCTGCCTGCGCATCAGCCCACAGAAGAAGTTGTCGCGACCCGTGGTCAGATATATCCTTGCCTCAGGGAGCCGCTCCCGTATGCGCACCTGGTCGATAATCTTACCCTTCAACTGCTTCTGCAACTCGCCCGCAAGCTTGTCTGTCTGTCGCAGGAGGTGCTCATATCCGCCTCTTGCATCGGCTCGCAGATGAAAATCGCCGCAGTCGACAGCAGCATGCGTGGTATCACGGGTGGTCAGGATGTCGAGCACGACATCATCCGGGCGATAATAGGTGCCGTTCTCCAGGATGGCGATATCGCTCACCGAGCCCTGCACCTTGTAGTAGTGCTTAAAATCGGAATTGATGTCTATATGCCCGCAGAGCGACGCGACGACAGAGTCGCGGGTAAGCCCCAGACGGAAGAGGTCGGCCTTGGAGAGATCGCATGACAGCGTTCCCCGCATCGCCTTGCTGCTTGTGAGCCCGTCGAAGGTGATGAGTCCTTTCAGCAGACTGTTCTTGCTGTCCACATCGGCATGGATTCTCCCGCCGCTGACGGTGGCTACGGCATTCATCTGATCAAGGCTGTAGCCCTGATAACGGAACTTCTGGATTCGGGTCTTTGCCTTGATGCGCGTCCGCGGCGACAGAATATCCGTGCCCACGCCATCGGCTTCCACATAGCCCGTGAAGGCCGACAGTCCCTTGCCGGGCAGGAAATGCTGGAGCGGGAGACTGACGGCATTCAACCTGGCGGTATAGGCCATGCGGGCGGCATCCAGCCGGGCCATGCCCTTCAGGCTTCCGCCTCCCTCGGTGGCCGTGAAGTTTCCGGCATATTCCTGTCCGTCGACATTGAAGTGTCCCTTCACGCCGATGCCATGAGGAATGCGTACCTGCCGCTTTAATTCGGGCGAAAGGGCATCTACGAGGAAGCCTATGTTATATGTCTGTGCGTCGATGTCAAGGTCGGCCTTCAGTCGTTCAGGGGCATCCAGATTCCCGATGAATCCATCGGAAGTGATTCTGAAAGCTGTCGGAAGCTCCATATGAAGGTCGGAAACGCGCATCTTCCTCATGTTTCCGCTTACCGTTCCGTCTACTTGCAACGGATAATAAGGCCACCTGCGCATCAGTTTCTTAGCCGAAGAGCCTAAGAACACCGCCATATCCTGTTTGCCGACGCGGCCATGGACGCTGGCCCGGAGGGTGCCCGGAGCCTTGTCGGAGAAAGCGTCGAGAGCCATATCGTATCGCACGGAAAGGGTGCTGACCGGTGTCCGGAGCTTCAGGTCGGGCAGCGAGATACTCGTGGAATCCAGCGCGAACCGCCCTTCGAGGCGATCGATTTTCAAGCCGCTCTTCTCCCGGAACGAGCATTCGCGGATATTGATGTCAAGCCTGGAGTCGCAATAGCTGAACGAGTCGGCCTTCAGGGTGAGGGCGTTCAGGGCCAGATGGCTGTAGTCGATGCCTTCTACAGGCTTGCTGAAGTTGTTGTCGTAGTCGAGCCGGCCGTTCCTCCAGTCAATCTTTCCGACCCGGTACAGCCCCTTGTGCAGGTCGAGGAAGCCGTCGCGGGCCGTGGTATTGCCCATGTAGGCATGCACGGAGAGGGTGTCTCCCGGCATATGGAGGGTGAAATCGGTCTGGTGGAAATGAACGGAATCGAGCTGAATCTTCCAGAAATTGGTGCTCGGAGTGGTATCCTCGGGCACGGTATCGCTCAGTTCCACGCTGATTCGGGCATTCTTGAAGCTGGCTTCGTCGAGCTTTACGAACGACTCGCCGAGGTCAATGCCGTGCGATTTCAGGGAGAGCCGGCCCACGGCTGCCCGTATGCGGGTAGTATGGATGAGGCCGGCGGTGTTCACCTTCATGTCCTCAAAGGTAAGCTCGTCTATCTCCACCTGACCTTTCAGCAAGGGGAGCAGGCGGACATCGGCAACCACATGGCGGACATCGGCAATCGTATCCTTCGCTCCGGAGGAGGAATCGCGGGGCTGGAGAACCTTTACGCCGTCGACGCCGAGATTGAGCGGGAAGTCGAGACTCACATGCCCGACGCTGATTTCCATGCCCGTCTGCGCCGAGGCATAGGCCGCCACCTGCCTCACCGCCCAGTTCTGGAAAGGCGGAAAGTAAAAGAGACCAACCAATATGAGTATCAGCAGGATAGGAATCGCAAGGATAATGCCCACCCGCCTGGCAATTCTGTTCATAAGCTCAACGGCGAGTGCCACTTGTTTTCATAGTGGCTCTCTGGTTTATGCAAAGTAAATCATTTTTTTCGAAATAATGAACTTTTTGACTGCTTTTTTGTAAATACAGCCTAAAATAAGGGTTGGAATCGGCAGAAAAGCAACCTGTAAAATAGGTTAAAACCACGACTTCCACCAAGAAGGACACTTCAAAATGCGGCGAAGAGTTTTCTCCGGAGCCCTACCGGAGGTAAAAACGACCCGAAATCTGTGCTTTTAATAAACATCTGATAACCATAAAGTTAGCAAAGATCGTTACTAATAATCTTCCAAAAACATTCTCCGGAAGAGGCAGAATGCCGCCTTTTACACGGCAGATGGCGGCCTTTTACTCGCCTGTTTGCCGCTTCCAGCAAAGTAAAAGGCCGTTAAAAGCCTCGCCGTTTGCCACTTCCGAGGGGCTTAACACTCCCAAAACGAGGAAAAACAAGCTCCCGGAAACTAAAAAACCGGCGGTTTCCCATTGTAGAAGAAGCCGTCGGAATGACTTAATTTTTGTATAGTTTTCTAAAATTTTGCTAACCGTCAACAATGGCCGTGCCTAATGCCTGCCAGAGAGTATCGTCCGGCAAGGGAGCCTCGAGGCTGATTTTCTCCTTGGAAACGGGGTGCACGAACTCTATCGTGCGCGCCAAGAGCGAGATGCTCCCGTCGGGGTTTGAGCGCCGGGCACCATACTTCAGGTCGCCTTTTATCGGACAGCCTATGGCCGCCAACTGACAGCGAATCTGATGGTGGCGCCCCGTAAGCAACTGCACTTCCAGCAGATGGTAACGGTCGGTGTGGGCTATCTCACGATATTCGAGGACTGCCCGCTTGGAGCGGGGCACCTCGTGGTCGTAGGCATAGCTCTTGTTCTGCTTCTCGTTTCTCACCAGCCAGTGCTCGAGCCGTCCTGTCGGTTCGGCGGGGGCGTCCTTCACGATGGCCCAGTAGGTCTTGCGTACCTCGCCCTCACGAAACATGTCGTTCAGGCGGGAAAGGGCTTTCGAGGTGCGCGCGAAGACCACCAGCCCGAACACCGGGCGGTCCAGACGGTGCACCACGCCGAGAAACACGCTCCCGGGCTTGGCATACCGCTCCTTGATATAGGCCTTCACGACATCAGCGAGAGGGCGGTCGCCGGTCTTGTCGCCCTGCACGATCTCCCCACTCTGCTTGTTGACAACGATGATATGATTGTCTTCGTAAACGACTTCCATCGTTTTTTGCTCATCAATAATCCTTATATCTTTGTCCCGCCGGCTTACATGTTCATGCCGCCGTCTACCTGGATAACCTGTCCGGACACATAGCTCGAGAGGTCGGAAGCCAGGAAAGTGGCCACATTGGCAATGTCCTCCACCTGACCGCCACGGCGAAGAGGAATCTTGCTGATCCACTCCTTGCGGATATCGTCGGACAAAGCCTGCGTCATCGCGGTATCAATGAAGCCCGGAGCAATGGCATTCGCACGGATGCCCTTCGGCCCCATCTCCTGTCCGATGCTCTTGGCGAGGGCTATCAGACCGGCCTTGGAAGCTGCATAGTTGGCCTGACCGGCATTGCCGTGAACGCCTACCACGCTGGCCATGTTGATAATCGAGCCGCCGCGCTGGCGCATCATCACCGGCACGCAGGCATGAATGAAGTTGAAGGCGCTCTTCAGGTTGACCGCAATCACTGCGTCCCACTGCTGCTCGGTCATGCGAAGCATCAGGCCGTCCTTCGTGATTCCGGCGTTGTTCACCAAGATATCGATGGAGCCGAAATCCTCCTTTACGGCCTTCACCACCTCCTCGGTCTGCGCGAAGTCAGCCGCATTGCTGGCATAGCCCTTGCACTTCACGCCGACGGCGGCAATCTCACGCTCCGTAGCCAGACCGCCATGCTCCTCGTCGATGAAGAGGTCGGTGAAGGCGATGTTGGCACCTTCGGCTGCAAACTTCAAGGCAATAGCCTTGCCAATACCACGAGCGGCACCTGTAATCAGGGCCGTCTTACCTGCTAATAATCCCATAATTTCTGAATATTAAAGATTTATAATTAATTTTCATCCTGACTTTCATTTTAGCCGGAATGGCTATTTTATCAAGCTTTTTCCAAGTGCGCCGTAGACGACCTTGGCCACCTGGGGCTTGCTCGACTCCACATCAAGTCCATGGCCGAGACGGCCATAGATAAACGGAACCTCAAGCCCCTTGATGCAATAGTGCGTAATGTCGGCAACGAGCTCAATGTTCTCGATATCAAACTCGCCTGCCTCCTTGCCCTCGGCATACACCTTGCGGAAGATCTCAAGCTCGTCTTCGTCAAAGTTTTTCCTCACCTTCTCCACCATCCATATATTCCGGAAGAACTCGGCGCGGAGATTTCCGTTCCTCACCACTGTCTCACGGATCATGCTCAGATGGGTATAGATGAGCTCGATGATCTTGTCCTGGGGGCGCATCTTCTTTGCCGCGACCTCGTCAAGCCGGTCGGACAAGCGCTCCAGCTCGGATTCTATCACGGCATAGTAAATGTCTTCCTTACGATTGAAATAGGTATAAAGGGTGCGGCGACCCTTTCCAGAAGCCACGGCAATGTCGTTCATGGTGGTATTTGCCACTCCGTTTTTTGCAAACAACTGTCTGGCGACATCCACCAGAGTCTGTCTCGTCTTAGATATTGACATGCTCTTTATCCTCCTGCTTTAAGGACTGCACACACTTGCAATCATGTGCAAATGTATCATTTTTATTCGAACTACGCAAGGGATGGCACCTTTTTCACATTTATTCACAAAATAGGGGCGCATAAACTTGCACATCTCGGAAAATAGTCTTACCTTTGCATCTGTAAACAAAGAAATATCGCGGAGTGGAGCAGTTGGTAGCTCGCCAGGCTCATAACCTGGAGGTCGCATGTTCGAGTCCTGCCTCCGCAACAAAGAAAGCGTAAGATTCGAGGGAATCTTACGCTTTTTCCATCTTAGAACTGCTCCAATATGGCGATTCGCTTCTCGGTATCGGGATGAGTGCTGAACAGCGAGTTCATGAACTCGAGTATGCCCGAGGCCATCTCATCGGGCTGGATGATGAAGAGCTGAGCCACATCCGCCCGCTTCACATTGTCCAGTCCCGGATCCTTGGAAATCTTCTTCAGTGCCGAGGCGAGTGCCAGCGGATCTCCGCACAGCTCTGCCCCACCTGCATCGGCCATATACTCGCGCTTGCGGGATATGGCAAACCGGGTTATCAGCGTGAAAAAATAGGCGATTGCACTGCATATCAGCCCTACGAAAAGTATCACGACTATAGACAGCCCGCTATCCTTCCCGTTACTACTGCGGCTTCTGCCACCGCCATAATAGAATGAATTATAAAGCATGCGCACCACCAGACTCATGACCGTAGAGATGATTCCCACGAAGATGATGCTCGTAATGAGCAAGCGGGTATCATGGTTGCGGATGTGCGTGAGCTCATGGCCTATCACACCGGACAGCTCTCTGTCGTCCAGTTTGGCCATGAGCCCCGTGGTAACCGTTACCGTGTAAGAATTCTTGTTAATGCCGCTGGCATAGGCATTAAGCTGCGAGTCGTCCACGATGTTTATCTTCGGCATGTCCATCCCGCAGGTCATGCAGAGGTTTTCCACGATGTTATAGATGCGGGGATTCTCCTTCCGGGTTATGGAGTAGGCACCGGTTGCCTGCTGAATCATCCTGGTGTTCATGAGATAAGCTATCAGGAACCAGACCGCCACTCCCCCGACGACCCACGGAAGGGATGTCAGGAAATAATAGTTCACGGTCTCTATATCCAACTGATGCACCACATTCCCATACTCATCGTAGTTGCCATTCCCGAAAAAATTCAAAAGAGCAAGGAATACCCATACCATTCCCAGTATGATAACGGGAAACATAAGGAGCAGCAATATGCTCATCATATTGTTGCGCCTTATCTGGGTCAGCATTCCGACATACCTCATCCGATCAGAACTTTACCTCCGGTGCCTTGTCGTATTCTGCCCGCTGCTCCTCGGGAACTTCTATCATCGGTTCCCGCTTAAACCCGAACATATTGGCAAAAATGTTTGAAGGGAAGGTCTGAACGGCATTATTGAGCTCTCTGGTCGCAGAATTGAAGAAACGACGAACGGCAGCAAGCTTGTTCTCGATATCCGACAACTCGGTCTGCAACTGCAGAAAATTCTGGTTGGCCTTAAGCTCTGGGTAGGCTTCCACCGATACCTTCAGACCTTGCAGCGCACTCGTCAGGGCATTCTCTGCCTCGATCTTGTCATCGATGGTGTTCGCGCCCATAGCAGCCGTACGCGCGGCAGTTACCTTCTCGAAAACTTCTTTCTCATGAGTGGCATAGCCCTTAACGGTTTCCACCAACTGGGGAATCAAGTCGTGGCGCTGCTTCAACTGGACATCAATGTTCGCAAACGCGTTCTCACGATTGTTTCTCAACCTGACAAGATTGTTATAAATCCCTATTGCCCAAAGGACTGCCAATACGGCAACTACTAAAAGAACAATTCCTACAATCATAATATTTACAGTTTTAATTATATATTTGATGACAAAGATACAAGAAAAGTTGGCAAGGATATTACTTTTTTAGAAAAATTAAGAAAACAAAAGAGGGCTGGTCTGCAAATACAAACCAGCCCTCCTGTTATTTTAGTGAATAAGCTCCATCACCTTGTCAAAATAGCGTTGTGTATGTTTAATACTGTAATTCACCCCGCCATTCCATGACCTGATTGCCTTCTCTATGTTATTCCGAGGATTATATTTAGACTGAACAAGTAAAAACATCTCCTTGGATTTCCTGATACTCAGGCGATCCGACAGCCTATAGCGCTTCTTATTACCACGGCCCTTAAGAATAGAGTTACATTCTGCAACCATTATCGGAGTTATCTGCATAGCTCCTACCTGATTCCCGTTCTTAGCGGATTGGTTACCGCCACTCTCCACCTGAATGATAGCATCCATCACCGGATTCCAGTCAAAGTCATCAGAATGACCCTCACTACCTGCTGCCAAAGCAGACAGCGAAGAAATTGACACAAAAAAAAGACTTAATACTAATACCTTAAATATCCTCATAAGCGTTTTTTTATGGAACTCGAACTTCAGCAATTACCGAGGTTCACGACAAGGGATATAGAGAATTATCGTCCGCATTGTCTCAGTCCCGTTAATACTTGGCTACTTTTCTGTAAAAAGAAATAGTCAACCATTATCTTCTGCAAAGATACTAAATATCAATGAATTATACAAGGAAAAGTTGTTATTATATCTATCCAAATTGTAAAAAATATAAAAACAGGGCATACACAGTTATATGATTACTATATATAAGCAAACCTCCACTCCCGTCCCCGCCCGCCGGGCACGACGCAAAGGAGAGCAGGAGAATAAAGGAATAAGAGAATAAAGGAATAAGAGAATAAAGGAATAAGAGAATAAGAGAATAAAGGAATAAAAGAATAAAGGAATAGGAGGATAAAGGAAGGACGAAAAAGGAGCCCCCGTTCCTCACCGGCGGGGGAACGGGGACTCCTGGTATGGAAAGGGGGCGGCGGCCTACTCTCCCGCATCGTACTGCAGTACCATCGGCGCTGGCGGGCTTAGCTTCTCTGTTCGGAATGGGAAGAGGCGGGACCCCGCCGCCACGGCCGCCCGGATGGGGCGACACGTCGGGCACGGGCAAGGGACGAAGAACACGGGAAGGGCCCCGGAGGGGGCCGGAGGGACGGACGCGCGCGGAAAGGTTCGGGCAATTA
>NZ_FOOW01000005.1:198482-200895 GCF_900113305.1 Prevotella sp. KH2C16 | reverse complement strand
TTCTGTGCCTCCCCGACGCTGGCAAAGCGGTGTTTTACGCTGCCGTCGTAGTTTATCACGAGCACGGGGCGTGGCAGGAAGCCCTGCCGTCCCCTCTCCGTTATCATTCCCGGGCGGCTCTTCTTGTGTCCGCCCTTGTTCCTTGGCGTGAGGCCTTTCGCAAAGCGGCCCGTTTCTGTTCTTTCCATATCAATATCCATTTAGCATTCGTGCACCGGGCAGGACTCGAACCTGCAAGAACCTCTACCACTTTTGCGCTTCGAAGCGTGTCTGCCAATTCCACCACCGATGCAGGTGGGGCGACGCTTCGCCCCTTATAATCCAAAACTTTAACTATGAGCCATCACCCTCACGGGCTTTTCCAAAACGGCGGCGCACCGCCGGTATATCACTTCATCCCGCACTCCCGGAGCAGCTTGTTCACGGATTCATCCGCCTCACGCGCCGCATAGGTCTTCCTGATTGCGTCCAGTAGACCCTTGAGATGCTCGTCGCCGAAGTGCTTTGCCGCAATCTCCACGACGATGCGGAACGCGTCGTTCCGTACCATGTTCATCATGAGCAGCATGAGAGCGGATTCCGTTTTGCAAGTCGCGCTGACCGTGTTCCCCTGACTGTCCATCAGCAGGACTTCCATATCAAGCTCCTTTCCAATCTCCATCATGGCCTTCATGTGGGCGAGATATTCTTCGTACTTCTTTTGCTTGTCCATTTTTCCTTTTTTTTGTTAGTTTAAAATTGCCCGTATGGCCGATAGCGCAGCCTCCTACATTTCAAGGATTCTCAGGTTCTTGAAGCGTGGCACGGTAAGCGTAACTTATCCGGTCTATTTTTTTCATTCTCACATTTAATCTACTTTTTCAAATTCATAAACCACGACCCACGGATTGCGCAGCCAAGTTCCTTTGCCGCTGATTTTATTGATGAGGGCAGAAAATGCTTTTCGTGGGTCATTGCCAAGCCATGTTCGCGAATGAGTTTCCTTGTTGTAGTTAACATAGTAGCCACCATTTGCATACTCTATGCCCTCGCGCATTATATCATCATCAGAAATCGCCTGTAAGCGTTCCATGCGTACATCGGTAATCTTGATGTGGTGGGGAAGCAAGTCGGCTTTCACAAATAATTTGTTGTTCCATCCTTTTGATTCCGTCAGGAAGTGATAACTGTCTTCCATTTCAAAATCAGCATTAGGATAAAGTGTTTTGTAACTCTGTGCTATCGCCACAACCTCTCCGACTTGGTAGCGTGGTCGTAACACTCCTATTTGTTTCTCTTTATCATGTAAAGAGAAACTGTAAGCATTAAGCAAAGAACTGTATTCGTGGAATATTGTTGCCACATCTTCCATCGTGTAACCATCAGCCATTAGCGGCTTTTCTATCCTCCGTGTCATTGTCTTTGTTCCGTCAAGCACCGCCTGGGTGAGGGCGAATTTATCATTGAACATTATTTTCTTACTCATAATCCTCCAATATTTTAGCTTTTATTTTTTTTGCCTTTGCATAAGAACCGCGCCAAGGCAGACAACCGTCATATACGGTCTGCCACGGTAAATACCAAGCACGCTTTACTTCCACTTCGCATAAGCATATTCCTGCTTGAACAATTCTGACTTTCATTGCCTCGCCTCGCTTTCTTTTGGGAGTTGCGGAATCTCCAACCAGTAATCTACATCCAATACACAACCACAGTCATCATAGAAGCAATAGTTTTCCTCATCCTCTTCAATGTCATAGTAGGCGGAATAAGTTATTCCATCCTTACATACAACGATGAATGGCATATCCACACAGTCGCCTTTTAGTTCCGTTGGTAAATCACCGTCGGCGACCGAGTGCCAAGGATTGGCTGGATGGCTATCGCTCCATAATGCGCCATCAACGAACGCATCTTCAACAGCATCGTCAATATTACTATAGCTTCTGCAAACATATTCAAGTGCAGTTACTCTGATTTCTTCTTCTCTACTCATATCTGTTATTTTTGATTGTTCATTAAAGTCGGGAGTGCGGAAGCTACACCCGGCAACGCCGTGCCGCCACAACGGCCGCCTCCTGGTAACTGCCCACGACCGCACCCCCTTGCTGCCGCGTCAGCAGCCGTTATAATTCAACCTCCGTAAACTCGCCGTCGGTGAGCCTGTACCAAACATCCTCCTTGATGCGCTTACCATCCACCTGCTCGGTCTTCACGCAGACGGGAACCCACTCATCTAAAGCATCGTCTTTCTTCCACTCCGCAAGCGTAATCCAGCTGCCTTTCTTTGCCTTTGCGCAGGAATTGTAACCGGCTGCCATGACAACGGAGTGGTCTCCTGTACTTTCTATCTGGGCATAGTCTCCCGATGCTGCGAGCTTGGCATAGTCTCCCGATGCTGCGAGCTGGGCAGAGTCTCCCGATGCTGCGAGCT
>NZ_FOOW01000005.1:0-198347 GCF_900113305.1 Prevotella sp. KH2C16 | reverse complement strand
CGATGCTGCGAGCTTGGCAGAGTACCCCGATGCTGCGAGCTTGGCATAGTGTCCCGATGCTGCGAGCTGGGCAGAGTCTCCCGATGCTGCGAGCTGGGCAGAGTACCCCGATGCTGCCTGACTATTTCCGCCTTTTCCGCACTTTTCTTTCACATACTCCACGGCGAGCTTCACGAAATCGGCGAACTTCAGCTCCGCCTTGATGCGGATTTTAGAGGATGCTTGCTTGTGTCCGCCGTCCTCAATGTCGATTTTACCGGATTGCTCTACCTCGCAGAAGCGGGCAATGCTTCCGTCGCCATTGATAAAGTAATGGTTGAGGACATCCAACGGGTTCTCGCATGCGTGGAAGCCGCGGTTGCATACGGATATTTCACCGTCCATTTCATACTCCTTGCCTACTTCGTACTGGAAGTCTCTGCATTTCATTTCTTTGTCAAAAGCCTTGTAGGCTCTGATTGTTTTCTCGTTGCTCATGTCGTTGATTTGGTTGTTTTGTTATTTTTTTTTTTCGATTTTCTTTCTTTCTCTTTCAGATAAATCTATAATAATCGCCTTCTCCGCTGCCGCCTTCTCCGCTGCCGCCTTCTCCGCTGCCGCCTTCTCCGCTGCCGCCTTCTCCGCTGCCGCCTTCTCCGTGAGCAAAAAGCCACCTCCGAAGAGGCTCTTACCAATGGCCTTCAGGGCATCGAGATTCCGCACATAGAGACATTCGTCCTTTCTTATGGCAAAACGCTGGTTCTTAGTCAGCCTTCCAAGTAACGCTGAGGTCGTGATGTTGTCCGAGTACTGGTATTTCGGCAGTCTCTTTTTCTGCGACCTGTCCTTTTTGTCTTTCTTGCTCGCAGCTTCCAAGGCCTTGCGGAAATCGGCATCCACTACGATGCGGTTTCCGCTCGGAATATTTGTTACGAAAGATGTCTTTACCGTTGCGCCGTTTTCATAGACAACATCCGCGCCTATTACATAGAAGGTACAGTCCATGTCGTTGAAGAGCGTCAGGTGCGGGGCGAACAGGAAGAACTCGATGCCGACTCTGAGATAGTACCTGACTATTTCAGAGTAGATTGAAAACGGCGGGTTGTCTATGACGATGGCGTTGTCCGGATAGTCGAATCTTTTGTAGTCGCCGCCCGGATAGAACGGGCGGACGACAGCCCTACCGGAGAGGTCGGTAAGCCGCGACACATAGTCCACGACGCACCGATACACGGATTCCGGAGTATAGCAGTCGTCGGTGGTCTTCTTAGGCTTGAATTTTTCGACGAAACTATCATAGTCGGCGAAGATGGATGCTTTACGCACCCTGACCCTGTCCTGAATCTCGTCGGACGGGAAAAGATTGAGTTCTCTTGATTCCATTTTCTTTACTTTCAAACATATTGCACACCCTCGGAGCCTCGGCGACCTCGCGCTCGTAGCGGTAGGGGAGGAAGATGCCGTCCTCCCAGCGGCCGTCGGTGGTGGGGTGCACGGTGCAGAGGGCAACCGCGGGGTCGCTGCCATGGCGGACGATGTCCGCATGGGTGCAGCCCGCACAGCATACGACGGCGGCCCTCCTCCTCATACGCCCTCCTCCCTGAGCTCGAGCTCTATGCGCGGGTCGGCCTTGTCGATGAACTTCCGCGCCACGATCTTCACACACCGGTTGTCGTTCTTAATGACCCGGCAGGCCTGAAGGCAGTCGAGGACAATCTTCAGGGTGTTGTCGAGGTCGTGCGACTGGCTCGTGAAGTATACGTCGATGTGCATCTCGAAGTACCCCTGTATCATGCGGTCGCGCAGCGGGCACTGGATGAAGAATGCACGCTCGTACTCCTTGAGTACCTTCCTCTTGGCGAGGCTGCCATGCCCGTGCAGGGTAACTACATGGTAGGAGTTGCTCTTGCTCGGGCACTGGCCGTGTATAACCATCCTGTCCATGGTCAGAATGGTAGTCCGTCGCTCTCCACCGGCTGAGGCGCGCCGGTGGCCACCGTGTTACTACCGTCGGCCTGTGCCTCGTGCAGCTTGACGGAGCTGCCGTGGATGGTGGAGAACCACCTCTCCGCACCCTGCTGGGGCTGCCACGACCGGCTGTCGCACCATATCGTCATGTCGACGCGGCGACCGACGGCAAGCCCTTTGAGCTGGTCGATTTTCTGCTGCGAGAACTCGACGGCGTAGGTACGGGTACCCCATTCCTCGCCCGTCTCGGGGTCGTAGCGGTGCTGTTCCACCACGACCGTCTGCTTGTTAAACACTCCGTTCCTCCCCTGCAGCGTCTCCATGGGGAGGATGTCCTTGATGATTCCTGTTATAGTTTCCATTTTTGATGATCTTTATTTTTTTTTGTTTCTGAACCATTGAAAATCACACGCTATCCAGCCTGCCACGAAGGCATCGTAGAGTGCCTTGTTGCCGCGGGCATACCGCCGTGCGGCCTCGCTCATACTGACTGCCTCACCAGCGCGTTCCATACATCGTCTTTTTGTTTTGCCCAGTCGATAAATTCGCCGAGCAGCTCAACATTGTCCGCGTGCATGCGGTCGTAGCGCAGGCACTCGATGGCAGGGGTGTGCCGGTACAGGGTCAGCCCCCGCGCATCGTAGCCATGCTTGTCTATCTTATATCCGTCAAAGATGAACAGGTCGAAGAAGAACCTGTCGAGGCGGAAAAGGTCGAGGTAGAAACGCCACTGACAGCTGCCGGTGTAGTCGGCGTCGGAGAAGTAGCCGGAGAACTTGGTCTTGATGTCCCGGATGTCGAGGCCGTCCACCATGTCGGCGCAACCCGTTACAATAGCATCTCCGTAGTCCCCATAGGCACGCACCTCGTGCAGCGCATGGGGATGCTCGTCCCGGTACGCCAGAGCCGTGCGGCACTGCGCCGTGTCGAGGCGCACCAGGCATCCGTCGATGCTGAACTCGCGGCCGTCAGGAAGGACGCTGCATGTCGGCCTCCCCGTCTCCACGATGGCGTGGAAGGCGGTGCCGATACGGGTATAGGCGTTCCCATGGAACTCGCCCGTGATGGCGTCCACGACACCGTCCTCTGTCTCGAACTCGCTCACCGCGTCCATCCAACGGCGGAACTTCTCAAGCTGGGTTACCCTTACCGTCGGCCTCATCCTTCACGCCTTTCGTAAACTTACCGGACTTCTTGTCCCACTTGATTCCGAGCTTGTCGAACGCTGCCATCATCAGGCTGCTCATCGGAGCCTTCTCGCTCTCGGGCATGGTGGCGTACACCTCCTTGTAGAAGGCGTTCGCGTCCTTCTCGTCGGCAACCTCCTGAAGCCTGTCGCAGGCGGCCTGATATGCCACCATGGCGGTGGAATGCTGCTGGATGGCAAGCTTCGTGTCCGCGATGAGGCGCGACAGGAAGCCGCGGAAGGCGTCGTCGCCGACGGCGGGGACCTCCACCTCGCCGATGGCGGCGGTGTCCTTGCTGACCCAGTACTCGCCGGAGGCGAAGGTGATGACGCGGCGACCGCCGACGATGTGCATGTAGCCTTCCTGGTCCGCGATGCGGTTCAGCAGGTCGCGGCTCTGGCCGGTAACGCTCGGCGAGTGGGTAACATTACCGTTGTTGTCCATGCCCTCCTTGTCGTGGGCGATGAACACCACATCATGGCCGCCGTTGCGGAGGTCGGCGACGAACCTCTTGAACTCCTCGCCGACGGCACCGTAACGCTTCAGCTGGTTACGCTCGAGGCGCTTGTCCTGCTCTGCGACATACTGCCAGAGGTAGTCGTCGAGGACGCCCTTGGCGGTGTCCACGATAATCGTGGAGTAGCCGTTGAAGGTACCAACACTCAGCTCCTGCTGGATGTCCTCCCATTTCTCGGCGGTGATGACATCGCCGATATACCCGGCGCGGTCGAAGCCCTTGTCGGTGTCTATGAGCACCGCATTGTCGGCGCTGAACGCCATCGTAGTCTTGCCGCATCCCGGCACGCCGTACACGACCATCACGATAGGCCGTTGCGGGATGAACCCGCCTTTCTTAATCAATCCCATTTTCTTTCGTTTTTAAGTTTGTAAATATATTTTTTTTTATAAAGTCTCTTGCCGTAATATTCCTACGGGGGCTCGCTGAGCAGCAGGTCGCCCGTGCCCGGGTCGTAGCGTATCAGGTTCCCGGTGAAGTGCCGTATACAGGCGTCGGCCTTGCTCCTTCCCGTCCACCCGTAGTGCTGGTTGAGGAGGTATATCACCGTGGCGCGCGGCATGTTCCCGGTCTTGTTGTCGGCGAAGACGCCCCGGATGAACGCCGCGGCATCATGCTCCCGTTCGGCAGCCTCGGCACGCTCCTCCTCCCTGCCGTGCACGGTATAGCGTCCCATGGCACCGCCGTTCTCGATGGCGAAGGAGAAGTCCGCAATCTCGCTGTTGCGGCCGACATGCTTGACGGTGAAGCAGCGGTTTCCCTTGGCGACCTGAAATATGTCGTCGCACTTCTGGAGGAGGAAGGTGCCGAGGTGTCCGCGCATCTTCCCGTTGCCCTCGTTCTCGTGCAGCAGGGCGACGACGGTGATGCCGGCGGCCGACATGCGCATGAGCTCCGCGATGAGGCTCGCGCTGTCGGCGATGTCATTGAAGTCGTCCACCATGTCCACGATACCGTCTATGATGACGAGCTGCGGGCGCACCGTCTCCGCGGCGTACCCGAGGATGCCGCGACGCTCCTGGATCGTGGCGTCGCGCATGGAGTAGAGGTGGAGCCCGGTGTTGCGCAGCGGGGTGCGGATGTCGAGGCCTGCCGTGGCGAGCATGCGGCGGAACTTCAGCATGATGGCGTGCCTGGGCTGCTCGGTGTCGATGTACATGATGTTGTCAAGACGGCGCGTGGGGCGTATCGATGAGAATGTTCCCGGGGCTATCATCGACGAGAGCAGCAGCATCAGGAAGTTAGTCTTGCCCGCCTTGGCCTTGCCGGTAACGGCGACGATGGAACCCTCGGGGATTGTGCCCACACCGCCGATGGTGTACAGGTAGTCGGGCATCGCCACATCTTCCGAAGTATCGAACTCAAAACGGGAGTAGTCCGTGCCTGTCGCACGAGCGGACGGGTCGGCGATACGGGCGAGGCCATCCGTCCACGCCCGTATGTTGGCGATGGTCGCGGACACATCCTCGGACGGGTCCGCGAACGCCTCTACGGCACGCTGGCTGAGGACTGCTCCCTGACGATGGGCGTAGGCGTCCACGACATAGCGGCACAGCGTCTCCAGGGGTGCCGACGGGAGGAACCCCAGTATATCGACGAGTCTGTTAAAATCGAGGTCCGGCGTGGGATGCACGGAGAGGTACTGCTGCACATCGAACAGGGTGGCATGCCCACCGCGAGATGCATTGAGGAGCCCGATAACTCGGAACACACCGCGACAGGCCTTGTTATATAGCATCTCGGCCGTAACGCCACAGGCAAAGACACGGTCGACGGCCTCGCTACTGGACAGTACGGCACAGGTGAGCTCCTTCTCGACCCGCTCCGCAAAAGGCAGTATGCTGCGATCGTCCGTCTTCATCTGCCTACCTCACGAAAATAAAGGACTATCTCTCTTATACCCATAGCGATGCAGAAGACCGCCGAACAGAAGAATAATATCTCCATAGTTTATATTTTTTTTTGATTGTCAAATAACCTTTCCTCCGGCGATGAGCCGGTCGAGGTCTGCCTTGCGATAGAAGACGGCCTTGGCACCAACCTTGTAGAAGTGCAGCCGCCCGCTGTCCCGCATGTTCTTCAGGAACGCCTCGCCCATGCCGAGGTATGCACGCGCCTCCTTGGACGACAGCCATACCTTCTCCACCGCCGATACCCTGCCTCTCGTCATATCGCCTCCTTCATCATAGAGAGAAACTTGTTCACGAAGTAGACCTGTCCGCGTCCCGTTACCTTGGGCGTGATGGTGGTGTGGAGCACGCCGCCGCTGCCCGTTCGCACGCCCTTCTTCAGCTCGAAGAGCCCCATGTCGATGTACCGCTGGTTCGGGATGTTGTAACGCTCGCCGCGCGTCCCGAGGTAGCCGTTCTCGCGCAGCCACCGGAAGAGGCGTCGCTCGCCCATGGGATAGCCGTTCTGGTCGATGAGCTTCGCAAGCTCGCCTATCAGGCACGACGAGGCGGCACCCGTAACGGCTGCCGTGAAGGTCAGGGCGGGCTGCGCGGCCGTAAGGCGTTTTTCCTGCTCCTCGATGGTCTCCTGCTGCTTGGCTGCGAGCATCAATGCTTCTGAAAAAGACTGCGGAATCTGGAAGCCTCCGTTACGCTTCTGCGTCTCCAACTCTTCGAGACGATTGATAATCTTCTCACGCAATACAGGGTCGTAGCCACTTGCCAGAATCAAGCACCCCTTTGGAGTCAGATTGTAGCAAGGCACTTCCTTGTATCCGCCATTAGGTTGTGGCTGCTGATATGATGACAATCCAAAGTTGGATTGTGATACCCCTTGCTCTAAAAGACTACGGATATCACGCATCACATGAGCATGCTGTTTCCCGGTAACCTCCGCTATTTCCAGAGAGGTCATGCCGTCTTGATGATTGAATTTCTGAATCTCCTCCATACTGATACTTTTTTACTCGTTGACGAAGACAATGTCGTAAGTCTCCACGCCGCCGTACTCCTTCAGAGCCATCGAGCGGACGCGCTGCGCCGTCTCGGAATCCGAACGGTAGGCAAGGGCGTTCCATACCGTAGAGTCGGAACAGCCGAGCGCGCCCGCTATCATGCGGCGATGCTGGCCGTCCAGCTGAATTCTTTTCCTTTTCTTTGTTTTTTTCATATTTTCTTTTTATATTTGCCGGATAAACCGGTCATTAATGATGTTTAAAATTAATTTCAAAGGCAAAGATAGATAATTTATCGGTAAATTGCAAGGATTTTACAGAAAATTATCTGTGAAAGAGCGTTATTTATACACCGTCTAAATAAGAAAGTTATGGAACAGACTGTAAAACAGAGACTTATCTCATTTATGAAATACAAAGGGATTGGACAAGGAAAATTTGAACACGCCTGTGGGCTGTCCAATGGCTACATAAACAAGCTCCGACACGCCCCGGGTGCGGACAGGTTACAGAAGATACTCGGTACATATCCGGAAATCAACCGCACCTGGCTCCTGACGGGCACGGGGGAGATGCTCAACCAAGGACGGCAACCGGAGGAACCGGGAGACACCCCGGCGTCCGCCTACATGGTGCCGCTGCTCCCAGTCTCCGCACAGGCAGGGTCGCTGAACGACTTCGTCGTCTCCGTCAAGGCAAGCGACTGCGAGATGGTGGTGTCGCCCATCAAGGGCGCGGAGTGCGCCGTGCCCATAACGGGAGACAGCATGTCGCCGAACTACCCGCCCGGGGCACAGGTGATGGCGAAGCGCATCAACGAGAAGGCGTTCATAGAGTGGGGACGGGTGTATGTCCTCGACACATGCAACGGCATCGTCATCAAGCAGGTGTTCCCCGCCGACGACCCGGACAAGGTGCGGTGCGTGTCGATAAACACCACATACCCGCCGTTCGATGTCGCCTTCTCCGACATATACGGCATCTACAGGGTTCTGGCATGTATAGAGTTGATGTAGAAAAATATTATAATTCACTAAAAAACCAAACATTATGGACGATTACACTTTCTGGGCTCTCGTAGCGGTTTTCACCTTTGCCGGCCTCATGCTCGACATCATGTGGATGTACTGGATTTACATCTTCAATCAAAAGACAAGCCAGCACACCGAGGCGATACGGAAGATACTCGAGAGACTGGAGGAAGACCGGAAGAACTGCAAGCAGCCCCAGAGGCAGGACGGTAACACGCTGGAAACCAAGAAGTAAGGACTTCTACAAAACGGCTTCCCAAGCCTGGGAGGCGGGTTCGACTCCCGTATTCCGCTCACAAATTTAATGACGGGTCCTTTTCTTATATTTAAGAGGAGGGCTCGTTTTTTTGATGGGCGATTGCTTATTGCAGAATGTTTGACGGACAGGCAAATGAAATCTTTTAGCAGAAGTGTTGCCAGCGTAATTCTATTTCCTTTAACTCTTTTATATGTCCTTTTCATATTGATCCGCATAGCATATTCCGTATTTTAAAACAAATTGAAATATATCTCTGTCTGCGTTCTCTCAGGAATTCGAGCCTGGTTTGGCAGGCAAAAACAATACCAAATTTTAGCATGAAAAACTAAATTATCGTAAAATAAAGTGCATTTTTAAAAGAGAAATAGGGCAATATAAAAAAAATATTGTATCTTTGAAACTCGAAATGGGCTGATAGGTTTATATCGAAAATATACTCACGATATATGATATCGACGAGATTTTCAACCTATAGAACATTTCGGACAGGGCGCTATGTATACCCTGGGCAAGTAGAACAACAATAAACCTTTAAAACAAAATGAATATGAAGAAGTTAATGATCTTGGCTCTGATGATGCTTGGCACATCAGTAGCTTTTGCCGCTCAAAGTGATGCGTTGAAAGCCATTTTGAAGGCAAAAACCTTTGACGACGCTGAAGCCTTGGTTAAGTCAAGTCTCAATTCTCTTGTAGGCAACGAAGAGAAGGCCGCAGCCTATAATAAACTTGTCGACCTTGCCATGGAAAAGGTTTCAAAGGAGCAAGAGGCCATGCAGAATAACCAGATGGTTGAGCAGTTAAAGACGGGAAAGCTCGCTCCTGTTGATACCATCGGCTACGAGAAGGCTTGCTATGATGCGGTCTTGAATGGTCTTGAATGCGAGAAATACGATATTCTCCCAAATGTAAAGGGCAAGGTTAAGCCTAAGTTTCATGATGCGAATGCTAACCGCCTGTGGCCAATCCGCACACAGTTGATTATGTACGGTCAAGAGATTGGAGAAAAAGACAAAGACTTGGCATTAAAAGTCTTTAGTACATATGTGGATAGCAACAAGAGCAGCTTGTTCAGCGGTATCGATCGCTCGAAGCAGCCTGATGAGTATTTAGGCGAGGTGTCCCGTGTTGCGGCCGTTTATGCTTATCAGACAAAGAATATCGATTTGGCCAACAAGTATGTAGATATTGCGCTGGAGGACACTGCCACCTACAAACAGGCCCTGGACATGAAGATATTCTTTGCGTCTCAAGGCCTGAAAACCAAGGATGATTCATTGAAATTTGAGAAGACTTTGGAGGAGCTCTATGTGAAAAACCCTGGGAGTGATGTGGTATTTGGTCAACTGGCATCCCTCTACCAGTCTCTCGGTCAGCCGGAGCGGGGAGCGAAGATGATTGAAGATCGCCTTGCAAAAGACCCAAATAACTATACCGCACTGGCTCTGAAAGCCCAGACTGACATGAACGCCCAGAGGTATGACGAGGCTATTGCAGGGTTCAAGAAAGCCCTCTCCATAAAAGATGACGATCCACTCGTCTATGCGTATATGGGATTTTGTATAAACGCGAAGGCTGCTGCCAGCCAAAGCGTGCAGGATCAGAAGAAGTTATACACAGAAAGTCTGCCCTATTTGGAAAAATGCCGTCAGATAGATCCTGAGCGTCAGCATGCCAATTGGGCATATCCATTGCTTCAATGCTACTATTCCTTATATGGTGAAAACGATGCTCGCACAAAAGAGCTCGAGGCTTTAATTAAATAACTGGCATAAAGTGGTTTGATGGGGGAGCCTGTGTTCTTGGAATAAAGGCTTTCCCATTTTGAATTATAGGAAAGAAAAACGGTTTTCTGTCCGTATAATCTGAGTGCTGGGCAGAAAGTCATGTAGTTTGCCAATAAGGAGGCTCAAAAGTATCCCCAAGATAAAATTATATGGGAATTTAAGGGTAAGGTAGATATGCTTGAGACGGTAAGCGTTATCAGCCAAGCCATTAATAAAGCAATAGGAATCGAGAGATGAAGAGGATAATAAATATCGTTTTTTTACTTTTGACAGTATTGAGCATTACTGCCCAAAAAAAAGACATATCCAAGGCAAAAGACTATTTGAAGTCGGGCAAGAACTTTGAGCAGGCCGAGCAATTAATGCAAAAGCTATTAAACGATACCGCACATAGGGATAATAAGAAGATATGGGTAATACTTTTTGAGGCCCAGAGAAAACAGTATGAACAGGGAAATGAAAAACTTTACCTGAAGCAGCAATATGACACGGTGGCTTTGTTTACGATTGCAAGTAAGATGTTTGCGACTGCGGAAAGTTTGGACTCGCTCGAAATGAGACCTGACAAGAAAGGAAGAGTTGATATTGAGTATAGGAAAAAACATGCTGAATACTTAAATCAATATCGTCCGAATCTATATAATGGCGGAACCTTTTTTATAAACAAGCAGAAATACAAAGAAGCATACATGCTTTTTAACCAATATATAGAATGCGGGCGCGAGCCTCTTTTCAGTTCTTTCAAATATAACGAGACTGACACATTGATGCCAGTGGCTGCTTACTGGGCTGTCTATTGTGGCTATAAGATGCAGGACCCAAAACTTACCTTGCATCATACATATTTAGCATTGAAAGATGAGAAACATTATGAATTAATGCTGCAATACCTTGCCGAGACATATAAGCTTGAAAAGGATACGCTCCGCTATTTCCAGACCATCAAGGAAGGATTCCAAAAATATCCGAGATTCCCTTTCTTCTTTCCGCGTTTGATAGAATATTATTCAAACCATGGACAATGGGCTGAGGCGATGCAGGCATGTAATTATGCTTTGACGGCAGATTCTACAAGCCATCTGTTTCGTCTCGTGAAAAGTAGCATTTTACTTAACATGGGCAAATATGCAGAGTGTATTTCCATCTGCAACAAGCTTTTGGCAGAAGGAACCCATCTTGCCGATGTTCAACTCAATATGGGCCTGGCTTATTTCAATCAGGCCGTGGAATTGGACAAGACTACACAGCAGTCTCATTCACGAAGAATCAAGATAATAGAGCTTTACAAGAAATCGAAGCCATATTTAGAAGAATATCGCAAGAGAGCCCCTAATAAAAAAGAACGATGGGCAATTCCGCTATATACAATCTATTTAAACCTCAACATGGGAAAAGAGTTTGACGAAATCGACCACATGCTAAAGAAATGAAAGAAATAAGTGAAATATTAGAGAAGATGCATCTTGAGTCTCTCAATGAAATGCAACAAACTACATCTGATGTAATCCTCAATACCGACGATAATCTCATGATATTGTCGCCAACGGGTACAGGTAAGACTTTAGCATATCTCTTGCCTTTGTGTCAGAGACTGGATCCGGAGATAAATGCAGTACAGGTTATAGTTGTTGTTCCTGGGAGAGAGTTAGCCTTGCAGTCTTCTGCCGTCTTGAAAGATATGGGAACCGGACTTCGCAGCTGTGCTTGTTATGGGGGGCGTGCGACCATGGACGAGCATAGAGTTCTTCGCCAGGTGCAACCGCATATTATATTTGGAACGCCGGGAAGATTGAATGACCATTTGGATAAAGGCAATTTCCCGATAGACAATCTGGAGTATATCGTTATCGATGAATTTGACAAATGTCTGGAAATGGGCTTTCAGGTTGAAATGCAGAATCTTATATCTCGATTGCCTCAAGGCACTCGTCAGATACTTCTTTCGGCAACACCCGCAGAGGAGATGAAAGACCAGAGAATCTTCAATCCACGATTTACGACACTCAATTATATCTCCAACGCAGGGCAGATACCTAACAGGGTAGAGATTTATACTGTCCACAGCCCCGAGAAAGACAAGTTGACTACTCTGCGCAAACTACTGCTTCATCTTGGCGAAGCTCAGAGTATTGTGTTCTTGAATTACCGTGAAAGTGTAGAGCGGGTGTCCAAATATTTGCAAGAAGAGGGGTTTGGTATAAGTTGTTTCCATGGAGGATTAGAGCAAAGACAAAGAGAAGCTGCCCTATACAAGTTCTCAAATGGTTCTGCAAATATTCTTGTAAGCACCGATTTAGCTTCACGGGGTCTGGACATACCCAATATAGCTAATATCATTCACTATCATTTACCTGAGGCCGAAGAAAACTATATTCATCGGGTTGGCAGAAGTGCCCGCTGGGATGCTAAAGGGAACAGCTTCTTTATTTTAGGCCCAGAAGAGTCGCTTCCCGATTATGTGAATGCCGATGTAAGTCCGTTTGTAATCTTAGATAACAACAGGACGGTTCCTGTCCCCAAAATGTCTACATTATATATAGGTAAAGGGAAGAAAGACAAGCTGTCGAAAGGCGACATCGTTGGCTTTCTTTGTAAAAGGGCCAGACTGCAAGGAAGCGAGATCGGACATATAGATATAAAGGATTATTATAGTTATGTGGCTATTCCGAAAACTAAATTCAAGGAGGTCTTAAATCTGACAAATGGTCAGAAAATTAAGGGAATTAAGACGATTTTTGAGGAAGTTAGATAAATTTTTGCTTATAATTTTGTTTATTCAAATAAATAATGTAACTTAGCGGCATAGTTCTTAACATTTAAATTTTTAGCTATGAAGATGTATAATTTTAATGCAGGCCCCTCAATACTTCCGAGGGAAGTGATTGAAAACACGGCAAAACAGATTTTGGATTTTAATGGCACAGGGTTGTCCCTTATGGAAATCAGCCATCGCGCAAAGTATTTTCAGCCTGTAGTTGACGAAGCTGTTGCACTCATTAAGGAATTACTTGATGTTCCAGAGGGCTATTCTGTTATCTTCCTTGGTGGCGGTGCGTCATTGCAGTTTATGCAGATTCCTGCAAACTTCCTGATAAAGAAGGCTGCTTATCTTAACACGGGGACATGGGCTAAAAAGGCATTGAAAGAAGCAAAACTTTTTGGAGAAGTTATAGAAGTAGCTTCTTCTGCTGACGCAAACTATACTTTCTATCCACACGAGTATCATGTTCCAGGGGATGTGGATTATTTGCATATTACCACTAACAACACGATATATGGCACGGAGCTTCGTAAAGACCTTGATGTGAAAGTCCCAATAATAGCAGATATGTCCTCCGATATCATGTCGCGTCCGGTAGATGTCAGCAAATATACGGCAATTTATGCGGGTGCACAGAAAAACATGGCCATGGCAGGCGTAACGGTAGTAATCGTTAAAGATGATATGTTGGGAAAAGCTCCTCGTGAATTGCCTACAATGATAGACTATCGCACCCATGTAGACAAAGGTTCCATGTTTAACACTCCGCCTGTTGTGCCAATCTATAGCGTACTTGAAACTATGCGCTGGGTGAAGGCTCAGGGTGGTGTTAAGGAAATGGACCGCCGTGCATTGGAGCGTGCGAGGATACTTTATGATGAGATCGACCGTAACAAATTGTTCCATGGAACGGTAAAAGAAGAAGACCGATCTGTCATGAACATTTGCTTTGTAATGAATGATGAATACAAAGAACTGGAGAAGCCGTTCTTCGACTTTGCTACAGAGCGTGGCATGGTTGGCATCAAGGGTCATCGTTCAGTCGGCGGGTTCCGTGCTTCCTGCTACAATGCCCAGACTCTTGAAGGGGTAAACGCACTCGTTCAGGCCATGAAGGACTTTGAAGCTAAGTATTAATTTCCAACAATCATGGGGATGGACGCTCTCTGTCCCCATATAAATAAATAAGGTATGAAAGTTTTAGTTGCAACCGAAAAGCCTTTTGCTCCAAAGGCTGTGGAAGATATTAGGAAAGAGATAGAAGGGGCAGGCCATGAGTTAGTTCTGCTTGAGAAGTATACCGACAAGGCTCAACTGCTGGAAGCAGTACGAGACGCAGATGCTCTGATTGTCCGTTCAGACAAGGTTACTCCTGAAGTGCTTGATGCTGCAGAGAGCCTGAAAATCGTTGTTCGTGCAGGAGCTGGTTACGATTCCATAGATATTGCATATGCCAAGACGAAAGGCGTGGTCGTGGAGAATACTCCCGGCCAGAACTCAAATGCAGTTGCCGAATTGGTTTTCGGACTTTTGGTCTATGCTGTCCGTAATTTCTACAACGGCAAGAGCGGTACGGAGCTGAAGGGAAAGAAACTCGGTATCCTTGCTTTCGGTAATGTCGGGCGCAATGTTGCCCGGATAGCCAAAGGCTTTGGAATGGAAGTAAGTGCATACGACGCTTTTTGTCCCGCTGATGCTATAGAGACTGCCGGTGTGCATGCTTGCAACAGTCAGGACGAGCTGTTCCAGACCAACGACATCGTCTCCCTGCATATTCCTGCGACTCCAGAGACCATCCAGAGCATAGACTATCGCACTGTAAACCAGCTTGCCAAAGGCGGCATCTTGATTAATACAGCCCGAAAGGAAGTTATCAACGAACCAGAGCTGCTCAAGTTGCTTGCCGAACGCGAGGACTTGAAGTACATTACAGATATTAAACCTGATGCCGACGAAGACTTCAAGAAATTCGAAGGTCGCTATTTTTCCACTCCCAAGAAGATGGGGGCTCAGACTGCCGAGGCTAATATCAATGCAGGCATAGCTGCTGCCCGACAGATAAACGCTTTCTTTGCAGAAGGTTCAACCAAGTTTCAGGTAAATAAGTAGTTTCTTCTATGGCAACAATTAAACCGTTTAAGGGACTTCGCCCACCAAAGGAATTCGTGGAGGAAGTGGAGAGCCGCCCCTATGATGTCCTCGATTCTGACGAGGCACGGCAAGAGGCCGGTGATAACGAGAGAAGTCTTTATCATATCATAAAGCCTGAAATTAACTTTGCCCCCGGGACATCAGAGTATGACCCACGGGTCTACGAGTCTGCCGCCGAGCATTTCCAGATGTTCCAAGACAAAGGCTGGCTTGTACAGGATGCCGAAGACCACTATTATATCTACGCCCAGACCATGAACGGGAAGACCCAGTATGGCCTTGTCGTAGGTGCCTATGTGAATGACTATCTTACGGACGTGATCAAGAAGCACGAACTTACCCGCAGGGATAAGGAGGAAGACCGCATGAAGCATGTGCGTGTCTGCAATGCCAATATAGAGCCCGTTTTCTTTGCATACCCGGACAATGCCGTTCTCAACGAGCTTCTTCTGCGCTATGCCAGGACGGCTCCGGAATATGACTTCGTGGCTCCCATAGACGGTTTCCGTCATCAGTTCTGGGTTGTTTCCAATCAGAATGACATTGATACGATAACCGAAGAGTTCCGCAAGATGCCAAGCCTGTATATTGCTGACGGCCATCACCGCAGTGCGGCAGCCGCTCTGGTCGGGGCGGAGAAAGCCAAGCAGAATCCTAACCATACTGGGACGGAAGAATATAACTACTTCATGGCAGTCTGCTTCCAGGCTTCACAGTTGACAATACTTGACTATAACCGTGTGGTTAAAGATTTGCACGGCATGTCGTCTGAGGAATTTCTTTCCGCCTTGACTAAAAATTTCGTGGTCGAGCAGAAAGGGACAGCCAACTATAAGCCCGGCCACCTGCATGAATTCAGCCTCTATCTTGACGGCAAATGGTATAGTCTCACGGCCAAGGAAGGCACTTACGACGATGCAGATCCTATCGGGGTGTTGGATGTGGACATCTCCTCCCGCCTTATCCTGGACGAGCTTCTTGGAATCAAGGATTTGCGCTCAGACAAGCGGATAGACTTTGTGGGCGGACTCCGAGGCTTAGAGGAGCTCAAACGCAGGGTTGATTCCGGCGAGATGAGAATGGCCTTGGCTCTCTATCCTGTCAGCATGAAGCAGATAATGGACATAGCCGACAGCGGCAAGATTATGCCGCCCAAGGCTACATGGTTTGAGCCAAAGTTGCGTAGCGGATTGATAATTCACAAGTTGTCTTGACAGATTCATTTCAAACGATAACTAACAAAATAGGCGAAGGATTTTACTCCGAGAAGCGGAGTAAGTTCTTCGCCTTTGCGCATCATGTAACTTCTGTGGATGAAATAAAGACCATCATAGCCTCCTATCGCAGTAAATACTTTGATGCACGGCATGTCTGCTATGCTTACATGTTAGGCGCAGGGCGTCAGGATTTCCGCTCTAATGATGACGGTGAACCTTCCTCAACGGCGGGCAAGCCCATCCTCGGGCAGATCAATAGCCACGATCTTACCGACATTCTCATAGTGGTCGTCCGCTATTATGGGGGAGTAAACTTGGGAACAAGCGGCTTGATTGTTGCCTATAGGACTGCGGCGGCAGATGCGATAACGCATGCCCGGATAGTGGAGCAGGTGGTTGAAGAGCAGATTGTCTATGATTTCACCTATCCGATGATGAATGAAGTAATGCGAATAGTGAAAGATATGAATGCCCGAATCATAAGCCAGCATTTTGATAACACATGCTCGATAACGCTGGGTATCCGCGCGAGCGAGGCTGACAATCTTCGCCGCCGATTAGACAGGCTTTCTTTCTTATAGTAAAAGGCCGTCAGGAGCCTGACAAAATCACCGATTTTGTCGTACAATCTCGGCGACTTTGTCGGACGATTTCGCCGATTTTGTCAACCGGGAAGCAACCGACAGACAATCAAGGAGTATTCTGTTCTCTTACGATTTGCCTTTGTTAAATATTTAGAAAATAACCCTTGTTATTCTTTATTCTATCTGTTTTTCCTTATATTTGCAACATAAACAAACCATAAAAATACTTCGAAAAAATGAAAAAAGTCTCTATCCTTTTTGTATCTTCCTTGCTGATAGGCTTTGCTTCATGCAGCAATAAAGCGCCTAATACCGCAGAGAGCCAGGATTCAACGGCTGTATCTACGGCCATAGTAGATTCTACTTTCGCGAAAGTTGCTGCCGGCGACTACCTGAGCTATGACCTCCAGCGCACGATAACACTGAATGCCGACGGAACGATAACGACTAAAGGTGTAAGCCAGGAATATACGGGGTGGGAGCTTGCGTCGCAGCCCGCAGACAGCATGGCTGAAATCAGGGTTGACCGCAAGGGCATCGACGCTGTCGTAAAGGATCCCGGAGCCATTGACTTGAAGGACGGTCGGCTTCTCATAAAGGACGAAACCTACCGCAAACGAGTGCAAAAGAAAAAATGATAATCGTGCGGCATACCGGAAAGCAGCCGCAACCTCGAGGCCATAATATGCTCCCGTCTGATATTCCATATGCTGTAAGTTTACAGGGATAGGAGCTTTTTATCGCATTTTTCTTTGTCGTTATCAAAATAAGTATTACTTTTGCAGTACAAAAGTCAAGGAAGATTGGCAGAGTGACCGAATGCGCTGGACTCGAAATCCGGTATACCCTCTTTGGGTATCGGGGGTTTGAATCCCTCATCTTCCGCACAGACAGGGCTTCCCGACTATATGGGAAGCCCTGTCTTCTTTTTGTTTTTACATCCAGCACAGCTGATGGTAAGGACAGTTCTTACAGCGGTCTCGGTCATCGGTAGGCACGAATGCCGTCGTTGGATTGAATATTTCAGAGAGCAGCAGCTTCAGTTTAGCCATGAATTCATCCTTATATTCGGCGATGTTCTCTATCCTGTTTTTGCCTAAAGACAATGTCGGGTCTGCATTCTCACCCTGTGTGTGCTGAATATAGAGTAGGGAGGGTGCAACGGGAAGGTGCGTGGGATTCAATTCCTCATTGTCGTATACAAGCAGGGAGTACAGCATTGTCTGCAGGTGATAGTTGCTGTGGTTCTTGAGCAGGTTGGTACCGGCGAATATGTCCTCTATATTGTTGGTTTTCATGCTCGGTATATTTCCAGTCTTGTAATCGACTACGCGGATGCGGACACCTCCGTTTGCCGCAATCTGGTCAAGCCTGTCTATATTGCCCTTGACATATATGCTTCGATTTCCTTCGGCAGTAGGAAACCAGATTTCTTCTCTTATCGGCAATTCCAAACCTTTGATTTCAAAAGGAGTAAGCTGCTCGTCAATGCTCAACAGCTGTCTGAGATACCTGATGATGACGGAGCGGTTGATGAGTTGGATGCCGTTATACTCAGGCCTGAACGAGTCGCTCTCAATCTTGAAGACCTCTCTTTTGAAGGCTTTGTCTACGATGCGCTCTATTGTCTCCGGATGTTTCAGCAGTTCTTGCAGGTCGCTTGCGCGAATTACGGGATGGCCTTCCTTTAGTGCTTGATAGATGAGTTCTGCGCTGTAATGAAAGATATTGCCAAAAGTGCGGTTGTCCATCATGTCTTCATCATCCACATCCGGCTCCTTGATGCCCAGAATTATGTTGTAATAGAAATTGAGCTGGCAGCGGATATACCGATTCAGGGCAGTAGGAGAGATTTCCTCCATCGCCTTGAGTCTCCCTTGAATGAACTCGTTTCCCTTGTCTACTGCCGTAGGATATTTTACAGATGCAATCTGTCCCGGCTGGATCGAGAGACGCTTTATTTTGTGAGGACTCTCCACCATGAGCTGGAGCATGAAGCGGCTCATCTCTCCCGTGTGTCCCTCTTCCGTGGCATTGTTATACATGAGGGTTATATCCGTTGCCCTTTGTAACAGGGAATGGAAGTAATAGGCGTAGATGGCGACCTTATTGTCGATGGTCGTCAACCCAAAAGCCTTCCTTATGCTATAGGGGATGAACGAAGAATCACTAACTCCTTTAGGCATGTTTCCCTCATTGCAGGAAAGCACCAGCACATGGTCGAAGTCCAGATTGCGGGTCTCCAATACACCCATGATCTGTATTCCAACGGCAGGTTCACCATGAAAGGGAATGGAGGTAGACTGTATGAGCTGGTGAATTAACCTTTCAAGCGTAATCAGGTCGACCGAGAGATCTCCGTTTTGAGTCAGCTCATAGAGGCGGTTGAGCAGGGTATACATCCTGAAAAGGGATTCCTGGAATAACGGATCACTCTCTGATCTGGCATTGATGCCAATTCGCTTCAGTATGCTCAGCATCCACTGCAGCAGGTTGATATTAAAGTTCCTGTCGCCAGTTTCGATATTGCTGAACAATAATGTAAGTCCGTCGTCTATACATAGCCTTTCCCTCACAGGATAATATATTTTCTTATTTTGCAGCTCATTTAATAATGAAGGGCACTTTTCAGAGATATATCGGGCATACGGATGCGACAGAACTTGACTGACTTGGCGGAGCCGGAACTTCTCCGTGCCGGCAGGATGACCAATGGTCTGTAATTTGAACAGTAAGCTCACCAATGCGGCAAAAGGCGACTGCGATAATGGAGAGCCGGTCGTTATGTTAACTTTGTCCGCCTCAGGGGGCAGACAATGTATCACCGTCGGCAGAAGACTTTCGTCGCACATGACGATTGCGGTATTCTTTCCAGCCGCAATTCTGTTGTTTTCACGGAGCCATCGGGCTATATAACGCGCCTGAATATTCTCCGTGGTTGCGCTGATATAGCTGATTTCCTTGGGCTTGACAAAGTTTGCGTAGATATTGCCATCCGTTGAATCCAACTCGTTGGGAAAGTCCTGAAGGTACTGGCTGACATAATGGCCGGCTTCGTTGTCCCTCATATAATAGTCGTCAAAATCCCAATAGAAGAGAGCCTTGCCTTCCCGTTTCAGCCTCAGGAACAGTTCCCGTTCCACCCTCTGCAATACATTGAATCCCACGAAGAGATATTTATCGTGTCTAAAATCCGTATTTTCATTAACAAGTACCGACCGATACAAGGCACCCTCATAGGCCAAACCTTGTGCCGAAAGTCTTTCGTTATAGTCGTGATATATATTGCCTAAATGACTCCACAAGGCAAGAAATCTCTTCTTTATCTCTGTCTGGTGGTTATCCGTGAAGTTATGGAAGAATCTTTTCAAGACTTCCTTCTGGGCTTCGGTAAGAAAAGAGATGTCGTCAAGCTCATGGATGTCCTTCAAATTGCCAAACACTTTGTCAGCATCGGCCATATTCTTGTCGATGTCATCAAAGTCCGAGAGCAGCAGCTGGCCCCATCCATAGAAATGGTCGAGGGTCTCGTCTGCCCCGGTGCACTCGATGAATGATTTGTAAAGATCGCATATCAGCTTGATGGAATCGCCCACCTCCACCGTGGTTTGTTGCCGAAAAAGGTCGCTGATGGTTATATATGCCGGGCTCCATAACGGCTTGTCCGCAATACGGGCGAGGTGTTCGTTGATAAACAATGCGGCCCGCTTGTTGGGGAACACAACTACAATGTCAGCAAGATTTGTGCCGAACTTGTTGAGGATGTCCTCTGCTACATATTTAAGAAATCCCTTTTTCATGCCACTTCTTCTATTTTGTTGCTATAGACAAACCACAGATATCCCTTGACATTTTCGTGCCCCATATCTCTTAGCAGCTGCATATAAAGCTTGATCTGGTCTCTGTATTCGTCTCGAGAGTTGCCGAATTTGAAATCTACGACAATGGTTTCCTTTCCGTTTGTCATCACCCTGTCTGGCCGGTGTTCGACTACTGCATTCGTATTTGGGTCTACATGGAGAATGGTGCATTCATTGAATAACTGCCATTGGGGGGAGAACCAATCTCGGATGCGGGGAGATTCCAATCGCTTCTGCAGTAGTTCTTTCAGCTTTTCCGCATTCAGGTTCTCATCGTATAAGATGCCTTCTAACTCCAGTTTCCTCAAAGCGGATTCTATATCATCAGCTGTATGAATCATTGAAAATGTTGCATGCAAGATGCTACCCAGTTTTATGAATTGATTCTGTTCATCTTCTCCTCCTGCTTCTATGAAATTTTTGCTTTTATTGCTTTGACGGAACTCTGCGTTATTATGGAAGTTCTCGAGTTTCTCTATCGCAAGAATCTCCGGCTTTTGCATGAACACATTGCCCGAATTGTTTTTTTCTTCATTCTTCGATATGGAAATTGTACCATAGGAGAAGGATATGCTTGACTTTTTGTCCTTGATATCTCCTTCAAGTATACTTCCCTTTAAGGAAGCAGAGACGGGCTCTATGACTTTCTCGATAATGTCGGTGCGGGTTGCAGCCGTGCCTCTCTTGCCGGATATGAATAGATTTCGGGAGGCACGGGTAAACGCCACATAGAGCAAATTCATATTATCGACTACATTTTGCAGATGTTCATGCAGATAGTCTTTCTCATAGATGCTCCCCATTAACTGCTTGGAACTGAAGTCAATAGGGGCAAGGGGCAATTCGTCAAACGGACTTTCTCCCGGCTTGCACCATATCGTGGTGCCACTTTTCTCCAGTCTCCAGTCGCAGAACGGGATGAAAACATTGTCGAACTCAAGGCCTTTGCTCTTGTGGATGGTCAAGAGCCGAATTCCCTGTACATCCCCGCTCTGTATGGTTTTCTGGCAGATTGTTTCGTCCCATTCTTTCAGAAAAGCATCAATATCCGGGATATTTTCTTGCAGGAACTTATTGAGTTGGTCAAAAAACGCGCAAATGTATGCGCCCTGTTGCTCGAAATCTTCTCGATTGAAAGTTAAGAGCAGGAGCTCTGCAAGGTCATATAACGGCATGGATATCAGGTCGTCCCGATGGAGAAAGAAGTCTCTATTGCCCTCGATGTTTTCAAGAAAGGCTTGTTCCAGTTGGTTGTCTGGATGTATAAGAAATCTCAACGCACTTATCAAGGTGCACACGGCCCGAGAAGAATCTAATCTGAATGCCTCGTCGGAGACCAGCGGCACATCGGGACAAGTATGGCTGAAATAGTCTGCAAGTAGTTGGATGTCCTTATTGTTGCGGACTAAAATTGCCATCTTGTTATAGCCTATACCTAATGACCGCAATTCGTTGATATTCTTTGAAAGGTTTTCTAATATATCGTCCGTTTCAGTATACAGTTCTATGCGCACTAACCCTTCCGCCTCCTTGGCAGGGGATTTCTGACACACATCTGCATAGGCATGTTCCATTTGCAAAGCCTCGGCAGGATTATCCTCAGCCAGTTCCTTGTATTCTGCGGCTGAAGCCTTACTGAAAAACTCGTTATTGAATTCAACAATATTCCTCTGTGAGCGATAGTTTGTCTGCAGATTCCGTATATCCAATTGAAGCTGGGGTGACGGGAACTCCTTTTCTATCTCATTGAGCAGTCTCCAGTCTCCTGACCGCCACCTGTAAATGCTCTGCTTCACATCCCCCACGATGAGATTTTCTGCGTCAGTATGGCTCATACACTCAAGCAACAATACCTTGAAATTGCTCCATTGAACCACACTTGTATCCTGGAACTCATCAATCATGACATGCTCTAATTGAGATCCTATTTTCTCGAAAATGAAGGGGGAGTCGCTATCATCGATCAAAGCATGTAGGAGAGACTGGGTATCACTTAGCAGGAAGCGGTTGGCTTCGGCGTTCAGTTCTTGCACTTTCCGTTCTATACTGCTCAATAGGCGTAGTTGGTTCAGATGTCGCAGGGTGAGGTCTGCAGACTTATATATCTTCACCAATTGCGGTCTTTCGTACTCTGTCTCGTTGAGAAGCGGCATGAGGATCGTCTGAACGAGTCTGAACTTCTCATTCGTGGGATTGGCCTCAGCCTTGAGAACCCACTCCTCGGGAAGTTCCATTCCGCTGACGGCAGTCTTGGTAAGCAGTTCTTTGTCTGAGAATTTCCCATCTCTCAGCTTGACAAAGTATCCACATACTCCCGATGCCCCTTTTGAGAAGTCTTCTATCTCCAGCCCTTCTTTGTCTAAGATGTCAAAGAATCTCTTCGCGTGAAACTTCAGCTTTTCTTCTGATTCATGCTTGATACTACGCAGTTTCCTGGTATAGCTGCTGAAGAAATTATCTTTTTCGAGGACTTCGTTTAACTTCCGACTGTTCTCCTTGTAGAAATCCTTGAAGATGGTAGCACCAAATCTCTTGATTTTCCCAATCACATTCCATCCCTTGTCATCGGCGATATTCTGGTCTATATATTCAATAATCCATGTGAGAATCTTGTCGTGAGACTCCAAATTCTCTATAAGTTCGTCAACAGCCAGCTCCTCTACCTGATAGTCGTTTAGTCCAATTTTGAGATTTGCGGTTAAGTCAAGCTCCCTTGCAAGGTTCCTTAGCACACTCTGGAAAAAGGCATCTATCGTTTCAATGCGGAAGTAATTGTAGTTGTGTAATAGATTCCGTAAGGCGATATTGACATTCTGCTTTATCTTTTCCTCTCCAAGTCCGGTCTCTTCAACAAGCTTCTCCTTGTATTTTCTGGAGTCTTTGTCATCTTTAGATATTCCATATAATTGACTTAGAATCCTCATTTTCATTTCCTCTGTGGCCTTATTTGTAAATGTAACGGCAAGGATATTGCGATAGTTCTGTGGATTGAGTATCACAAGCTTCATGTATTCTACCGCGAGTGTAAAGGTCTTTCCAGATCCAGCACTGGCTTTGTAGATGGTTAAAGGTTTTGAGTTTTTCATATATTTACCATTGTCTAAATAGTTCCAAGCCGATTTTTGCTCCAAGACCGTCATACTTACCATTCCTAAATGCCGAGAAGATGGCCACAGACACCCATCTTGTCGTAAATCCATAGCCGAATTCCGTATAGGGGTGTAGATGGGGCACGATCAAGGCACTGCCATAAAGACGCTCTTTTTCTATGAAATGCCCGACAAGCGGCATCCAGCTTAAAAAGAGCAGGGGACACTCATAGGTTAGGTTGGAGCGAACATAATATCTTGAAAGATTATACTGATCACTGGACAGGAGTTCAAATTCACCAGTCCACTCATCGTTCCATCCACCCGGAATATTGTTGTCCCTGAAATTAGTATAGTCAAGAAAGTATTTGCTTCCGTCAATGAGTGTATATAGGCCGAAGCCACCTCTGAACGAGAGGTTTCTCAATCGGTGTATGCGGAAAATATACTGTAAGTCGGCCTCCCAGCGTTCATAAGCCATATCTGCATTCATGAATCCCTTAATTGAGCGTTCCCAATCGAGATTCAAGATAGGACCTTTCCAACCCATAGGACGCAGGCTAACTTCCAGCATGGGTGCAACAGATCTATATGAAACGGGCACTCCGGCTTTTCTATAAGCATATTTCTCTACCGCATCTCTATGGTGTGCAATGAGGCCAACTTGAAAACTTAGCTTATCGGAGACATCGTAGTTGTTCAATAGTTTCAGCTGGAAGTCTTTGAAAAACTCCATCCGCTCAATATTAAAACTTTCTGTTTCTTTAGACAAGTTGGCAAGAGCGTTTTCCCGTGCAGCAGCATTCTTTATCCAGTTCCCATTACCAATGAAGAGCTCTATGTATCCATGTTTCCTGCGATTGTAATGGTATTCAATGGGAATTTGATAATAGAACTGCTTCTGTTTGAAGGAATATCCAGCTTTGAATCTGGCAAACAGGAAACTGTTTTCAGAAAAGGAGAAGGTTGTTCGGATATCAAACTTGTAATAAAAACCTTTTCTCCTGCTATAACCCATATAGAGCGGGTTGAAGAGAGGATTTATCCTGACATAGCCTTGGTCGTTCGTTCCATAATAGCCAGTCGTCTTTTGCAGCAAATGCTCTCCAATGGTATCCCAGAATACGCGTTTGGCCCAGCTGCGTTCTTTCTTCGTTTCCTCAATATTTCTTTGTACAGAATCACCATAGAACTCTCTATATACTTCAATCTCTTCAGGCCTTAGCTCTTTCGTCCGCAGCCGAGACATCAGTTGCATGTCCTCTGCTTCGCTGGTGTGGTCGTCTATAACCTTTGTCAGATCATAAGAAGCTGAAAATCTTGCAGCAATCCTATTCCCGATGAACTCAAACTTAGCCATCAGGTCGCAGCTTACAGGATAGAATGATTTTGCGCCTTTATCACCCATCTTAAGCGTCAGATGAAATGATACCATGTCGTATTCCCCATTCATATATCCACTTATGATGCGACCGGAAACGGAGTCTACCACCACAGAGCCTTTGACTAACTGGGTATTCTCTATCCTTGGCTGAAAGTAGATGTTCACCTTGTTCTGGGGTAGAAAGATCACATTGTATTTATAAAAACGCTTGTTTGTGCGGCAGAAGGGGGACAGGATGTAATCTTCGATTATCGTCTCCGAATATATTTTGGGTCTCAGAAACTTGCCTATTGTAGGCAAGGCTATCTTGTGATGAGGAATCGTTGTGAGGAAAACCATTCTCTTCACCTCCTCGTTTTCCATATTGTGATGGATGGAGCGGTAATAGCTTTCGCTGATGTATTTCCGCCGGGGACCATGGGCTACGCGGTACATTGACGGAACGGGGAGGAGTGCGATGTTCCGTCTCTCCACCTCGAACTTGCTCTTTATATATGAGTAGGTGGTAGTGCCGTTCAATTCCGCAGTGTCGACAGTAGATATATAGTTGAACACACGGCTCAGCATGAGGGTGTCATTCTTTTCCTCATTGTCAGCTCTTACCACTTGAAACAAGCATGTAACGGCTAATAAAAATATGTATTTTGCCATGCGCATCATTTACAAAGGTAACAAAAATCCCCGTTCCTGCAACAGAAACGAGGAGATATTTTCGACTACCTATGAACTTATCCGAGGTATTTCATCAGAATCTTAGCATTGCCACTGTCGCGAAGCTTTGCTATGCTTTTCTCGCGAATCTGGCGCACTCGCTCACGAGTAAGCCCGAGTTGATCGCCAATTTCCTCCAAGCCCTTCTCGTGGCAGCCAATGCCGAAGCATTCGCGGATAATCGTTATCTCGCGATCTTTCAGCACCTTGACTAATACTTGATTCAGCTCCATGGCCATACTCTCATGGTCGACCTGTCTGTCCGTACGGCTGTCATCACCAGAAGGCATCACATCGAGCATGCAGTTGTCTTCCCCGTCTTGGAAAGGCGCATCAATACTTACATGGTGGCCGTCGGCCATCAGGCTCTGTCCAATCTTCTCTTCATCGATATTTGTAGCATCGGCAAGTTCACCGACTGAGGGATGGCGCTGGTTCTCTTGTTCAAACTTATTGATCTCGTGGTTGATTTTGTTCAGGGACCCTACCTGATTCAATGGCAGGCGAACGATGCGACTCTGCTCGGCAATGGCCTGGAGGATGCTCTGACGAATCCACCAAACAGCATAGGAGATAAACTTGAAACCGCGAGTTTCATCAAACTTCTGGGCAGCCTTTATCAAACCGATGTTTCCTTCGTCTATAAGGTCGGTGAGGGTAAGGCCTTGATGCTGATATTGTTTTGCCACGGAGACAACAAAGCGCAAGTTGGCCGTTACCAGCTTGTCTTTTGCCCGTTCGCCTTCCGGTCCTCCTTTCTTTATCTTTTGGGCTAATTCTATTTCTTCGTCAATTGAAATGAGAGGTGCTCGTCCTATCTCCACCAGATACTTATCCAGGGCTTCACTTGAACGATTCGTAATACTCTTTTGAATCTTTAATTGTCTCATCTTGTATAGCTTATCCTTTCTAACAACTTGATAATCAGTTTATTCTGGTTGACATTACCGAAAAACATTGCAAAATTACAAAAAATACCGATACATTGTTCGGCATATTGCATTTATTTTTGCATAAAAAATGTTAAGCGGCATCCCTTTTTCTCACACCTCAATTACAGCAAAAACCATGCCATAAGTTGGTGATAATGGTTCCAGAAACCATGCAAGCCTCAAAAGGCCTTTCTCCGAACAGACGGCAGAGGCGGCTGACAGTCTGACAATCTCGGCGATTTTGTCGAACAAAATCGCCGAAAACGAATGACAAAATCGCCGATTTTGTCATCCTCTTAACGGCTGTTAGCTGCAGGGAGAGGGCAAGACCTCATCGTGGCGACGGATTTCATAATATAAGCCATGGCCTTCCGCCATGTAAGTAGCCAATACTTAGCAGGACAAAAGGCCTTGACGGATGCCCGGTGGGGGCGCAGGCAGGCAGATTAATAGCTGCGGGCGATGATAACGCGCGCCTTGCTGGGCTTGCCTGTAACCATGTCTACTCCCGGTGTCTGTTCAAAGCCATAAGGGACGCAGCGGATAGTGGCTTGTGTTTCTTCTTTGATTTTCGCCTCGGTCTCAGCAGTCCCGTCCCAGTGGCAAAGGAAGAATCCACCATCTTGAATGCGCTCCTTGAATTCCTCATAGTCGTCGCATTCGTAGATGTGCGCATCACGATAGATGCGGGCCTTCTCGAATATATTCTGTTGAATGTCCTCAAGGAGATTCTCTACGCGCTCGACAATGCCTTCAAAAGGCACGCTTTCTTTCTCAAGGGTGTCGCGGCGCATAATCTCAATGGTATTGTTTTCGAGGTCGCGCCCACCCATTACGAGCCGGACGGGGACGCCTTTCAATTCGTAGTCTGCGAATTTAAAACCCGGTCGTTTATTGTCAGAGTCGTCATATTTCACGCTGATACCTGCTGCACGCAGGCCATCGATGACCGGAGCCAGCTTCTCGGTAATCGCCCTCAGCTGTTCCTCGCCCTTGGTGATAGGCACGATGACTACCTGAATCGGAGCCAACCGTGGAGGAAGCACCAGTCCGTTGTCGTCAGAATGGGTCATGATGAGGGCTCCGATGAGTCGTGTCGATACACCCCACGAGGTAGCCCACACATACTCAGGCTTGTTCTCCTTGTTCAGGAATGTTACATCAAAAGATTTTGCAAAGTTCTGGCCGAGGAAGTGGGATGTCCCGCTCTGGAGTGCCTTGCCGTCCTGCATCATGGCCTCGATGGTGTAAGTGTCAAGAGCTCCGGCAAATCTTTCGCTCTCACTTTTTACCCCCTGAATTACAGGAACGCCCATCCATTTCTCCGCAAAGTCGGCATATACGCGCAGCATCTTCTGTGCTTCAGCCTCTGCCTCTTCACGAGTGGCATGAGCTGTATGGCCTTCCTGCCAAAGGAACTCTGATGTGCGGAGGAAGGGACGGGTGCGCATCTCCCAGCGCATGACATTACACCACTGGTTGCACATGAGTGGAAGGTCGCGATAAGAGTGTATCCAGTTCCTATAAGTGTTCCAAATGATAGTCTCAGAGGTAGGTCGTACGATGAGTTCCTCTTCCAGCTTAGCCTCGGGATCGACCACGACGCCATTGCCGTTTTCATCAGCCTTGAGGCGATAGTGGGTTACCACGGCACACTCCTTGGCAAATCCTTTCACATGTTCAGCCTCTCGCGAGAGGAATGACTTGGGGATTAGCAATGGGAAATAGGCGTTCTGAACACCGGTTTCCTTAAACATCTTGTCAAGTTGCGCCTGCATTTTCTCCCAGATGGCATAGCCGTATGGCTTGATGACCATGCACCCGCGGACGGCAGACTGCTCGGCGAGGTCTGCCTTTACTACCAAGTCGTTATACCACTGGCTATAGTTGGCAGCACGCTTGGTAAGCTCTTTCAATTCTTTTGCCATAATTATTTTTAGTCGTTATTTTGCTGCTTTTAGGGAAATGCCTATCACTCTTTAGGCAAAATCCCTGCTCTGAGATTCCCAGAATCTCTAATTTTGCAGCAAAAGTACTAAAAAAAGTTGGTAAAACGGCCATTATGAGGAAAAAAGAATTATCTTTGCAAGAGATTCAAGTATGATTATATAAACATTTAAGATTAATAAATAGATTATGAGAAAATTAAAGTTAATGACATTGGGTCTGGCATTCCTGACCGTAATGAGTGGAGTTTCTTCTTGCGCAACAAAACAGGGTACGGGAACTCTTGCCGGTGCCGGAGGCGGTGCCGTTCTGGGTGGTATTCTCGGTAATATCATTGGTAAGGATTCTAAGGCTACGGCCATTGGCGCAGCTATCGGAGGCGCCTTGGGCGCAGGTGCGGGTACGCTGATCGGTCGCCACATGGACAAAGTGGCACAAGAGACTGCTGCTCAGGTCCAGAATGCCAAGGTGGAAGAGGTAACTGATGTAAACGGTTTGGCTGCCGTTAAAGTAACATTTGACAGCGGTATCTTGTTCGCTACTAACAAGGCAGCCTTGAACGCAAAGTCTAAAAACGATCTCGCTAAGTTCGCAGGAGTGCTGAAGAACAATACCGATTGCCATGTTGATATTTATGGACACACGGATTCTACGGGTAATGACGGCATTAACCTCCCATTGTCCAACAGTCGCGCTCAGAGTGTGGTAACCTATCTGAAGAGCTGTGGAGTTCCTTCTTCTCAGTTCAAGAATATTGAAGGCAAGGGCAGTTCAGAGCCTGTGGCAGACAATTCCACCTCGGCTGGCAGACAGCAGAATCGTCGTGTGGAAGTCTATATGTATGCTTCTCCGGCCATGGTCGAGGCCGCCAATGCCGGCACATTGAAATAAAGTGTTATAAAATTCATGAATTAAACCAAAACAGGGATGCATATCAGCCGGAGTATGCATCCCTCTTTCTGTAGAAATGAGGTTGATACGCAAGACCCTTCGTTGGATAATAGCTCTCTTCTTTGCTTCCACAATAGCAGCTGTGGTTGCCTACCGATTTATTCCCGTCTATCTAACTCCGCTGATGCTTATGCGATGTGTGGAAAACAGAAGCCTTACAATCCACCATCACTGGGTTTCCATGGATAAGATCTCGCAGCATATGCCTGTTGCCGTAATGGCAAGTGAAGACCAAAGGTTTCTATTGCATCATGGCTTTGACTATAATGCAATAGAAAAAGCTGCCGCGCATAATCTTAAGAGCACAGCCACTAAGATGCACGGGGCAAGTACGATTTCGCAACAGACGGCCAAGAATGTCTTTTTGTGGCCGGGTCGGAGTTGGGTCAGAAAAGGATTTGAGGTTTATTTCACGGCACTCATCGAGCTGATATGGAGCAAGCAACGCATTATGGAAGTTTATCTGAATTCCATAGAAATGGGGGATTGTATCTATGGAGTTGAGGCATGCGCAGCGCATCATTTCGGGAAAACAGCCAAAGAACTATCCAGGGCCGAATGTGCATTAATTGCCGCAACCCTTCCCAATCCACGAAAGTTCTCTTCTAAGTATCCAAGTGCATACATGAGGCAAAGGCAGCGTCGTATAGAACGGGAGATGAAATTCATACCCTCATTCCCCAAAGAGGGCGAAGACATAGATACCAAAACGGTATCTGGTGGTATATATCGTAATAAAAAATAAGTGAATAATGACGGAAAACATACTCGCCCAATTGAATGAAAGTCAGCGCAAGGCTGTGGAATACTGCGATGGGCCAGAGCTTGTGATTGCGGGCGCAGGCTCCGGGAAAACCCGTGTATTGACCTATAAGATAGCATACCTCCTGCAAAAAGGCATGAATCCTTGGAATATCCTTGCCCTCACTTTTACGAACAAGGCAGCAAATGAGATGAAAGAGCGTATAGGCAGCCTTGTGGGAAACAGCCAGGCACGCGAGTTGTGGATGGGCACCTTTCATTCGATTTTTTCCAGGATTCTCAGGCGGGAGGCAGGCTTGCTGGGCTATACGCCGGCGTTTACCATATATGACGAAACGGATAGCCGCTCACTCTTGAAGGCTATTATCAAAGAAATGCAGCTGGATGACAAGGCATATAAGCCGGCTTCGGTGCATCATCGCATTTCCATGGCAAAAAATCATCTGTGCCTTGCCCAACAATACGCTGACGACAGGGATATGCTGGAGCAGGACAAGCGGGCCAATATGTCGGAGATATATAGAATCTATTCAATATATCAAAATCGACTTCAGCAAGCCAACGCCATGGACTTTGATGATTTATTGACGAATACATTCACGCTTTTCCGGGAGCATCAATCCATCCGGGAGAAGTATGCGGAGCGATTCCAATATGTATTGGTTGATGAGTATCAGGATACCAACTATGTGCAGCAGCAAATAGTATGGCTTCTGACAAAAGAGAGTCAGAAGGTATGTGTTGTCGGAGATGACTATCAGAGTATCTATGGTTTTCGTGGTGCCAACATTGACAACATACTTGATTTCCAGAAAATATATAAAAATTCCCAACTCTTCAAACTGGAGCAAAACTATCGTTCGACCCAGAGAATCGTTCAGGCAGCCAATAGCCTGATGAAGCATAATCAACAGCAGATAGACAAGGATGTGTATAGTGAAAATGAAGAGGGGGAAAAACTTCTCCTAAAACCTGTCTATAGCGACCGTGAGGAAGCCGCCGTTGTCGTGAAGGACATCCAAAAGATTAAGAGACAGGAAGAATGTGAATACTCAGACTTTGCCATCTTGTACAGGACTAATGCACAGAGTCGACCTTTTGAAGAAGAAATGCGGAAGCATGGAATTCCTTATCGCATCTATGGAGGACTCAGCTTCTATCAACGGAAGGAAATAAAAGATATCGTTGCATACTTTCGCCTGATAGTAAATCCCAATGATGAAGAGGCCTTTAAACGAATTGTTAATTATCCTGCAAGAGGAATAGGCAATGCAACAATACAAAAAATTATTGAATCGGCTCAGCAAAATTCAATGAGTCTCTGGGGTATAATCAATTCCCCGTCAGTATATAAGTTGAATTTCAACAAGGGGACTCTGTCGAAAATCGACGGGTTCCGAGACATGATAACAACCTTTATCCAGAAGCTGGACATCAGCGATGCCTATGAGTTAGGGAAAGAGATTATTTCCGTAAGCGGTATCAACGCAGACATATATTCCAATTCAGATCCGGAGGGAGTATCCAGACAAGAGAATCTTGAGGAGTTCTTAAATGGGATGAATGACTTTGTTGAAGGGAGAAGAGAAGAGGGAAGGGAACACGAGGTGTATCTTCCCGATTTCCTGCAAGAAGTGGCATTGCTTTCCGACCTTGACAGCGATGATGGGGAAACAAGTAAGGTTACATTAATGACCATACACTCTGCAAAGGGTCTTGAGTTCCCTACGGTATTCATAGTAGGAATGGAGGAAAATATTTTCCCGAGCCCGATGGCGGCTAATAATCTCCGTGAATTAGAAGAAGAACGGAGGCTCCTCTATGTTGCCATAACGCGAGCCGAGCGACATTGCATCTTGACCTGTGCCAAAAACCGCTTTAGATATGGGAAAATGGAATTTGACACACCAAGTAGGTTCCTTAAAGACATTGATTCAAGGTTCATAAACATAGAGGGAGCTTCTGTTTCCGACAAGGATTCTAAGTGGGAAAGGCATAAAAGGATGCCTTGGAATGCAGATGACGAACTAAATGCACCCTATCCGAGAAGATCTGAAAGATGGCAAAATTCCAGACCTGTCGCAGGACAGTTTATGGCAGATCCCAAACAGAAAATCACATCCCCGCATCAACCAGAGGTAGCTATTGATCCTTTGTCAGAATCCTTTAAACAACGATTGTCCCGCAATGGCGGAAATTTAAAAAGGGTTACTGCCGCGATTTCTAACGGAGGCAGGAAAATAGAGGATGAGCCCTCGCTACCTAATATGACATCTTTGAGAGAAGGAATTATGATTGAGCACCAGCGTTTTGGGCTCGGAAGGATTATTAAAATTGAAGGGACGGGAGAAAACACAAAAGCTACCGTGGAATTCCAAAATACTGGAACCAAACAATTGTTGCTGAAATTTGCGAAGTTCAAGGTTATTTCTTGATTGAAAGCAACGATGGCATCCTCTTTATGTGAGGATGCCATCGTTGTCTATAAACTTTCATCTTCGGGTCTTTCCAATTTCCTTCTTGTTTTATAAGGACTTCTTTTTCGGAGTAACCATTTGGCTTTCCGGGCTTCATAGTCGTCCCTATGGCGTTCCAAAAAGTTATCTGCCATTTACTTGAATTTAGAGTAAATTATACCAATCTTTATTGGAGAGCCAGGATTATTAAGCCCGCCCACTAATTTCGTACTCGTAAGCGACATGTCATGCGTTACACTCGTAAGGATCGTCGATGAATTCACGGTCGTATATGCGGCATTCACAGGGATTAATACCGCTTTGTTCCAGTCGTCTCCCGTACGGTGTTTGTCCATATAGCTAATCATGCCCGAGATATTGTTAAAAGTATATGTATTGGTACTGCTTGTGTATGTGGCGAGAAACGATGACTTATAGTCAGGCAGGCTATTGCTCTCAAAGAAAGACTGGAGTTGCGCCTTGGGTATCATTAATATTGTCGACGGGGCATTGAGCGAATATTCATCATTCACAGAATTATTAATACGGTTTAGGACAATCTTGGCCGAATTGATGGAATCATTCTCGTGTCCCCTTACAATCTCGTCTATTGGAAGTGTCATTTCTGTGAAGATACCGGCAGGAGATTTGAGGTAGGAGCAAGTGTTATCAGCCACCAATTGGTCTATAACATGATTGTCATTTGTGAAATGTGTTGTCTGTAAAACTTCTTCTGTACCCGCAAACGATGCAATTCCTGTGTAAACGCTATCCTTGTAATTGTATCTGAAATACACATTCAATTGGCTTGCCGAAATATATGCCATGGAGTTAAGACCACTTTCGGTCTTGAAGTAGAAGCCTGGTACCACATTCTGTATGAATGTATATGCGTTCTTAAAATAAGACGGGGTCTTATAGTATGTACGCATAATATATGTTCCAAAGTTGTTATAGCTGTTACCTTCCTTGTCTGTATAGGGCTTGTCAAGGTTTATGCGAATGTTCTTTCGGTACGAGCTTTTTCCCCTGAGGCTTTCGGAAACATTGAGGTCTGCCAGCGTATAAGGCAGCTCTGCAGTCAGGCCATTCTTACGGAGATACCCCATTTCGTCTATATCATAGTCTGTATAATAATTCCCATCGACAAGAGGCTTGTCGAGTTCATGAACGCTCATTTTCATTGCCTCAAGAGAATCTCCATAGAAATTGTTATAATAGAGGCGGATTTCCACCGAGTCGGCAATGACCTCCCCATCTTTCAGACTCTGTATGCTCTCTTTCTTGGGGAACTCGTAATTCTCCAGATTATGGAACTGAATCATGCAGTCGCCTGTGATATAAGCTCCTGTCTCCGGGTCGCGAACCTTGCCAAGATAGGCAGTTGTCGTACGAGACAAAACAGCATTGGCTTTCAGGGAGCGTGTCGTTACCGTGAAAGTATCAGTCTTAATGGTCAGATTATCGGCTGTATCGGTTATAGAAATACCCAATGAATCTGTTGTTGTGTCGCAAGATGCGAAAACGAAAGAAGCAAGTACAAGACCTGCGAAAAACCTTGGTTTCATTAATTCGTGTATATCTAAAAGCAATCTTTCTATTTTTCTTCTCCTATGAGGCTCCTGTAAAACTCTGCATAGGCATCGGCGTTATCATAACCGGGGAACCCAAGCAGGGGAATTTCTTTGTTTTTTGCATAGCTGAGAAGTTCTGCATTGACATCCTTGCCACCCTCGATGACACCATCACTATAGTCAATTGCGAGTTTACCTAATTCTAAAAAGTCAAATTTATCTTTATAATTCTTTAGCAAGTTGGATTTGGCATCGCGGAATTCCAGGCTCTCCTTGAATTTGTCAGACAAGTTTTCCGCCAGTTGTTTCTCATAAAGAGTCATAACTACCTTGCTGTTAGCGAACGATGGCTCATCTTTATAGGCCGTCTTCAGATAGAAAGGAATAATGGCGGATATCCATCCGTGGCATACCACCAAGTCCGGAACCCAACGGAGTTTCTTCACGGTCTCCAACACGCCACGGGCATAGAAGATAGCACGCTCACCATTGTCGGAATATTCAACGCCAGCTTCATTCTTCTCCATTTGGCGTTTCGAGAAATAGTCTTCGTTGTCTATAAAATATACTTGAATGCGAGAGGTCGGGATAGAGGCCACTTTGATAATCAGCGTATGGTCGCTCTCATTGATAATAAGATTCATCCCGGAGAGACGGATAACCTCGTGCAACTGGTTGCGGCGCTCATTGATGGTTCCCCATTTGGGCATAAAGTTGCGAATCTCAAATCCCGCCTCTTGTGCCTTCTGGGGGAGCTCACGCCCCATAACCGACATTTCTGTTTCTGGTACAAAAGGGTTAATCTCCTGGTTGATGAATAATATTTTCTTTGCCATATCAATTATAATTGGTTATGCAAAGATACATTTTTTTTTTGAGAAAGCGCCCACTTTTGTTGTTTTTCAAACAAAAGAGAGCGCTTTATTATAGAATTTTTGTATTTTGCTTTTTATTTTTGCTTTTGTCGTAAATTTTAATCAATTACAACGAGAGCATCTTCCTCGAGGACTGATTGTCCCGGCTTTACACAGATAGCGGTAACCTTGCCGTCCTTGTCAGCTTCAATGTTGTTCGCCATTTTCATGGCTTCAAGAACCACTACTGTGTCGCCAGCCTTCACATCCTGACCCACACTGACCTCGATGCTTGTGATAGTGCCGGGAAGTGGGGCCTTTACAGCATTGGCTGTGTTTACATTTGCCGTGGAAGCAGAAGTTTCCCCGGTTTCTTCCGCAACAGGTTTGCCAAGCTCAACCTTCTTCTTCTCCGGCTCGGCAGTTTGCTCCATCTGCACCTTGTAGCTTTCTCCGTTCACGGTAACTTCGGCTATATTATTCTCGTCGATTTCACCAATGGCAACTTTATATTCCTCGCCACCGATAGTATATTTAAATTCTTTCATTCCTCTTTATGGTTTTGGTGTAACACTCAAGAACTTTGCATTCCAAAGAGTAGGGCGTTGTTTGATTGTGATGAACCCAGCTTCCTTGTCGTGCACATTATTTCCCTGATACTCGAATATAGCCATGGCAATGGCTGCATATATATTCTTATCCATAATTCTCAATTGATATTCATTCTTTCAGATTACATTGGCATGCAGCCATGCTTCTTTGCCGGCAGACTCTGCTTCTTCGTCGCAAGGTGAGCCAGGCCTCGGCAGATGCGGAAACGGGTATTGCGAGGCTCGATAACATCGTCTATATAACCGTATTGTGCTGCCTGATAGGGATTTGCAAAGAGCTCTGTATACTCTTCTTCCTTTTCAGCAAGGAAGGCATTGACATCTTCTCCGGCATCCTTCTTGGCCTTGGCTTCCTTGGCCGAGAGAACCGCAACAGCTCCAGACGCTCCCATCACGGCAATCTCAGAGGTCGGCCATGCAAAGTTCAAGTCGGCACGCAGCTGCTTGCATCCCATCACAATATGGCTTCCGCCATAGCTCTTGCGAAGCGTGATGGTAATCTTCGGCACGGTAGCCTCCCCATAGGCATAGAGCAGCTGGGCCCCGTGGAGGATGACGGCATTATACTCCTGACCCGTTCCAGGCAGGAAGCCCGGTACATCCACGAGACTTACGATTGGGATGTTGAACGCATCGCAGAAGCGTACGAAGCGTGCTCCCTTGCGAGATGCATTCGTGTCGAGAACGCCTGCATAGGCCGAAGGCTGGTTGGCAACGATGCCGACGCTTTGTCCGTTGAAGCGGGCAAAGCCGGTGATAATGTTTTTCGCGAACTTGGGCTGTACCTCAAAGAAATCACCGTTGTCCGTAATGGCGGTAATAACTTTATACATGTCGTAGGCCATATTCGGGTCATCAGGGATGATTTCGTTAAGTAAATCGTCCTTGCGGTCTATCGGGTCGTTGCATTCCACGCGTGGAGCTTCCTCCATATTGTTGGACGGAATATAAGAGAGCAAAGTCTTGATCATCTCCATACATTCCTCTTCGGTCTTCGCGGTAAAGGTGGTAACACCGCTTTTCGTGGCATGCACGGTTGCTCCGCCGAGATGCTCGGCGTCGATATCCTCTCCCGTTACGGTCTTTACGACCTTCGGTCCGGTGAGGAACATATATGAGGTCTGCTCTTTCATGAAGATGAAGTCGGTCAGGGCAGGGGAGTAAACGGCACCTCCAGCACACGGTCCGAGGATAGCGGAAATCTGGGGAACCACGCCGCTGGCAAGGATGTTGCGCTCGAAAATCTCACCATAGCCGGCAAGAGAATTGATGCCTTCCTGGATGCGGGCGCCTCCAGAGTCGTTCATACAGATGACCGGAGCCCCCATGGTCATGGCCATATCCATGATTTTACATATCTTCTGTGCCATGGTCTCTGACAGCGAGCCGCCGTTTACGGTAAAGTCCTGGGCATAAACATACACCAGACGACCGTCGATGGTTGCCGATCCAGCTACCACGCCGTCGCCGTAATATTGCTTCTTCTCCATGCCGAAGTTATGGCAGCGGTGCAGTTTGAACATGTCATATTCCTCGAAACTGCCGTCGTCGACCAGCATCTCGATTCTTTCCCGTGCAGTATATTTTCCACGGGCATGCTGTTTCTCGATGGCTTTCTCGCCGCCTCCAAGGCGGGCCTGTTCGCGTTTGGCAATCAGGTCCTTGATCTTTTCAACTTGTCTACTCATAATTGAATCTTATAGTTATTTCTTTGTTGTGTTCCAAAACGGGCTTTTGAATGCAGGACTCCCTGTGTCTAAAAAACATTGCAAAGGTACTAAGAATTCTTGATATATGAAAAAAGTTAGCTGCTTTTTAATAAAATAATGTAACCGGCTGCATCTTTTGTCTCTGTATTCTTGCTTATAGATAATAGGGGGAAACGCATATCTTCTGACTGCATCCTCCTTTTCTTGAGCCAAAAGACGGCTTTCTTCTTTACAAAATCGGCGATTTTATCTGGTGATTTCGGCGATTTTGTAGGACAATCTCGCCGATTTCGTGGAGCTGCCATCCGCATCCCTTGCCTTGCACAATCTCCGACATTGAACTTTCTCTTTGCAAGAGAAAACGCTAAATCAGGCCACTTACCCATACGGAATTTTTCACGATTTTAAGTTAAAGCGATAATTTTCATGAAAATATTTAAGTTTTTTAGCAAAAAGTTTGGAATAAAAAATATATTTTAGTATTTTTGCCTCTGTAAAAATAAAGATTGTTGGCATAAAGTGAAGAAGCTCTATACTATCATTCTCATGACCCTGTTTCTTTTCACGGCTTGTGAGCTTAAGCTAAAGCCGTATGAAGATGAAGATCAGAACGCCCGCATTGAAGTGCTGCGTTATGACCGTTTGGAGAGCCGCTATCTCACTACCGGTGATTTTTCAGCCTTGCAAAGGATGAATACCGAATTTCCTGTGGAGACCCGGACCTTGCTGGAAAAAGTTCTCCAGATTGGCGAAGTTAATGATCCCGAAATCAGTTCCAAGTTTCTTCGTTTCTATCAGGATTCAACATTGCTGGCTCTTATTTCCGACACGGAGGCCGAATATGCCAATATGGACGACTTGAATAAAGGACTGAATGCGGCATTCGACTATCTGAAAGAGCAGATTCCGAATCTTCCGATACCGCGGGTCTATGCACAGATAGGTGCCCTGGATCAGAGTATCATCATCGGCGACAAGAGCATCGGAATATGTCTCGACAAGTATATGGGCGAGAAATATCCGCTCTACGAGAAATATTACAGCTATCAACAGCGGGAATCTATGACGCGGTCGTACATCGTTCCAGACTGCGTAACATTCTATCTACTAAGTCTTTATCCGATTCAGGACTACGAGAAGCGCACCCAGCTTGAGCACGACCTTCATATGGCAAAGGTCATGTGGGTAGCCAACCAGGCTTTGGGCACGCCTTTTTTCAATACCGAATATACCCGTGTGATAGACAATTTCATGATTCTGCACAAGGGATTGTCGGTATCCGAGCTCCTCGCCTTGGACGATTATTCCAAGATTATGCCTTGATGGATATCGTTAGCCTTTAGGTAATTCATCAGTAAATTCGTAAATTCATAGTTCTTCAGACCCCATTTCGGGGCTATCAGAAGGTCGGGCGGTGATTGACTTACAAATCTTTCCAGCACTAAATCTTTTCTGAGAAACTGAATATACCGGGCTGTGAGTTCGATGTATTCTTCCACGGTATAAAGGTGGAAAGGCTGCTCGGCATACATTCTTGCCAACTGTGTTCCCCTGACGACCTGCATCTGATGAATCTTCAGGATGTCGAGTGGGAGAGAAGATATGATGGGGGCTTGTCTTAATGACTCATTGGCGTCTTCTCCGGGCAGGCCGAGGATGATGTGTCCGCCCGTAATGATACCCCGCTCGTGTGTCTTCCGGATGGCCTCCTCGCAGCATTTGAAGCTGTGTCCCCTGTTTATCAGCCTGAGAGTCTCATCGTTCGCGCTCTCTATACCATACTCGACAACCAGGAAAGTTCTATGGTTTAGTTCGGCCAGATAATCCAATAACTCATCGGAAATACAATCTGGGCGTGTACCAATCACAATCCCAACAACATCAGAATCTTGCAAGGCTTCCTCATAGAGGCGCTTTAAGTCGCCAACAGGAGCATAGGTATTCGTGAAGGCTTGGAAGTATGCGATGTACTTCATGTCGGGATATTTCCGTCCGAAGAAGGCCTTTCCCTCCCGAATCTGCTTCCTGACGCTTTTCCCGGGATTACAATATGGGGGATTGAAGGTGCGGTTGTCGCAGTAGATACACCCTCCCCGGGAGATTCTCCCATCCCTGTTGGGGCAGGAAAATCCCGCGTCGACGGCTATCTTCTGAACCTTGAACGGGAATTTAGAACGAATCCAGGAGCCGTAATCGTTGAAGTATTTCTGCATAATTCATCGCAAATTTACAAAAAAGAACTTAAAAGAATGCCTGTTTGGCAATCTTTTCGTATCTTTGCAACAAAACAAATTAAGGTATGATGAAGAAAGTTCTTTCGGCCATGGCCTTGCTTCTAACAGCCTTCTCCGTTACGGTAAGTGCGCAGAAAATGAGTATTAAAGACATTACCTCGGGTGCTTTTGCAGCCAAGACCATCAGCGGTATCACGCCCATCGAGGGCACAGATCAGTACGCCAGTATCTCTCGGGATGGCAAGCAGATTGTCCAGTATTCCTTCAAAACAGGCAAGCAGACGGCCGTCTTGTTCGATGCAGGCAACACGATGGGGGAGAAAATAAGCAGTTTCGACAACTATATGTTCTCGCCGAAGGGAGACAAGATGCTGATAGCCACCAATACCGAAAGGATTTACCGCCGTTCTTACAAGGCTGATTTCTATATTTACAATATCAAGACGACGAAGCTTGAACGGCTTTCTGACAATGGCAAGCAGCAGGTTCCCTTATGGTCGCCCGACGGAAACCAGATCGCATTCGTCCGCAATAACAACCTCTTCCTCGTAAAACTGCTGTATGATAATGCGGAAAGTCAAGTTACCAAGGACGGGAAATTCAATGAAATCATCAACGGGATACCGGATTGGGTAAACGAGGAGGAGTTCGGCTTCAACCGCGCGTTCTGCTTCAATGCGGACGGGACGATGCTCTGCTGGGTAAAATACGATGAGCAGAAAGTCAAGACCTACTCCTTACAGCTATTTAAAGGGTTGCAGCCTGAGCGGCAAGAGTTTGCCTCATACCCGGGAAGCTACTCCTACAAGTACCCCAAGGCGGGTGAAAACAATTCGCTTGTATCGGCCTGGAGCTACGACATAAAGAGCCATCAGACTTACAAGCTGCAGGTTCCCCTGGCGGCAGACGGCTACATTCCACGAATCAAAATGACGGATGATGCCTCGAAAATCATTGTCTACACGATGAACCGCCATCAGGACGAGCTCAACCTTTACACGGTCAACCCTCGGTCGACGGTAGCCCAGTTGTTGGTAAAGGAGGAGTCAAAGTGCTATGTCAAGGAAGAATCCATGGAAGGGGTGCTCGTCGGAAGCAGCACAATCCTGCTTCCCAGCGACCGCGACGGTTACATGCATCTTTACCTCTACAATATGGCAGGAACGCAAATCCGAAAGATCGGCGACGGGAACTATGACATAACGGATGTGTACGGGTATGATGAAGCCACGGGAGATGTATATTATCAGGCTGCGGCACTCAATCCGCATGACCGTCAGATCTATGTTTCCCATAAGAACGGAAAGACGGAAAGGCTCACCGACAAGGAAGGCTGGAACACGGCGATATTCTCTGGAGACTACAAATATTTCATCAACACCTGGAGCGATTACGACACGCCTTATTTGTATACGCTGCGCAGCCAGAACGGCAAGGTGCTTTCAACTCTTGAGGATAACCAGGCCTTGAAGTCAAAGGTGGCTCAATATGGATGGACGAAGAAGGAAACTTTCTCGTTTGTAACTTCCGAGGGGGTGAAGCTTGACGGGTGGATGATCAAGCCGGCAGACTTTAATGCGGCTAAGAAATATCCCGTAATCATGCACCAATATAGCGGACCGGGCAGCCAGCAGGTAGTGAACTCATGGAGTGCCGGCAGCATGGGGCAGGGTGGGGCCTTTGACTATTACCTTGCCGAGCACGGCTTCATCGTCGTGTCTGTTGACGGGCGAGGGACGGGAGGCCGTGGTTCGGACTTCGAGAAAGCCATCTATCTGAAGATGGGCGACCTGGAATCCAAGGACCAGGTGGAGACTGCCCTGTGGCTGGGCAAGCAAGGCTATGTGGACAAAGACCGCATCGGCATCTGGGGATGGAGCTTCGGAGGCTTCAACACCCTGATGAGCATGAGCGAGGGACGCGATGTGTTCCGCGCCGGAGTGGCGATAGCCCCCCCCACAAACTGGAAGTTCTACGACACGATTTATACCGAGCGATACATGCGGACTCCAAAGGAAAACCCCGAAGGCTATGCCACCAATCCCATAGAGCGTGCCTCGAAGCTGCATGGCTCCCTGCTGATATGTCATGGAGCGGCCGACGACAATGTTCATCCGCAGAACAGTTTTGAGTATTCTGAGGCCTTAGTGCAGGCTGACAAGGATTTCAGGGAACTGTTTTACACCAACCGCAATCACAGCATATATGGTGGCAACACTCGTAATCACTTGCTGCGTCAAGTGGCAAACTTCTTCATTAACGAGTTGAAATAAGGCGGTGAATATGCATTGAAGCTGCTACTGTTTCCGAAGCAGACCTTATAAGGTATTGTTACAAGCCGTGTGTAAACACATTACAGACAACCTGTAACAATGTTACACACGGCTTGTAACATTTGCGGAAGCGGCCTCAAGGCTGGCGGTCGGCCGTAGCGGGAAGTCCAGGACTCGGTTTCCGAGACCCGTCGGGGCTTAATTCTTCACGACGATGCCAGTGAGACTTAAGGCTAATGAGGTTGAAAGCTTTTTGATTCTGCCCGTATCCACCTTTCGAGCATAGCCTCTGTGGAGACATGCCGGAAAACAGATTCTACCGGCTCCCTCGGCTGAAACCAGTACTATGCCTACATAATAGGTGTGCCCTTTCTGGAAAACAATGTTTTCGGGGAATCTTTGCGTGCAGTCTGTATTCTGGTGATTTCTGTTGCAATAGATGTATGTTGGCTTGTATTGTATGGGGATGATCTTCGTTCCGGATACTTCATAGGCCGTTACGCGGAGGACGCAGGACTTGTAGGTGCACTCCTCTATGTGCAAGGAAAACTGCCTCAGGAGGTAATCCTTAGCGGGTTTTATGACCGGACCAAGCTCGTAATCGTAGAAATGGCTGCCGCCGTCTTTCGCACTTATCGTGAACACAACATCTCCCGGTGTCTTCATCCCCTGCCGTTTCACCTTGACCATCTTGGCCTTTGAGGTGGCTATGGCTACATCTTCAATCGCTTGAACATTCTCTTGAAGACATATGTGGAGGTTGCCCGACTTGTATCGTGCATAAGGTATTGCCAGGGTTTTGTAACTTAAGTGGCTGACGATAAGATCTGATTTGTGTCCTTTAGGAATGCGAAGCGTGAAGTTGCCGTCTTTGTCGGAGATGGTGTGCAGGCTGTCAACTCTAAGGTTGACATACTCTATTTGATGGCCCCCTGTGTCCTTGATGTCTCCGGAAACCGTTATCTAAGCTGATATTGGCAGGGAAAGCATAGTCGTAAGGATGGCGATAAGCGTCTTCTTTCTCATCTCTCGGAAGTTTAATCTCATGGCAGGAACTGATAATGAAAAAGCCACTTCTTGATTATTCTTCCACGATTCCCGCCTTTATCCATTGCTGGACGACGGCCTTTGCATCGGCGAGAGCCGTTTCTTCTTCAACTTCGTATTCCTCAAGAAGAAGTTGCTGGAGGGCTTCCGGCGTAAAATCCTTTCCCTGAATCATCTTCCAGAGATATGCGGAGCTCTCGTTCATGCTGATGATATTACTGAAATCTATATTCTCCTTGCCCTCGGCAACGATGATATTCTCTCCGCATACTTCACGGAGATTGAAACCTGGTTTTGCTTTCATATTCTTATATTGGTTTGAAAAATCTTAGCCATATCCTCCTATAGGCGGCGAGCAGGTAGCGACGGACAGGGTAGAGTGCTCCCCATACAAGCGAATAAAGTCTCCATTTGAGGCCGTTGGTCTTGTCTATCTTCTCCCGGCCTTTTCTGTAGAATCCTATGACAAACCCTCTCACATCTTCCTTCGTGCAATGCTCGACGCCAAGATTGCCATCCCCTCGTAAGGTTACACCATCTTCGCTAATCTTTATGACACGATGCAAGACGAAATGTTTTGGTTCAATTTCTGCCAGCACAACATCTCCCTTCTTTAAATCCTTTGCTTTTGCCATAAGGGCTTTATCTCTGTTGTCCTCAAGAAACGGCCGCATCGAGTAGCCTCTCAGCCGCAAAGTTACCGTATGCCCCTCATCCATCATCTTTACAATTTCCGGTAGGAGTTCTGCGTTGGAGAATTGAACCTCCTTTATTTCGTTATTGCCTTGTTGCATATTTCTGCTGCTTCACGGTTTGGCAGGCAATGTAATGTGTAAATGCCTGTTGTCTCAACCACTTTAGTAATGGTATCGCAGATTCTGTTATATATGTCAGAATCCCATTTCATGGCCGAGCAGGATGGGAGAAATGATGTAAATGCCTCTATCGGAGAGAGCTTTTCTATGCTGTTGGTTTCTGCCCGGTCAATCCGGGTTATAGCCCCCAGTCGAGCTTTTACATTGCGGTAGCATGGGGTCTTGCCGCTCCACGGACTACCATAAATGAATGGCTCATCATCAATAATTCGTATAATAGGATTATCATCATTCATTAAATCACAGCCAGGCAGGTATCGAAGCCACATGCTGACTTGCGTACTCTTGCCTGTTCCGCTTTTAGCAATGAACGCATATCCATACTCCTTCTGCCGGACCAGTGATGCGTGGACCAGCAATACCTGCTCCCTGCTTCCTGCAAAAGCAAAGATGAGCATCAGGGCATTGTTGAGTCCGAAAGCGCGCATGTTGTAGTTGCCATTCAAGGCACACTCGCATTTCCGAAAGTCCTTGTCGGTTTCCAACAGGCAGCAGTCTGCTCCATTGATGTTTTTGATTATATACTGGTAACCGCCATCATCTATCCTGTCCACGATAGTATCGCCATTGCCTGTATCAAAAGTTCGGATTCGTTCCCTTCGCCCTTTTGATATCGGCTTTAGAGAGTCGTCTATTGTCAGTTGGAAGAAAATATCCCCCTTAAGCTTATCCACTCGGAAAGGCTCAAAAGATGGGAGAAGGGTCATGGAATTAAGACCACCCTCTTTGAAGATAATCCTTATATTTAGTTCTGCTATTCTGAAATTGTTGACACTATCCATGAGACTTTGTTGGTGAGGGATATCAAACAGAATAAATTTCTAAATCCTTATTCTGAGTCGTCGGCAACAGGTCTGTTTCCTTCGGGAAGCTTTTTCTCTTTCTTTTTGTTCTCGTCAATTTTTGGAATTGGCAGTTCCGTTGCCAGCTCTTCATGGCTAATCACTCTGAATTTAAAATCGTTCCCTGCCAAATATTTTATCTTATAATGTCCCCCCTTGGAATATCTCTTGCGTAACTTCACAAGCTTTTTCTCTGCATCTTTCAGGGTCAAGCCGTATGAGATGATGCATGTCCGGTGCTCCAATCCTATTGAATTAAAATAATCACGAAACTGGTCTGCATATTCTGCACGATTCAACAAGAACTTACTTTTGGACTCTATCGTAGCATTATCTATTTGCTGAATATCCGTGAAATAAACGATAGAATCATTGAATGATGCCGAAAAGCCAAAAGCATATATGGTGGCTTTTTTATTAGCAGCTGATACATTTATTGCGGCCAATAGCATTATGACCGCAAATGTTACTTTTAGTTTCAAATCCAATTTATTTCCCATTTCCTTGATGTATTATTATCCTAAATATGATTTCAAGAGTTTGTTCTTTGTATTCTTTCTAAGCTTGCGAATGGCTTTCTCTTTTATTTGTCGAACTCGTTCCCGGGTTAACTGGAATTTATCGCCAATTTCCTCTAATGTCATTTCGGGCTGATTGATGCCGAAAAAGCATTCGATAATATTGCGCTCCCTCTCATTGAGAGCTGACAACGCTCTTGAGATTTCTTCTCTCAAGGAATCCATGACCAGTTCTTTATCTGCCAAAGGAGCATCATAATTAGGCAGGATATCCAACAGGCTGTTGTCTTCTCCATCCATGAATGGCGCATCGACGGATACATGGCGGTTGTTGTTCACCTTGAGGGCATCCTCTATCTTATCTTCTGGCAAATCTATGTTCTCTGCAATCTCGTCAATGCTTGGGCGGCGTTCATTCTCTTGTTCGAATTTGTTGAGCAGACGATTGATTTTATTGACAGACCCCACTTGGTTAAGGGGCAACCTTACAATACGACTTTGCTCTGCAATTGCCTGTAAAATGCTTTGACGAATCCACCATACAGCATAAGAGATGAATTTGAAGCCCCTAGTCTCGTCAAATTTCTCGGCAGCCTTAATCAGACCAAGGTTTCCCTCGTTGATCAAGTCTGGCAAACTCAATCCCTGATTCTGATATTGCTTGGCAACAGAAACCACAAATCTCAAATTGGCCTTCGTCAGTTTTTCAAGTGCCTTATGGTCGCCTTCCCTGATTTTCTGAGCCAATTCCACCTCTTCCTCAACGGTAATAAGTTCTTCCTGCCCTATTTCCTGCAAGTACTTATCAAGAGACTGACTCTCTCGATTGGTAATGGATTTTGTGATTTTTAGTTGTCTCATTGGGCTTTCGGTTTTATGCTTCAATGCAAATTTACTCAATTTGACTAATATGAGCAAATATTTCCCTATATTTTTACAAGAAGGGGAGCAATTATCCATTGCTCCCCTAAATATAGCAATTTGTCTTTTCAGATTATTATTCGTTCACTTGAACAGCAAAATAATCACGCTTTCCTGTAGGCCAAATGCCCTTAATATAGAGTACGGGATCTTTGCTTGTAGATGCCTTTCTGACTGCATCCTGCAAATCATTAATGGTCTTGATAGGCAAATCATTCGCACTCTGGATGATAAAGCCGGCATTGATGCCAGCATTCTTAAATGCGCCCTTTCCAACCTTCAATACTTGGAGGCCATAAGCAATCCCCAGTTGTTCTTTGATTTCGTTGCCAACAGGGGCAAAACTGCCGCCGAGCACATCGAGATCAGCCGTCTTAACGACTTTCGTATTGCCCTGAGCATTTTTTAAAGTTACGGTTTTGGTCATCTTTTTCTTGTTGCGGAGATAGGTTATGGTAACCTTATCTCCAGGACGCTTCTTTGCAAGCATCTCTTGCAGCTCCGCCATCTTCTTGACCTGCTTACCGTCAACGCTGGTGATGACATCACCCTTCTCAAGACCAGCTTCAGCTCCAGCTCCGTCCGCATCCACTTCACCTACATAAATTCCATCGTTTGTTCCGAGATCAGCCGTTATACCCTTTTCTTTCTGGGCATTGATATAGTTAAGCACATCGCCTCCGCTGATACCAAGGACTGCACGCTGGACCGTACCATATTTTTTCAGGTCGTCCACAACCTTGTTCATGATAGATGTCGGAATCGCGAAGCCATAGCCACTATAAGAACCCGTCTGTGAATAAAGCATGGCATTGATGCCGACAAGTTCCCCCTGCGTGTTGACCAAAGCGCCTCCAGAGTTGCCCGGGTTTATTGCCGCATCAGTCTGTATAAAGCTCTCGATTCCATTTGTACTGGCATATAGTGAGCGAGCCTTAGCACTGACAATACCTGCAGTTACGGTATTGTTTAGACCGTAAGGATTACCCACTGCAATAACCCATTCGCCAACCCTCAGCTTGTCGGAGTCTCCGATGGGAAGGGTGGGAAGTTCTTTGCCGTTGATTTTTATAAGTGCCAGGTCCGTCGAGGGATCGGTACCAATGATGCGGGCAGAGAACTCACGGTTGTCATTCAATGTTACCGTCAATTCATCAGCGCCACTTACTACATGGTTGTTGGTAACGATATAGCCATCTGAACTGATGAGCACCCCACTTCCAGTAGCCTCTCTTTTGGGAGTCTGAATCTGCTGTTTGCGCGTGCCCCCCTGTCCCTGGCCGAATCCGAAGAAATCACCGAAGAAATCGTCGAACGGACTTGACTGAACATCTACTGTCTGCGTCTTTGAGTTTTGAACATACTTAATATGTACGACAGCAGGCAGTGCCTTGTCCGTCGCGTATGTCAAGTCAACCGGTTGACCAGGAGCAGCAGATGGGCTCGATGACTCAGACGCATAAACCTTCATGAATGAACCTGCTGACAATCCCAAGGCTACGACGCACATAGCCGCAAGCAAATACTTTGAAATCTTTCTCATACCTTAAAATATTTAATTAGTTTTTATCTTTCTTTCTACAAGCCTGAGAGAAGATTCGTGTCTTTACAACACTCTTTATGTGTCAAGACACCAGAAATCCCTACTCATGTAATTTAATTGCAAAAATAGGCGCAAAGTTTGGTAAACTGCCATTATGTCCCTTATCTTTATTTCATTTTAACATTTCATTTTCTCTGATTAAGTTATCTTAATCCCGTTAATGCCTCATTTTACATTCATTTATAATCTTGTCAAGCCTTACAGTCCTGACGATTGACGCTTTCCTCTTGCCACGATAGGCACCCTGCATGTGTCTTGTTTTTATTTTTTGTCCTCATACTATTTGTTTTTTAGAAAAAAACACTATCTTTGCAACGGAATGGCAGACTCCCGGCTTTGTCGCTGGTCTTATGAAAGACGAGAGGAAAGTCCGGGCAACACAGAGCACTCCACTTCCGAAAATAGAAGCTATTGGTGACAGTAGGGTAAGGCAGAAGAAAATGACCGCCTGATACTATCTGAACTCTGCAAAGAGAGCAGACAAGTCGGGTAAGGGTGAGAAGGTGGCGTAAGAGACCACCGGACAGTAAGTGATTGCTGTGCCGTGCCGCTGGAGGTTGCAAGTTCATGTATACCATCGTCTGAGGGTTGCTCGCCCGAAGCTTTGCTGCGATGGAGGGTAGAATGCTTGAGGTGCAGGGCGACTTGCGCCGTAGATAAATGACGAAGCTCCTCTTCGGAGGATACAGAACCCGGCTTATCAGGAGTCTGCGTTCCTTTTTATGTATCATTATCAATTTGCTCATTATGAAAGATAGTATCCTGAACGATTTTGAACACAGCGTCTCCAACAAGATAAAGGAATTTGGAAAGACGGACGGCTTCCCTATACCGGAAGATTACGGCATCACGAAACAGCTGCTGGACGACTATCTCTTTGACAAGCAGGCGCTGATTGACAGCTTGGGGTCTGAGAAATCCCAATATACACAGGCTGGCATACTGATAGTCCTTCCTGTTATTATCGCCGCCGCATTCCCAGAGGAGAGCCTTCCCGGGGGTGCATTGGGCGGTTCACTCATCTCAATAGCAATCGGAATTCTGCTTGCCTTGCTGGTTGCCGGCATACAGCGTCTTGTTCGCAAGATTCGATTAAGGCGCCTTTACGATGCGAAGATAGAGAATTATATAGATAAAGTTCTTAATTACAAATAAGCTTACTATGGGATTACCTGATTTTATGAAATACAAGGACAAGTTCACACCCAAGGAATTTGTCGAGAAAATACAAAGAATAGCCAAGCGCGCCGGAGCCAAAATGGTCTACGGAGCACTCATCTTATTCTATACTCTTGACAGCGACAAAGTGTCAGTAAAGGACAAGGCCATCATTATTGGGGCACTTGGATATCTGATTTCTCCCCTGGACGCCATTCCCGATGCCATTCCCCTGGCAGGATTAAGCGATGACCTTGCCGTATTAATCTATGTGATTCATAAAGTGTGGGGCGAGGTTTCAGAGGAAGTTAAGCTGAAAGCGAAAGCCAAGCTGACCCAGTGGTTTGAAGAGGACGAAATCAAGGAAGCGGACAACCTTTTTCTTGAAGACCCTAATCAAGGCCCGGTCTAAGGAACCCACCCAGATGATAACTCCCTGTTTATTCACTAAAAACATAAAGTCATAACATGAAGATTAGAAACATATTGGCATTCATGCTATTGGTAGGAATTTTCAGCTCCTCCTGTTCCGATAAAAAGACGAGTCAGAATATTGGACAAGCAAGAGCGGAAAACATTTCCAACAAGAAACAAAACACAACGGAAATGACCTTGGAAATGTTTAATGAGCGGGTTATGGACATGAAGAATAATCCTAAGAAATGGGCCTATAAAGGAGCCCGCCCGGCCATTATAGACTTTTATGCCACATGGTGCGGTCCGTGCAAGATAACTGCGCCGATATTAGACTCCTTAGCTTTTGAGTATAAAGAGAAACTTGAAGTGTATAAAGTGGATGTCGACAAACAGCGCGAACTGGCTGCCATGTTCGGGATAGAATCCATCCCCAGCTTGCTCTTCATCCCAATGAAGGGACAACCCCTGATGCAAGTCGGAGCCATGGGAAGGGCAGACATGGAGAAGATAATCAAGGAGAAGCTTCTTGATTAATAAAAAAATCACATCCTTTTTTCCGTTCTTTTGGGCAGGGAACGCATTTGCGTTCTATGCCTCAAATTGCATTCCAGTGGATAGAAAGCAAGGAGTCTGTGTGCAAAATATAGACTACTGAGCTCTAAAAGGTAGCTGCCTATTTGACAAAATCGCCGAAATCATCGCACAAAATCGCCGAGATTGAGGAAAAAAATCGCCGAGATTGTCAGATAAAGTCGGCGATATTATTCCGGCTTGAGCTGCCATTCATTTGCCAAAGGGATGAAATGAGAGGAGGTAAATATCGCCGTTCCTCATTTCCAGGCTCGTGCCCCCGTACTCCGGTGCCAAACCAACCTTAATGCTGTTAGCATTATTTGATTTTTAAAGATTCGTTTTCATATTCCACTTTTTATAATTATCTTTGCAGCATGAAAGAAGTGAAGATTCAAGATTCCGTTCTCAAAGAGGCTGCCGAAGCCGGAATGGACGAATTCGTGGGAGTTTTCCTGAAAGCAATCCACGAGTCAATCGGCGGCAGCCTGAGTGCAGAGAACATGCGCGAGCTTAGCAGCGACCAGATCACCTTGCTCGCATGGGAGGCCCTGCACGACGAAGTCATGGACGGCGGATTTGTCCAACTGATTCATAATGGGTGGGGAGCGTTCATCTTCCGCAATCCTTTTGACAAGGCCATTCGCGAGTGGGGGTTAACAAAACTGTGCACCCTCATCCGGAGAGGACACAAACTCTACTTCGCTCACCATGAAGAAATAGAACGGGATTGCACAGACGAGGAATTCATGGCCCTGTTTGAGAAATATCCGGCTTTCGACGATCTCGACGACGAGTTTTTGGAACAAGAGGAGCACTTCGTTGCTGCCATCGCTCATTATATCGACGAGCACATAGAGAATTTTGCGATAATAGAACAATGAACAAGCAGGGACAAGACATAAGAAAGAAAAGTCCTGTACAGATACGCAATAAGAAGGCATCTTTCGAATACTACTTTGTAGACACCTATACTGCGGGGATGGTACTTACCGGAACGGAAATCAAGTCGATTCGCGCCGGCAAGGCTTCTCTCGTAGACTCCTATTGTGTTGTCGAGAAAGGGGAGATTTGGGTTCGGGGAATGAATATCAGTCCCTATTTTTATGGGTCGTTCAGCAACCACGAGGCCAAGGGCGACCGTAAGTTGCTGCTCAACAAACGCGAGATACGCCGGCTGGCAGAAGCAAGTAAAGATGTCGGCTATACCATCGTTCCCACTCTCATCTTTATCGACGAGCACGGAAGAGCCAAGATTGACATAGCCTTGGCCAAGGGCAAAAAGGAATTTGATAAGCGCCAGACCTTGAAAGAGAAGGAAGACCGGAGAGAGATGGACAGAGCTATAAAACATTATTAATGGTGGCGCAAGGCTGCTTCCACAATAAGCATGCAGGCCTGTTTCTCACTCTTATTTAAGTGGCCCGTCCTAAAAATATCGCACAGCATTTGGCGTTATGCCCGAATTAAAGTAATTTTGCATCAGAATAAAACACAAACGGATGTTTAAGAAAAAGAGAAGATGGCATTGTCTGCCGGGGCAGGAGCCCACGGAGCTTGATAAGACCATACTATATTGGGAGAATAAGGGTAAGGAGGTGCCGACGCGCGAGCTGGTGAAGACTCCTGAGCAAATAGAGGGTATCCGTATTGCCAGTGCGGTCAATACGGGCTGTTTAGACGCTGTCGCTGCCGAAATCCATGTAGGCATGACTACTCAGGAGATTGACGACATCTGCATGGAATATTGTAAAGAACACAACGCAATACCGGCATCCCTGAACTACGAGGGATTCCCGAAGAGCGTGTGTACAAGTATAAACGAGGTCGTTTGCCACGGAATCCCCAAGAAAGAAGATGTCCTCCAAGAGGGAGATATCGTCAATGTCGACATGACTTTGAGCGTCAACGGATATTTCGGAGATGCATCCCGCATGTTCATTATCGGCGGGAAGACGACTCCGGAGAAAGAGAAGCTTGTACGCGTGGCCAAGGAGTGCCTGGATATTGGCGCCGAGGCCGCAAAACCTTTTTGCTTCGTGGGCGATATCGGGCATGCCATTCAGAAACATGCAGAGAAAAACGGATTCAGCGTGGTCCGCGATTTGTGTGGACATGGGGTAGGCCTTGCCATGCATGAAGAACCTGATGTGGTGCATTATGGACACAGGGGGACAGGCATGCTGCTGGTTCCCGGCATGGTCTTTACCATCGAGCCAATGATCAACATGGGCACATGGAAAGTATTTATAGATGCCGACGACCCGTATGGCTGGGAAGTTATCACCGGGGACGAAATGCCGTCGGCACAGTGGGAGCACACTTTCCTTATGACCGATAATGGCGTTGAAATCTTGAGCTATTGATAAACTTATGGCTGACATATATATATTAGGTATAGAATCCTCGTGCGATGACACATCTGCAGCTGTGCTGAAGAACGGGGTAATATTGAGCAATGTTACCGCTTCGCAGGAAGTCCATCGTGCCTATGGCGGCGTCGTGCCGGAATTAGCCTCAAGGGCTCACCAGCAGAATGTGGTACCCGTGGTCGATCAAGCCCTGAAGAAGGCCGGGATAACCAAGGAGCAACTGAGCGCAATCGCATTTACGAGGGGACCGGGATTGATGGGATCGCTATTGGTAGGAGTGAATTTCGCAAAGGGGTTTGCCCGTTCGCTGGAGATTCCGCTGATTGATGTAAACCATTTGCAGGGGCATGTCATGGCACACTTCATCAAGGAAAACGAGGACGACAACCATATGCCGCCATTCCCTTTCATCTGCCTGCTGGTCAGCGGAGGAAATTCTCAGATCGTTAAGGTAAATGCCTATAATGACATGGAAGTCCTGGGACAGACCATAGACGATGCAGCCGGTGAGGCAATCGATAAGTGCGCAAAAGTCTTAGAGTGGGGGTATCCGGGCGGACCGGTCGTAGACAAGTATGCGCGACAAGGTAATCCACACGCCTTTAAGTTCTCTGAACCCCATATTGCAGGTTTTGACTACAGTTTCTCTGGCTTTAAGACATCGTTCCTTTATAGTCTCCGCAAATGGATTGCCGATGACCCGGAGTTTATCAAAAACAACAAATATGACTTGGCTGCAAGCATAGAATTTACAATTGTAGACATTCTCATGAAGAAGTTGCGATTGGCTGTTAAAGAAACGGGGATAACTCATGTTGCCATAGCGGGAGGCGTGTCAGCCAATAACGGGTTGCGCAACGCTTTCAAGGAGCACGCAGAGAGATACGGCTGGACAATTTACATTCCTAAATTCAGCTATACCACAGACAATGCTGCGATGATAGCCTGTGTAGGAACCTTTAAATACCGGGATCAGGATTTTGCGTCGATAGACCTTCCCGCCTTTTCAAAAGTAACATTTAAATAAGATGGATTTCGAAACAAAAATAATCAGCAAAGAGATATTGAACGCTCTTTACGACAGCGAGAAAACACTTGGGACGGCAGAAAGTTGCACCGGGGGGCGTATAGCAGAAGCTATTATTTCAGTACCTGGATCCTCTAATTATTTCAAGGGAGGAATTATTTCCTATGGCAACGAAGTGAAAGAACGCCTTCTGCATGTATCGCATGAGCTCATTGAAGCCAAGACTGCCGTTTGCGAAGAGGTTGCTGTGCAGATGGTAAAAGGGGCATGCTTGACTCTGAATTGTGATTACGCGATTTCCGTTACGGGTATTGCAGGCCCAGGAGGAGGCACTCCGGAAACTCCAGTCGGCACGATATGGATCGGCTATGGGTCAAAGGAAGATGTGAGAAGTTTTAAGCTGACAGAAGATTTCGGCCGCGATACCAACCTCGCAATAGCCACGAACAAGGCCCTCAAGTTGTTTTTGGATTACTACAAAGAGCAAAACCCACCGACCGAAGAGTCTGAAAAATAAAAAAATACTTAATAAAAAAGATTCTTTAAGGAAATATTTTGTTAATTCCGAAAATATTTGTAATTTTGCAACCTGTTTGGAATAAGTATCAAATTAGAAACAAAAAATTATAGATAGCAATGTCTAAGATTTGTCAGATTACAGGAAAGAAGGCACAGATAGGAAATAATGTGTCTCACTCAAAGCACCGCACAAAGCGGAGTTTTGATGTAAATCTCTTCAGCAAGAAGTTCTATTATGTAGAGGAGGAGTGCTGGATTAGCCTTAAGATCAGTGCAGCTGGTCTTCGTCTTATTAACAAAGTTGGTCTGGATGCCGCCCTCCAGCAGGCTGTTGCAAAGGGTTATGTAGACTGGAAGGACATTAAAGTTATAGGAGATTAATTACCATGGCAAAGAAAGCTAAAGGCAATAGGGTTCAGGTTATCCTCGAATGCACAGAGATGAAAAATAGTGGTCTGCCTGGGACAAGTCGTTATGTTACGACGAAGAACCGCAAGAACACTCCTGAACGCATGGAGTTGAAGAAGTATAATCCGATCCTTAAGAAGATGACTCTTCATAAGGAAATAAAGTAATAGAGGAGATTTTAAACTATGGCAAAGAAAGCGGTAGCTACCTTGCACGAAGGCTCAACCGACGGTCGTGCATACACGAAGGTAATCAAGATGGTTAAGAGTCCTAAGACCGGTGCTTATGTATTCGATGAGCAGATGGTTCCCAATGAAGCTGTCAAAGACTTCTTCAAGGATTAACAATAAGCCTATTATGTAGAACGAGGCTGCAGGTATTGCCTGCAGCCTCGTTTTTTTGTATGATAATGTATAGTAGTCAGCATGATTGTCAGATATCTGACGGAAGACGCGGAAGGATTTTTGACAAGTATTCTTGCTCAAAGTTTGGAGTAAAGATATTCTTTCCGATATTCTCAAGAATTTCTGTCTGGCTCCAAAAGCATCCTCCGGAAAGCTCTTTTGCACTGGGGTTGACAGGACCGTCATAGACACAACGGTTGACATATACCAACTCCTTTTCCTTCTTGCTTTCAAATATATAGCAACCCATTGCAACAGGTGTAAACTCCGTAATTCCCAGTTCTTCCATGACTTCGCGTCTTAGGGCAGACTCAATGTCTTCTCCCAAATCCACATGACCTCCTACGGCCGTGTCCCACTTGCCAGGCTGGATGTCCTTCCATGCCGGACGCCTTTGAAGATAGAGTTCTCCACGGCTATTGAATACATGGAGGTGAACGACGGGATGTAATATCTTGCACCCGTCATGAGCATGTCCTCGGGATATGGTTCCGACGAAATTCCCTTCTGCATTGAGTATTGGGAATAGCTCATAGCGATTATCTTTCATAGTTGGGCGGTAAAAGTAAAGCAGCCCTTGAAGTTCTCCGCAATATGCCGGGGAGGCTCTTTGAAAATACCGAAGAGGGCACTTCCGCTTCCAGACATCTGGGCATAACTTGCTCCCAAGTCATAGAGGCGTTCCTTAATGGCTTTTAACTCTGGATGCTGAGCAAAAGCCGGCTGCTCAAAATCATTAACAAGATCTTTTTTCCAGGTGTCGATAGGTTGTCGCACTATCATACGGCATTTCTTAGTGGGTTCTTTCGGGCTTATCATCTGATAGGCCTCCCGTGTCGATACGGCTATATCCGATTTAATGACGACAACATAGTATCCGTTGAGATTCCCCCGCGGACCGTCTACAGGCTCAAGTTCATCCCCTATACCTGTGGCAAAGGATGGCTCTGCTGTAATGAAGAAGGCGCAGTCGGCACCCAATCTGGCTGCATAACGCTCCATCTCTGCTATTCCAATGTTCAGGCGGAAGCACTCATCCAACAGCCTGATCATGAAAGCCCCGTCGCTTGATCCTCCGCCCAGTCCAGCCTGTAAGGGAATCCGTTTATATAGATGAGCATGCACGCGGGGAATCTCAAAGTCATTAGCTATCAACTCATAAGCTTTGACAACAAGGTTCTGGCGTTCATTACAATCGACGACATTTCCCGTAACCTTCAAATCGCATGACACATCCGAGGGGAACTCATCACTCATGTTCTTTATCTCAAGTACATCCGTCAGCGGAATAGGATAGAATACTGTTTCAAGATTATGGTACCCGTCGGAGCGTTCTGATATGATATTTAATCCAAGGTTAATCTTGGCACAGGGAAATGTAATCATAAGCAAAAGATTTGTTTTATTTCCTACAAAAATACAAAATTATCATGACTAATGATAAGAAACTCTAAACTTTTTAGTAATTTTGTGTCCTAAACATGAATGAAATGCCAGGCAACAATACGAATAATAGCAATCGCAGACATCCATCGACACCCATTGATTCTTCTTACGGACACCTTCAGCCACAGGCTTTAGACATAGAGAAACTGGTTTTAGGGGCTTTAATGATAGATCGGGATGCTTTTTCTATGGTCTCTGAGATCCTACATCCGGAAACTTTCTACGAGCCCCGACATCAAAGAATCTATCAAGCCATTCAGACTCTAAATCTTGAAGAGCACCCTGTTGACATTTCTACCGTTACGGAGCAATTAAAGAAGGACGGCACTTTAGAAGATGTCGGCGGCCCCATGTATGTTTTGGAACTATCGCATAATGTGGCATCTTCCGCACACATTGAATACCATTCACATATTCTTGCCCAGAAGTTCCTGGCCCGCCAGCTTATATCCTATGCTTCCCGCATCGAGACAGCAGCCTTTGACGAAACCGTTGATGTAGAGGAATTGATGCAGACTGCTGAAGGGCAGTTGTTTGAACTGTCGCAGAAAAACATGCGTCAAGATTATATCCAGATAGATCCTGTCGTAAAACAGGCCATCGATATTCTGACACAGGCATCGGCAAATGCTGGTGGGATGACGGGTATACCTTCCGGGTTTACGAAGCTTGATGAGATAACTTCAGGATGGCAGAAGTCTGACCTTGTCATTATTGCCGGCCGACCGGCCATGGGTAAAACCTCCTTTGCGCTGAGTATAGCAAAGAATATCGCCGTGGATTATAATCGCCCGATAGCATTCTTCTCTCTTGAAATGAACAATGTGCAGTTGGTGAACCGCTTGATATCCAATACCTGCGAGATTGCCGGAAATAAGATTTTGAATGGCCAATTGTCTCCCGACGAATGGGAGCGCCTCGACAAAAATCTTAATAAACTCACAGGTAAGCCTCTCTATATAGATGATACTCCCGCATTGTCAATCTTCGAACTTCGGACAAAAGCTCGGAGACTGGTTAGAGAGCAGGGGGTACAGATTATCATGATCGACTATCTACAGCTGATGAATGCCAATGGAGCAAGATTTGGTAATCGTCAGGAAGAAGTTTCTACAATCTCTCGTTCCTTAAAAGGACTTGCCAAAGAGTTGGATATACCTATCCTCGCCTTGTCTCAGCTGAATCGTACCGTAGAGAATCGTGAGGGGAATGAAGGCAAGCGCCCGCAGCTGAGCGACCTGCGAGAGTCTGGAGCCATCGAACAGGATGCCGACATGGTGCTCTTCGTGCACCGACCAGAGTATTATCATATTTTCGACGACGGCAATGGGCATGACCTCCATGGCATGGCACAAATTATTATCGCTAAGCACCGTAAGGGTGCTACGGGGGATGTATTGCTGAGCTTTAAAGGACAATATACTCGTTTTGACAATCCCGAACCTAATCAGTTTAACAGCAGGCCCGACCAGGGTGGTGAGATTTTAGGAAGTAAGATGAATGGAGAGGATGTTCCTTTGCCCCCGCCTTTGTCCCCAGAAGAAAGCATGCCATTCTAAGAAAAATACCCGATTTACAACAAAACTGCCCATAAAAGTTATAATTTATTTGTTTATTTCCGCAAAAAGAAGTAAATTTGTAAAATTCTTATTGTTAAAAGAAGATAACTTGGTTCACGAAAGGCCTTTTCCATAAATGAGAATATGGGCGGCTTTTCTTTTTATAAACAGATTATTAAACGAGAGAAGATGAGCGATAGGCTTTACATTTTTGATACGACATTGCGTGATGGTGAACAGGTTCCAGGCTGTCAGTTAAATACAGTAGAAAAAATTCAGATTGCCAAACAACTGGAACAATTAGGTGTTGATGTCATCGAGGCGGGATTCCCCGTATCATCTCCGGGTGATTTTAATTCCATCATTGAAATTAGCAAAGCTGTTACTTGGCCGACCATTTGTGCATTAACCCGTGCCGTGGAGAAGGATATCGATGTTGCCGCAGAGTCGCTGAAATATGCAAAGCGTAAGCGTATACACACCGGGATTGGCACCAGCGACAGCCATATTAAGTATAAATTCAATTCTACTCGCGAAGAAATCATAGAGACCGCAGTTCGTGCTGTTAAATATGCAAAACGCTATGTAGAGGATGTAGAGTTTTATGCAGAAGATGCCGGCAGGACTGATAATGAATATCTTGCAAGAGTTATAGAGGCTGTCATTAAAGCAGGTGCTACCGTTGTTAACATTCCAGATACAACAGGGTATTGCCTTCCCGAGGAATATGGAGCCAAGATCAGGTATCTCATGGAACATGTGGACGGTATTGAGAAGGCACAGATATCCACACACTGCCACAACGATCTTGGTATGGCAACAGCCAATACACTTCAAGGTGTATTAAATGGGGCTCGGCAAGTGGAAGTAACGATAAATGGAATAGGGGAGAGAGCTGGTAACACTTCACTTGAAGAGATAGCAATGATATTGAAGTGCCATAAGGGAATCAATGTTGAGACCAATATTAATACTACAAAGATTTACCCTACATCACGCATGGTGTCAAGTCTCATGAATATGCCCATACAGCCCAATAAGGCTATAGTCGGAAGAAATGCGTTTGCCCATTCCTCTGGCATACATCAAAACGGTGTTCTGAAAAATGCGCAGACATATGAGATTATGGATCCAAAGGATGTAGGGTTAGATGAAAACGCAATTGTATTAACGGCTCGAAGTGGCCGGGCTGCCTTAAAATATCGTCTACATGTAAACGGCATAGAGACTGATGAGGAAAAACTTGACAGAATCTATGAGCAGTTCTTGCAGTTTGCCGACAAGAAGAAAGAGGTTACCGACGACGACATCCTCATGCTTGCTGGTGCCGACACAGCTGACATTCATGCTGTCAAGCTTGACTATCTTCAGGTAACTACAGGTAAGGGTGTCAAGAGTGTGGCAAGTATCGGACTTGATATCAGCGGCCAGAAATTTGAAGAAGCATCATCTGGAAACGGGCCTGTCGATGCTGCAATCAAAGCCTTGAAACGGATTATAAGTAAGCAGATGACCTTAAAAGAATTTACTATTCAGGCAATCAGCAAGGGTTCAGATGATGTAGGAAAGGTGCACATGCAGGTAGAATACGGAGGGAGCGTTTACTATGGATTCGGAGCTAATACAGATATTGTTACGGCTTCGGTTGAGGCATATATTGATTGTATCAATAAATTCAGGGAGTAACATCTGTATGCGGGTTTTTATTATTATAGCGGTGCTGATGCTATTTCCTGTCTTCTCATCGGCACAATCGGAGTATAATGCTTTAGACAGTTTGGGAAAAGCAAGAAAGGCCTTGGCACTCCATCCAGACTCACTTGACTTGCGCTTGCAGAAGGCGGCATGGAACTTGGAGTTGCAGCAATGGAATGAAGCAAAAAACGAATATGACTATGTATTGAATATTAGTCCAAAGAATGTTGCAGGACTATACTATCGGGCATATGTGAATGAAAAACTTCATCGCTATAGTTTCGCACGCTTAGACTATGAGAGTCTTCTAACACTAATACCAAGAAACTTCGAAGCTCAATTGGGACTCGCATTATTAAACCAGAAAGACTTGCATTACACGGAAGCTTATGACCAGATTAATAATCTGATACAACAGTACCCTGACAGTGCTATTGCCTATGCGGCGCGAGGAGGCATGGAAAAGGAAAGAGGAATGTTAGACCTCGCAGCATTCGATTATTCAGAAGCTATAAAGCGTGATCATGCAAATCTGGATTATCGGCTGAGTTACATTGACTTGCTGATAACATTGGGGCGAGAAGAGGAAGCCCGCGAGGAACTGAGTTTGCTAGATAAACTTGGAGTCGCTCGCATGAATCTAATAGATTTTTACAAACGACTCCGTAAGAAATAGTTATTCCCTTATCTTGATTTGACAGTTGTTGAGAGAATCAATAATAGCGAGGCTCTCGCATCTGACACCTTCTCGTTCAATCACCTCACGCCCATGCTGGAAAGCCTTTTCTATAATGAAGCCCATGCCGACAAGTTCACATCCGGCCTGCCGGCATAAATCTATAATTCCCTTTGCAGCATTTCCGTAAGCCAGGAAATCGTCTATAAAGAGCACCTTGTCTTTGGGAGTCAAATACTCTTTAGAAATAACCACATTGTATTCACGCTGCTTTGTAAAAGAGAATACTGTGGTGGAAAGCATATCCGACATTGTCGACGGTTTCTTTTTCTTGGCAAACACAACCGGAAGATCGAGCAGAAAGCCCATCATTACTGCAGGAGCTATACCAGAGGCCTCTATTGTTATGATCTTATTGATTTCGGTTGATGCATACCTTCTTATAAACTCGACGGCAACCTGTTTCATCAAGTTCGGGTCCATCTGATGATTAATAAATTTATCAACCTTCAAAATGCCGCCTTCATAGCATCTACCATCTTTCTTTATGCGATCTATCAATAACTTCATTTTAGCCGAATATGAAATTGATGATGAAGAGTATAGACAGGATAATGAGTGTCGGGTTGAGTGCCTTGAACTGAGCCGTACAGATTTTTAAGATGACATAGCTGAGAATTCCCAGACAGATGCCGTCTGCAATGGAATAGCACAACACCATCGTGATCATGGTTATGAAGGAAGGGAATGCCTCACTCACATCGTTTAGATCCATCTTCTTAATACTGTCTATCATTAGCACGCCAACCATTACCAAGGCTCCACTCGTCGCAGCAGCGGGAATCAGGAGAAAAACAGGGGAGAGAAGCAGCGAGACAATGAACAGCATGCCCACGACAAAGGCGGTCATCCCGCTCTTTCCTCCTTCTGCGATTCCTGACGCACTTTCTACATAGGTTGTAAGTGTTGAAGAACCGAGCATGGCGCCACAGGTAGTGCCGATGGCATCACTCATCATTGCTTCTTTGACTCGTGGGATAGTCCCGTCTGGTTTTACAATGCCTGTCTTATAGGCTAACCCCACCAGAGTTCCTACAGTATCAAAAATATTAATTATAAGTAAAGAGAAAACAACCAAAAGGGTCTGTATGTTCAGGAAGTTTTCAAAATTAAACTGGCAGAATATGGGCGTTAAGGCATGAGGCGCAGAAACAGGTATCCAGCCTTGGGGAATTTGTGTTACCCCCATGGGGATCCCTGCAATGGTTGCGAAGATAATTCCATAAAACAAGGCTCCCTTTACTTTTTTAGCCATGAGTATGCCACTCAACAGAATAGCTATAATTCCCAGGATGCAATTAGGGGTAAATTCTCCCAGTCCGACAAATGTTCCTTCTTTCGCAACAATAATATCCGCATTCTTCAGACCGATAAACGCTATAAACATCCCAATGCCCGCGGAGATTGCAAAACGAAGGTTTTTAGGAATGCTTTCCAATATGAGTTCCCGTATATTGAAGAAGGTTATAATAAGAAAGACTATGCCCTCTATCAACATGATGGCAAGCGATTGCTGCCATGTGTATCCCATAGCCTGACACAGAGTATAGGCGAAAAAAGCATTTAGTCCCATGCTCGGAGCTTGGGCAAAAGGCAGCCTGGCCATAAAGGCGAGCAATAGTGTCGCAATTGCGGAGACAAGAGCAGTTGCCGTAAACAGGGCACCTTTGTCCATGCCCGTACTTGACAGAATTGCAGGGTTTACCGCAAGAATGTAACTCATGGTGAGGAATGTTGTCGCACCGGCAATTACCTCAGTTCTAATTCTCATAGTCTTGGAATCGAATCCAAGTGTCTTTTCTAAGAAGTTCATATGTTAAGATTAAATGTTTTTAGCCAGTTGTCAATTAACTGTCTGGCGATTGAAAGTTTCTCTGGTATTGCGGGGAGATTGTCGTATTTGAACCACGCCCCTTTGCTTAGTTCTTCCTTTTGTAAATGCACATCCCCGCTTTCATATTCTGCGTAAAACCCCACCATGAGTCCACAAGGGTAGGGCCATGGCTGTGATTTCCAATAAGAAAGGTTCTTAATAGTAAGGCCAGTTTCCTCTTTAACTTCTCTTCTCACAGCCTCCTCAAGGGTTTCGCCCGTTTCCACAAACCCTGCGACAAGCCCATAGAAATCACTCTTGAAATTCTTGGCATGGACAAGGAGAACTTCATCTCCCCGATAAATAAGGACTATGATTGCCGTAGCCAGCTGGGGCCATATTTCCTTTCCGCAAGAACTGCATTTCTTGGAAATATCCGTAGACATCTTCATTGGTGCGCCGCATATCCCACAGAATTGTGTGTTATAATCCCAATAAAGCAGCTCCTGACATTTGCCGGCCTTCAAATATAACTCTCGTGGAAGTTTATAGAACGATGCTCGCAGCCCGCACATTTCATATTTAGAATTATCCGTTATCGGATTGTCGATAGGGAATGCTTTCACCTCATATTCTCCTAATGGGGTGATATTCATGATGTGAGTCCATGGTTTTGTTTCTATGGGTGATTGGTCGGATAAGGGTATGGAATAGGTTCCGTCATCCTTTTTTTCGAGCATTAAATCACTCTTGCAAAATATAAACCAATATTTTTTGCCCATTTTACTTTTTATTAAAAAGTATCTCGCGATCTCTTTCCGCAGCAGGCCTTACCCATTCGTCCGGGATAAACCTCCAGTTGTTATTCGCTGCAGGAGCCATTGCCTTCGTTTTTTCTATTTCTTCCATGAGATAATATCGCTGATCTTTCTCGCTACTCCAGACAATTCTGTTCTTCAGTTCCTCTTGTGGAATGCCTGCACCTTTGGTCAATAGTTCCCCGCCGCCGTTTCCCCGGTAGCTGTTTATGGCTACTTTATAGTACTTGGCTTCGTCGAACGGCTGCCCGTTACTCATCCTGAGAATCCGCACTTTATGTCCGTCTGGTTTGGTTACATCCACTTCATAGTCTATCCCGGCTGCGCTATCGAAATTAAATGTATAGTTTTGGAAACCTAACCGCTGCTGATCGTCCCTTGTATCAGGGCTTAATAATAAAAGATGATCCTCTGGCGACTTCATGGTGTTAACCCATTGATCATAGCTCATCTCAAGATGTCTGCGTATTTCCTCGCCCGTCAGGGACATGACATAAAGCTGATTCTCAAACTTGTAAAGATTGAACATGTCTGCAACACGGACAGGACCTTTCTTTATCTCCGCATCGAAGGCAAGAGGAGCGTTGAAAGCAACATCGGCACCCGTAATCTTAAGACTCAAGTTTAATATCAAATCATTAAATGCACTGGAGCCAAAATAGCTGTCGCGAGTCGATATCGTGTTCTGGAACTTGCCGATTTTCTTATTGACAAACTTGTCTACCTCTCGGTATTCATGTTTGAATCGTTGCATAAAACCTTCGTCAATCGGCAGGTCCGAGACATTTGTCAACTTGGCATTGACTTTCGTTAAGGTTTTGTTGTTTTCTTGCGTAATCGTGATTTCGGTATCGGCTACATACATGGCATTGTTTGCCGGGTCGATTACAACGACTTCTTTTCCCTCGATATTCTTAAGAGTTTCCACACGGCGAATATGGTCATGGCCATAGAATATCACATCGAATCCTGGTACTTCCCTGGCAATTTGTGCCGTAGCATTCTCCCGGTAATCGTTAGTTGCAATTCCTCCGTCATATCCACTGTGGAATAAACCGATAACCACATCGGGCTTTTCATTCTCCTGAATATAGCTCATCCACTTGCGGGCGCAGCTGAGCATATCTTCAAATTTCAGTCCGTTCCACAGGTTTTCCGATAGCCAGTTGGGAATGGCAGGAGTCAAAAGGCCAAGTATGGCAATCTTTACGCCTTCCCGTTCCAATATAATATAAGGTTTCAGATAGGGTTTCCCAGTCTGCGCATCAACAACATTGGCTCCGAGAACAGGGCATTTGATTTCACTTATCCATTTGTCATATACATTATGCCCTGTCTCGAGGTCATGATTTCCGATGGTCTGCACATCATATTGCATGTAGTTTACGAGGTCTGCGGCAATATTTGTCGTCCCGGTATTTATATAATTATAGTAGTAACATGTAGGCTGACCTTGGAGGATGTCTCCATTTTCCAGCAGAATCAGGTTCCTGCCGTATTGCTGCCGCAACAGATTTACATGAGTACTAATTCTTGCCAGAGAGCCTTTCCGCGGTTTGCGATTTATAAAGTCGTAAGGGAAAAAGGAACCATGAATATCCGATGTCTCGATAATCCGGAGGTGTACGGTTTTGGTTTGAGCCATAATAGCATTGCTTGAAATAAACGCGAAGACAAGCGTCAAGATGAATTTTCTCATACCCTTATTCGTTATTTTCATGCAAAAATACGAAAAAATGACGAAATACGGCACGGTTTTTGCTTATATTTTACAAAAAAGGAGAGAGTGAAAATGGCATTTATAGATTACTATAAAATACTTGGAGTAGACAAGAATATCCCTCAGGACGAGATTCGCGAGGCTTATCGCAAGCGCGCCAAACAGTTTCATCCGGACCTGCATCCTAACGACCCGAAGGCCAAGGCTAAGTTTCAGGCTCTGAATGAGGCGTATGAAGTAATTGGAGACCCTCAGAAACGCAAGAAATACGATCAGTACGGAGAACATTGGAAGGAAGCCGAAGCCTATCAGAACCAGGATGGAAGAAGGCAGTATCATTGGGGAACGAGTGGGGGCGACTCACCGTTCAGCGGATTCGACTTTGAAAGTTTCTCGGGTGGGGGAGGCTTTTCGAGCTTTTTCCAAGACCTGTTTGGCAATATGGGGAGTGGGCGGACACGCACCCGTAACACCCGGATGAGTACTGGCGAAATGAATGCAAGCGTCAATATCGACCTGTATACAGCCTTGTTGGGCGGGGATGTCATCATCCAGTTGAGCGATGGCAAAAAGATTAAGCTTAAGATAAAGCCCGAGACCCAGAATGGGACAAAAGTCCGGTTAAGGGGAAAGGGCTATGACAGAGGAGACGGAACATACGGCGACTTGATTATTACATACAATGTCAAGCTGCCTACCAACCTCTCCGACAGGCAAAAGCAGTTGCTGCGGGAGATGCAGATGGGCTGACGAACTGCGTCTCCGTCCTAAGCCAGGATAGGCTTCTTCTACATCTGCAGACCGGGTTTCACAGTATACTTCCCACCGGTTCACATTCTTACACGCGGCTTGTAACGACATTACAAACTGTTTGTAACGACATTACCAGCCGCTGGTAATAGCATTACCAACGACTGGTAATATCATGAAAGACCGTTTGCTCCATCACCGTTTTTAGTTTGCGACACCTTATTGGACAATCTTTGACATGTCCATAGAACTGATCTTGCCTCCCTTGTCAACACGGGTCGTAATCCGAAAATGACTTTTCTGCATGGTGTCGTCCGTCTTCTCTATATCTTGCGTTGCGGAGAATCGAACCGAATACTCATATTCATCTTCACCGACAGCCTCTTTGTCTATTTTGTAATCGTTGTTCAGATGCCAGTTCATGTTACTGACATCCGATTTATATATTTTGTTCATATAGGTTACAACATCTTCCGGTGTCGCGTCAATCTTTCCCAGAAACGAAGAGAGATTGTCCGAAACTGTCTCCTTCAGCTCCCCCTCATTCTTGGAATTGATGCTTTGGAAGAATCTGCGAAGGAGCTTGACAATGGCAGTCCGTTCTTCCGGCTTCACCGTTGAGGCATCCAGCTGCTTCATGGCCATATTGGCATCGTCGACATGTTCTCCGTCAGGATGCTGGTTGAGATAGCGTTGCAACGCCCCCGAGGTGTTTTGGGAAAGGGCCTGTACCCAGTCGGCGGAATCTATCCGATGGAGGATTTCTGTCTTATGGCTTGTGCCCGGATACTTTTCCAAGTAAGCTTCAAGCTCGGCCTTCGACCCGCTGACAATGGCGTTCTGCCATTCCTGATCGCCTTGTCGTATCAACGAAAGATGCGTCTGGACAGAGTCTATGTGTGCCTGCTTGGCATCCTTGAAGTTGTCCAGATAGTTTTGGAGGACATCAGGATCCTGACTTTGCATGGCAAACTGATAGGCCTCAAGCTCCCGGGCATTCTTGGCATCCAGATAATAATAGCCGAAAACGCCACAAACTATCAATGCGATGAGGAATCCCGCCCAGAGTGCCCCATGCCCCTTTTTGCGTCTTGGAGACGGAGTAGGGGCCGTGTTCGTATGTTTTGGTTGCTCAACAGGCTCGTGGGGAGGCTGTGCCGCGGCCGATGCCATAACCGTCTGATGGTGGCAGTATGGACATTCTGGCAATGCCTTGAAATAAATATTGCCACACTGGGGACAGGCGGATACTTTTCCCGCTATCTCTACGCCACACGAAGGACACACGGGTGCTTTGTCAGAAACATTATGCCCGCACTCAGGACATTTGATAATTGCCATAATCTATATGCTTTAGCGATGTCTAAATCTAATTTCCCTCAACTGATGGTCGCGCATGAAACGACTCTTGTCGACATGTCCGTTTATGCCGTTGATATGGCCCTTCCCAGTATATTGCCATATAGTGATGTCTCGGCCGTCCCTAAGTACAGGCTCGCGAACCGTATATTGTGCTATCATGATTTTGTAGTCGTCCAGCTTGTGCTGGAAGTTTGCATCGTAGAAATTCGCCCCCGTATAGATGAGGGGTTTCTGTTTATACGCCTGCTCAACAAGGACAAGGAACTTGAAGATGCTGTCGGAAAACTCTTGTGCTCCCAGTCCGCTCCTTGTCTCAATGTCTATCATCGGAATTAAGTCCTGGTCTCCCGGACGACATTGTGCCATGAAGTTCCTGAGCTGAGTTTCCTGTGGGATGCGGGCACGATAGAAATGATAGCTGCCCACCTTCAAGCCATAGCGGTGAGCCAAGTCTATGTTTTCCTTGTATTTACTGTCTACATTGTCTCCGCCTTCCGTTGCCTTCAGGTAGACATATGCCATCTTGGAATTGTCGCCGACAGCCTCCCAGAACACATTGCCCTGATAGTGGCTGATGTCAATGCCATGGATGTGGGAACAGGTGTCCTCACATTCCACCTGGGCGCTCACGGCTACCACGGAAAACAGACTTATAATAAGTGATATAATTCTTTTCATCCATACAAAGATATACAAAAGGCATGATATAAGATGAAGCTCCTCGGAGAATTTTATAAAATTTAAGTCTTATTCTTCTATTTCCGACAAAGACCGGGCAAAGTTGTTCACAAAATTGCTGGCTGTCTCAAGCGGGGCATAACCTACATAGCGTATGCTGCGGCGGAGGTTTCTTCGGAGCACGGCAGAATTATTTCTGACAAATCCCGATTTGCTCTGCCTGAAATGCCACTCCTTTGCGGTGTCGATGGCCGTATGATTAATGGTGCGCATAGTCAGCTTGAAGGCTTCCGGCTCAAGTTTCCGGACAAACGGAACCTCGTCTTGCTCAAACTCAAGGACAGCCACCAATATGCTTCCTAACAATTGGGCGATATGCTGAAGATGAAGTTCCTGCAGCCAATCGTCGAGTTTCACGAAGTCCACTTTGTCGCCTTTTGTACGCAGATAGCGACCCAGTTCTATGATGCCGTTCAGGGAGATGCCCCGATTGAGCATATAGCCTACATTCCTGACGATGATATTCAGGATTTCAACCGTGTCCATTGAGGCATCCATTACATGAGGCTCGTTTTCACGGATGTGCTTCAGCCGTTTGTTCAGGAAGTGATTTGAGAGCTGGACGGGAAACTCCTGGGGAGCCCCGGTATCATTCTGGAGCTCTGCAATCTGCTCTTGCGGAATGTTCAACTCTATATCATACTGATGGTTTTTGATGCCCTTCAGCGCAATAGCCGAAACCTTTTGTGCCATCACCATCTGTACGAGCCGCTTCCATTTGAAAGCACTCATAGGCTCAAGGGTTATGAATTCATTCAAGGCTCCGGAGCGAAGCAATCGGAAGAAGTTGCGCTTAATGATGTCCATCAGCTATATTTTTTAGGATACCTGAAGATGATTGCACAGAAGGCAGCTACGCCAATTGCCAGTGGATAATAAAGATAGGGTATGATTTCGACGGGATTTAACCGGGCAAGTCCTGATGCCAGCAACATTTGGGCACCATAGGGTATCAGACCTTGAACAGCACATGAGAATGTGTCCAGTATACTTGCCGCCTTGCGGTTATCGACACCGAATCGATCACCGATTTTCTTTGAGATTCCGCCCACCGTGAGAATTGCGACCGTGTTATTGGCCGTGCAGACATTTACGAGACTCACCAATGCTGCAATGGATAGTTCGGCTCCCCGTTTGGAAGAAACATGGGCTGTGAGTTTCTCAATAAGATAGTCGATGCCCCCTTTCTCGCGGATGACTTCCAGCATACCTCCCGCAAGCATTGCAACAATGACAAGCTCGCCCATACCGGTGATTCCCTTGCCCATTGCGCCAAACCAGCCATAAAGATCGTAGGTTCCGTCGAGCATTCCAATGCACCCGCACAGGAGGGTTCCCAAGGTAAGAACCGCCATGACATTCATTCCCGCAAGAGCCACAAGCAACACGACGACATAAGGGAGTATTTTCCACATACTAAAAGGCTGAATTCGGGTGGGGGCGGCAAGCCCTTGTCCCATTATCGCATAGATGACAAGAACCCCAAGGGCAACAGGAACGACAATCATGGAATTCACACGAAACTTGTCGCTCATCTTGCAACCCTGCGTCTGCGTGGCTACGACGGTTGTATCTGATATGAATGAAAGATTGTCGCCAAAGTAAGCTCCACCCACTATAACGGCCGTCATTAAAGGAATGGAAGACTCCGTCATGTGCGCAATGCCAGCAGCGATAGGCACGAGGGCAACGATAGTTCCCACACTTGTTCCTATCGATATGGAAATGAAACAAGCTGCGAAGAAAAGACCGGGAAGAAGCATGTCGGGAGGCAGGTATGACAATGCACAGTTCACGGTAGCATTAATGCTGCCTATTTCTTTTGCCGATTCAGCGAAAGCTCCTGCCAAAACATAAATCCACAGCATAAGCAGTAAGTTGCTTGAGCCTGCTCCCCGGCTGAAAATATCTACCCGCTTTGCAAGGGGAGATCCGCTCGATATGGCAATGGCATAGATGCTCGCCGTAGCGAATGACACCGTTATCGGAACTTTATAGAAATCGCCGGCGATAATTGACAGCGTGAGATAAAACAGAACAAACACTATCAACGGCGATAATGCCAACAGTCCTTGCTTATTGTTTAACCTCTTGTTTTCCATCTTTTGTTTCTGTGCGCATAGTAAAAAGTGTCTGGAAGTGCCACTTTTAACAATAATCCATCTTCCTCACAATAACTCTTTCTTCATGGAAAGCCAATTTCCAGCAATTTCCTATATTTGATCACGGCGATAGAAGTCTACATTTTCTTTCAGCAAAAGCTCAATAGGCATGTAGTTCACGGTTTTCACCTCTTTCTTCAACACGATAGCCCGAAAGAGGGTCTCCACACAATTATATCCCTGCATATAGGCATGCTGCGCAATCAGAAACGAGATACTTCCGTCCTTCAGACATTCGGCATTCTTGTTTACCATGTCGTATCCCATGATTTGTATGTCTCTGCGATTCGTCTTAAGCAGGAATTCCCCGACGATATAAGCCTTCGAGTTGAAAGTTATACAATGGTGTATTTGCGGGTGTAGACTGAAAAACTCTTCCAGAATCTCTGCATAGCTTTCACGCGTTCCTTCCATCGGAAGATTTAAGTCAAGGATCTTGATATTGGGAAAATGATCGTGCATATAGTGCCGGAAACCCGTTTCTCGGTTATCTTGCTGCTTACTCATCAGCTTGCTATCTTTTGTTTGGCGCATCAACATAATTTCCTTCTCCTTGGAAGCTACCATCATGAGCACCTTCGCCGCAAAGAAACCACTAGCCATGGAATCTTGTCCGAAGAATGCCAGAGGTTTAAGGTCGGGCATATAGCTGTCAAGCAATACGAACGGAATATTCTTTTCGTGAAGAATATCCGTAAACTTGCGGGTTATGTCAAGATCGCTGGGCACGATGATTACCCCGTCCGGATTAGTAGAGATGCATTTCTTGCACTGCTCGGAAAATGATTTGTTGACAAACCTTTCATAGTACATGATTTGCAGATTTACCTGGAAGTCGCGCCTCATCTCAACTCCCTTGATCGCACCGAGCTCAATCTCATCCCAATAGGCTTCCTGCTCATGCTTCGGAATGAGCAGGTAGAATGTATATGACTTGTTGTAAGCCAAGGCACTGGCATACATATTAGGCTGATAATTTAATTCCTTGAGCACTTTTTCTATCTTGTCGCGGGCAGTCTTGGATACATTGGGGCGATTGTGCAGGACCCTGTCTACGGTTCCCACAGATATGCCCGCTCTTTCGGCAATATCTTTGATGCGGATTTTCTCTAACATGTTATGCTGTTTAAAATATTTTGCAAAAATAACAAAAATATCCGAATTGTGTAAACACACAATCTCTTAATTTAGTAAAAAATACGATTATTTTTGGCAAATCGTTTCCTGATTAACGAAATAATAATTATTTTTGTATTTGCAAGAATGATTCAACGAACCATCATAAAGAGCCCAAACAGACTTCTGGAAGCATTGTTTATACTGCTGTTAGCCATGGCTGTTTTAATGATTTCCGGTTGTTCGGATGCCAATGAGCGGCAGGTCGACAACCTGAATGAGTTTTCATATGCCTGGCATTACCGCAACCTTGACTCGACAAAACTTTATGCCGACAGTGCATTAGCTCTGGCCGGAAACTATGACGACGGAAGAGCAGAAGCCTTGAACAACCTTGCCTTTGTCGCAACGGCAAAGATGGACTATGACAAGGTGAAGAAATATATCAGTGAGCTGGATAAGGTTACGGATAACCAGATTGAGCTTGCCATTGCCGATGTGCAGTTGATGCGGCTATGCCAGCGGGAATCTCATAATAAAGACTTTTATGATTATCGTGAAAGGGCACAGCGGAGGCTTCGCCGGATAAAAGAAGAAAGAAATGTGCTCAACAACCATCAGCGGCGCCGTCTGATATATGCCAACACGGAATTCCAGATAGTATCCTCCACTTATTTCTATTATGTAGGTATCGCCGACCAGTCAATAGCAGCTATTGACGCAATTGATCCCAATGGAGAAATCCTGCGTGATACTGCCCAGATATTGAATTACTATTATAATATCGGATCCGGAGGTATTATCACCGACGGCACGAAGGATGAGGTCAGCCAGACGGAATTTGACTATCTTATGCGTTGTTATATGCTGGCTATCAACTCCGGCTATCCCTATTTTGAGGCTCAGTCCATGCAAGGACTGAGTGAACACTTGCAGTCATCAGCACCTCAGAACAAGCTCTTTGCAGAAAATCAGGCAGCGATTTCCTATCTGAATGCAGACGATATGCCCGACTCACTACTTGCAGGAAACCTGGCATTAAGGGCGCACGCCATCTTCAATGCTTATGGCGATGTCTACCAGATAGCCGGCTCCTATCGAACCCTCGCTGAATGCTATTGGGTATTGAAAGACTATCGCTCCGCCCTGATCTGCCTACAAGATGCTCTATATAAAGACACGATAATCCAGAGGGCACCGGATTTGGTCGCTTCTATTCGGGAGCAGCTTTCCATCGTATATTCTGCTGTAGATGACAAACCAAATAGCGATATAAACCGCAATGTCTATTTAGACATGCAGGAGAAGACAAGGCAAGACCGCCTGTTGGAAGCTCGTGCCGACCAACTTCAGAAATCATCATCTCAGCTCAATTGGATGATTATAGCTGTTATTGTGATGATAGGCTTGGTTATCATCTTGTTGTGGATATTCGATACCATGAGGAGAAAAAACGACAGCCAGTATAGTGAAGATAAATTGCTGCAACCCTTAAAGCAATGGAAGGAGGTAAACGACAAGGAACATACAGAAAAAGAAAGTGAGCGAGAGGAAATAGAGGAACAGACGCAACTGTCGCAAATCCACATTCAGCAAAGCAAACGCCTTAATCTGGAACAAAGGGCCAAGATTTCTCTTGTAAACAGCATTACCCCGTTGATAGACCGCATTATTCATGAGATAAAATCCTTGCGGAACAATGAAGAATCGGAGGAGTTGAAGAGCGAAAGACTTGTCTATATTACCGAGCTCACAGATGAGATCAATGCCTACAATGCTGTTCTGACAAACTGGATTCAACTCCGGCAAGGGGAACTAAGTCTGCATATCGAAAGCTTTCCCATAAAAGATCTTTTCAACATCATCGATAAAAACCATGTCGGATTTCAGCTGAAAGGGGTGGAATTAGAAATAGAAGACACGGATGCTATTGTAAAAGCCGATAAGACTCTCACGCTTTTCATGATTAACACCCTTGCTGATAATGCCCGGAAGTTTACGCCCCGAGGAGGTAAAGTTATCATATCTGCAGAAGAGAAGGAAAGTTTTGTCGAGATAAGCGTCAAGGATACGGGGATAGGCATGACTCCCGAACAACTGAATCATCTTTTTGACCATAAGCCAATTACTGATGAGCATGGTGAGTTGAAGGAAGAAAAGAGCCACGGATTTGGTTTGATGAATTGCAAGGGAATAATTGATAAATACCGGAAGATCAGCCAAGTATTGTCCGTCTGCTCTATTGGAGCAGAAAGTGAAGGCATAGGGAGCCGACTGTGGTTCCGTTTACCCAAAGGCGTTGCACGATTGATAGTTATCCTCTTCATGATGTCTGGCCTTCATGCCAATGCCCAGACGGCGATGCAAACGGCATCGGCGTTTGCTGATTCAACTTATTTTAGCAATCTTGCAGGAACTTATGAGAAGACCCTGGCATATGCAGACAGTTGCATCCAGTATCTCAATCTAAACTATCATTTGAGAAATCGGCATGGAAAGAAAACCATGGTATTAGCCGGCGGCGAAGTTTATGAGCCAGCTGAATTGCAATGGTTTCAGGACAGCCTGAATGTAGACTATAATGTGATTCTCAACATGCGAAACGAAGTTGCGGTAGCAGCCTTGGCATTGCATAAATGGGATTTATACTCTTATAATAATAAGGTGTACACCCAGCTATTCCGGAACAAGAGTGCCGACAAGACTCTCAGCAATTATGTCTATGTCATGCAGAAATCGGAGTCTAATAAAAATGTCGCCATTATCATCCTTGTCTTGCTTCTTATTCTTATCATTCCTGCATATTATTTGCTTTACTATCGATTTCAGCTTTATTACCGTTTCAACATCGAACGAATCAATAAGATTAACGGTGTCTTGCTAAGTGAAGCTGCGCCTGAGGAAAAAATCCAGAAGATAGATTTTCTTTGGAAAGGCAAGAAATTGATGCTCAATGGCAGGTTTGCGCCACTTGACAACTTAGTCCTTCAGATCAAGGATGCCTTGCAGAAAGAAATAGATGTGAACAAGAAACAGAGGACCGACCTGGAATTGGCCAAGGATGAGCTTAATCGTTCACATTACGAAAATGCGAAGCTTCATGTCAGTAATAGCGTCTTGGACAATTGTCTGTCTACCTTAAAGCACGAGACGATGTATTATCCTTCCCGCATTCGCCAGCTTATCGAGACTCCGCCATTAGATATGCGTGCCTTGGGAGAAGTCGCAGACTATTACAAAGCAATTTACAGCATGCTGAGTGCACAGGCAATGCGACAAATAGAAGGAATGCTCCGCGTGGACAAGGACATGACAAACTACCTCTTTGATATCCTGAAAAAGCAAAGTGGAGAGCAGGAACTGTCTGTCAAGGAGCAGGAACGCGATGAAAAATATACAATCCTAACCGTTCCTATGAAAAAGCTTAGCCTCACAGAGGAGCAATGTCAACAACTGTTTACCCCGCTCACACTAAATATTCAGTATTTGCTCTGCCGGCAGATCGTGCGCGACATAGGGGAAGTTACCAATGCGCGGGCTTGCGGCATCTCTGCCGAAAAGGCTGAGGTCGGAATCATTATGAAAATAGTATTACCAAAAGAAATATGGAAAAATTCAAGGTCATAATCGTAGAAGATGTGCCATTAGAGTTGAAAGGCACAGAGGGTATCTTCCGTAACGAGATACCCGAAGCGGAAATTATCGGTACTGCTGATAGCGAGCAGTCCTACTTCAAGAAAATCAAGGAACAGTTGCCCGACCTCGTCTTGCTGGATCTCGGTCTCGGAGGCTCCACTACTGTAGGAGTGGAAATCTGCCGATATACCAAGGAGCGCTATCCCAAAGTCAAGGTTCTTATCTTCACGGGGGAGATTCTTAATGAGAAACTCTGGGTTGATGTGCTCGACGCCGGGTGCGACGGTATTATCCTGAAGAGTGGGGAACTTCTCACGCGAGGCGACGTCGCCTCATGCATGGCTGGCAAGAAGCTCGTGTTCAATCAACCGATTCTGGAGCGAATCGTCAACCGCTTCAAGGATAGCGTCAACAACCAGTTACTTCGTCAGGAAGCTATCGTAGACTATGAGATAGACGAATACGACGAGCGTTTCCTCCGCCATCTGGCACTCGGATACACTAAGGAACAGATTACGAACCTTCGGAGCATGCCTTTTGGAGTTAAAAGCCTGGAGAAGCGGCAAAACGAACTCGCACAAAAACTCTTTCCCAACGGAAATGGAGGTATGGGGGTGAATGCCACGAGGCTGGTGGTGCGTGCCCTCGAATTAAGAATTCTCGACATAGACAACTTGCACCCTGATGAAGAATAGCCTTCCATATATCGCCTTGGGACTTGGCGTCGCCATGGTCATACTTGTGTTACTGTCGTGGATTATCACGGCGGCAATGCCAGGTTGTGCCATGCGCTCGCTTTTAAGTTCCGAGGGGATAAGATGGTTCTTTGGGCATTTCGTAGAAAACCTTGCGACTCCGCTTTTGGTATGGCTTGTTCTTGGAACCATTGCCTATGGCGCTATTAAAGAGAGCGGACTGCTTTTCACCCTGACGCATTACAAAGAGCGGATGAAGGAATACACAGCGCGTGCCGGCATGAGAACGGTCTTGGGCGAACTCGTCATATTTCTCATCGTCATCTCGTTGCTTACTCTTGTCCCGCAGGCTGTGCTCTTGAGTGTAACTGGCGGATTGTTTCCGAGCAGCTTCAGCCAGAGCATTATTCCGATATTGGCCTTTGTCGCTACCGTTATGGGCACCAGCTATGGATTGGTAAGCGGGCGGCAGCACTCTTTGGCAGATATTTTCCGCTGTCTCGTCAGCGGATTTCCGGATGCAGGAAAGTGGTTCCTGATCTATACATTAGTGGTAGAGCTGTATTTTTCCATCGGTTTTGTATTTCAAATCTGATAATTTCCCGCATTTCCTTTCCTATTTAGAAATGATTTATTAACTTTGCAACAGAACAAGAATTAAAATCTATAAATAGAATGACAGCATTAATTGGTTTTATCGTATTGGTGGCTATAGCCCTCATCGGATGGGGGGGCGCCGTATTAAAGTATAAGAACCTTGACTACAAGGTCAATCAGGAAGAGGCAGAAGGAGTGGCACACGAACTTGTTCACCATGCACCCACGGACAAGGAAATGGGAATCAAGGATGTCATCAAGACGATTAGTGCCAAGGGCTATAAGGCCATTTAGCCAGCCTTAGGATTCAATCTCGCTTAATTCCAGCCAACGCATACTCTTCTCGTCAAGTTCCTTCTTGAGACAGGGTAGGCGTTTGCTTTTTTCCGTAAGGTCCTCAACGCTGAGCTTGCCACTACATAATTCTTCTTCCAGCAGCTTCTGTTCCGCCTCGAGGGCATTGACTTCTTTCTCCAGACGCTCGAATTCCTGCTTTTCCTTGAAACTCATTTTTCGTCGCGTCTCGTGGTGGTAGTCCTTCTTCGGGGCAGTAGTCTTATTGTTTCCTGTGCCGTCTCTGGGCTGGAGAGCCTGCCATTCACGATACTGAGTGTAGTTTCCCGGGAAATCCTTAACCACTCCTTCCCCCTTGAAAACAAGAAGATGGTCTACCACTTTGTCCATGAAATAGCGGTCGTGGCTCACAACGATAACACAGCCCGGGAAGTCTTGGAGGTATTCTTCCAGCACCTGGAGGGTCTGAATGTCAAGATCGTTGGTCGGTTCATCAAGCACCAGGAAGTTCGGATTCTTCATCAGCACCGTACATAGATACAGTTTGCGCCGCTCTCCGCCGCTGAGCTTGTAGACATAGTTATGCTGTTGCTCCGGGGTAAACAGAAAGTATTGCAGGAATTGCGATGCTGTCATGTGCCGACCGCTACCTAAATCTATATAGTCGGCTATTTCCGTAATAACATCTATCACCCTCTGGTCGTCTCGAAATTTCAGCCCTTCCTGTGAGAAATAGCCGAACCTCACGGTTTCTCCGATATCAAACTTTCCGCCATCAGGTTGTATCTCTCCTAAAAGCAGACGGACAAATGTGGTCTTACCCGTTCCATTGTTTCCCACGATTCCCATTTTCTCGAATCGGGAGAAGTTATAATAAAAGTCCTTCAGTATTGTCTTTCCGCCAAAACTCTTGCTCACATACTGTGATTCGAAGATTTTAGAACCGATATATACATTTGAGGCCTTCAGGCGCATCTGTCTTTCCTCAATAGAGCGTTTGGCCTTAGCTTCCAGCTCATAGAACGTGTCTTCCCTGTATTTTGCCTTATGTCCTCGTGCCTGGGGCATTCGTCGCATCCATTCCAGTTCCTTACGATAGAGGTTGTTGGCTCGCGCAAGTTCAGCTCTTTGATTATCAATGCGTTCTTGATGTTTATTCAAGTAATAGCTGTAGTTTCCCCGATAAGTATAGATGGTTTCATTGTCGAGTTCAAGTATCAAGTTGCATACCCGGTCAAGGAAGAACCGGTCGTGAGTTACCATCAGGAGGGTCTTGTTTCCTCGCCTTAAGAAGTCTTCAAGCCATTCTATCATCACGAGATCAAGATGGTTGGTGGGCTCGTCGAGTATCAGCATATCCGGCTCGGTAATGAGAACATTGGCGAGAGCCACGCGCTTCTGCTGTCCCCCGCTGAGCTGTCCCATGGGCTGGTTGAGGTCGTCTATGTGCAGCTGAGTCAGGATTTGTTTTGCCTTGAGCACCTTCTCCGGGTCTCCCTCATGGTTGAAGCAGGCATCAAGCACGGAGTCTTCGGGACTAAATACGGGCGATTGTTCCAGATAGCCCACACGGATGTCATTGCGATAAATGATTTCGCCGGAATCCCGCCCTTCCATTCCGACGAGAATTGAGAGCAGCGTGGATTTCCCCGTGCCGTTCCGCGCGATGAGCCCGACTTTCTGTCCTTCGGCAATGGAGAAACTCAGATTGCGGAAAAGCACTTGTGCGCCGAAGCTCTTGTTTAGGTTCTGTACATCCAGATAAGGGGTCATGGCCATGGGCTTACGGGCTTAAAGCGTCTTGTTGATTTCTTCTATGTAGTTTAAAATTTCCTCGCGCCCCGTTTTTTTCTCGCTGCTCGAGATGAAGTAGGGGGGCAGCGTCTCCCATGTATCCTTCAAAGCCCCCAACCATTTTTCGGCATATTGGCCGGCTTTGGTTTGCGCCACCTTGTCGGCTTTGGTAAAAATGATGGCAAAGGGAATGCCGCTTACTCCGAGCCAGTCTATGAATTCGAGGTCAGCCTTCATGGCTTCGTGGCGGATATCCACCAGCACGAAGACATTGACGAGTTGCTCTCTTTGCAGGATATAGCTGCGAATCATCCGGTCAAGTTTCTCCTGCACGCTCTTGGAACGCTTGGCATAGCCATAGCCCGGCAGGTCTACGAGATACCAGTCATTATTGATAATGAAGTGATTGATGAGCAGCGTCTTTCCCGGTGTGGAACTTGTCTTCGCCAAACCCTTATGATTGCACAGCAGATTAATGAGGCTTGACTTTCCCACATTACTCCTTCCGATAAAGGCATACTCGGGTTTCGTGTCGTTAGGACACATGCTCACCCTTGGCGCAGATATGACGAATTCCGACTTCTTGATTTCCATACTTCTTTATTTTGTGTGCAAAGATAAGCAAAAACACGCTAATAATTGCAGGAAAACCAGAGTTTTAATATCTCCTAGAATAATTATCGGCGGGAAGGAGAACGGATGGAGATGCAAATGTGGTGGTTATTACTCGATTCTATTTGCCGTATGCGACAGCCTCCTATACTTTGACAAATAGTTTCGAAAGAGGGCGGCCCGCCATCTGCTGACAGCGTCCGGCAAGCACAGAAATGCAATTTGGCACGGTCGTAAATCGCATTTAGCGGGCTTACAAATAGCATCTAAGCACTATTTCAGTGGCAGAAACAAGGTGTTTCAGCCGTTGAAACACGATGTTTCAGTTATAGAAACACATGCAAAATGCCATGTTTAGGCATGCTCAAAGGGACTTCTATTGCTGTTGCAAGGGGTTATCAGTTGGAAGAAGATTGGCGAATGCGCCCGGCGAGGCATGCTGATGCTTTTCCGACAAGCTATTTGTAGCATGGAAAACCATCAGATAAAAAGAACTCCGAAATCTTTCCGAATTTCTTCAAAAACTATCCGTTTTTCACGCATTATTCTGAGTTTTTTGTATCTTTGCATACAAAAGAGAATTCGAGCTTTGGCGGCCGTTCCTTCGGGAATGGGCGGCCGAAGCGGATAAAACCTGTTGATATGAAGGAAATTAATTGGGGATTCATCGGATGCGGCGAGGTTACCGAGAAGAAGTCGGGGCCGGCCTTCAGCCTTGTCGACGGCTCGCATGTAACGGCCGTGATGAGCAAAAACCCCAAGAATGCTGCATCCTATGCCGCACGGCACCATATCAAGAAATGGTATACGGATGCCCAGGAACTTATCGACGACCCGGAAATCAATGCCATTTATATCGCGACGCCGCCGTCGAGCCATGCCACCTTTGCCATAATGGCCATGCGCTCGGGCAAGCCCGTCTATGTAGAGAAGCCTCTCGCGGCAAGCTATGAAGACTGCGTGCGCATCAATCGCATCAGCGAACAGACCGGCATACCCTGCTTCGTAGCTTATTACCGGCGCTATCTGCCTTACTTCAGGAGGGTAAAGAGCATCGTGAATAACGGCGTCCTGGGAAATATCATCAATGTGCAGATTCGTTTCTCGGCTCCTCCGCGCGACCTCGACTACAATTCCAATGAACTTCCATGGCGGCTCCAGCCTGATATTTCCGGGGGCGGATATTTCTATGATCTCGCCCCGCATCAGATAGATTTGCTTCAGGACATCTTCGGCGTCATCGTCAAGGCTCACGGGTATACGGCCAACCGAGCCCACCTTTATCAACCAGAAGACACAATCAGTGCCTGTTTCCGTTTCGAAAACGGGCTTGTCGGCTCCGGTTCATGGTGCTTTGTGGGACACAAGAGTGCCAGTGAAGACTGCATTGAAATCATCGGCGACCGTGGCACGCTCTCTTTCTCGGTATACAACTACGACCCGATCAGGCTTGTTACCAGCGACGGCATTACCAATATCGTGGTCAAGAACCCAGACTATGTGCAGCTCCCAATTATCAAGAATGTGATAGAAGACCTGCAGGGCAGTGATATCTGCCGGAGTACAAGCGTGAGTGCAACCCCCACCAACTGGGTGATGGACCGTATCCTTGGCAAGATGTAAGATGAGAAGAGTGGCGTTGATCATAGCTCTGGCCGTTCCGGCAGTCATGGCCGCGGCAGAGGGAAACATCCAAAGTCGGGACACCCTTCCTCGTCCGCAGGAAGGCGAAGTGGCGACTTCTGCTCCCAGGCAGGAGAAAAAAGGCATATTCAATGCGCTCTACCAATTCGTGAAGAAGTTCAGCCAGGTGGACACCAATTATGTGGAGCCTCAGAAATATAACTTTGAGGTGATGCTGCAGAACACCAATACATACGAGGCCTATACAATATCAACTTCCAACGGGCAACATATTCGTTTTGCTCCGGATGTGAGTATAAAGGCCGGGCCGTATGTAGGATGGAGGTGGATATTCCTGGGATATACCATTGATCTTACCCATCTTAACGGCGGCAGCAACAAGCAAGACTTCAACATGAGTCTCTACAGCTCGCAAATCGGATTAGACCTGTTCTATCGCAAAACCGGAAACGACTACAAGATACGCGAGATGAACCTTGGAGAGGGGGTTGACACGAGCCCTCTGAAAAATGTCAGCTTCGACGGAATAGAGGCAAGCATCAAAGGCTTCAATGCCTATTACATCTTCAACCACCGAAAGTTCTCCTACCCGGCAGCTTACAGCCAGAGTACTATCCAGCGCAGGAGCGCCGGCTCATTCCTTGCGGGATTCGGGTACACGACGCACAGCCTGAAGGTGGACTGGCAGAAATTAGGCCAGATTATAGAAGACCGCCTCGGCTCAACACTTGCAACTCAAGTGATAGACGACAACCTGGTGCACGAGCGTATCCACTATGCAGATGTATCCCTGTCCGCCGGATATGCCTACAACTGGGTGTTTGCACACAACTGGCTGTTTGACATGTCCCTGTCGCTCGCACTGGCCTACAAGCATTCCACCGGCGACATGGAGCGCAGCCGGTTTAAGTTTCGCGACTTCAGCTTTGCCAACTTCAATCTCGACGGTGTGCTCCGCACAGGCTTAGTATGGAACAACAGCAAGTGGTATGCGGGGGCCAACGCCATTTTTCATTCCTATAACTACCACAAGAGTCAGTTTTCAACGAATACATACTTTGGCAATATCAACATTTATGTCGGATTCAATTTCGGAAGAAAGAAATAACCCCGAAGACAATTTAGTAAATTTATGAAACACTACATCAACAAATACTATAAGAAAAGCATTGTAAGCCTGCTGCTAATTATTTCCTCCTCGTCTCTTTTCGGGCAAGCCCAATTTGGCAAACAGGACAGTATCAAGGTGGTAACGATGTTGCAAAAAGCTAACGCCTTGAAGGAGGACACCAATCTGATGCTCTATTTCGGACGACAGCTCATAGGCATGCCTTATGTGGCAAAGACCCTTGAGAAGAATCCACGGGAAAGGCTTGTGGTGAATCTGCGGCAATTTGACTGTACGACATTCGTAGAAAACACGCTCGCATTGACATTATGTGCCAAGAATCATCTGACTCGCTTTGCCGACTTTCTTACATTCTTGCGCCTTATCCGCTACCGTAACGGCGAAGTTGCCTATGTCAACCGCCTGCATTATTTTACCGAATGGATTGCGGACAATGCCCGCATGGGATATGTAGAAGAAGTTTCAGAGCCTAATCCCCCCTTCACGAAAACTCAAAAAATTGAGATAAACTTCATGTCGACCCATGTTTCACTTTATCCCATGCTGGCAAGAAATCCATCTTGGATTCCCAGCATTCAGAGCATGGAACGGGAATTGGAGGGCAGGGAGTTCCCGTATATCCCCAAGGAGGAAATTGCGAATACAGCCGTATGCCGCGCGGCGATACATGATGGCGACATTATTGCAATCCTCACATCAAAGCCGGGACTGGACACATCTCACATAGGAATAGCCGTTTGGCATGCAGACGGCCTCCATCTGCTCAATGCTTCACAAGTCCGCAAAAAGATAGTTGAAGAACCAATGACGCTCCATGCCTATATGAAGAAGCACCCCTCACAAACGGGCATTCGCATTATAAGAGTGAACCAATGGCAATAATCGGGCCCTCATTTTATCCGTTTGTCTGTGTTTTATAACCAATATTACAGTTTAATTAAAAACTTTGTTAAAATATTTGATATTTCCGAAATCTATACATACCTTTGTTAGTAGTTTAGAGATAAACATATAGATTCGAAAAAGTAAACACTATAACATCATTATAATATGTCGAAGTATAATATTACAGAGCTCAAAGAGAAAGAAGCCACTTACCGCACATTGGTCAGTCCCCACTTGATGGATGAATTAAAAGAAAAAATTCTGGAGGTCATCCTTATCCAAAAAAAATACAAAGACAAGAACTATTCTGCGAAAAAGCTTGCAGAAGACCTTGGTACAAACACCCGCTATATTTCGGCTGTGGTAAATGTAAAGTTCCACATGAACTATACCTCCTTCGTTAACAAATATCGTATAGAGGAAGCTATGGCCTTGTTGGTCGACAAGCGCTATCAGGATTTGAACATGGAGGAAATTTCTGATATGGTTGGATTCTCCAATCGCCAGTCTTTCTATGCCTCGTTCTTTAAAGTAAATGGCTGCACCCCCCGGGATTACAAGTTGAAGCACCTCTCACAGCATCCGGCTTTAGTGGAAAAACCGAAAAAAAGAGGTCGCAGGCCAGGCTCAAAAAACAAAAAAACACAGAAAGATTAAGAACATGCAAGATGATTTCAAATATTCAGACGAACGGTTTGCTGATCTGCAATTGCTCCGCTATCGTCTGAATGGTTTTGAAAGTCTCTCCGCCAAACAGAAGGCTCTAATCTATTATCTGGCCAAGGCCACATTGGCCGGTCGCGATATCACCACAGACCAATTTGGGAAATACAACCTCCGAATAAGAAAAGTTTTGGAGGCTGTATTTTGCGGATATAAGGGGAACCGGCAGGGCAAGGACTTCAAGGCCTTAGAGATTTACCTTAAAAGGATATGGTTCTCTAACGGTATCTATCACCACTATGGGTGCGAGAAGTTCACTCCGGGATTTACGGAGGACTTTCTCAGAAAAGCCATATATGGGGTGCAACCAGAAAAATTGCCCTTGAGAGAGGGTGAGGACATTGACGGATTGTGTAATGAACTGTTTCCTGTAATCTTTGATCCACAGGTCCTACCGAAACGCGTCAACCAAGCTGACGGTGAGGACCTTGTGCTTACCTCAGCCTGCAATTTCTATGAGGGCGTAACGCAAGAAGAAGTTGAAGCCTACTATAACGAGAAGAGACTCGCATGGACATCCGCAACGGCGGTTCCATCATTTGGATTAAACTCTCGGCTGGTAAAAAAGGACGGCGCTATAAAAGAAGAGACTTATACAACCGATGGTCGTTATGCCAAGGCTATCCGGCAAATTGTTTATTGGTTAGAAAAAGCTGTAGGAGTTTCAGAAAACGAACAGCAAAAGAAAGTTATCAAACTCCTGATCAAGTATTACCATTCTGGGAATCTGCACACCTTTGATGAATATTCCATCGAATGGTTAAAGGAACAGGAAGGAGAAATAGACTTCATCAATGGATTCATTGAAGTATATGGAGATCCTTTAGGACTGAAAGGATCGTGGGAAGGCCTCGTTGAATATAAGGATAAAGAAGCGACCAAACGCACTCGCATTATTAGTGAAAATGCCCAATGGTTTGAAGACCATTCACCCGTTGACAAGCGTTTCAAGAAAGAAAAGGTAAAAGGCGTTACGGCAAATGTAATTTGTGCGGCCATGCTCGGTGGCGACGAGTATCCCTCTTCTGCCATCGGCATCAACTTGCCGAACGCTGAATGGATTCGTGCCCAATACGGAAGCAAAAGCGTAACGATAGGTAACCTTACGGAGGCTTACAACAAAGCTGCCCACGGTAATGGTTTTCACGAAGAGTTCGTAATACCAGATAACGAAATACAAGAATGCATCCATCAATATGGTGATATATGCGACGAACTGCATACTGATCTTCACGAATGTGTGGGACATGGCAGCGGACAACTGCTTTCCCGGACAAGTCCGGATGCGCTAAAAGCGTATGGAAGCACAATTGAAGAGGCCAGGGCAGACCTCTTCGGACTCTATTACATAGCGGATGAGAAACTTGTGGAATTGGGTCTTACCCCAAGTGCAGAAGCTTACAAGTCGCAATACTACACCTATATGATGAATGGACTGATGACTCAACTTGTTCGTATCAAGCCAGGCCTTCAAATTGAAGAAGCCCACATGCGCAACAGGTCTCTGATAGCACATTGGGCTATGGACCTTGATAAGGAGAACATAAAAATCATAAAATGGAACGGAAAATCGTATGTGCAGATCAAGGACTTCCAGAATCTTCGCACCATATTTGGTAAAGAACTTGCCGAGATTCAGCGCATTAAAAGCGAAGGAGACTATAATGCGGCTCGTGAACTTGTAGAGAAGTATGGCATCAAAGTAAATCCCTTGCTTCACGAGGAAGTGCTGACGCGCTATAAAGCTCTTGACATTGCTCCTTTCAAGGGCTTCATTAATCCGCTTATGAGCCCTGTAGTTGACAGCAAGGGCAATATTATCGACATAAAAATTGATTATACGGAAAGCTATGAGCATCAAATGCTGCGATACTCAAAAGAATATGGAATATTATGATTTCAAAAGAAACTAATGAAAAGATAAAGGAGATAAAACAGTCGTTCCATTTAATCATGAATGGCCCTACCTCCCAGTCAATGCGAGAGAAGGGTGTCAATTACAGGATTAATTGGGGCGTACCATTAATGGAACTTCAGAAAATGGCAGAAAAGTATCCCAAAGACTACGAACTTGCCATAGAACTCTATAAAGAAGATATTCGCGAATGCAAGATCCTTGCAACTCTCCTTATGCCATCAGAACGGATGGTTCCAGAAATAGCAGAGATTTGGATGGAACAATGCCCCTCTCAGGAAATAGCGGAGATGCTTGCATTTAATCTCTTTCAACATCTCGACTATGCGCCGGCATTAACATTTCAATGGATGGCAAGTAACAATTCCTTTTATCAAATTACCGCCTATCAAATGTTATCGAGGCTCTTCATGCGGGGACAAGAGCCTAATGAGCGTGGAATCAATGAATATCTTGATCAAGTCGCAGTTGCATTGCAGGGCAGCAATGCAGGTGTCAGGCATGCTGCATACAACAGTTTGATGCGCTTTATAGAGTTGGGCACAGAATATGAAGCTATTGCACGCCATGCTATGAAATCTCAAGGGTTTGATATTATTTAGATTTTTTAAAGCTATCCCTTCATTAGTATAAATAAAAATAGGTATCTTTGTATGTCTGTTTATTATAGTTCATAATGAAGAAGAGTTCCAAAGAGAAAGCCCAAAAGATTCTGGATAATTATCTTGAGACCAACAACCATCGAAAGACGCCTGAACGCTATGCTGTTCTGGAAGCCGTTTATTCGATGAAAGGACACTTTTCTTTAGAAGCCTTGAGAGAGAAGCTTGAAAAGAAAAACTTCCCCGTGAGCCGGGCAACTCTTTATAATACAATAAAGCTTTTCATCAATCTGCATCTTGTCATTTGCCACCGTCTTGCAGATGGAACTAAGTATGAGGCGATAAATGACAATGAGAACCACATCCATCAGATTTGTACAATATGCGGACAAGTTACGGAATTAGAAGCTCCTGAGATTGTACATGCCATTGAAGAGACCAAATTCCGCCGGTTTGCCCGTGAAGTATTCTCTCTTTACATTTATGGCGTATGCAGCAGTTGTAAGCAGAAGACAAGTAGATTATAAACAAAAGAAATATGAATACAGGAAAAGTTGATGTCCTATTGGGACTCCAATGGGGGGATGAAGGAAAGGGTAAGGTTGTAGATGTCCTTACTCCAAATTATGATGTTGTAGCTCGTTTCCAAGGGGGACCTAATGCCGGGCACACTTTAGAATTTGAAGGACAGAAATATGTCCTTCGTTCTATTCCTTCCGGCATCTTTCAGGGAGACAAGGTAAACATCATTGGCAACGGAGTGGTTCTTGCTCCAGACCTTTTCATGGAAGAAGCTATTGCATTGGAAAAGAGCGGACACGAATTAAAATCGCGTCTGCATATTTCCAAAAAGGCTCATCTTATTATGCCCACTCACCGTATCCTCGACCATGCCCAAGAAAGTCTAAAAGCAGAAAACAAGGTCGGGACTACAGGGAAGGGTATTGGTCCAGCTTACACCGACAAGGTCTCACGCAACGGTCTCCGGATTGGTGATATCTTCAAAAACTTTGAAGAGAAGTATATGCTACATAAGAATCGGCATTTGCAGATGCTCAAAGCTATGGGATGGACTGATTTCAGCGATTTTGAAGAGATTGAGAAACATTGGCTTGAGGGTATTGCCTATTTGCGGGAATTTTCGATTGTCGATGCTGAACATGAAATCAACCATTTACTTCATGAAAACAAAAGGGTGCTTTGTGAGGGCGCCCAAGGTACCATGCTTGATGTGGATTTCGGCAGTTATCCCTTTGTAACCTCATCAAATACGATTTGTGCAGGTGCTTGTACAGGACTTGGCATTGGCCCCAATAAGGTTGGTGAGGTTTATGGCATTATGAAAGCCTATTGTACTCGCGTTGGTTCCGGTCCTTTCCCTACAGAACTTTTTGATGAAACTGGTAACTCTATCCGACAGATAGGCCATGAATATGGTGCTGTTACTGGGCGTGAGCGCCGTTGTGGCTGGATTGATCTTGTCCAGCTTAAGTATTCAATTATGGTTAATGGGGTTACCCAACTTATCATGATGAAGAGCGATGTTCTTGACAGCTTCGATACCATTAAGGCCTGTGTAGCCTATAGGTTGGCGGATGGTTCAGAAAGTGCGGAGTTTCCATATGACATTACTGATGTTACTCCTATTTATAAAGAGTTTAAAGGATGGGAAACCGATATGACCAAGTTCACCTCCGAAGAGCAGTTCCCAGCATTATTCAAAGACTATATTACATTCTTGGAGGACTATTTAGAGACACCCATTAGAATCATCTCTATCGGTCCCGACCGCGAACAAACTATCATAAAGAAATAATGGCACAGAAACCTTCTATACCAAAAGGTACCAGAGACTTTGGCCCCGTTGAGATGGCCAAGCGCAACTATATATTCAACACAATTAAAGAGGTTTATTCTCTCTATGGCTTTCAACAGATAGAAACCCCAGCAATGGAGACTCTCCAGACCCTGATGGGTAAGTATGGAGAGGAGGGGGACAAGTTACTCTTCAAGGTCTTGAACTCAGGAGATTACCTGAATAAGATAACTGACGAGGAACTTGCGACACGCAATGTGCTTCATTTGGCTTCAAAACTCTGCGAGAAGGGCTTGCGGTACGACCTTACCGTTCCATTTGCCCGTTATGTAGTGATGCACCGCGATGAATTACAGTTGCCGTTCAAGCGTTATCAGATACAGCCCGTCTGGCGTGCTGATCGCCCCCAGAAAGGCCGATATCGAGAATTCTACCAGTGTGATGCAGACATTGTGGGATCAGATTCTCTCCTCAATGAGGTTGAATTGATGCAGATTGTAGATACAGTCTTCAGCCGTTTTGGCATCAGAGTTCAGATTAAAATTAATGACCGCAAGATACTTTCCGGCATAGCAGAGGTGATTGACGAGGCCGATAAGATTATTGATATTACCGTTGCCATTGACAAACTCGACAAGATAGGAATAGAAAATGTAAATGAGGAACTCCGCAACAATGGCCTTAGCGAAAAGGCAATAGAGCAACTCCAGCCGATTATATCCCTGAAGGGAACTAACGACGAAAAACTCGATACTATACGCAAGGTGCTTGAAACCTCAGAGATTGGCTTAAAAGGGGTAGAGGAAGTTCGCTTTATACTCAACACCCTGGAGGCCGTGGGGTTAAAGAATGAGATTCAACTTGACCTTACACTCGCCCGAGGCTTGAACTATTATACGGGTGCTATATTTGAGGTGAAGGCTCTCGATGTTGCCATGGGAAGTATTACAGGCGGTGGCCGCTATGATAATCTCACAGGAATCTTCGGAATGCCAGGCTTGAGCGGGGTAGGCATCTCTTTCGGCGCAGACCGCATATATGATGTTCTTAACATGCTTGACCTTTACCCGCAAGAAGCCGTAGACACCACCCAACTGCTCTTCATCAATTTTGGCGAGAAAGAAACCGCATATTGCCTTCCTGTCGTTGCAAAGGTTCGGGATTCCGGTATCCGCACGGAAATGTATCCGGACAAGGCTAAGATGAAGAAGCAGATGAACTATGCCAACGCGAAGCAGATACCCTTTGTAGCCCTTGCAGGCGATACGGAGATGGAAGCCGGAAAGGTTACTCTGAAGAATATGTTCACGGGAGAGCAGAAATTAGTGTCGGCAGAGGAAATGATATGCATTATAAAGACTCCAAATGCGCCTCATAGCTAAATGGCTTCGGCCTCTCTTGCACCGTCTGCGATACAAGCGTTGGCTTCAGAAAGGGTATCTCGCGAATCAAAAACATGCAATAGTATACAAGTTCAAGGATACCTACCAGTTTGTTGCAGAACATCAGAATGAAAACGGCTATTTATATGAGGACAACAAAGTCTTAATTCTCCCGGAGACTATTGACGGAACGGAGTTTATACAAAATCTAAAAATGATCCTTCAAAACTCCGGAGCCGTAGACACGCGAAGCGTTGTATATGACCGCACGAAGTTCCTAAGAGCTCATCGGGCAAAATCATATAGGGATTTTTACAGTCATTCAATCTCCCTGTCTGTTACCTATGATGTAGATAATCAGACGATTTCCATATTATCCTGGAGGCCTGCCCCGGATAGAGGATTGGTGCCCGTGGAGGGTAGCAAACAAACGCTTGATGCAAACAATGAGGCTTCCTGGTTACAAATCAAGTCTATTCTTGATGAACAAATCACATCTCTGTGAACTGACAGCCTGTATTATATAGAATGCTATCAGGCTCATAAAAACAAGGAAAGGCTTCCGTGCATATGAAGACGCAGAAGCCCTTTCCTTTATTTGTAAGAGTTCCTTAAACGATTTTCTCTATCGCTCGAGGGAGTTTATTTGAAATAGCGGTTATAGAGGCCGATAAAGCCAGCGGCGTGGCGAGCCTCATCCTTTGCCATTTCATGAATCGTATCATGGAGCGCATCGGAACCTTCTTTCTTAGCAAGCTTTGCTGCCTCGAATTTCTCCGCACTTGCTTCTTTCTCTGCAGCGATACGAGCTTCGAGATTGCTCTTGGTGTCGCTCAACACTTCTCCTAACACTTCGGCATAGCGGCTGGCATGATTAGCCTCCTCATAGGCATAATGCTCAAAGACGCGTGCAACCTCCGGATAGCCTTCACGGTCTGCCTGACGGGCCATGGCGAGATACATGCCGACCTCACTGCACTCACTTGCAAAGGTATTCTTGCAGTGCTGGATAAGTTCTTCACTTACCTGGTCTTTATAAGCAACGCCTAATTCATGTACCGTGGCAAACTCCGGTTCGTCTTCGACTGTCATTTCCTTGAACTTGCTGGCAGGGGCTTTGCAAATCGGGCACTGCTCAGGAGCCTCTTCCCCTTCATAGATGTAACCACATACAGTACAGATAAATTTCTTCTTCATAATGTTCTTGTATAAATCTATGGAAATAGATTTCCTTGAGTTTCTTCTCGCTTATTGCCCTGCTTCCCGACATTCCTTGCAGATGCCTTTATAGTAAAGTTGGCTTTCATCGATAAGATTACCATCAATCACATTGTTTGATGGCATTGGAGCCACTTCGTTAACGAGGTCATATACTTTGCCACAATGCTTGCAGAAGAAGTGCACATGAGGGGTTGTATCGCCGTCATAGCAAACACGATGATCGTCAATGGTAATCATCTGGGCAGCTTTATGCTCTGAAAACATGCGCAGAGTCTTATACACGGTGGTCTTGCTTAATGTCGGAATTTCACCGCGCAATGCCAAAAACACCTCTTCTATTGTGGGATGAGTATGATGGGTCAGCAAATAGTCCATGATGGCCAACCGCTGTACTGACGGTCTTATGCCATGCTCGATAAGTGCGTTATATGCACGAATGTCTGTTGATTTGGTGTTCATTTATTGCCTTTTGCCTTATGTCTTATCTGCAAAGATAACATATTCCTGTATAAATTACAAGAATAAACTATAGTTTTTAAATTCATTTCTGTAATTTATATAAAACATGAATGGCACTATCTGTCTAAAATGGCCGCATATCCGACCAGACGGTCAGTTCTTTCCCCGATACCTCTATAATAGATGAGAGCCTGATACTCATTCCTGGTCTGGTAGAAATTCCCTTCGCTCTGGAGTGGGGCAGTAGTGCCGTCAGTCCTCAGTAAAAGATATTGATAGGAATAATAGCCTTGCTTGAGCAGTACAGTAGCTTCGTATTGCTGATGCCCATCATTCCAAAGCATCTCATATTCAGGTGTAAACAAGCCGTATGTCCAGTTTCCATTTAAGTAGATTCGACCAGCTGTACGCGGACTCTTCAATCGGAAATGGACATAAAGATACTCTGACTCGGTATCGTTTTCCTGGTTGTCGCTGTTACGGACAAGGAATGCCCCTTTCGCTGCTTCATCATAGATGTAGCTCGGCCGGGGCTCATCCGTCCATGTATAAGCATGATATTGCCGCCCGTCCCAGTCCATCTTCTCCAAGCCCATGGTAGTGTGGCTGGCGTCCAGCATCTCAAACTTTCGGTATTCGTTTCCTCCGTCAAAGATATAGTCACGGCAGTGCTCCCAGCGCAGTCCGTCGTTCATCGTGTATTGCGGGCTCACATTCACCTTGCAGTTGTCCCAACGGCCATTCTGTAAAAGCACGGTTTTTATCTGCCTTACAGGATCCGAGACCTTTATATCGCCATAGTTGACATCCATGGAAATCTGTTGGTGCCTCCCGTTTATGTCTGCATCCGTGTTGGTCTGCATTCTCAAAGATACACCCATTAAAGGCTCAAGAACCATGAAATACACCTTTGCCACAGGCAGTTCGCCATTATTCCCGTCATAAACAGTAACTTCATAGTTCCCGCTCATCTTCAGGCGACACCTGTCGTTGGGAATCTGAAGGGTATAATGGGTATAGAGAGTATTCGTGTTGAACGATTCTTCAAAGTCGTCGATGGTATTTCCCTCCGCAAAGCCCTCACAGAAATCGCTTTGAAACAGTTCCCGGCTTTCCGTCCAGTCAGCCTCACAATGCCTGATGGAGTAGGTGAAGCGGCGGTATTCATGGGTCATGTCGTCAAACGAGATGCTGACTGTCTCACCATTGGAGAGGCCGACGACGGGCAGGTCGCGCCACCGATTGCCAGCTACGACTTGAAGTGAACGGATATTGTCCGCAAGAATCTGCTGGCGCTGCGCATGCACATTGAGAGCCAGCATGATGAAGCCTATTATGAAAAAAGGTTTCTTCAGCATCTCGTGCAAATATACGAAAAAATATCTTTAACTTCCTGCTTCCGGCGCATATTTTGCAGTCTTCTATTCTAAATGCCGTTGACAGCCTGACAAAATCGGCGAGATTGTGCGATGATTTCGGCGATTTTGCCCGATGAAATCGCCGATTTTTCCAGGCTCGAAGCGGCTGTTTGAAACAAAAGAAAGGCGGACGCACCTGCTAAGATGTATCCGCCCTCACACATATAAAGTTGTTTTAGATTAGCCTTCAATAGCCGCTACACCAGGGAGCACCTTGCCCTCGATGGCCTCGAGCATGGCTCCTCCGCCCGTGGAAACATAGCTCACCTTGTCTGCAAGACCGAACTTGTTAACCGCTGCGACAGAGTCTCCTCCGCCTACGAGTGAATAGCAGCCGTTCTCCTGGGTAGCCTGTGCCACGGTCTTGGCAATCTCGCCGGTACCCTTGGCAAAGTTCTCGAACTCAAACACGCCTACAGGACCGTTCCAGAGAATGGTCTTTGAGTCGAGAATTATCTTCTTCCACTCAGCGATACTTTCCTCGGAAGCATCCATTCCTTCCCACTCGTCAGGGATGTTATATATCGGGAAGACGCACCGCTCCGTATCATTGGAGAACTCCTTACCGCATACCGTGGCGATGGAAAGGCTCAGGTTCACGCCCTTCTCCTTGGCTGCCGCGATGACATTCAATGCCTCCGGCATGAGTTCGTCTTCGTGGAGCGACTTGCCGATGTGGCCGCCTTGCGCCTTGATGAAGGTATATCCCATGCCGCCGCCGATGATAAGATTGTCCACTTTGTCAAGCAGATTCTTGATAACACCCAGCTTAGAGCTTACCTTCGAACCGCCGATGATGGCAGTAAAAGGATGCTGTGCGTTCTTCAATACATTATTAATGGCAGTAACTTCTTTCTCCATCAGGAAGCCAAGCATCTTGTGATCCTGATCGAAGGAGTCGGCGATGACGGCCGTAGAGGCATGCTTGCGGTGAGCGGTACCGAACGCATCATTCACATATACATCGGCATAGGAAGCCAGCTTGGCTGCAAATTCCTTCTGGCTTTGCTTCATGGCCTTCTTCGCCTCGTCGTATTCAGGAGTACCTTTCTCTACGCCGACAGGTTTGCCTTCTTCCTCCGGATAGAAGCGGAGATTCTCAAGCAGGAGGGCCTCTCCCGGTTTCAAGGCTGCCGCGAGATCATCCGCATGGGCGCAGTCAGGGGCGAATTTCACCTCTACACCCAGTGCATCGCTCACATTCTTGACAATCTGTCCAAGAGAAAGTTCTGCCTTCACTTTACCCTTCGGCTTACCCATATGGCTCATCATGATGAGCGATCCGCCATCAGCGAGCACCTTCTTCAGGGTGGGGAGAGCACCGCGGATGCGGGTATCGTCAGTTACCTTGCCATTTTCATCCAGTGGCACATTGAAATCTACACGAACGATTGCCTTATGACCGGCAAAGTTGAATTGTTCAATTTTCATTTTTCCTGTATTTAATATGTTTGTCTTTTCCTGTTGCAAAGATACTACTTTTTCTTTAAACAAAATGCAGAGCGCGGGAGTTTTTTCGTTATTTATCACTACCTTTGTCCGTGAAATTCAAGGACGATGAAAGATTCTGTAATTATAGTAAGCGGCGGCATGGATTCCATCACCATGCTCTATGAATATCAAGACCGCATCAAGCTGGGCATTTCCTTTGACTATGGAAGCAATCATAATGCCCGGGAGATTCCGTTTGCACAATTGCACTGCGAAAGGCTGGGCATCCGGCACATCACCATCAACCTCGACTTCATGCACCAATACTTCAAAAGTTCACTTCTCGAAGGGGCAGAGGCTGTTCCCGAAGGCAACTATGACGAGGAGAACATGAAGTCAACGGTGGTCCCGTTTCGCAATGGAATCATGCTGAGTATTGCCATCGGCATAGCAGAGACCCACCATTTGAAGTATGTGATGATGGCCAATCACGGGGGCGACCACACCATCTATCCCGACTGCCGGCCGGAATTCGTGCACGCGATGTCGGATGCAGCCGAGGCCGGCACCTATGCGGGCGTCGAACTGTGGGCGTCCTACACCGACATCACCAAGGCTGATATTGCCCGGCACGGTAAGCAAATGGGCATTGACTATGCTGAAACATGGAGCTGCTATAAGGGCGGCGAGCACCATTGCGGCAAGTGCGGAACCTGTCGGGAGCGCAGGGAGGCTCTCAAGGAAGCCGGCATCGAAGATAAAACCGTCTATGAAGATTAATGTAAGCCGCGGTTAGGATTTAAAACAACAAAGGTCTCCTTGTACATGAGGAGACCTCTGCCATTATATCAAGAATTATCCAAACAATGCCCTGAGGGCTTCCTCGACTTTCCTCACAGGATGCAATTCTATCTTATATTTATGCGGATTGAAGCCCTTGAGGTTATAGGCGGGAAGTATGAGATGCGTAAATCCCAGCTTTGCAGCCTCGGCCACCCGTTGCTCTATGCGGTTTACAGGGCGCACTTCACCGCTCAATCCCACTTCACCGCACATACACCAGCCTGTCTCAATGGCTGTGTCCACATTACTGGAAAGCACCGCGGCAATGACACTCAGGTCCATTGCCATGTCCGTAACGCGCAGTCCGCCGGCAATATTCAGGAACACATCCTTTTGCATTAACTTGAAGCCTACACGCTTCTCGAGAACGGCAAGGAGCATGTTCAACCTTCTCTGATCGAACCCCGTGGCCGAACGCTGAGGCGTCCCGTAGGCTGCACTCGACACCAGGGCCTGGGTTTCCACGAGGAAAGGCCGTACCCCTTCTATTGCGGAACTGATTGCGATACCCGAAAGGCCTTCATGATCCTCGGTAAGAAGCAACTCCGAAGGATTCGAGACCTGACGGAGCCCGGTTTGTTCCATTTCGTAAATTCCCAGTTCAGAGGTACTCCCGAACCGGTTCTTCATGCTGCGGAGGATGCGGTACATATAGTGTTGATCGCCTTCAAACTGGATAACGGTGTCCACGATGTGCTCCAGTATCTTGGGACCTGCCAAGGTACCCTCTTTATTGATGTGTCCGATGAGGATGACCGGGATGCCGCTTGACTTTGCAAAGCGGAGTAGGGCGGCGGCGCATTCACGCACCTGGGCTATACTCCCGGGGCTTGACTCCACTTCTTCCGTCGCCATGGTCTGGATGGAATCTATAACCACAAGCTGCGGCTTCACATCCTTGATGTGGCTGAAGATATTCTCAAGCGAGGTTTCGCATAAGACAATGATATTGTCCATAGTGCCTTTCCTGCCATTGATACGCTCGGCCCTCATCTTGATTTGGTGTGCACTCTCTTCGCCCGAGACATAGAGAACCCGGGTGCCCTTCATGTTCAGGATAGTCTGGAGCGTGAGGGTTGACTTCCCGATGCCGGGCTCTCCCCCTAAAAGGACTATACTTCCAGGTACGAGGCCGCCTCCCAGCACTCGGTTCAGCTCATCGTCTCCCATGTCCATGCGTGGGTCGTCTTTAGCAGAAATATCTTTCAGGAACACAGGCGCAGCCCCTCCGTTGACAGCGTTTCTGTGCGCACTGATGGTCTGGGCCGCCGACCTTGCCGCCAAAGAGCCTGACTCTGGGGCTATGCGAATCTCCTTAAAGGTATTCCACTGTCCGCAATTCGGGCATTTCCCTATCCATTTAGGAGACTCCTGACCGCAATTTGAGCAGACATAAGCCGTCTTGTCTTTTGCCATGTATATTTGCCTTTTCGTTTCCACAAAAGTACTAATTATTTTCTTAGTATCAAAATTAATTGCTAAATTTGCACATATTATCAAAGTCAGGACATGAGGAAATTAATCATCTATATATGCTCCATAATCTTTCTGGTATCGTGCGGCCAGTCATATGAGGAGAAACAGGCTATTTCAAGAGCTGAAAAGGCCCGCTTGAAAAGGCAGGACTCCCTCGCGCTGAAAGTGGCTGTACTGCCTACGCTTGACTGCATGCCCGTCTATCTGGCAAAGGTGCACAACCTCTTCGACACAACTAAGGTGGATGTACACCTACGCCTGTGGAACGCCCAGATGGATGCGGATGCGGCCTTGATGGCAGGAAGTATAGAAGGAGCCGTTACTGATTTCATGAGAGTGGATAAAATGAAAAGTCGTGGAGTCGAGTTGGACATACTGGGAAGTACCAACGCCTACTGGCAGTTGATAGCAAATCATACAGCACGAATAAAGCATGTATCTCAGTTAGGCGACAAGATGGTTGCCATGACCCGCTACTCGGCAACCGACTATCTTACGGATAAAGTGCTTGAAGGAGTTAAGACAAGTGCATCCGTCTTTCGAATCCAGATCAATGATGTTACCGTCAGGCTTCACATGCTGCTCAACAACGAGATGGATGCCATGTGGCTAACAGAGCCTCAGGCCACGACGGCACGCCTCTACAAGAATCCGGTATTAAAAGACAGTCGTGAACTGAAGGAGAAATCATTAGGAGTCGTGGCCTTTCGTTCCCAGGCACTCGCAGACAGAAGAAGGCAACAGCAGATTGTCTATTTCGTTAAAGGATATAATGCTGCATGCGATTCTATAAACAAATACGGGCTAAAGCATTATGCCGATTTAGTGAAGACCTACTGCAAAACCGACGAGAAAACACTCAAGGCATTGCCGGAACTAAAATATATCCATATATCAGATGCCGTGGTAGGGAGTTATAAGAAAGTAGGACGATAATCGCCCGGAAGAACCGAGGCCGACCATAAAGAAGGATCCGAAAGTCATTAACAACAATGAATACGAAACTTAAAGATAATCTCAGGACATTTCTTCGTGCAAACTATCGCTGCAAGGATCTCATCAGAATCATCATGCAGCTCTCGGAGGAGGAACATATTCATGACATACGCCACCAAATAGAGCGCGTTTCTGAAGATTACGAGCGTATGTTAGATTTCATGCGCGAGGGATATCAGGACCCAGAGCGTGGCATATTATATCACAAGCTCTTCACGAAGGCAACGGATATAGGGCTTGACCTCTATAAACGGCTTGACATGCAGACGCGTCCCTCATTTCTCAGGGCTCAGAGCCGTGTTTCCGGCGGAGATTTCTCGCACGAGGCAATTCAGTCGGTCATGGAGGACATGGTTACTGATCTCGCAATGCTAAGCCTCGAAACGGAAAAAGGGAAAGAACAAAAGCAGGCAGACATCTTTGACGCCCACCAAAAGAAAATGAGCAGAATCTTTGATCATATCCTTGTTTCTGACGGATGGACGGAAGCTGACTCCCAATTTTACACCGAACTCATTTTGTCGCCAGCTATAGAGTCTAATGATGCCCAGACGCTCGTAAGTGCTATAAGTCTTAGCGGTTCGCAGTATTTCGATTTCCAGAAAAACAAATCTTTGGCTGATATTTATCTAAAAACAACTGACAAATATGTTCGGCAGAGGGCATTAGTAGGATGGATTTTCTCATTGGATGATGGCTTCCCGGCTTACGAACAAGAACTGAAAGTATTGTGTGAAACGATCTGTAAATCAGAATCAAACACACAAGACTTATTCGAGCTCCAGAAACAATTCTATTATTGTAATAATACACAGATTGACAGCGACCGCATTCAAAACGAGATTATGGGAGACCTTATGAAAAACCCAAATCTCAAGTTTACTCGGTTCGGCATAGAAGAAAATGAGGATTCTTTGAACGGCATCTTGCATCCAGATGCTTCCGAGAAGGCCATGGAGGAGGTGGAAGATGCCATGAGAAAACTTACCGACATGCAGAATCAAGGCATGGACATATATTTCGGGGGCTTCAGCCATATGAAACGCTATTCCTTCTTTTATGACCTGAGCAACTGGTTCGTACCTTTTTATATAGAGCACCCTGACTTGAAACGGGCCAATACGAAATTACAGAACATATCATTCATGAAGAACCTGCTCGAAAAAGGACCATTTTGCGATAGCGATAAGTATTCGTTTGCACTGGCTCTCTCTTCTACAATTGATATGATTCCCGATAATGTCAAGGAAATGCTGAACAATCCGGATGCCACTTTCGGTGGTATGACAGTTGACAATACGGAGTCTTCTGCATACATCCGGAGAATGTATCTGCAGGATTTTTACAGATTCTTCAATCTCTATACAGATAATCGGGATTTCAAGAATAGCTTCTATAGTCCTAATGGAGAAACCCGGGAGTTTATGTGTAGCAGATTATTTCAAGCTACGGGACTTCCAAAATACAACCTGAAAATGATTTCTTTTCTGAGAAAAAGTTTCAGGCCAAAAGAAAGTGTACTATATGATTTCATCCATGCATATCCCGATAAAGAAGAAGCAAAATACTTGATTGCCATGGGAATCCTCGCTTCTAATAATTCCTGGGGAGATTCATCATCTTACTTCCGGAAGGCATTGGAACTTGAACCGGATAACGAACAGGCCCTCAAGGGACTTGCCCGGGCGGAGTTGAGAGAGGGAGATGCTGAAGAGGCTGCCACCCTTTACGCTAAACTCATGCTGCTTCATCCCGAAAGGAAATCGTATGAAATTAATCATTCCCTGGCTCTTGTTAAGTGCGGGAACTATGATTCTGCCCTGAATACCCTCTATCGATTAAATTTAGAGAATCCTGATGATGGTAATGTAAACCGGGCATTAGGGTGGGGACTGCTATGCAAAGGAAGCGCACAACAAGCTTATGATATTTATAAAAACCTGATAGAGAAAGGCAACATAGCCATGGATGACTATCTGAATATGGGCTATGCCGCATGGGGACTTCATAATATACGAGAAGCAGCCAGACTTTTTAAGATATACAGCGATGACCCCCATAGCGGAGTGGACAATGAGACCTTGCTCACACAGGCATTTGAAGAAGACGAACAGATTCTTTCGACTTACAACATAGACAAAATAGAGAGATTCTTAATGATAGAAATCGCAACACAGGCATAATTATTAAGGGCTGCTCTGATGAGCAGCCCTTAGTATGTCTTACGAATTCATCGACAAAAGAAATTCCTCATTATCACGGGTGTGAATCATCCTGTCATGTATCGTATTCATGGCTTCTATAGGATTCATGTCGCTAATATACTTACGCAAGATCCACATACGGTCAAGCGTGGTCTTATCCTGCAGCAAATCATCGCGGCGAGTACTTGATGCAACAAGGTTTACAGATGGGAATATACGCTTGTTCGACAAAGAACGGTCAAGCTGGAGTTCCATATTTCCCGTGCCCTTGAATTCCTCGAAGATAACTTCATCCATCTTGCTACCCGTATCGATTAAGGCGGTCGCAATAATTGTCAGCGAGCCTCCACCTTCGATATTACGAGCCGCACCGAAGAAACGCTTCGGTTTCTGAAGTGCATTGGCGTCAACACCTCCCGTCAGTACTTTGCCGGATGCGGGGCTGACGGTATTGTAGGCGCGTGCCAATCGGGTGATGGAATCAAGGAAGATCACCACATCATGACCGCATTCTACCATGCGCTTAGCTTTCTCAAGCACAATACCCGTTATCTTCACATGGCGCTCCGCAGGCTCATCAAAAGTAGACGCAATAACCTCAGCTTTCACAGTACGCGCCATATCTGTAACCTCCTCGGGACGCTCATCGATGAGCAGCATCATTAAATATGCTTCTGGATGATTTGCTGCAATTGCGTTGGCAATATCTTTCATCAAGATGGTCTTACCTGTTTTGGGCTGAGCCACGATTAACGCACGCTGGCCTTTACCAATAGGAGAGAAGAGATCGACGATGCGGGTGGAGAGGTTTGTTGTCGCCCGGTCGCCACAAAGAGTAAACTTTTCATCAGGGAAAAGTGGGGTAAGGTGTTCGAAAGGTATGCGATCGCGAACCTCAGAAGGCTCTCTTCCATTAATTTTGTCAATACTTGTAAGCGGGAAATACTTCTCACCGTCATGTGGTGGCCGGACATGGCACTGGATAACATCTCCAGTTTTTAGTCCATAATGTTTTATCTGGTTCCCAGAAACATAAATGTCATCAGGAGAAGAAAGATAGTTATAATCACTTGAACGCAGGAAGCCATAGCCATCGGGCATTATCTCAAGAACTCCATTGGCCGTTACAATATCAGAAAAGTCATATGCATTGGCAACCATAGGGGCTACTACCGGAGTCTGATAGGCTGACATTGGAATGGGTCCTGGTACTGTAGGCCGATCGAACATGTCATATGTGGGAACTGCTCCTTGGTCCTCAATCGGGAGGTCTACCGTTACAATGAAATCGGTTCCGTCACCAGGATCACCTCCCCAAACCTCATCTTCTATCGCATCACGCTGCTCCTCTACATTATTCTGGTTATGCGCATTGATCTTCTCCTGAAGCTGAGCGAGCAAACCTTCCCCCTCGGTCTCCTCGTTTTCCGATTCTACGCCAGATGCGAACTGTGCTTCAGGAACAAAAGAATCGCCCCGAGTGTCTTCTTCCACAGCAGGAACAGTTTCTTCTGTCGTTTCTACGGATTCCTTGCCAACAGTTTCTACCTCTGTCGGTGTGATAAGTTTTGGGGCGCGCTTTGTCTTTCTAACCCTGCCTTTTGAAACTGCCACGGGCACCTCCTTCTCTGGAGAAGGTATTTCCGATGAGTCTTCTGAAGCTGAAGTAATCTCATCTTTAAACAAGGGAGTTTCTTCTACTGCAGGTTTTTTCTTCTTCAGATCATAATTCTCTCCTTCTTTGCCCTTTACGGAATACACCCGGTCTACCTCCTTTTTCACGATGCGAGCGCGGTGTTTCTTCGCCGCAGATAATGGATTCTTATTGCTTTCATCCTCGGCTTGTTTGTCCAGAATGGCATAAGCAATATCCTCAATTGTTGCATCTGGGGCAGAATCTATACCAAGTTTTTTTACAATATCTTCCAACTCAGAGATACTCTTAGATAATAATTCGTCTTTGCTATACATATATTAGTATAATATAATGAATGTTTGTTGAATGATGCTGCTTCCAGAACAGAAGCAGTAGTCGCTAAAAACTGGATACAAAGATACAAATAGTTATTGAGAGTACCAAAAAAAAGCCCGCTTTTTTGAAGCGAGCTTTTATTTAATAAAATGCTATAGGATTAATTATTCACCTTTTTCCATTTTTGCCTTGAGGTCTGCGAGCACATCAAGATCACCAAGAGATGTACCAGCCGCAACATTATTAACCACAGGTGCATCGCTCTTCTTAGCAGAATGCTTATGCACAGGCTTAACATCCTCCTTAACATCCTCGAATGTACGAGAGTGGGAGAGGATTATGCGGCGTGTCTCCTTCGCGAATTCAATTACCTTGAAAGAAAGTTCTTCGCCGAGCTTGGCCTGAGAACCGTCTTCTTTCTGGAGATGTTTAGGAGTAGCGAAACCTTCACCTCCTTCATTCAAGGTTATGACAGCCCCCTTGTCCATCATCTCCGTAATCTTACCTTGATGGACGGAACCAGGAGTATATATTGTCTCGTATGTATCCCAAGGATTATCCTCCAGTTGCTTGTGTCCAAGGCTCAAGCGACGGTTCTCCTTGTCTATTTCAAGAACTACCACCTCTATTTCAGCCCCAACTTGAGTGAACTCTGACGGATGCTTCACTTTCTTGGTCCAAGAGAGATCAGAAATATGAATCAATCCGTCAACACCCTCTTCAAGTTCTACGAAAATACCAAAGTTGGTAAAATTGCGAACCTTTGCGGTATGTTTGCTTCCAACAGGATATTTTTCCTCAATATTTTCCCATGGGTCTTCCTTCAGCTGCTTAATGCCAAGACTCATCTTACGCTCTTCACGGTCGAGGGTCAAGATCACGGCTTCAACCTCGTCGCCTACATGCATGAACTCCTGAGCCGAACGCAAATGCTGACTCCATGACATTTCCGATACATGAATCAGGCCTTCTACGCCTGGCTGAATTTCTACGAAAGCTCCATAATCAGCAATAACGACAACCTTGCCCTTAACATGGTCGCCAACCTTCAGATCTGCATCAAGGGCATCCCATGGATGTGGTGTCAGTTGTTTCAGGCCGAGGGCGATGCGCTTCTTTTCCTCATCAAAATCCAAGATTACGACATTGATCTTCTGATCGAGGGCAACAACCTCATGGGGATCACTTACGCGGCCCCAAGAGAGATCCGTAATATGAATCAATCCGTCAACTCCGCCAAGATCTACGAACACGCCATAAGAAGTGATATTCTTAACGGTACCCTCAAGTACCTGACCCTTCTCAAGCTTAGAAATAATTTCCTTCTTCTGGGCTTCCATCTCGGCTTCAATAAGAGCCTTGTGAGAAACAACTACATTACGGAACTCCTGATTGATCTTGACAACCTTGAATTCCATGGTCTTGCCTACAAACTGGTCGTAGTCGCGAATAGGATGTACATCTATCTGGCTGCCTGGAAGGAATGCCTCTATACCAAATACATCAACGATCATGCCACCCTTTGTACGGCACTTAATGTATCCTTGAACAATCTCGTCATTATCGAGAGCTGCATTAACACGATCCCAGCTTTTTTCGAGCCGTGCCTTCTTGTGAGAAAGCACCAGCTGTCCCTTCTTGTCCTCTTGATTTTCTACATAGACCTCTACCTTGTCGCCAACTTTAAGGTCTGGGTTGTAACGAAATTCAGATGCAGGAATAATGCCATCACTCTTGTAGCCGATGTTGACGACAACTTCTTTCTTATCTACTGAAATAACTGTACCCTCAACGGTCTGATGCTCAGAAATCTTATTGAGAGTCTCATCATAGGCCTTCTCGAGGTCCTCTTTGCTGACATTTACATTTGCCCCATTTTCAAACTCTTCCCAATTGAAGTCCTGTAATGGTTCAATGTTATTGAAATCTGCCATAAAATAATTAAAATGATTAAACTTAATAAAGTTAGACTTTATGTGAATTAACTCGCGACATGGCTCTAATTGCCAAATCAGGTGCAAAGGTACTGTTTTTCAAACAGATATCCGTCTGAAAACACGGGTAAAATTCACCTTTTAAATAAAATTAACAATAGCGGACCCAAGGTGGATTCTAGAAACAAGGACAGAACCAGCGAAGAGTACCCTTAACTATCGCATTTTCCTGATGGAAGTGCAAATCGTAGTAATGTATGAATTCCCCGAAATTGCTTAAGTATACTTTGTGATGGTGTGTAATAGGCCACAGTCACTTGACGGTGTAATCAAAGACCAAACCGCGAGAAGAGGGTGGGAGATAAGCAAAACTACAGTGTCTACTTAAAAATCGTTACTGAATAATTATGCATTTTGCATAAGGGCTTCTGAAAAAAGGGTGGCTTCATGTGGTGAACCCCACCTTCCGTGAGCTTCTTGTGGCGCATTTATAGGCTCAAGTTTTCTTTTTCTTTACAAATGGACATCATTTCTTTAGAGGGGAAGCTATGATGGCAAGACTAAAAAGCCGTCTTCGGCAATGCTTTTGGCGGCTTTCGGGCCAATAGCCGACGGCTTTCTACATTCCTTGAAGCCGTTAAAAGGCTTCGGAAAGGCATTTTTCATTCGCCATTATGGTAATTTCCGAATAATTATTCTATAAAAAGCGTATATGCAGTTTGTCAGTTCAACGAAAAGTCTTTAGAGGTTACGAATTGAAACCTGGATAAAATTTGGGAGATAGTCAAACATTTGTTTTATCAAATAAAGATTTCTGAAATAAGGTCAACTCTTGATTTTCCTTAGGATAGAAATGACTTCCTCTTATAAAATCAAACTTATTATACGGCCCCTCCAGAGACAGAAAACAGGAGAGGACTCTATCGGGAGTTTTTTAGTAAACCTTAATCACTTTATTCTGGGATTTTGTTTTTTCTTCCGGGATATTCCCCATAAATCTTTCCAATTAGAGAAGTCTTTCTTAATTATGAATCCCAGTCCCTGTGTGTTCAGGCTGTTGCGAGTGAAATATCTATCATTGGTTTGGTTATAAACCCTGATGGCAAAGTCTCCATTCGGCACGATGAGGTATCTCAAGTCAAAGTCTCCGATAAAACTCGTCGTCGCATTCGCATTATCCCGATATCCAAATTGCCCGTTGAACAAGAGTCTGTTGTTTAGCAAATGACCACTTAATATGCCTTCGTATTCCGCATTGTTAAAGCCTTCTGTCCCCGTTGAGATGTTCGCGCCTAAATTCCAATTACTGTTATTGACAACACTCTTCAGGACATTATTCAACTGCTGGCTTAGCTGACCGCTCAGAATACTTTGCATGGCCAATGATGTTTCGCTCTGCTGGGTGGAGGTGCCCTCGGCAACGGCGTTATTGTTTCCCTGGGAATAGAATCGGCCGATGGCTAAAAGATACAGAACCTGCTGATTCATCTCCTCCTCGCTATTAATGAGGTTCATTACCATCTGCTTTGCCTCACTATTCACGGTGGGCAAGTCTAAGCCAAAGTCAATTTGGGGAGATGCCGGAGTACCCGTAATATTCATGAGGCAGTTTACCCGGATATTGTTATTCGAGAATGACCGGCCAATGTTCAAATCTGCAAGGCTTACCCCGTTTACCGTATATTTTGCCTTTAAATTTAAAGCTGCATTATAGGCATCTCCGCCAAAAACAATACGACTCCCTTCCTGAAACTCAAAATTGCGACTGATGACATTCTGGATGGTGAGCTTGTAAGTCCCATAATCCACATCATAGTTACCAAACATGTCAAATGCCCCTTTATTATAATAGGTCGCACGAATGGCACCTTTCCCATACAGAGAAATCATGTCGCCTGACTCCTGATCCATGAGCACGCGCAGATTTAAGTTCGGATTACTGTTGATAAGAAAATTCAAATGAATGTCTGTTGGAATGCTTATAGCGGTGCTTTCCGATTGCAAGGGGCGGTTTTCCCCCACGGAATCTATCTGGAGAGAATCATTCCTGTCCCTCCAATGAATAAAAGTCTGGTTGCTAATCGCCGCCGGACTTGCCGCATTATAGACTATAAACGAGCCCTTCTCAGGGGTGGCATTAATATTAAAGTCCAGACTTCCACTACGGCCAGCAATATCACAAGTGCCCGTCGCATAAACAGTCCCGTAGAATGAGTCTGAGCCAAACTCATGAAAGTCATAAGCCAACAAATTATCGACGGAGAGATTCAGATCGTATGTTAAATTTGTAAGTGCTTTATGATGTAATGCCCCGTTCACGACACCATAGTGCCCTCTGTGATCCAAGATGGAATCGTTTGAAAATACAATTTCATTCGGAATCATCGTAATCGTATCATTTTTCAGAATGTATACAGTATTCAGTGGTGTGATGCCAACCGTTCCATTCGCTACAAGCTTTCCTGTCAGGTTCACCTCGTCTAAAGCTCCTATAACTCGACAAGCTCCATTTGCATGCACATTGACATCCCGCATAAAGCTCCCACAGAAGCCCTCCAGAAATTCACACCTCGTATTCTGTGCCTTAATGCCCAAATCGATATAATTCTTTTGCGGCGACACATACCCCTTGATTAATGTGCGACTGTTATCCTCATCGTATGCAATCCCATCGATATCAATCTGCCGCTCTCTATTATTCAGATTTACATCGGCAGAGAGAATGCCCATACGGCCATCCTCAAAAGTAAAGTCTGACACCATCAAATTGGCATGAGCCTCCGGATTTTCAAAAACACCTGACAGATATGCATGCCCGGTAGCTTTCCCGCCAAATTCAACGGAATGGAAATTAAGCAAATTTAAAACATAATTCACATCAACTCCCTGCAAATCTATTCCTACTGTATCCTTAATGCTTTTCGTAGCAATTCCACTAACAATGACATGCTGGCTATTATGCTCGATGGCAAAGTGGTCAATAATGGCACGATTTTTACTATAGACTATATCTGACGGATTTATGGTCCATATACTGTCGCCGACATTGATATCAGATGTGTGAACCATGATGTGTGCAGCCGGCTCATTTCTCTCATTCCTGAAGAACTGGGTCTGTGTATCAAGAATCCCGGCATAATCTAAATCCCCTTTATTTTGAAACGAAAGCAAAGTCGCAAGTTTATTGTCTGCAGCACTTGCCTTAATAACCCAATTTGTAAAACCGCCTATTTTACTCATCTGCCGAAACTTGACATTGGCTATCAAGGTGTCATTGGGGCTGTTTATATCCAGATATCCTTGTTCATATAGGTTCCCCCTATACACAAATCGGGGCATCCTGAATACCAGATTCACCTTTTTCTCAGAATCATTAATATATCCCTCTATATGGGCAGGCTCATTCAATTCTAATGGGATATCCAACAATTTATTAAGCCAGTCAGAGCGGATTATAGTTGCATTGATGGAAAAACGGTTGTCATGCTTAGGAATATTGGTGGGAAGTCCGGGGAGGGTTGGCAATCTGTTACCTATCAAATCTGCGACACTACCGCCTATGGAAGCGTAATCAAACTTACCATACATCTGTACATTCCCAAAGTCGCTTGTCATTTCAATTTGTCGGCCATTCCCATCAGACGAAGATCGAATCGTTAAAGATGAAAGACTATAGGCATTTTCTCTTGATTCCATCGAGAAATTACGGATACTGATAATACCGTCTAATGAGTTCAGGCTTTTACCTGTCAGGTCTATATTAGTGTCAAAACTGAATATCGTGCCAGGATATTGATTTGTAAACTTTAAGGCAGAGGGGTTAAGGCGTCTAACTTGCGCGGTAATCTTGGTATAGGAATTTGAGCTATTTGTATTGAAGCTGCCTTGCAAATCAATTTTCCCATTAGGATCGTCTATTCCCAATGCGCCATTAAATAGCCCGTTGAGCAAAGTTCCATTTATCGTTAAATTCTTGTAACTATAGCCTTTGTAGTCAAACCTTTGAATTGTCCCGTTAGCCGTTAAACTGGGTATGGACTTAGCATTTAATATCCCTTTTACATCAAGATTTGTAGCTATTAATCCAAAATCATCATCAGGTAAAACCTTGCTCAGCCTAATACCATCCGTCTCAATATGCCCATTAAAGGTTGTCCCATGTTTGCCTAATGCAAGATTTGCACTTCCCACATCTGTTACAAGAATACCATTTACCGACAAATTCTTGTCAAAACCGCCGATTTCACCGCGATACTTAAGGCTTCCAATCCTGGTTAGTTCTTTAGGTAAATTTATTTTTTTCCTAAAATTCTCAGCTATCATATTTAGACCGTCAGAACTTATGGACAAATTTCCAACTGATACATTCCATCTGGGATTGTTCCCCCAATGGCTAATAGATCCATTCGCCTGCAATCTAAAGTCTCGATTCTGAGATTCCACTTCAATGTTTTTTACCCTTAACGAAGTACTTGTTCCTGAAAACGAAGAAGAGAGATTAAACGGAGTTTTGAAACCTTTCAGGGAATAGTCTAAACTCGAAAAGTCGCATAGAGCTATCTCTGAACCTGCAATTTCACCTTGATAAGTTAATGAGGGTAATTCCAACTTGTCATTATTATTAAATGCGTAATTTGCTGTTATCAAGTCTGCCCTCAGCCATGAATTGGGGAGCTCAAGGCGAAAATTGGCAAGCTCAGCCTTTGTCTTATTAGCAATCAATTTAAATTTAAGCAAATTCACATCCATCCCTTTTACTTCTTTAAATGCCATTTTATTTACATTCAAATTCAGGGAATCGTCTCTAAGTACATTCAAAATAAGATGTGCGCTGATATCTTTTATATCTATGTGCTGTAATGACAATGTGTTTGGGGACTCAGTGGTATATAGTTCATTATACTTTAGCTTTCCATTTCGAATAATCAAAGAATTGATGGCTAAGTCGAGCGGGGTATGAACTGTTGTATCCTTTGAAGCCAAAGAGTCTATAAGAAACTGGAAATTCGAATCTTCTTTTTCCGTTTCCTTATATAAATTAGCTTGTAAACCAAACAGCTGCACAGAGGAAATAGACACCCGGCCTTGTATAAAAGGCAACAAATCTACCTTTGCTGAGAGACGGGTAGCCTTCAACATCTGATAACCTTTCTGATCCTTTATCAAAAAATCATCTATGATAAAACGATTCAAAAAACCAATATCCACACGCCCAATATTAACGGCCGTTCCTAATTTCCGGGCTAATGAGTTGCTAACTTGGACAGCTATAAAATGCTGTACTGGCGGGAGATGCGTCAGTAAAACCAACAATAGATACAGACCAGCTATAGTCCATACTATACCTAATATTATATGCTTGAACTTCCTCAAAGGCAAGAATATGTGCCACAAAAGTACATTAATTTTATTGCAATAAAAAATAAATAACTAATTTTTCTTCCTTTTATAAGTATTTTTTGTTAATTTTGCAATCACATATGAAGAATAAAAATTCTTAAAATATAATCAATTAAATATGGCAAATGTTATTAAGTTGCGTAAGGGCTTAGACATTAAGCTAAAAGGCAAAGCCGTAAATGCCAAAATCAATCTTGAGAAGAGTGAAGAGTATGCACTTGTACCAGATGATTTCATAGGCATTTCTCCGAAAATAACCGTAAAAGAAGGAGACCATATAAAGGTTGGTGAAGCCTTGTTTGTCAACAAGTTCTATCCTTGCGTGAAGTTTGCTTCTCCTGTCAGTGGTACCATTACTGCAATTGTTAGAGGGGAGCGCCGCAAGATAGTTTGTGTCAAAGTAAAAGCTGATGCTCAGCAAGAATATGTAAACTTTGAGAAGAAAAATCCCTCTTTACTTGATGCCCAGGAAGTAAAGGATTCACTTCTCAAGGCTGGTCTGTTCGGCTACATCAATCAAATACCTTATGCTATATCGACTAATCCGGAAACAAAGCCAAAGGCCATTTTTGTTTCAGCGTTACGGGATATGCCTTTGGCTGGCGACTTCGAAATTGAACTGGAAGGGAACGAAGCCGAGTTCCAAGCCGGATTGACAGCTCTTAGCAGAGTTTCTAAAACTTATCTTGGCATTGGAGCCAAAGCTAAGGCAAAGGCACTAACTGCCGCTACTGATGTACAAATTACTATATTTGACGGTCCTTGCCCGGCAGGTAATGTTGGTATTCAAGTCAACCATTTAAATCCTGTAAATAAAGGTGAAGTTGTTTGGGTTGTAGACCCAACAGCCGTTATCTTCTTCGGTAGATTATTTCTTGAAGGGAAAGTTGATCTCACACGCACCATAGCCATCGCTGGAAGCGGAGTTACAAGTCCCCAATATGTTAACACGCTTGTTGGAACTCCATTGAAGTCTATATTAGAAGGCAATCTGGTACGAACCGACCACATTCGTATCATCAATGGAAATCCACTTACTGGAAGAAAGGCAAATACGGAAGACTATTTAGGAGCACATACTTCTGAAGTCTGCGTGATTCCTGAAGGAGATAATGCAGACGAGATATTAGGGTGGATTCTGCCCCGCACTAAGCAATTTTCTATAAGCAGAAGCTATTTTAGCTGGTTGCAAAAGGGGAAAGAATATGACCTTGATGCACGCATAAAGGGAGGGGAGCGCCACATGATTATGAGTGGAGAATACGACAAAGTCCTTCCTATGGACATTTATGCAGAGTATTTGATAAAAGCAATTATTGCCGGGGACATTGACAAGCAGGAAGAACTGGGCATTTATGAAATATCACCAGAAGATTTTGCGGTAGCCGAGTTTGTAGATAGTAGTAAGTTACCGCTGCAGGAAATCGTTCGGAAGGGATTGGATACATTGAGAAAAGAAAACGCTTAAGGATATGTGGCTTAAAAATTATTTTAACAAAATTAAACCGAACTTCGAGGAAGGTGGCAGACTTCATTCGCTTTGGAGCCTTTATACCGGGTTCGAGAGTTTCCTCTTCGTCTCCAATGAAACATCCAAGAGTGGAGTCTCTATCCATGATTCCATAGACTCCAAGCGCATCATGAGCCTTGTTGTAATAGCCCTAATGCCTGCTATGCTCTTCGGAATGTATAATATAGGCTACCAGAACTATACGGCTGCCGGAGTAGACAACATTCCATTTTGGAGTGCTTTTGCCTATGGACTACTTGCATTGTTACCCAAAATTCTGATAAGCTATATTGTCGGCCTCGGTATTGAATTTGCATGGGCTCAGTGGAAACATGAAGAAATACAAGAAGGGTACTTGGTTACAGGCATCCTGATTCCTTTGATAATCCCAGTCAATACCCCGTTATGGATATTGATACTGGCTATTGCATTTGCCGTTATCTTTGCAAAAGAGATTTTTGGCGGTACAGGGATGAACATCTTCAATGTAGCCATAGCTGCTCGCATGTTCCTTTTCTTTTCCTATTCAAATAAGATGACAGGGGATCAGGTATGGGTATCCACCGACACTATCTGCGGACTGGGACACACGCTTCCTGATGGCCTTACCTGTGCCACTCCTCTCAGTATGCTCATGCAAGGAGATATCGTACCATTTAATTGGAACATGGTAACTGGATTGATTCCCGGTTCCGTAGGGGAGACTTCCGTTATTGCGATTGCCATTGGGGCATTTATACTTTTATGGACAGGTATTGCTTCTTGGAAAACCATGGGAAGTGTTTTTGCCGGAGGCATTGTAATGGCATGTGTTTTCCAAGCTTTAGGGATGACAGAAATGCCATGGTGGCAACACATTATTCTTGGAGGATTCTGCTTTGGTGCTGTATTTATGGCAACCGACCCTGTTACGAGTGCCCGCACGGAAACGGGTAAATATATCTACGGATTATTCGTCGGCGCTCTTGCAATTATTGTCAGAGTAATGAATCCTGGATATCCAGAGGGAATGATGCTGGCCATCTTCTTTGGTAATATGTTTGCACCGCTTATTGACTATTGTGTGGTTCAGCGCAATATCACTCATCGTGCTAACCGTATCAGTAAAAAATAAGAAAGGATGGAATATGAAAACTAATTCTAATTCATATACGATTATCTATTCAGCCATTCTTGTGCTGATAGTTGCATTCCTGCTGGCTTTTGTCTCAAAGGGTCTGGAAGGGAAGCAAAATGCCAATATAGCTCTCGATAAAAAGAAACAAATACTCTATTCTCTTAATATTCGTAACATAACGAATGAAGAGGCTGAAGCTCAATATAAAAAGGTAGTGGAAGCTGACGAAATCATAGATGAGAACTATAAGATCCTCGCTCCTGGTGCAGCAGGTGGAGAAGATGATGGATTTTCCCTGAATAGCGCTGACCAGAAATCTGGCAAGCTGGCTCTGTTCTTGTGCACGGTTAACGGAAAACGCAAGTATGTAATACCCCTTTATGGGATGGGACTTTGGGGACCGATCTCTGGGTATATTTCCCTAAATGAAGACAAATGCACCGTTTACGGTGTCTATTTCAATCATGAAAGTGAGACTGCAGGCTTAGGGGCAGAGATCAAAGACAATCAGAGTTGGCAGGAGAAATTCCAAGGAAAAAAAATCTTCAAGGCGGGAGAAGCTAACTCTATAGCTATCTCTGTAAACAAGAAAGTAGATGACGCAACAACACAGGTGGACGCTGTTACCGGTGCAACACTTACTTCTAACGGAGTAACAGATATGCTACACTCCTGTCTAGAAAAGTATATGGTTTTCTTAAGTGATAAATAAACATGGAACTATTCAACAAACAAAATAGGGAGGCATTTACAGGACCTCTCAATCTGAACAATCCTATTATTGTCCAGGTACTCGGCATTTGCTCAGCACTCGCCGTAACCACTCAACTGAAGCCAGCCATCGTAATGGGATTGGCAGTTACAGTAATCACGGCATTCTCAAATGTAATCATTTCAGTTATCCGCAATACGATTCCAATGCGAATACGCATCATCGTACAGCTGGTAGTGGTTGCAGCATTGGTTACTATCGTGAGCCAAGTACTCAAAGCCTACAATTATGATGTGAGCGTACAGCTTTCTGTATATGTCGGATTAATCATTACTAACTGCATTCTCATGGGACGCCTTGAGGCTTTTGCGATGATAAACAAGCCTTGGCCTTCATTCCTTGACGGATTGGGCAACGGATTGGGATATGCAATGATTCTCGTCATTGTGGGTGCCGTCCGTGAATTCTTTGGGCGCGGCGGCCTACTTGGCTTCCAGATTATCCCGGATTCAGTATATCATGCCGGCTATATGAACAATGGTATGATGAGCATGCCGGCTATGGCACTCATTCTTTTGGGATGTGTTATTTGGGTACATCGTGCATATTTTTATAAGGAGGAGGATAAGTAATGGAGCATTTGATAAATTTATTCTTTCGCAGCATCTTTGTTGACAACATGATTTTTGCATTTTTCCTCGGAATGTGCTCATACTTGGCAGTCTCAAAGAATGTAAAAACCAGCCTTGGGCTTGGTGCCGCCGTTACTTTCGTACTTGTAGTTACAGTCCCTGTTGATTATCTACTGCAGACCAAAGTCTTAGATCCATTAGGGCTTTCATATTTAAGTTTTATACTCTTCATTGCCGTCATTGCCGCAATTGTGCAAATAGTTGAAATGGTAGTGGAGAAATATTCACCTTCACTTTATGGTGCCCTTGGAATCTTTCTGCCTCTCATTGCAGTAAACTGTGCCATTATGGGTGCCTCCCTTTTTATGCAGCAGCGCATCCACATGGATCCGAGCAGTAGCCAGTATATAGGCAATGTGATAGATGCTATTGTATATGCATTGGGTTCCGGCTTGGGATGGATGCTGGCAATTGTCTCCATGGGAGCTATTCGAGAGAAAATGCAATATAGTGATGTGCCCAAGCCTTTGAAAGGGCTTGGCATAACATTTATTACCGTAGGGCTCATGGCAATGGCTATGATGTGCTTTAGCGGACTTAAAATATAATGTACGATTATGGAACAATTTATTCTAAATAGTATTGTTGTATTCCTGGTTACCATCTTGCTTCTGGTGGTCATCCTGCTCATAGCTAAGAAATATCTGAGCCCGAGTGGGAATGTGAACATTAAGATTAATGACGACAGAACTATTAGTGTAGAGCAAGGTAATAGCCTAATGTCGACCTTAAACGAAAATGGCATCTACCTGTCTTCAGCTTGTGGGGGTAAGGCCAGCTGTGGTCAATGCAAAGTACAAATCCTTGAAGGTGGTGGGGAAATATTAGACTCAGAGCGTCCTCACTTCAGCCGTAAACAAATTAAGGAACATTGGCGTTTGGGATGCCAATGCAAAGTAAAAGGTGATTTGTCAATAAAGGTTCCGGAATCTATTCTTGGGGTCAAGGAATGGGAGTGTACCGTTATCTCCAACAGGAATGTTTCAAGCTTTATCAAGGAGTTTAAGGTCGCCTTGCCATCTGGAGAACATATGGACTTTGTGCCCGGTTCTTATGCTCAAATCAGAATACCTGCCTATGAGTGCATCGACTATGATAGGGATTTTGATAAAGACATGATAGGGAATGAGTACATCGGTACATGGCAGAATTTTAATCTTCTATCATTGAAAGCCCATAATTCCACACCGACGGTTCGTGCATACTCCATGGCCAATTATCCGGCAGAAGGCGATATCATTACTCTTACCGTACGCATAGCCTCAACACCTTTCCTTCCCCGGCCACAAGTAGGGTTTCAGAATGTGCCCACAGGCATAGGCTCATCCTATATATTCTCTCTCAAGCCCGGGGATAAAGTAATGATGAGTGGGCCTTACGGAGACTTCCATCCCCATTTTGATTCAAAAAGAGAGATGATCTGGATTGGTGGAGGAGCTGGCATGGCACCATTGCGCTCCCAAATCATGCATATGCTGAAAACTTTGCATACTCGCGACCGCGAGATGCACTTTTTCTACGGAGCCCGTGCATTGGTTGAGGCTTTCTTCCTTGAAGACTTCTGGAATTTGGAAAAGGAATATCCCAACTTTCATTTCCATTTGTCTTTAGACCGTCCTGACCCTAAGGCAGATGAAGCTGGAATTAAATATTATGCGGGATTTGCAGTTAACTGCATACGGGATACTTACTTAAAGGATCACGAAGCTCCAGAAGATTGCGAATACTACCTTTGTGGACCACCAATGCTGATAAAGACCGTTACAGATTACTTGGACAGCCTTGGAGTTGATTCTGATTCTATTCTATATGATGATTTTGGATAGCCTTATTCCCCGCCCGAAAAGAGCGGGGAATTCTTTTATTGCAAAGAGGATTGCAATCTATATCAAAAGAAGAGCGGAAACTATATTAAAGGAAAAGCGTTTCCTTGCCAGAAACGCTTTCGTAGTCGGTACGAGAATCGAACTCGTATGCCAAGATTGAGAATCTTGTATCCTAACCGTTAGATGAACCGACCGTTAGTGCATTTGGCGTCTTACCAGTCTGCGGAAGGAGGGGGATTCGAACCCCCGGTACGGTAACCCGCACGGCAGTTTAGCAAACTGCTGGTTTCAGCCACTCACCCATCCTTCCCGGGATTGTTTCCGATTTGCCAAGCATCGTTTCAAATGCGGTGCAAAGGTAAGGCTTTTATTTCAATCCTGCAAATCTTTTCTATGTTTTTTTGCTAAATAATTGATTTCCCTAAACAGACATGGGCTCCCAACAGACACGGCCGTTGGACAAAAATCCATACCTACGGAAGACTACTCATGGTGGTAAGGTTCCCCTTTTATAATTGTGCAAGCCCGGTAGAGTTGTTCCGTCAAAATCAATCTTACCATCTGATGAGGAAAAGTCAGAAGGGAAAGGCTCAACTTGCCGTTTGCACGATTATATACATCCTGAGAGAACCCATAAGGGCCGCCAATGATAAAAACCAGTTCGCGGACTGTGCGTTGTTTTTGTTGGAGCCATGATGCAAAGTCCACACTACGGAACTCCTCTCCATGCTCATCCAATAGGATTACGGTGTCAGAAGGAAGAAGCCGTCTCAAGATAAGTTCACCTTCCTTCTCTTTTTGCTGATTCTCCGAGAGGTTCTTTGTATTCTTCAATTCTGTAATTGTGATCACATCAAAAGGCATATAGTGATTTATACGCCCTACATAGTCTTCTATTCCTGCCGCCAAATGCTTGTTGGCGGTTTTACCGACAAGAATCAGTTTCGTTTTCATTTTCCCCGTCTGTCCAGAGTTTCACCTCATCCGGTTTCTTATAATAGTTCTTGCGTTTGGGATTCTTGGGAAACCAGCCCCGTTCACAGCGCTTCTTCTGTTCAAATATCTCACCTATCGACCACAGGCACGAAGCCCCGAATACGCCATGGAGGGCTGACACCAGTACATTCTCAATAGAGAAGGCCGCAAAGATAGCAAGGCATCCCAAGATCAAGAACACCCACCAGAGTCTGGTTCCAAAGTAATATTCCACCTTAATTACAATTGGATGAAACAATCCAATAATCAGGAAGGTAATGGTTGCTATTATGATGCCTGTAAAATACATCTTGTCCGGTTTATCGTAATTATGTGCAAAATTACTAAAAAAAGGGATAAAAGAGCTATAAAATCCCAATAAAAACATTATCTTTGCAAATATAATATTCTTCTTACAAACAATTTAATTAATATGGAAAATAACTCAGAACTTATTACTCAGTGTGAAGAGCGCGCCAAAGAATGGTTATCGCCATCTTTTGATGAACAGACTCGTAAAGAAGTTCAGGCCATGTTGGATAATGATGACAAGTCAGAACTTATCGATTCGTTCTATAAAAACCTGGAATTCGGAACGGGCGGGCTGCGCGGTATTATGGGAGCCGGTACCAACCGAATGAACATCTATATCGTGGGCATGGCCACCCAAGGCTTTGCCAATTATCTGAAGAAAAACTTTGCCGACCGCGACCAGATATCCGTTGTGGTCTGCCACGATTGCCGTAACAATAGTGATGTCTTTGCCCAGACTGTCGCAGACATCTTCTCCGCAAACGGCATCAAGGCATATATCTTTGAGGATATGCGTCCTACGCCGGAATGCTCTTATGCCATCCGCAAGCTGAAATGCCAGGCCGGCGTAAATGTAACGGCGAGCCATAACCCGAAAGAATATAATGGCTACAAGGCGTATTGGGAGGATGGTGCACAGGTTCTTGCACCTCACGATGTCGGCATTATCGAGGAGGTAAACAAGGTAAAGATAGAGGATGTCAAGTTTGAAGGCAACAAGAAGCTCATCCAAATTATCGGGGAAGATATTGACAAGCCTTATCTTGAAGATATCAAGACCTTGAGCATAGACCCGGAAGTCATCAAGCGCCAGCATGACTTGAAGATTGTCTATACCCCATTGCACGGAACCGGCATGACCATGATTCCCCGATCCCTGAAGTATTGGGGCTTTGACAATGTCCATTGCGTAAAGGAGCAGATGATAAAAGACGGCAATTTCCCGACCGTTGTGAGCCCGAACCCTGAGAACGGCGAGGCATTGACACTGGCAATCCGAGACGCGAAGGAGCTTGACGCCGACATCGTGATGGCTTCCGACCCGGACGCAGACCGTGTCGGCATGGCCTGCAAGAACGATAAGGGTGAATGGGTGCTCATAAACGGCAATCAGACCTGCCTGCTGTTCTTGTACTATATCATCACCAACCGCAAGAACAAAGGTCTGCTGAAGCCGACAGACTTTATCGTAAAGACGATTGTTACGACGGAAGTCATCAAGAAAATCGCGGACAAGAATCATATTGAGATGCGCGACTGCTACACCGGCTTCAAGTGGATTGCCCGCGAAATTCGCATTTCCGAGGGCAAACAGCAGTATATCGGCGGGGGAGAGGAGAGCTACGGATTCCTTGCAGAAGACTTCGTACGCGACAAGGATGCCGTATCGGCAATGAGCTTGCTGGCTGAAATCTGTGCCTATGCAAAAGACCAGGGCAAGACTCTCTATGACTTGCTGATGGATATCTATCTCGAATATGGCTTCTCCAAGGAGTTTACCATCAATGTGGTTCGTCCTGGAAAGACCGGAGCAGACGAGATCAAGCAGATGATGACCGATTTCCGCAACAATCCTCCCAAGGAGCTTGGGGGGGCCAAAGTGGTTTTGTGGAAAGATTATCAGACGCTCGAGGCTACACATGAAGACGGGAGCAAGACCAAACTCGACATGCCTGCGACAAGCAATGTGCTCCAGTGGTTCTGCGATGACGATACGAAGGTCAGCGTGCGGCCGTCTGGCACGGAGCCGAAGATTAAGTTCTACATAGAAGTAAAGGGCAAGATGAACTGTGCCGGCTGCTATACCCGCTGCGACAAAGAGGGAGCGGAGAAGGTTACGGCCATCAAAAGAAGTCTTGGACTTAACTAAGCCCGATACAAATTAAAACTCATATAAAGGAGCATTCTGGTCTGGGATGCTCCTTTCTTTTGTCAGCAATAAAACAATCTCGCCGAGATTATGCGACAAAATCGCCGAAATCGTCCGACAAAATCGCCGATTTTGTCAGCCAAACAGCCGCTGCCCACAAATCGGTCTGTCGGCAACCATCTATAAACAAACTATCCCGGTCGAAGAAATCAACCGGGACAATCTTTACATCTTATACTGTCTAAATCCACCCAATGGAATGGAAGAAGAACGCTATGCCGTATCCGCAGATGGTTGCGATAACGACATGAATCATCCCGGGAATCATGAACGAATGGTTAAGCAGGTATTTGCCTATCACCGTAGTACCGGAACGGTCGAAGTTTACGGTCGCAATATCTGACGGATAGTTCGGGATGAAGAAATAGCCGTAGACCGAAGGCATGATGCCGAGCAATATCCAGCCGTCGATTCCGAGTGAATAGGCCAGCGGCAACATGCTCACTACGACCGCTCCCTGGGAATTAATAAGCACGGAAACCATGAAGAAAGCGAATGCCATGGCCCATGGATAGGCTTTGACGAGGTCGGTCAGCATAGCTTGCATTTCAGGTTTATAATTGTCAAAATAGGTATTGGCCATCCAGGCGATGCCATAGATGGCAACCACAGCAACCATGCCGCTTTGCCATACAGCGCCGGCAATGGCCTTCTTGGGCTTGGCCTTGCAGAAGATAATCATCAACGCGGCGGCTGAAATCATTACGATCTGGATAACAAGGTTCATGGTGAGATGTTTAGGAACCGTTTCTGTTACACCGGCAAGAACCACACTGGCCTTAGCCAGCTGCTTGGCAGACTCCGTAACGCCATTGGCCAGGGTTATCTCTGCCGGGCCTCCTTTGACAACAGCAACCTCATTCCACGCGGGGAGGATGTTGTGGCCAGCCATCGTAAAGACAGAGAATACGACGATAAGTGCCAAGGCTGCGAGAAAAATGTAAACGGCACGCTTACTTTCCGGGGCAATCTCCTTGTCCAGGGTCGTGGCACTGCTGCCATAGATGTAGTTATACTGCACGGGATCTTTCAAACGAGCCTGGAACTTAGGGTCCTTATCCAGATCGAGTCCACGGTTCCAACTATAAGCTACGGCCGCAAGAATACCGATGACACAAGCTGGAATCGTAACCAGAATCACCTGTAGATTACTGACATTGTACCCGTTCTCCGCGGAAATAGTCGCAAATGCCACAACAGCAGCGGCAATAGGGGAACAGGTAATACCAATCTGCGAGGCTATACTTGCGATGCCGCAAGGACGCTCCGGGCGAATGCCCTTCTTCAAGGCAATATCACAGATAATGGGCATCAGAGTGTAGACCACATGCCCAGTACCCACTAAAATCGTGAGAACGAATGTTGTGAACGGAGCCAACAGCGTAATGCGATCGGGATGTTTGCGCAGCAACCTCTCCGCTACCTGAATCATCCAGTCCATTCCTCCCGAAGCCTGAAGCATGCCGGCACAAGTTACGGCGGCAATGATGATGTAGATAACATCCGTTGGAGGTGTGCTGGGCTCCAACTGAAAACCGAAAACAAGAATGGCTAAGCCAATACCGGAAATTGCTCCAAGTGCCAGCGAGCCATAGCGGGCACCTACCCAAAGAGCCAGTAATACTACCAGCAATTCAATTACCATTAATAATGTCATAGACTTTTAGTTTTATATATATTTAAGCTTCCTATCAATCATTTTGTTAGATGTACATTGCAAATGTAGTAATTAATAATGAAACTTCATGCTTTTTCTATTATTTTTTTCTGCTAAATCCATGCAGCATACATTGTTATCGAACACAATCTTTTTGATTTAAATCAAGAATATTGGCCGTTGGAAACATTTTCCCTTAAAACAGAAACAAAATCTGGAAAATCGTTCTATCTTCGCAATAGTTAGTTTAGAGGAAGAGAGAGAATCAATGACAGGGCGATGAAAAGTAACAACTTTCATCGCCCGTGTTTTATCTCATATAAATGGTTTCTTATCTTAATATCTACGGTTCCTTACATTGACCTCAATGCAGAGAGCAATTCATTGTTCTCGCTTTTTGTACCCACGGTTATCCGCAGGCAATTGCCGCACAAGCTGACACGCGTACGATTTCGTACGACAATTCCCATCCTTACTAAATAGTCATAAATGCCTTGCGCATCGGTCATCTTAGCCAAGAAGAAATTCGCGTCAGTAGGATAGACTTTCATCACGCAGGGTAAATCACGAAAGGCACATACCAACCGGGTTCGTTCATTTAATATCGCCTTCACCCAATCCTGTACTTGATAGGGATCTCGCAAAGCTTCGATAGCCTGTTTCTGGGTAAGCAAATTCACATTATAGGGATACTTCACCTTATTAAATAAGTCGATGATATCCTTTGACGCAAATGCCATCCCCAGACGAATTGCCGCAGCTCCCCAAGCTTTGCTCATTGTGTTCAGGACAATGAGATTGGCATACTTCCCCAATTCGGAGCGAAAGGTCTGCTGCCTGGAGAAGTCGCTGTATGCCTCATCTACGACAACAATCCCCTGAAATCCTCGTAATATCTCTACGATCTCCTCGCGATTGATATTGTTAGCGGTAGGATTATTTGGAGAGCATATCCAGATCAGCTTTGTTTTCTCATCACATGCAGACAATAATTTTTCCGCGGTAATTTGGTAGTCTGCATCAAGGAGAACCGGCCTGTATTCTACATCATTTATATCAGCACAGACCTTATACATCCCGTATGTCGGCTCAATGGCAACAGCATTGTCCTGATCGGGACTACAAAATACACGATATGCCAGGTCTATCGCTTCATCGGAACCATTACCCAGAAATATATTCTCTACGGGAACCCCCTTTATTTTGCTGAGCAAGGCCTTTACCTCCAGTTGCAGAGGATCCGGATAGCGATTAAAGGGGGAATTGTATGGATTCTCGTTTGCGTCAAGAAACACATGGGCTACATGTCCGGAATATTCGTTTCGCGCACTGCTATAGGGAGCCAAGTCCCAAATATTGAGCCGTACTAAATCCTTGAGTGGTTTCATCCATTAATCGTTTTTCATATTATTCATCCGCACACGCATAGCATTCGCATGTGCTTCCAAATGTTCGTTTTCTGCCATTACCACAACAGATTTCCCTATGGAATGTATCCCTTCTTCTGAAAGATGCTGGAAGGTTATCTTGCGGCAGAAGGAATCGAGATTGACCCCGCTATAGGCAACTGCATAGCCATGTGTAGGCAGGGTGTGGTTAGTGCCCGAGGCATAATCTCCTGCACTTTCGCATGAATACTTACCAAGGAAAACAGAGCCGGCATTGATAACATGTTGGGCCATTTCTTCATAATTACTAACGGCAAGTATTAAATGTTCGGGAGCATAGGCATTGCTGAATGCAATAGCCTCCATCCAGTCATGTACGAGAATTAGCTTGCTGTTTTCCAATGATTTCTCGGCGATTTCTTTACGCGGAAGCACACTTAGTTGATTATTCACCTCTTCCTCTACAGCTATGAGGGTTGCTTCAGAGGTCGTGATAAGAACGGCCTGGGAGTCGCTTCCATGCTCTGCCTGCGAGAGAAGATCCGCAGCCACATACATTGGATTACTATCCTCATCCGCAATGACACACACCTCGGAAGGCCCCGCCGGCATATCTATGGCAACACCTTGGGTTTGCACCTGCTGCTTTGCTGTCATAACATACTGGTTTCCCGGCCCAAACAGTTTGTACACTTGAGGAATACTTTCCGTCCCATAAGCCATCGCTCCAATAGCCTGAACGCCCCCAACCTTATAAATTTCATCCACACCGGACACCTTTGCAGCCACCAGAATTGCAGGATTGATTTTTCCTTCGTTGTCTGGCGGAGTACATAGAACGATTTTCTTACACCCTGCTATTCGAGCAGGGGCTGCCAACATGAGCACCGTGGAGAATAGGGGAGCAGTTCCCCCTGGAATATAAAGTCCGACTTTATCAATAGGGATACTCTCCTGCCAGCATACGACTCCTTGAGCCGTCTCTATCTTCTCACCCTTAAAGACTTGTTTCTCATGGAAGCGCACTATATTACCAAAAGCCTGCTGTATAGCATCTTTTAAGTCAGAAGAGACCAATGAGTCTGCCTCTTGTAATTCTTTTGCTGACACTTTTAGTGTTTCCAGTTCTACCTGGTCGAATTTCTGACTATACTTTCTTACTGCAGCATCGCCATGCAGCTTTACATCCAACAGGATTTTGCTAACCGTTTCATTAAGTTTTGAAAAGTCTAAATGGGGACGCTTAACAATTTCTGCCCACTCATCCTTAGTTGGATAGATATATTTCTTCATATAATTATTATAATATCATTTTTTCAATAGGGGAGACAAGAATACCCTGAGCCCCCAATTCCTTAAGCTTTCCGATGATTTCCCAGAACCTCTTTTCGTCCAATACGGTATGAATGGAACACCAATCCGCATCAGCCAAGGGAATAATCGTGGGACTTTTGATACCAGGAAGCACCTCGGTAATTTCCTTTACCTTATCCTTCGGGGCATTCATCATGACATATTTCTTGTCTTGCGCAGAGCGAACAGCCGAAAAACGGAACAACATTTCCTTGAGAATTGTCTTTTTGGCAGCTTCCATTTGCTTATTGGCAATGAGAATAGCTTCACTTTTCATGACGATTTCGACTTCTTTCAAGTTGTTATGCGTCAGGGTAGAACCCGAAGAAACAATATCAAAAATCGCATCGGCCAATCCTATTCCAGGACTTATCTCTACGCTTCCTGTTATTACATGTATATCTGCATTTACCCCTTTGTTCGCCAGGAAGTTTCTCAAAATGGTAGGGTAGGAGGTCGCGATCTTTTTGCCTTCGAAGTATTCAATGCCGTTATACTTCTCTGTCTTCGGAATAGCAAGGCTCAACCGACATTTGGAAAACCCCAACTTCTCTATGACTTCTGCATCCTCCTGACGCTCACGAAACTCATTCTCGCCGACAATGCCAATATCCGCAACGCCATTTGCAACGCTTTGAGGAATGTCATCATCACGAAGGAAAAGAACCTCAAGGGGAAAATTACTACTTTCAACAAGTAATGTGCGCTTGCTTGATGGTATCCTGATATCCGCTTCCGAAAGTAAATTCATCGTATCATCAAAAAGACGACCCTTTGACTGTACTGCAATTCTCAACATTTCTCTCTATATATTTTATCTAAAACTTTCTTATCTTAATAACTTAATTAATCTCAATTTCACAGGCAAATTTACTATTTTCCGCCCAATTTAGCAAATATTGTTGTACTTTTGTACCAATTATGTACAGAATTGGATTTATATTCACTCTCATTACAATTTTCTGTTGCTGTATCGGATGCAAGGAAAAACGGTCAGAGCAGTTGACTCCATGGGGCACTCCAATGGAGCAAAGAATAGAGGAAAGTATAGATACCAGTTCTACCGGTATGGCCCTAAGCGACATTATTAATAATGGGGAGCTTATTATGCTGACCCTTACGGGACCGGAAAATTATTATGATTACCATGGACATGGCATGGGAACACAATACCTGCTGTGTGAGAAGTTTACACAAACGATAGGAGTTGCGCTACGGGTTGAGGTTTGTAGAGACACAACCGAACTGCTACAAAGACTCAATCGGGGTGAAGGAGATATTATAGCCTGCGCATTGCCAATGAATAAAAAAGGCAGACTTCTTTATGCCGGCGTAGTAGACAAGGAAAAAGGCACTTCCTGGGCTGTGGAAAGAACGAATAAAGAGCTCGCAGACACCTTGAATAACTGGTTTAAGCCAAGCATGGTTGCTCAAGTTAAGAAACAGGAAAATTGGATGCTGTCAACTGCAAGTATCACAAGGCATGTATATTCTCCAATGCTCGATAAGGGCAAAGGAGTTATCTCAAATTACGACCACCTCTTTCAAAAATATGCTCCGATTGCCCGCTGGGACTGGCGCTTATTAGCCGCCCAATGCTATCAGGAAAGCACTTTTGACCCTAAAGCGCATTCATGGGCAGGTGCCTGCGGACTCATGCAGATTATGCCTTCTACGGCAGAGCGACTCGGACTGCCTCACGACCAGTTGTATGAACCCGAACCAAACATAGCTGCTGCTGCACGATATATTAGTCAGCTCGATGCGAAATTTCAAGATGTTCCAAGCAGGGTGGAACGAATTTCATTCGTACTTGCAAGTTACAATGGCGGTTATAGTCATGTTCGTGATGCAATGGCATTAGCCAAGAAACATGGAAAAGACCAATATCGATGGCCTGATGTCAGCGAATTTATATTAAGGCTAAGTGATTCCAAATTCTATAACGACCCAGTAGTTAAGTATGGTTACATGCGAGGAGCCGAGACATATGATTATGTGCAACGGATTCAAGGTCGGTGGAATGAGTATCGTGGCATGTCCCGAGGTACCGGATTCCATATCTCGCCGGGAACCGTAACTCCACAACGAGCTACCAAGAAATATAGATACCATGTTTAGTCTGTCCCCAATCCAATTCCTATTGAATGGGGATGGTTTATTGGCTTTATGTTCTTTTATTTATCATAATATGTATTATGTTTAAATAATACCGTTTTTTACCCAGAGGTTATTAGATAACTCAATCAGAAATGGCATATAATTGTCTAACATCAAGAAATGTGATTGTTTTCGGGAAATTAGTATTACTAATTTGAATGATAAGAAAATGCTTGCTAAATTTGCACCCGTCAATCTAAAAAGAAGGATAATATGGATAGATTACCAAATGATTTGCCGATGCTGGTATCAGCTATAAATTTCTTGCTGAGGGACAACGAGTTTGATAACCTGGATCAGATTTGCTTCGCCTTTAGCCAAGACAGAATGGAATTAGAGCAAAGACTGGCTAAGGCTGGATATCATTACGATGCACAGGATAAGCGTTTCTGGTAGACAGAAATGATCTTAAATTATGATAAACAGGAGGTATGTCAATAGGCATGCCTCCTGTTATTTTATAAACCAGCCATCTCTTATTCTAAGATAAACGGCTAACAGCCTGACAAAATCGGCGAGATTGAATGACAAAATCGGCGAATTCGTCGCACAAAATCGGCGATTTTGTCGCGCACTAGGCAATCAAAGATTTCCCTCCTTCCCCTTTCCACAATAAAGAGATGCGTTTGGCTTCGTCTATTGATTCCGTAATGCCAGATTATAATTGTAGTATTCGTTACGCCCTGTTATATCTTCAACAACTCTTATGAACGGTGGAAAGTTAACCTTTTCATCAGACGCAACTCCCTTTGTTTCAAGTATTTGCATCCCATCATTAAAGCTATGATATGAATCGAGCTCAAAATATTGCCCCTTCCAAATAAAGCTTCGGCGGGTCTTCTCTATTGTCCGGCGATAAGGGTCGGCCTGCTGAAGCAATGAATCGTAAAGGTTATTGCTCACTTGGCGCTCCACTTCCACCTGCTCATGATTAGGAAGCCGCTTAATAGTCGTATGCACATTGACACGCTTACCTTCCCAGATGCGTTTACGAAGGCGCACCTCCGCACCAGGCTCTGCCGTGAGGTAAGTCTGAATTATCTCACTCTTGACGGAGTCTGGAATCTCTCCGGTAACCTCTACCCTATACTTTCGTTCTTCGGTAATGGGCTGCGGCAGGCCGAGAACCGATGAAATTTCCTTGAGCACACGGTTTATCTTGTTTTCAAAATTCTCATGATTATTGATGACGCGAAGATGAGAATGGCCGGCCCAGGCCTCCATGACACGCTTGTCCAGATGCCTGGCCACGGCAAGCCCCTCGTTGTCGGCCTTTTCCAGGCGCTGCGCATTGGTCGCCGTCGTATAGAATTTCTCTGCCCCATCAGCAGCACTCACCATGTGAATTACGGCATCATATCGATGATCCCGCAATTCCATGGTCGAAGTTCCGACCTCTGAAGTTATTTTGTTCCATGTAGCCTGATCCATATATGCAGAGATGTCCAGAGCCCCTCGATCACAGATGATGATAGAGGGCTGGCTGCATTGCTCTGCCATTTGCGTAAACTTATCCTCAAGAGCCAGTTGAATTTCCAAGGTAGACTTCTCTCCTTCATAGAAGAAAGCCTTATTATCCGTCAGATAGTCCATGCCAGCCTGCGTAAAAAGGGTTGGAACCTCCGGAATGGTGAACACCTTGAATCCCAGGGAGGAGAAATGTTCTATTACCTTCACCAAGGCCGTTGTCTTACCGGCACATGGTCCACCGGTAAGTACAATTTTCTTTATAGCGTTCATGTCTACTGATGCTCTTCCCTCAACAAATCATTAACCGTCTTCACGGGATTGAATGTAATCAACGGAACCTCTACGAATATGGTATTCCAATCGCTCATCGCCCCATTCCATAATCCCGGCAATTCCAGGGCCAGGAGTTCTTTGCCATTTTTACTCTTGCTGCTGACGAAGCCTGTCTTGGAATCTACATACTTTAGCAGGTCAAACTTCCCGCCTTTGTAATTCTTTGTAGCGCAAACGAGATCTACGGGATTAAAGTGTGTTCCTTCCGTAAACATTCTCACATAGCCCGGATTATTCTTATCAATCTGGGAACTCTCCAATATCTGCAATGACACCGACCCGTCAGCATTCCTAACGAGGAACGGGCCGCCGCCTGCCTCTCCCTGATTCTTTACAACGCCGCATACACGCATCGGCCGGTTCAATTTGTCATGCAGGTAATTTACAAGTTCCGCATCCTCCAGGTTCTTGATGTCCGGTCGGCGGCAATACAAATCACGCTGGACAAAGCGAATAATCTCCTCTATCTGTTCATGGCTGTATCCACCGCTGTCTAATAATTCGAGATATCCAAAGGCCTTCTGCTGCAATGTTACAAGAATTCCTGCAAGGATATTCTTATATAAGGTAGTGTCTCCCTTTAGTCTGTCAGGCACCACATTATCTATATTCTTGATAAAGACCACATCGCCGTCAATGTCATTGAGGTTCTCTATCAGCGCCCCATGGCCTCCTGGACGGAAAAGCAATGTGCCATCCTCGTTGCGGAACGGACTTCCGTCAGGATTTGCAGCTATCGTGTCGGTGCTTGGCTTCTGCTCTGAGAAACTGATATTATAGGTTATGCCGAACTGCCTTTCATATTTTGCCTTCTTTTCTGCCACTTTTTGCTTAAAGAGCTCAAGGTGGTCATGGCTTACCGTGAAATGAACATCGGCCTCGCCATTACTGTTTGCATACAGGGCAGCTTCTATCAGATGTTCTTCCATTGGGGTGCGGGGGCCATCCTCATAATTATGGAACAGCAAGAGCCCCTTGGGGAGATTGCCATAATTCAGCCCTTGAGGCTCAAGCAAGTTGGCCACGACCGCCTTGTAATTGTCCGTCTCAACAAGTTCCTTAATCCCCCTACCCTCTTTTTCCTTACATTTGCCATTCAGATCTTCCGCAAAGGCGAAACATTCTATATGCGCGAAGAATTGTTTCTCGAAGTCTGTGGTCGGGACATCGTAGTCTGCTGTCAGGAAGGCAAACAAGTCTTTGAACATACGACTGGCCGCGCCAGACGCAGGGACAAACTTGACAATCTTATGACCTTGCGCCTTATATTCGTTCCAACTATCTATGTAGTGCTCACGCTCTTCCGGGTCTGGCTGCAAGATCCCATGCTCTTCGGAAGCCGCTGATTCAAGGACCAAGAAAGGAAAGCCTGCCCTGATCTGTTGTAACTGATGCTCAACCTGCCCGACGCTACTGCCGCGAGCCTCAATCTGCTTGATATCGTTATTTGTAAACATAATTATTTAGATTTTATTTATTTCCCGTAATATCACCCACAAATATAGTTACTTTTTCTGAAAAAGGGAAAACTTTCAATCATTTTTTGTATCTTTGTAATATCAATATACATATGGGCGAGAAATTTGAATTCACTCTTGCTGAAAGGCAACAGACCATAGCCATCCTCAAGCGGCTCAAACTGTCTATCGGAGACACCCTGAAGATGGATGATGGGCAGAAAATTGAAAAACTGCTCACCGCTGCTATCCGTCAGAATCAAATCCAACGGGATGTCTTTGGGTTGAATCCCATACTTACTGCATTACAGACTGCCGAGCTTGCCGTTAACGACATAGGACTGAAAAGGGATGGGGTGGTCTCTATCCTACTCTATTGCACGGTCATCAATGGCTTCACCACCATTGAGAAAACAAGACAAGACTTTGGCGAGAGTGTTGCACATATCATCCATGGTCTTATACGCCTTCATGAATTATACAAGAAAAATCCCGTCATAGAGAGCGAGAATTTCCGCAATCTCCTCCTCTCCTTCGCCGAAGATATGCGTGTAATCCTGATCATGATTGCCGACCGGGTCAACTTGATGCGCCAGATTCGCGATACTGACGAGCTCGAAGCTAAAAAACAAGTAAGCGAAGAGGCCAGCTATCTCTATGCCCCCCTTGCCCACAAACTCGGACTCTACCAACTGAAGTCAGAGCTTGAAGACCTTTCTCTGAAATACTTGGAGCATGATGCCTACTACATGATAAAGGAAAAGCTCAATGCTACCAAGAGAAGTCGCGATGCCTATATAGAAAGGTTCATCAAGCCTATTAGCGAGAAGCTCACGGCTGCCGGCCTGAGGTTCCACATGAAAGGCCGGACAAAGAGCATACATTCCATATGGCAGAAAATGAAAAAGCAGCATTGCGGTTTTGAAGGCATTTACGACCTTTTTGCCATTCGCATCATCATCGACAGCCCGTTGGAAAAAGAGAAGATGCAGTGTTGGCAAGCCTACTCCATCATTACCGATATGTATCAGCCCAACCCTAAGCGGCTTAGAGACTGGCTCAGCGTGCCAAAATCTAACGGCTATGAAAGCCTGCACATCACGGTGCTGGGACCGGAGAGCAAATGGGTGGAAGTGCAAATTCGTACGGAAAGAATGGATGAGATTGCCGAACACGGCCTTGCAGCTCATTGGAGATACAAGGGAGTCAAAAGTGAAGGCTCCATGGATGACTGGCTGGCAAGCATCCGATCTGCCCTCGAAGCTGGAGATAACCTGCAGGTGATGGACCAATTTAAAATGGATTTATATGAAGACGAAGTCTATGTGTTTACCCCAAAGGGCGATTTGTTCAAGTTTCCCAAAGGGGCAACGGTGCTGGATTTTGCTTATCACATTCATACAAAGGTTGGAAGTACATGTGTAGGAGGAAAGGTAAACGGCAAGAATGCCTCCATTCGGGATATTCTCCATTCGGGTGATACGGTAGAGATACTGACGCAAAACAATCAAAAGCCAAATAGCAACTGGCTTAACATTGTGAAGACCTCAAAGGCAAAGTCGAAAATCCGATTGTCGCTAAAGGAGACCCAGGCGAAGGAAGGGCTACTTGCCAAAGAGATGTTGGAGCGCCGTTTCAAGAACAAGAAGCTTGAAATGGAGGAAAGCGTGATGAATCACATGATCAAAAAGATTGGGTTCAAGGAGATGTCTGAATTTTACAAGCAAGTTGCAGAAGGCAAACTTGACCCTAATCAGATTGTCGAAAAATATATTGAGACAAAAGAACATGATCAGAATTCCAGCTCTACGAAAACTTCTTTGTCAGCAGAGAATTTTAGCCTTGAAGGACACGAGGGAGATACCGGTAAAGGAGAAGACGATGTCTTAGTCATTGACCGCAACCTGAAAGGAATTGATTATTCCCTTGCGAAATGTTGCCACCCCATCTTTGGAGATCCAGTATTCGGGTTTGTTACCGTCAATGGGGGCATTAAGATCCATAGGGCGGACTGCCCCAACGCTCTGGAACTACGCAAGCGTTTCGGCTATCGTATCGTAAAGGCCAAGTGGTCCGGCAAGGGAACATCGCAATATACAATCACACTCCGCATTGTCGGCAATGACGATATAGGAATTGTGAGCAACATTACAAATATTATCTCAAAAGAAGAAAAAATCGTAATGCGCTCGATAAACATCGACTCTCACGACGGGCTCTTCAGCGGAAATCTGGTCGTCATGATTGATGACACATCCCGTCTTGAGAATCTTATCAAAAAAATCAGAACTGTCAAGGGGGTCAAAATCGTTGACAGACTATAACTTCTCCAACATCTCATCCACAACTTTTACCCCCCTTTGAGTACAAATACCCCTGATCAGGAGCAGAATCACATTGCGGAATATATGCTGCAATGAGTATTGCTTGTATAATTGAATCTGCATTACATGCTGCATAGTCGCCTGCCCCATGCGAGAAACAATTTCGAAATTGACATCTTCCCTAAAGAACCCCTCCTCTACTCCTTTCTGCAGGAACTCTTTACTCTTGGATTGGCTCTCCTCATGTAGCTCGGAAAGATAGGAAACTGCATTCGGAAACTTGTGTATATCCGAGAAATATAGTGGACTTACCGTGGCAAAACTGCGCATTTCCATCTTGAAAAACTGAACGAAAACATCAATAACACTACGATTTCCCATGGCCATGAATCTCATAAACTCCAAGTTTCTCTCTTCGTGTTCTGCCCTCAGTCCTTCCAACAAAAGCTCCTCCTTGTTTGGATAGATCTCATATAAGGTGCGCTTTGAAATGGAAAGATTATTTGCAATATCATCCATTTTGACTTGTTTGATACCATTCTTCTTAAACTCCTTGATGGACTCTTTTAATATCCGCCCCTTAAGCTCCTGGCGGTAAGCTGTAACTTTAGCCATAGCAACTATTTTATTCTTTCTGTTGCAAAGTTATAAAAAATATCAAAAACTCGCACGCATTTCTTAGTTTTTTCTTACCTTTGTAGAACAAATGTATATACTCAAGCTATTAAATAAAACATAAATATCTATGGTAAAAGTTACAAAAGAAGCTGCCTTAGAATATCATCAAATGGGCAGGCCAGGAAAGGTTGAAGTAAAGCCAACCAAACCATTCCATACGCAAATGGATCTCAGTTTAGCCTATTCGCCAGGAGTGGCATTCCCATGTCTGGAAATCCAGAAAAATCCCGATGATGCCTACAAATATACCGACAAGGGAAACCTTGTGGCAGTAATATCCAACGGCACAGCCGTCCTTGGCTTAGGCGACATCGGTGCACTAAGCGGCAAGCCGGTAATGGAAGGCAAAGGTTTGCTTTTCAAGATTTACGGAGGCATAGATGTCTTTGATATTGAAGTGGACGAAAAGGATCCCGAGAAGTTTTGCGAGGCAGTGGAACGCATTGCCCCGTCGTTTGGAGGCATCAACCTCGAAGATATCAAGGCTCCGGAGTGTTTCTATATTGAGAACCGGCTCAAACAGACACTTGACATTCCCGTTATGCACGACGACCAGCACGGCACGGCAATTATCAGTGCGGCAGGTTTAAAGAATGCACTGGAAGTTGCAGGTAAAGACATAGCCAAAGTCAAACTCGTCGTCAATGGGGCGGGAGCAGCAGCCATCAGTTGTACAAAACTATACTGTGCCCTTGGCCTGAAGAAGGAGAATATCATCATGCTCGACTCCAAGGGAGTCATTACTTCCGACAGGCAGAACCTCAATGAGCAGAAGAAACTCTTTGCGACCGACCGCCGGGATGTGCATACCCTGGAGGAAGCCGTCAAAGGTGCGGATGTCTTTGTCGGACTGTCTAAAGGCAATATTCTGACTCAAGACATGATTCGCTCTATGGCCGACAACCCCATTGTCTTTGCGCTTGCCAATCCCGTTCCCGAGATCAGTTACGAAGACGCTATGGCCAGCCGCCCCGATGTACTGATGTCGACAGGGCGTTCGGATTACCCCAACCAGATAAATAATGTCATAGGGTTTCCCTATATCTTCCGCGGCGCGTTAGATGTACATGCCAAGGCCATTAATGAGGAAATGAAAATGGCAGCCGTGCATGCCATCGCCGACCTGGCAAAGCAGGCTGTCCCCGATATTGTTAACGATGTCTATCATGTCAACGACCTGACTTTCGGTCCGCAATACTTTATTCCCAAACCTGTAGATCCCCGTTTGATTACGGAGGTAAGTGCTGCCGTGGCAAAGGCCGCGATGGACAGCGGCGTTGCCCGCACCCCCATTAAGGACTGGAAAGCTTATAAGGAAAGCCTCCGCCAACTGCTGGGGCAGGAAACCAAACTTACACGCACGCTCCATGCTACGGCCGCAATGCATCCCCAACGCGTCGTGTTTGCCGAGGGCGGCCACTCCACCATGATGAAGGCTGCCGTCCAAGCCAAACAAGAAGGCATCTGCGAACCCATTCTGCTGGGCAATCCCGACCGCCTGACCCGCCTTGCCAATCGGCTGAAACTGGATCTTTCAGATATCAATATCATTGATATGCGTGCCGACAAAGAACAGGGGCGGCGTGCTACCTATGCCAAGCACCTGGCAGAAAAGCGTGCACGGCAAGGATATACATTCGAAGAGGCGTATGATAAAATGTACGAGCGAAACTACTTTGGCATGTCGATGGTGGAGCATGGTGACGCAGACGCATTCATCACAGGCCTCTATACGAGATACTCTAATACTATCAAGGTGGCCAAGGAGGTGGTGGGCGTCCGCCCGGAATTTAATACTTTCGGCACCATGCATATCCTGAACACGAAGAAAGGAACTTTCTTCATTGCCGACACTTTGATTAATCGGCATCCCGATGAGAATGTCCTTTACGATGTGGGCAAGCTCTGCGCCAACTCTGTACGCTTCTTTAACGAAGAGCCTGTCATTGCCATGATCAGCTATTCCAACTTTGGAACAGACTCCACAGGAAGCCCCCAGCGTGTCCACGATGCAGTAAGCAGACTTCAAGAAGACTTCCCCGACCTGGCCATTGACGGGGAAATGCAGGTGAATTTCGCACTTGACAAGAAGCTCCGCGATGCGAAATATCCGTTTACCCGCTTAAAGGGCAAGGATGTAAACACGCTGATTTTCCCTAACATGAGTAGTGCAAACGGAAGCTACAAGCTGCTACAGGCTCTTGATCCGGATGCCGAAATCATCGGTCCCATTCAGATGGGATTGAATAAGCCGATACACTTCACTGACTTTGAATGTTCTGTCCGCGAGGTTGTGAACATTACTGCCATTGCGGTCATTGATGCCTATGTGGAGAAAATCAAGAATAAGCGATAGAAACGGAAAGTGCTTTTAAAATCTTTGTTCTGGGCAAGAATGGTTTCTAATAACTGTCTTGCCCAGACTTGGATATAGTCGCAAGCATTCTTACAAGCCGCGTGTAATCCGATTACACACAGCTTGTAATCTTGTTACACACGGCTTGTAATCCTTCAGAAAGCCATTAACAGGAATTAGATTGGCAAGTTATCATGGCACAAAAAAGAGAGTGCCGCCCACACTTTGGCCAGCACTCTCCATGATATCAAGCACAATTATTCAGGTTGTCTGAACTTGTCTCTTGTTTCCTTTACCAGTCTGCGGGCATATTCTTCAGGAAAACCTTCGCGGATAACCTTGGCTCCAAGTCCAGTCTTTGTCCGGAGAAACTTGCCGTTCTCCGTCGGCTTTACGGCCATATCATTATATTTCACGATGAGATATACAGCCAGTTGCTTCCATCGAGCCAACATCTGCTGCGCCTTTTCATTGCTATACTCATTCAGATATTTCAGTGCCGCAGCCTTGTCTGACGCATAGAGAGCTTTGGCCTTTGCCTCTACCGCCGGCTGTAACTCAAAGTAGGTTTTCTCCAAAGAGTCTCTTACTTCCTGAAGACTTGGGAACATCTGCGAATAGCGGGGATAAACCATGTTGCTCACCCAGTTGCATACCCAGAACGCATTCTTGTCAGAGAAGGTAACGGCATCGGCTCCCGGCGTGTTGTAACATTCCGGCTGAACCGTATTCCCACAATAAACAGGAGTATAGGCGACCATGTTGCCGTCGTCGTTTCCCCACCACATCACGCCTCCAATCTCACGAGGCAGCCAGCTACGCATCTGGGAAACATAGCTGAATCCAGTCTGTTGGGTGCTCGTTGGCCGCTCATTGAAATATTTCTGTCCGTTTACCTTGAAAGAAAGCGGAGTCGGCCGATAAGGCATTTGCCAGATGCCTCCACCCATATCAAGCGTGTCAGTAGCAAGGGCCGTTCCCTCATAGTGATCGCGCATGCAGGCTTCTACTTCCTGTACACTCACCTTGTGATCAGGAATTATCCACAAGGGCATGTCCTCGGCCTTCGGATCTTTGCCCAAGGCCCATGGGAGATAACGGTCAAATCCTTTGTCAAAATGATGGAAGAAAGCCCATACCCTGGCATCGCAAAACCGTCGCCCGCCAAAGTCGGGCGCAGCATACACCCACTTCCAGGAAAAGTCGGAGTCTTTGCCGGAATACCAACCCTTAGAGCGAGCATACTTTACAACATCCTTTGAATAAAGAACATTCTTCTTGTCTTTCATGTCAAACTTCCCAATACGGCTCTGGTTGGCATGTGCACAGATTGCATCGTCGGGCACCCTCATGGCGACCCATACGACTCCCTTCGACCCGGACCCTTTGCCCATCATCTCCATAATCCATGCTTCATTGGCATCACAGATGGTAAATGTTTCCCCACTACTGTTATAGCCGTAGGTCTCGGCAAGGTTAGTCATAACGGAGATGGCCTCACGGGCTGACCTTGAGCGCTGCAATGTGATATAGATAAGGCTTCCGTAATCGAGAAGGCCGGTAGGATCAATCATTTCCTCGCGCCCACCATATGTCGTTTCGCCGATGGTAACCTGGTATTCATTAATATTACCAATCACATTGTAGGTTACAGGTGCCTCCGGGATTTCTCCATGATATTCCCCTGTATCCCAGTCATATACTTGGCGCATTGTACCTTTCTGATGAGTTGCGGCTGCAAAATGGCACAGATTCTGGAACATGCCGTAATCATCTGCATTGTAGGTACAGATAACGGAGCCGTCGGTACTTGCTTTCTTGCCTACAATGAAATTAGTACAGGCCAGCCCTGCGGTTGAAACAGTCAATAGAAACGATAATAGGATTTGCTTTCTCATATTTAAAGTGGTTAGTTATTATTTCATTATCGTACGACGGATTTGTTTTTCGGAAGATTTTCAGGAATCATCTCCGCCTCCTTCACTCTTTGCGAATGATTGGGCACTCCCTCAAGTCGTGGCGGGGGGAGGGGAGCATTCGTGGAAGGCGGAATACGCCCGCCAGAAGAGCGGAAGTCGCCGACGGCCTTGGCGGAATCTTGCTTGCTCCTCTCCTCTTCTACCTTTCGGTTTTCATGCATACGGATAAGCTGGATGTTATCTATGAACATTAACTGCAGTGTCGTGGATGAGACATCGCCTCCCTGAGACTGATTGAGAATGAAATATCCCCTTACTTCTTTAATGCCGAGACGAGCGTCATCTGCCAATGTCAAGCGAAAATGATTGCTATTCGTGATTTGGATATTCGTAGTGGCAACACTATCGTTGGCAAATCGCATAGCCATGACCACTGCAGCATTTCTCATTCCATCTTGATAGATATAGTTTACATCAAAGTTCAGCATTAGTTTGTCTCCCTTGTGGAAGCTGGAATCCGTTTGGAAGGAGAACGATTTATGGTTAAATGGAACTTTCGGCATCAACAGGAATGATTTGTCCCCTGACCAAATATTCGCCGTATCCCCAGTAGCAGAAAGCGCGCTGTACTTATTTAGGTCAGATTCACTGACACCTAATGCCTCGGCCTCTTTCTTATAGCGTTCTGCAATATTCTCATAAATTTCATGCAGTTCTCCCGTATGGCGCATATAATAGGCTAAAGAGGCGTCAAACTGCTCTTGAGTCACTTCATACTTGCGAAAGACAGCGTCTTCATAAGTCCGTTCGTCAATAGGGCGAGATTCATTCCGTTCTGCCATTGTCTGAGCCAGATGATAATCATAAAGGATATCCTCCATATCTCCCTTTGAGAGGATTCCATCCGGCAAAGACGGTTTACAGCCAGAAAAGGCTAGCAATAAAACTGCAAAAAGAGGCCATTTCATCGGATTATTTTTCATCAGATTCAGCCTTATTTATCATATCCTTGTCCGTGTTAGCTTCTTTAGAGGCGAACAACCCCTCCAAGTCTTTTCGACAGAAAAGAAACAGCAAGACTACCCCAACGGATACACAGGCATCGGCAAAGTTGAAAACTGGCGAAAAGAATACAAAGTCTTCTCCGCCGACAAAAGGCATCCAAGAAGGCCAAGTCTCTGTGATAAGCGGGAAATAGAACATGTCTACCACCCTGCCTGTCAGGAAATCCGCATACCCGGTACCGAAAGGAACGAATGTCGCAACGGAATAAGGCGTGGATTCACTGAATATCAGGCCATAGAAGGTACTGTCAAGAATATTTCCTGCCGCTCCGGCCAATATCAGAGAAAGAAATAGGATATAACAAGTACGGGCTCCAGACCTCACCTGTTTCCATATATACCACCCTATCCAGCATGAGACGACAATACGCATCAAACTCAAAAAGAGCTTGTTGAAGAATGTCATACCAAATGCCATCCCCTTATTCTCGATGAAATCGATGAAAAACCAATCTGTTATCTGGATGGACTCTCCCAAATACATATTGGATTTCACGAGAATCTTAATTACTTGGTCGATGATAAGGGCAACGACTATAAGGATGACAGACAGCCAACCGTTACTAACTTTCTTTTTATCGTGATTCATTCTCAATGCTTGCGAGCATTTTTAGACGCAACACTCAATGTGGCATGAGGTACTGCACGAAGACGCTCTTTGGGAATCAATTCTCCCGTAAGGCGATCCACCCCATATGTTTTGTTTTCAATACGCACCAAGGCAGCCTCCAATCCCTGGATGAATTTCTGTTGGCGATAAGCCATCGTCGTCAGTTCCTCTTTCGTCTGCGTAAGACTCCCTTCTTCCAAAGCCTTATAGGTCGGAGAGGTGTCATCCACATCATTGGTGTCCTGGTTCATTAACTGGCGCATCATCTTGTCATAACTTTCACGCGCAATCTCCAGTTTCTGGTTAATTATAGTGCGGAACTCTTCAAGCTCCCCGTCACTATAGCGTTTTTTTGTTTCCATTAGCTTAGGATTGAAATCAATTATTGAAGAGGCAGAGAAGATTAGTTCTTCTCCACCTGAATATTAAGCTTAAACTCGTCAAAATCCGTTTCCACACCATTGTTTTCCCCAACGGTAATGTCATCTGCAAGAACTTGAGTCTTGATATACTCCCCGTAATCCTCTATTGCGGCATTGGTTTCGGCATTCGGCGCCACAACGATATTAATGCGATCGGTAATTTCAAGACCACTTTCTTTGCGGATGTTCTGGATACGGTTAATCAGCTCACGAGCCATACCTTCTTTGCGAAGGTCGTCTGTAAGTTCCACCTCTAATGCTACGGTAAGATTTCCTTCATTGGAAACAAGCCATCCGGGAATATCTTCACTAATTATTTCCACATCCTCTATGTCGACGGTAATTTCTTGACCTTCAAGCATAAAAGTATATTTTCCTGTAGCTTCAAGAGAGCCTATCTCTTCTTGGGAAAGACCATCCATTTGGGCTGCCACGCCCTTCATTAACTTGCCGAACTTCTTGCCCATTACACGGAAGTTGCATTTCACCTTCTTTACAAGGAAATCACTATCTTCCACGAAGTCCAAGGACTTCACATTCACCTCATTCATAATGAGATCCTTTACGGCCTCTATATGTTTTTTCTGTTCATCGTCGATAGTAGGAACCATAATCTGCTGTAATGGCTGGCGCACCTTGATGTTCACCTTACGGCGAAGTGCCAGGGTCATAGAGGTGATTTTCTGGGCCATATTCATACGAGCCTCAAGATCCGCGTCAATGGCAGCCTCGTCGACTTCCGGGAACAAGTCGAGATGTACACTCTCCAACTCACCTCCCAAGTCGTGATATAGCTCGTCTGCATAGAATGGTGCAAACGGGGCTATCAGTTTTGCAACTGCCATCAGGCAGGTATAGAGGGTCTGATAGGCATCCAGCTTATCCTGACTCATCTCTTTCCCCCAGAAGCGTTTGCGGTTGAGCCGGACATACCAATTACTGAGGTCGTCGTTGACGAAAGTCTCTATGAGACGGCCCGCACGAGTGGGATCATAGCTGTCGAGCTCTCTCTCCACTCCCTTGATTAACGAGTTTACCTTTGAGATAATCCAGCGGTCAATCTCTGCGGTGGGCTTGGTGCACTCCTCCTTAGGCTCATATCCGTCCACATTGGCATAGAGAGCAAAGAAGCTGTAAGTGTTATAAAGCGTCCCGAAGAACTTACGGCGGACTTCGTCAACGCCTTCCGGGTCGAACTTAAGATTGTCCCAGGGCTCGGAGTTCGTCATCATATAGAAGCGTACGGGGTCTGCTCCATACTTATGAATCATCTCAAACGGATCCGTCACATTTCCTATATGCTTGCTCATCTTGTTGCCCTTGGCATCAAGCACGAGTCCTGTCGAGATTACATTCTTGAATGAAACGGAATCGAAGACCATGGTCGCGATTGCATGCAGGGTAAAGAACCAGCCACGGGTCTGGTCTACTCCCTCATTGATGAAATCAGCCGGGAAGAAAGCGGGAGCAATGGGTGTGCCCTCATAATCTGAATGAATCAGTTTCTGGCGGTCTGCCTCCGTACCTCTTGACATTTCACCTTCGAACGGATAATGCAACTGAGCGAAAGGCATCGAGCCGCTGTCGAACCAGACATCAATCAAATCACTCTCCCGGCGCATAGGCTTCCCTTCATCGTTAGCCAATACAATATAGTCAATATAGGGGCGGTGGAGGTCTATCTTGTCATAATTCTCCTGGGAATAGTCTCCGGGTATAAACCCCTTGTCTTTCAACGGATTGCTCTGCATAATGCCGGCAGCGACCGACTTTTCTATTTCATTATAGAGTTCTTCCACCGAGCCTATGCACTTCTCATTACGATTATCATCACGCCAGATTGGCAATGGAGTTCCCCAGAAACGCGAGCGGCTCAGGTTCCAATCGTTCAGATTCTCGAGCCAGTTGCCAAAGCGCCCTGTTCCCGTTGACTCCGGTTGCCAGTTTATGGTCTTGTTAAGTTCCACCATCCTCTCCTTGCATTGCGTGTCTTTGATGAACCAACTGTCCAAAGGATAATAAAGAATAGGCTTATCCGTGCGCCAGCAATGAGGATAGTTATGTACATGTTTCTCGATCTTGAACGCAGCTCCCTCCTGCTTCATTTCCATGCAAATGACTATGTTCAGGTCTTCTGCCTTCTCGCTTGCCTTCTTATCCCAGACTCCGTCCGGATTAAACTCCGGTGCATAGGCATTCTTCACATAATCGCCTGCATGACGGGCATAGGCATGAACATCGACACATGCCTTGGTAAAGTTCTCGTCAAGCTCATCCAGAACATAATATTTGCCTTGAAGATCAACCATCGGACGGGTCTCGCCTTTCTTATTAATAAGATACAGGGCAGGGACATTTGCATCCCGGGCAACCTTTGCGTCGTCGGCACCAAATGTAGGAGCTATGTGCACAATGCCCGTACCATCCTCGGTAGTTACATAGTCGCCAAGGATAACCCGGAAGGCCTCGCCCTCCATTTCGACAAATTGGTCGCGGCCATTTGTCGCGCCAAAGACTTTCTCGGGGTGGGCTTCGGCATATGAACTCACAAAAGGAGCTGTAAAATCATCCAGCTTTTCACACGGCTTCACCCACGGCATCAGCTGCTGATAATGGTACCCCTCAAGTTCCATACCCTTCATGTGGTCTATAATCTTATAGGGTACATACTTGTCGCCATGCACATAGTCGGGCAGTTCACCGCCATCCGTAACCAGTCCCTCCGGTTTCAGATAGGCATTCACTAAGGGCTCCGCCATGATGAGGGTCATCTTTTCTGCCGAGTATGGGTTATAGGTCTCTATTGCTACATAGTCAATCTTAGGACCCACGCAGAGTGCCGTGTTCGATGGCAAGGTCCATGGGGTGGTTGTCCAGGCAATGAAATAAGGCTTGCCCCAGTTCGTCCACTCTGCTTTGGGATCCTTTATCAGGAACTGCGCCGTAACGGTGGTGTCCTTTACATCCCGATAACAGCCCGGCTGGTTCAGTTCATGGGAGCTCAGACCCGTACCTGCTGCTGGAGAATAGGGCTGGATGGTGTAGCCTTTATAGAGCAAGCCCTTGTTGTAGAGCTGCTTCAGGAGCCACCACAAAGTCTCTATATACTTGTTGTCGTAGGTGATATACGGATGGTCAAGGTCGACGAAATAGCCCATTTCCTCGGTCAGTTGGCGCCATTCTGCCGTGAACTTCATCACATTTTCGCGGCATCTCTGGTTATACTCTTCGGTAGAGATATACTTGTCTGACTTCTCGTTATCGATATCCTTCTTGGTTATTCCGAGCTCTTTCTCAACACCCAGCTCCACGGGAAGGCCGTGGGTATCCCATCCTGCCTTGCGATGCACCTGCATGCCGCGCATGGTCTTATAGCGATTAAATGTATCCTTGATACTACGAGCAAGCACATGATGAATACCCGGATGGCCGTTTGCCGAAGGAGGACCCTCGAAGAAAATAAATTCCGGACATCCCTCGCGTTCATCAATACTCTTATGGAAGATGTCGTTCCTCTCCCACTCTGCCAGCACTTTTTGATTGGTCTCCACCAAATTCATGCTGGTGTGCTCTGCAAATTTTTTCGCCATTTTATACTCTAACTTTTATTTTTTTATCAAATTTGTCGTGCAAAGATAGTATATTTTTGCTGCCCCACCAAATTCTAAAACTTATTTTTTATGTACGCACGCGCATTATACCGCATTGCGAAAAGGTTTCAGGGCATAGAGAATATAAACATACGCCCCAACTAAGGAGAAATAATTTTGCCATAAATACTGACAAACCTGCCCGAAATAGGCTTTAGTTTGAGAATGATCCACATCTTTGTCCGCAAAACAGGCCTAAAATCGCGAAATATATAAGGGTCTGATAATCAAGAGGTTGAGTAAAAGCATCCTTGGGAACAAGAGTATTTGGAAGCCAAGAAGGCCGCCTTTTGGCTTCTTTTTAACGGCTTTTTATGCGGTCGGAGACCGTTAAAAGCAACATAAAAGACCGCCTAAAGGAGAGTAAAAGGTGGCCTTTTACTATTCCGATGAGCACAAATGCTCCAGAAAGAACCGTCTTCTGCCCCTAATGACAGTTATTTCCTTCACCAGAAAGAGTGTTTTCTGATAAGGAAAATTGCGAATTTAGTTTACAGAAAGTCAAGATATTAATAGTTTGCCGAGAGTTTTTCTACCTTGGCATCACCCCCCATCAGACCATATGAATTGATTCGGAGGGCGAGTTCTCCGGAAAAATGCAAGCTAAAAACACTCAAAATGCTTGTCAGCTTGAAATTAATGTCTATATTTGCAAAGAAATCAATCTAAGCAAAAGGTTGAAGAAAATAAACGCGGAAAAGGAAGATGAAGAGTGTCTTGTAAATAGCAAGGTGCGGCAACTCGGGTAAATCACTTTGCACAAGCCTGCGAAATCAGTTTCGGAAGGGTGCTCTAAAGACATTCCCATCTTGGCACTTTGTCTAAAAACCACGCCCCTATGGAGCATCTGCTGAAAGCAATTATCATGGAAAGACTCTGCTATACACAACTTGTATATGACAGAATCAACCGAAAACTCGGACTTCATCTATCGCCCCAAGAAATAGAAAGTTTTGTGTCAGACATTATCAAGTGCACGGACGAAGCTCATATTCTGAAGAAGGGAAAGAACTATTATATTAGCAACGGCACGGTACATATCCGCATTACCATCAATTCTGCGACATACAGGGTCATCACAGTGGATAAGATTTAAGAACTATATATTACAAAAGGAACATGAAACTACAAACGAAACGACTGATTCTAAGACCGTGGCAGGAAAGCGACGCGGAAGCTCTATAAGTATGCTCGTAATCCAAAGATTGGGCCTATGGCGGGTTGGCAACCCCACACGAGCATTGAGAACAGTCGTGAAATCATAAAGACTGTGTTTTCTGCTCCCGAGACCTATCCCGTCGTATTGAAAGAAACGGATGAAGTCGTCGGAAGTGTCGGGATAACGACCGCAAAGAGCGAAGTCCATAGTGCGAAGATAGCAGACAACGAGTGCGAGATAGGCTATTGGATTGGCAAGCCGTATTGGGGACAAGGATTGATTCCTGAAGCCGTTACTGAATTGCTTCGACATGCTTTCAAGAACCTGAAAATGACTGCGGTCTGGTGTGGATATTTTGATGGTAATGGCAAATCAAGGCGAGTACAGGAAAAATGTGGATTTACTTATAGCCATACAGAGTACAATAAGCCAGTTCCATTGCTGAATGATTTTCGCACAGAACATTTTACGAAACTTACTTTCGAAGAATGGAAAAAACAATATTGACAACTTGAAATAAAAGACTACGGCACGGGCAAAGATAAAGGGGCATTTCCAACGACTCGCACCAAACGGTTCTAATACCCACAATAATCAGACGGAATTTCGTTAAACTTTCATTTTTCTGCAAGTATTACAGTGAATTTCATTATATTTGCAGCGAATATGAAAGTTAAGAAAATCATAATTACAGGCTTGTTCACAATGCTTCTGGCTGTTCCGTCGGATGCGCAGACCCCTGTTGCCGACCGCATCAGGGCGGCCGTCAAACATCTGCCGGCAAGCATAGAAGTGGTGGCCAAATATACAGACAATGCCCGCCATTGCCTCTATTATATTCTCGACCATCGCCTTTATTGCCTTGATGTTATAAAAAACAAGAACAAGGAAGTGGATTTCCCGGAAAGTTATCTGAAGATTCTTAACTATTATCTTATCCACAAGGGCAAGCTTCTTTTTGTCAGCATCGACCGCGGCTCACTAAGCAAGACTTATGCGGTCGACGGCCAGAAGCTGTATATGATAAACCCGTTAACCCGAAGAATCAAAGAGGTTGGTTCGGGATACTCGATTGAAAAAAGTACGCTGAAAGGCAACGAATGCTTTTGTATAAAGAAAGCACATAAATGCCTGAATCCTAATGAGGTTATAGAAAAACAGCAATGGATCGCAAGAGAACATTTTTTCAGTACTGACGGGTCAGTTCTCTATGCAGGGAAAGAATTCAAGATAAGAATCACGCCCAAATAGAAAAGCGAGTCCTCCCCTTTCGGAAGATTCCATTTTAAAGTCTATCTTACCGTGATATGAAAGCAGCCTTGGCGAACTTCATATTTTATGTAACACCTTCCTGACTCGTGCATGTCGCGCAAAACCTCGCTGAAAACCCACTTCAAAGTGTCATTGCGAACCTCACGCCGAGATTCCCCCGGGGCCTCCACCGTTTTATATCGATTATAGGCAATGTCAAAAGTAGTGCCATACTGATGGCAGCTGTTCTGTGTCGCATTCCCATTCCGGGAGCGCAGACGGGCCACATCATCCTGACTGCGAAGCACGCTGGTAATCACGATCTTGTGCAAAGGGATTCCCTTTACTATCAGGCTATCATAGAAATTGCGCCCAATATCCTGCAGCAAGACTGAAGCACGAGGAACAAGATAAGGTATCGAATTATGCAACTTGTCAACATAAAAGTATGGATTAGAGCCCACATACACCAGTTCTGTTTTCCGATTCTCCGCCTCAGCCCTGTCTTTAACGGGTTTCACTCCTAACTTCTGGGCTGCCACCAACTGCACATCATTCTGGTCAGGGAAGGTTGTGTCAAACCGGGGGACGCTGTAGATGCGGTTTTTAACCAAACTTCCATCCGCCTTAAAGAACCTTGACCGACTTTTTATTCGGTTCGAGGGAATAACAGCCTCTGCCACAGCCTGGGTTGCCGCAGTAGCTTCCCCCATTGAAGCAGCAATGGAGTCGGAGTCAACGGGAATCTTGGTTGTATCCGCTGTTTTAAGCCCTGTTCCTACTATTCCCGGGTATATACAACGCACCATTCCCAGAATAACGACAACAATGCCAAAACCTTGCAAATATCTTGTCTTGCTTATCTTCATTTTTCGAAATCCGACTAAAATTGCGACAAAGTTAATAAAAAGTTAAGAGTTTCTTGTCTTGTCTCGTAATATTTTTGTAAATTTGCACAAAAATAAGATTCGATGAACCTATTTCAGGCAAATATTGATTTTTCAAGGATGTGAAGCGAAAAATAATATATGATAGAGAAACATTTAATACTTGAAGATATTGATCCCGTAGTGTTCTATGGAGTAAATAACGGTCATCTTCAAATGTTGAAATCCTTGTTCCCTAAACTTCGTATTGTTGCCCGCGACAATGTCATGCGCATAATCGGAGATGAAGAAGAAATCTCAAAGATAGAAGAAGATGTGGAGAATCTGCGCCAGCATGTCTTGAAATACAACTCTTTAGATGATGAAGACATTCTCGATATCATCAAGGGGAAAAATACCAAAGCCGATTCCATAAAGGATGTCGTGGTTTATTCGATATCCGGAAGACCTATCAAGAGTCGTTCCGAAAACCAGCAGAAGCTGGTAGACGCCTTTGAGAAAGACGACATGATATTTGCCGTAGGACCGGCCGGAACGGGAAAGACCTATCTGAGCATAGCACTTGCCGTAAAGGCTCTAAAAGAAAAGACGGCTAAAAAGATTATCCTTTCCCGACCGGCAGTAGAAGCCGGAGAAAAGCTGGGATTCCTCCCTGGCGACATGAAGGAGAAGATAGACCCATATCTGCAGCCACTATATGACGCATTAGAGGATTTGATTCCCGCCGTAAAGCTTCAAGACATGATGGACAAGCATGTCATCCAAATAGCCCCACTGGCATTTATGCGCGGACGGACTTTGAGTGATGCAGTAGTAATTCTTGACGAAGCGCAGAACACGACACCGGCACAAATCCGCATGTTCCTTACGCGAATGGGTTGGAACACGAAAATGATTATCACCGGCGACATGACCCAGATAGACTTGCCGCATGAACAGAAAAGCGGACTAAAGGAAGCTCTCAAGATACTCTCCGGAATTGAGGGTATCTCTATTATCGAACTAAACAAGAAAGACATCGTCAGGCATAAGCTGGTAACCCGTATTGTCAATGCCTATGAGGCATACGATAAAAAGCGGAATAGCGAGAAAGAATTGGAGTTTAAAGACTAAATATTATAAAAACAATGAAAGCATTAACAAGAACCGACTTCCATTTTGAGGGTCAGAAGAGCGTTTATCACGGCAAAGTGCGTGATGTATATAACATCAATAACGAGCTATTGGTAATGGTTGCTACGGACAGGATTTCCGCATTCGATGTAATTCTACCCAAAGGCATTCCTTTTAAGGGGCAGGTGTTGAATCAGATTGCGGCAAAATTTCTGGATGCAACCAGTGATATATGCCCTAATTGGAAACTTGCTACTCCAGATCCGATGGTTACGGTTGGCGTAAAATGCGAGGGATTCCGTGTGGAAATGATAATCCGTTCCATCCTTACGGGTAGTGCATGGAGAGCATACAAGGAAGGGTGCCGAGAATTATGTGGGGTGAAGCTTCCTGACGGGATGCGCGAGAACCAGAAGTTTCCGGAGCCCATCATTACCCCTACTACAAAAGCTGACGAGGGCCACGACCTGAATATCTCTAAAGAGGAAATCATCCAACAGGGACTTGTTTCTGCAGAAGACTATGCCGTGATAGAAGACTATACTCGCAAATTGTTTGCCCGTGGACAAGAGATTGCGGCTAAACGCGGCCTTATCCTCGTCGACACGAAATATGAGTTTGGCAAACGAAACGGAGAAATATATCTTATAGATGAAATCCACACACCAGATTCGAGTCGCTATTTTTATGCAGACGGATATGAAGAGAAATTCGAAAAAGGAGAACCACAAAAGCAACTTTCAAAGGAATTTGTCCGTCAATGGCTCATAGAGAACAACTTCATGAACGAGCAGGGGCAGAAAATGCCGGAAATAACCGATGAGTATGCGGCAAGCGTTTCGGAGAGATATATCGAACTTTATGAACATATTATTGGAGAGAAATTCGACAAATCGACAGCGGGCGATTGCGATATTGCCGCACGCATCGAGAAGAATGTATGCGAATACTTAAAGACAAGGAAATAGACCTTCACCTTTATACATATGTATAAGCAAGAAAATGTCAAGCCCTATAATGGGAATGGAGAAAAGGGGGAATTAGTAGAGCAGCTATTTAATAATATAGCCTCCACTTATGATACCTTGAACCACCGTCTTTCATGGAATATAGACAAAGGATGGAGAAAAGCTGCCATTAAACTGCTCATGCCATTTAAGCCCAAGTGCATATTAGATATAGCCACAGGTACAGGAGATTTTGCCATTCTTGCCGCCCAAATGCTTCAACCAGAACGGCTTGTCGGGGCTGACATATCTGAAGGAATGATGAATATCGGTGTAGAGAAAGTCAGGAAAGCAGGATTAGAGAATATAATCAGCTTCAAAAAAGAGGATTGTATGAATTTGTCGTTTGAAGAAAACACCTTTGATGCTGTTATCACTGCATTTGGTATTCGGAATTTCCAGTGCCTTGATAAAGGCCTGTCTGAGATGTATAGGGTTTTAAAACCTGACGGTCATCTGTGTATTGCCGAACTTACGACTCCAGTCTCTTTCCCCATGAAGCAATTGTTTAGGTTTTACTCAAACTATATCCTTCCTGCATACGGTAGTCTGATTAGCAAGGACAGAGATGCCTACGAGTATTTGACCAAGTCTATCGAGGCATTTCCCCAAGGTGAAGAAATGATGACGATACTGAAGAAAGCCGGCTTTCACAAAACAACCTTTAAGCGCCATACTTTTGGCATTTGTACGATATATTTTGCATCCAAATAAATATAGCTACTAAAATTATGGATAAATATGGATTGATAGGCTACCCTTTAGGGCACTCGTTTTCGATCAGCTATTTTAACGAGAAGTTTCAAAACGAAGGCATTGATGCAAGATATGAGAATTTTGAGATTCCCAAGATTGAAGATCTAAAAGAAATTTTAGATCTGAATCCGAATCTCAAAGGTCTGAATGTAACAATTCCTTACAAAGAACAAGTCATGAAATACCTTGACTCTATCAGTCCAGAAGCCAAAGCTATCGGTGCAGTAAATGTCATTAAAATAACACACAGAGGTCGGAAGACAGAGTTAAAAGGATATAATAGTGATGTCATAGGCTTCACCAGAAGTATCGAAGCTGCCTTGGAACCAGCACACAAAAAGGCCTTGATTCTCGGCACAGGAGGCGCATCGAAAGCTATTGATTACGGCTTGAGGTCCTTGGGGCTTGAGACAATTTTCGTTAGTAGGACTAAAAAGAAAAAGGCTATTACTTACGAAGAACTTACTCCAGAGCTCATAAAGGAATATAGGGTCATCGTCAACTGCACTCCAGTTGGCATGTATCCCCATGCAGACGAATGTCCAAGACTTCCATACGAAGCAATGGATACGCATACTCTGCTCTATGATCTTATATATAATCCAGACGAAACTTCGTTTCTGAAGAAAGGGAAAGAGAGGGGAGCTACTATCATCAATGGGCTGGAAATGCTCTTGTTACAGGCCTTTGCCTCATGGGAATTTTGGAACGGGAAGGAAAAACTATAATAACATAAGACATTAGAAACAGATAATGGATAATCGGTATATGATGCGTGGCGTTAGTGCGGCAAAAGAAGATGTACACAATGCCATCAAAAATATAGATAAGGGCTTGTATCCACAAGCCTTCTGCAAAATCATCCCTGATATTCTGGGGGGAGACGAAGCCTACTGCAATATTATGCATGCTGATGGTGCAGGAACAAAATCTTCTCTGGCCTACATGTATTGGAAGGAGACCGGAGACCTCGATGTATGGAAGGGTATTGCCCAAGATGCCATCGTGATGAACACCGACGACCTGCTTTGTGTAGGGGCTGTTGACAATATTCTCGTCTCAAGTACCATCGGTCGTAACAAGCTGTTGGTACCCGGAGAAGTCATATCTGCCATTATCAACGGCACCGATGAGCTCCTTGCAGAAATGCGAGATATGGGCATCGGCATTTATCCAACAGGTGGCGAGACGGCGGATGTCGGCGATTTGGTTCGGACAATTATCGTTGATTCTACGGTTACATGTCGCATGAAGCGTTCTGATATTATCGACAACGCAAACATCAGACCTGGAGATGCCATCATCGGATTAAGCTCTACGGGACAGGCCACTTACGAAAAACGACACAACGGTGGAATGGGTAGCAATGGACTTACCAGTGCCCGGCATGATGTCTTTGCCAAATATTTAGCAGAAAAGTTTCCAGAAAGTTTCGACCATACTGTTCCGAGTGAACTCGTCTATAGCGGGAAATATCATCTCACCGACACGATTGAAGGGGTCGCTGTCAACGCCGGACAACTTGTACTCTCCCCTACTCGCACATACGCTCCGATTATAAAGAGCCTATTGGATGAATTAAGGCCTCAAATTCACGGAATGGTACATTGTACAGGCGGTGCACAGACAAAGGTGCTGCATTTCGTAAACGATAATTGCAAGGTCGTGAAAGACAATTTGTTTACTGTTCCACCCCTTTTCAAGATAATTCATGATTGTAGCGGAACCGATTGGAAGGAAATGTATCAAGTATTTAACATGGGCCACCGCATGGAAATTTATGTCCGCCCTGAAATTGCAGAACAAGTAATTGCAATCAGCAAAAGTTTTAATGTTGATGCCCAAATCATAGGATACATCGAAGAAGGAAAACGAAGTTTAACCATAAAATCTGAGTTTGGGGAATTCTTTTATTAAAAGACAATAACTGATATGGCCGACAACAACAATATTTTGGGAAAATTAGACGGATTAGAAAGCCGTTACGAAGAAGTTTCAACACTGATTACTGATCCGGCTGTCATTGCTGATCAACAGCGATATGTAAAGCTTACGAAAGAGTATAAAGACTTGGAAGATATCATGGATGCTCGCCGGCGCTATATAGCATGCCTGAACTCCATAAAGGAAGCAAAAGATATTCTGGCAAACGAGAATGATCCTGACATGAGGGAGATGGCACGAGGCGAGCTATCTGAAAACGAGACCTTGCAACCCAAACTTGAAGAAGAAATAAAGATAGCACTTGTTCCTAAGGATCCGGAAGATGCAAAGAATGTGCAGATGGAGATTCGGGCCGGGACAGGAGGCGATGAAGCTGCACTTTTTGCTGGTGATTTATTTAATATGTACAAGAAATTCTGTGAATCTAAAGGATGGTCCGTCAGCATTACAGACGCTTCTGAGGGAGCTGTCGGTGGATTCAAGGAAATAGATTTTGCCGTAAGCGGAGACAATGTGTATGGTGTCTTAAAATACGAATCGGGAGTGCATCGCGTACAAAGAGTTCCTGCTACAGAGACCCAAGGACGCATGCACACATCTGCCGCGACGGTTGCTGTGTTGCCGGAAGCTGATAAATTTGAGGTTCGCATCAATGAGGGAGATATTAAATGGGATACATTCCGCTCAAGTGGTGCCGGCGGACAAAATGTAAATAAGGTGGAATCCGGTGTCCGTCTTCGCTATCCATGGAAGAACCCTAACACTGGAGAAGTCGAGGAAATACTGATAGAGTGCACAGAAACTCGCGACCAGCCCAAGAATAAAGAGCGTGCGCTGAGCCGTCTCTATACATATATTTATGACCATGAACATCAAAAATATGTTGATGATATCTCCAGCCGTCGAAAGAGTCTTGTCTCTACAGGAGATCGAAGTGCAAAAATCCGCACATATAATTTCCCACAAGGTCGAGTTACCGATCATAGAATTGGATATACAACCCATGACCTTAATGGATTCCTAAATGGAAATATTCAAGATATGATTGACGCCCTCACGGTTGCAGAAAATGCGGAGAAACTTAAAGAATCAGAATTATAAATAAAACTCATATTATCAAATGACAAGACAAGAACTTGTAAAACAGATATTCGAAAGAAAATCTTTTCTGTGCGTCGGATTGGATACTGACATTCAGAAGGTTCCTGAACATCTGAGAACCAATGACGACCCGATTTTTTTGTTCAATAAATCTATTATTGACGCAACGGCTCCTTATTGTGTCGCCTATAAGCCTAATCTTGCCTTTTATGAAAGTATGGGAGGAAAAGGTATCGCTGCATTTGAGCGAACCATCAAGTATCTGAAGAAGTTCTACCCCACCCATTTCATCATTGCCGACGCAAAACGGGGCGACATAGGCAACACCTCCCTTATGTATGCAAAAACCTTTTTTGAAGAATACAATCTAGATGCACTCACCGTTGCTCCATACATGGGTGAAGATAGCGTTAAGCCGTTCCTTGAATATGAAGGCAAATGGGTCATTCTCCTGGCTTTGACCTCCAACAAGGGGGCTATGGATTTCCAACTCACAGAAGACAAAGAAGGACAAAGACTCTTCGAAAAGGTTATTGCTAAAAGCCAGAATTGGGGAAATGATAATAACTTAATGTATGTAGTAGGCGCTACTCAGGGAAGAATGTTTGAAGATGTCCGCAGAGTAGCCCCAAATAATTTCCTGTTGGTTCCTGGTGTCGGCGCACAAGGTGGAAGTCTTCAGGAAGTGTGTAAATATGGCATGATCAAAGACTGTGGACTGCTCATAAACTCTTCAAGGGGAATTATCTATGCAGGCAAAAACGAAGATTTTGCAGAGACCGCTGCCCAAGAAGCAAAAGAATTGCAAGCACAAATGGCAATAGAACTCGAGAAAATTGAACGATAGCAAGATTATAAGCGACCCGGTCTTTGGGTTTATAAAGATTCCAAGAGGGCTGTTACTTGATATTGTAAAACACCCTCTGATACAAAGGCTGACGCGGATCAAGCAGCTGGGGCTTGCAAGTGTCGTATATCCAGGAGCGCAACACACACGATTTCAGCACTCATTGGGAGCCTTCCATCTCATGAGCGAGGCTATAGTATCACTTCGCCAGAAAGGCATTTTCATCTTTGATAGCGAGGCAGAAGCCATTCAAGCGGCTATCCTCATGCATGATATCGGACATGGACCATTTTCACATGTATTAGAAAACACTTTGATCAGAGATGTCGCGCACGAAGAAATTTCATTGATGATGATGGATCAGATCAATAAAGAGATGAAGGGAGCTTTAAATCTGGCTATCAGTATCTTTAAGGATGAATACCCAAAACGCTTTTTACATCAATTGATCAGCTCGCAATTAGACATGGACAGACTGGACTATCTTCGTCGCGACAGTTTCTTCACTGGAGTTACAGAAGGTAATATCGGTTCCGCCAGAATCATTAAGATGCTCAATGTTGTGGACGACAATCTCGTTGTAGAATACAAGGGCATCTATTCCATTGAGAATTATTTAACTACCCGCCGTTTGATGTATTGGCAAGTTTATCTCCATAAGACAACTGTTGCCTATGAGAAAATACTCGTCAATGTCTTACTGCGAGCTAAAGAGTTGACCTCCCAAGGAAAAGAGATTTTTGCAACTCCGGCTCTCCATTATTTCTTATATAATGACATAGACAGAGATTTTTTCATCTCACATGAAGAAGCACTCCTAAACTATGAGCTTCTTGACGATAATGACATCTGGAGTTCTGTAAAGAGCTGGATGAATCATGAGGACAAAATCCTTTCTACCCTGGCAAAAGATTTAATTAATAGAAATATCTTTAAAGTGGAAATCCATGAAGATCCTCTTTCAAAAGACAAAACCGCAGCCATTCAACAGCAACTAAGCGAAAAGGCGGGGGTATCATTTGAAGATGCCAGATATCTTATGAGCGTGAATACAATTCAGAAAGATATGTATAATATTAACGATGACCATATCTCTATACTTCATAAAGACGGCACGACAGAAGATATCACCGAAGCTTCGGAAATCTTGAATGTAGCACTTCTTTCCAAACAAATACAGAAATATTATCTCTGCTATCAGAGATTCTAAAATAAATTTGTTATATTTGCAAAAGAAATCAATTGTTCAAGATAATATGGAATTTTCAGCAAAACAGATAGCCCAGTTTGTGCAAGGCGAGATAATAGGCGATGAAAATGCCTCTATAAATACATTCACGAAGATAGAAGAAGGCAAGAAAGGTGCGATTTCATTCCTCGCTAATGGCAAATATGCCCATTACCTTAAGAATACGGAGTCCTCTATTGTCCTTGTTGATGAGCTGATTGAAATTGAGCTCCCCGTTAAGCCAACCCTCATCAGGGTAAAGAATGCTCGCGATTGTGTCGCTAAGCTCTTGCAACTTTATGAGAGCATGAAACCCAAAAAACAGGGAGTAGATTCTTTGGCATTTATCTCCCCCAAAGCCAAAATTGGAAAGGATGTATATATCGGAGCATTTGCATACATCGGCGATGGAGCTGAAATAGGGAACGGCACACAGGTATATCCCCATGCCACAATTATGGAAGGCGTAAAGATTGGAGAGAATTGTATTATCTATCCCAATGCCAGCATTTATCACGACTGCATCCTTAGAAACAATGTGATTGTCCATTCCGGGAGCGTTATTGGAGCCGACGGCTTTGGCTTTGCCCCTAACGGGGAAGATTACGATAAAATTCCACAGATTGGTATCGTCACCATTGAAGACAATGTTGAAATCGGTGCCAACACTTGCATAGACCGATCCACAATGGGATCTACATATGTCCGTAAGGGAGTCAAGCTTGACAACCTTGTACAAATCGCCCATAACACAGATATCGGCGAAAACACGGTTATGAGTGCTCAAGTCGGCATTGCCGGTTCAACCAAGGTTGGAAAATGGTGTATGTTTGGCGGACAAGTTGGCATTGCCGGGCACATCGAGATTGGGGACAAGGTCTTCTTAGGTGCCCAATCAGGTGTTCCAGGAAATCTCAAGGGAAACCAGACACTTATCGGCACTCCTCCGTTTGAGCCTAAAAACTACTTTAAGTCTCAGGCCGTATTCCGCAGATTACCAGACATGTATAAACAGCTCAACGAGCTTCAGAAAGAGATTGAGGAACTGAAAAAGCAGAAGTAAATCTCAATCCCCAAAGTAAAAGGCGGCAAAAAGCCTCCTAAAAGACGGCTTAAAGCAATGTCGGAAGCCGCTAAAAGGAATGTAAAAGGCCGCTAATTACAAAAGCAACAGATTTGAACTACAAAAAAACAGAAAATAAGAGAATGGACGCAGAAAAGCAGAAAACCCTGAAAGGCAGCTTCTCCCTATATGGCAAGGGGTTGCACACAGGCCTGAACCTTACGGTAACTTTCAATCCTGCCCCTGAAAATACCGGCTATCAAATTCAGCGTATTGACCTTGAAGGCCAGCCTATAATTAAGGCCTTAGCGGAAAAAGTAGTAGAGACACAGCGCGGGACAGTACTGGCAAATGGCGATGTTCGGGTAAGTACCGTTGAGCATGGCATGGCAGCCCTCTATGCGATGGGTATCGATAACTGCCTTATTCAAGTGAACGGTCCAGAATTCCCTATTCTGGATGGGTCAGCCAGCATGTATGTAGACAAGATTAACGAAGTTGGTACGGTCGATCAGAATGCGACAAAAGACTATTATATCATCCGCAAAAAGATTGAATTCAAGGATGACAAGACAGGCTCGTGTATTACCATCTTGCCAGACGAGCAGTTCAGCATCACGACAATGTGCTCGTTTCAGTCTAAATTTATCAACAGCCAGTTTGCGACACTTGACAGCATCAATAACTTTGGGAAGGAAGTCGCTCCCGCCCGTACATTCGTCTTCGTGCGAGATATAGTCCCCCTCCTGGAAGCCAATCTTATCAAGGGAGGCGACCTGGATAATGCCATTGTCATCTATGAGCGTGAGGTTTCACAAGAAAGTCTTGACAAACTTGCCGACATCTTGAAGGTTCCACACATGGATGCCACGAAGATAGGGTATATCCAGCACAAGCCTTTGATGTGGGAGAACGAATGTACCCGCCACAAACTTCTCGACATCATTGGCGACATGGCTCTGATTGGAAAGCCCATCAAGGGGCGCATTATCGCCACCCGGCCTGGTCATACGGTAAACAACAAGTTTGCCCGCTTGATGCGCAAGGAAATCAGAAAGCATGAAGTTCAGGCTCCGATTTACGATCCGACAGAAGCTCCGATTATGGATAATAACCGTATTCGGGAGCTTCTTCCCCATCGTTATCCTATGCAGCTGGTCGACAAGGTTATTGCCATTGGCCCTACAAGCATCGTTGGTGTCAAGAATGTAACAGCCAACGAGCCCTTTTTTCAAGGACATTTCCCACAAGAACCGGTAATGCCAGGTGTCCTCATGGTCGAGGCTATGTCCCAATGCGGTGGTCTCCTTGTATTAAACCAAGTGGAGCAGCCTGAGAGGTGGTCTACTTATTTCCTTGCCATTGATGATGTCAAGTTCCGCCAAAAAGTGATTCCGGGAGATACTCTTCTATTCAGAGTCGAGCTGCTCAATCCTGTCCGCCATGGAATTAGTTCTATGAAAGGATATATGTTTGTTGGAGACAATGTTGTAGCAGAAGCCACTTTTACTGCTCAGATTATAAAGAACAGATAAAACTTAAAGATATGAATCAAGTCAGCCCGTTGGCATATGTGCATCCGGAGGCAAAATTGGGAGATAACAATATTATTGGCCCATTCTGCTTTATCGACCGCAATACCGTTATTGGAGATAATAATGTCATGCAGAACAGCGTTACCATTAATTACGGTGCGCACATTGGTAATAACAACGAGTTCTTTCCCGGTGCAAGTATTTCTACCAAACCCCAGGACTTGAAGTTCAAGGGAGAAGAGACTTTATGCGAAATCGGCAATCACAACAGTATCCGCGAAAATGTAACTATCTCCAGAGGTACGGCTTCGGCTGGAACCACCAAGGTCGGCAATAGCAATCTTCTCATGGAGAATATGCACCTCGCTCACGATTGTGTTTTAGGAAACAATTGCATTATTGGCAATTCCACCAAATTTGCAGGTGAGGTAACTATTGACGACAATGCGATTGTCAGTGCTGTGGTTCTCTGCCATCAATTCTGTCGTATTGGTGGATATGTAATGATTCAGGGAGGATGCCGCTTCTCTCTGGACATTCCCCCTTATGTCATTGCAGGAAAAGAGCCGACCCGCTATGCAGGTATCAATATTGTTGGTCTTCGTCGACACGGCTTCAGCAATGAATTAATTGACAAGATTCATGAGGCCTATCGCCTACTTTATTCTAAAGGAATATTGAAAGAAGGGATTGAAGAAATCAAAAAGAATATTGAAATCACTCCGGAAATTCAATACATCATCGACTTTGTTTCTTCTTCAAAGCGAGGCATCATCAGGTAAATGAAAACGCTCGTCGTTGTTCTCGGGTCAACAGGTGTCGGCAAAACTGAGCTCAGCCTGCAAATTGCAGAACATTTTAAAACGCCCATTATCAATGCAGATTCCCGACAGATTTTTGCAGAACTGCCTATCGGTACTGCTGCTCCGACTCCTGAACAACAACGGCGCGTTGTTCATTACTTTGTCGGCAATCATCACATACAAGATTATTATAGTGCTTCCATGTTCGAAAGAGATGTGATGTTTCTATTACAAAATCATCTGTTCCAGACTTCGGACATCGCCTTGATGAGCGGCGGCAGTATGATGTATATCGATGTCGTGTGCAAAGGTATCGACGACATACCGACCGTGGACACAGAGACCAGACGACTAATGAAAGGCAGATTGGCGAAGGAAGGACTTCCGGCATTAGTAGAAGAACTCAGGTTGCTCGACCCGGAGCATTATGAGATTGTAGATAAGAATAATCCCCGGCGCATTGTGCATGCCCTTGAAATCTGCCATATGACGGGGAAGCCTTATTCGTCCTTTAGAACGAACACACAAAAAAACCGTCCGTTCAGGATTCTGAAGATCGGGCTAAATCGTCCAAGAGAAGAACTCTACGAAAGAATCAACCAGAGAGTCATTCTGATGATGCAGATGGGATTGGAGAAAGAAGCTCGCAATGTATATCCGCAAAAAGGACTGAACGCATTGAACACTGTAGGTTACAAAGAACTATTCAATTACTTTGACGGCAATATTGACGAAGATGAAGCCGTACGCCAGATTCAGTCAAACAGTCGCAGATATATGCGTAAGCAGCTTACATGGTTCAAAAAGGACAATAGTATCCAATGGTTCAACCCCGAGAATAGCAAAGAAATTATAAATTATATCGATACCTCGATATAAGTATAGAAGTATTTTAGTACTTTTGTATCATAATACTATAGATTATGTGGAACAGAATTAAGAATATTTTCAATTGGTGCAAACGCATAACCAAAGCTTTCTACAGATGGTATAAATCCCTCTATAAGGATGCGCCATGCTGGAAAAAGACGATTGTGGCTGTAACTTCCCTATTAGTCCTTTTCATTCTTTACCTTGGAGCAGTAGACTTAAATCTATTCTGGCTATTTGGCAAATCACCCGGTTATTTTTCCGGAATCAAAGATCCGCAAACATCACAGGCATCAGTGATATATAGCGCAGATGGCAAACAGATTGGAAAATACTTTAACGAGAATCGCACTCCCATAACTTACGAAGAAATCAATCCGGCATTCTTCAAGGCACTTGTTGACACAGAGGATGAACGGTTTTACAGTCATTGGGGAATAGACCCCATTGGACTCTTTGCTGCAGCGAAAGATGCCCTACTCCATCATGGTGGCCGAGGTGCCTCTACTATTACACAACAATTAGCAAAGAATATGTTTCGCGTCCGCACGCAATATTCTACAGGCCTCTTGGGAAAGATTCCCGGTCTCAAGATCCTTATTATGAAGAGTAAGGAATGGATTATAGCCACCAAACTCGAGACCGTATTCTCCAAGAAGGAAATCATTACGATGTATGCCAACACCGTTGATTTCGGCTCAAACGCATATGGCATTAAGACTGCTGCAAAGACATACTTTAACTGCTCTCCCAAAGAGTTGACTACTGATCAGGCTGCTATATTGGTCGGAATGCTGAAAGCTACGACCTACTATAATCCTAAGACCCACCCGGAAAACAGTATCAAGCGCCGCAATGTGGTATTGAACAATATGCTCATTCATGGGGATTTGAGCCAGGATGAATACTCCCGGCTTAGCCGGTTACCCATCAAGCTCGATTATACGGTCGAGAATAATTATGATGGGCAGGCATTGTATTTTCGTGAGGCCGTGGCAGATTACCTAAAAGACTGGTGCGAAGAAAACGGCTACGACTTATATAGTAGCGGACTGAAGATATATACCACCATCGACACACGCATGCAGAAGTATGCAGAAGATGCTGCCCGCAAACAGATGAAGCAAGTCCAGCAGAATTTCAATAACCACTGGGGTATTTATAGAAAACAGGATTCCAACTGGCTAAGGCAGGAACCGTGGCAGGACGAGAATCACCAAGTGATACCAAACTTCATTCAGGGCATTGCCGAAAAACAGCCATTCTACAAAACCTTACTGGCAAAATATCCCAACACCCCGGATTCCGTCGCCTATTACTATAAGGAATGGGTACATCCGGTGAAGGTATTTGACTATGAAAAAGGCGAAATCACAAAAATGATGACATCCGAAGATTCAATCAAATACATGACAACCTTCATGCACTGTGCCATGATTGCAATGGAATCAGAGACAGGACATGTAAAGGCATGGGTGGGTGATATCGACTTCAAGCACTGGAAGTATGACAAAGCCACTGCCATGCGCCAGCCGGGCTCCACATTCAAGCTATTCGTATATACCGAGGCCATGAATCAGGGGCTTACACCATGCGACAAACGCAGGGACGAATATATTTCCATGGATGTATACGATAAGAAGAAACATGAAATGACCAGGTGGACTCCGAGCAATGCCAACGGATATTTTACAGGAGACTCCATGGCTCTGAAATCCGCATTTGCGCGGAGTATCAATTCCGTAGCCGTGAGACTTGGTCAGGAAATGGGCATCAAGCGGATCATCGAGACGGCATACAAAATGGGTATCAAGAGCCCACTTGAAGATGCGCCGTCGCTGGCATTAGGTTCCAGTGATGTAAACCTTCTTGAGATGGTAAACGCCTATTGTACAGCTGCCGACGACGGAAAGCATCACGATCCCGTTCTGGTAACTCGCATATTAGACAAAGACGGCAATGAAGTCTATGTCGGGCCAAACACGACAGAACAAGCCATCCCTTATAAAAGTGCCTTTCTCGTACAGCAGCTATTACAGGGAGGTATGCGTGAACCAGGAGGAACCTCACAAAGCCTATGGGGATATATAGGAAATGTAAGGGACACGGAATTCGGCGGAAAGACCGGAACCTCTAACAATCATTCCGATGCCTGGTTCATGGGTGTAAGTCCTAAGCTTGTGGTCGGCGCATGGGTCGGTGGCGAGTACCGCTCCATACACTTCCGCACCGGGGCATTAGGCCAGGGTTCAAGGACGGCGCTCCCCATTTGCGGATACTTCCTGCAATCAGTATTCGGGGATCCGGCATTTGAAAAGTATCATGGAAAATTTACCCGTCCAACCGACGGGGGAATCACGCGAGACATGTATGAATGCGCAAGCTATTATCCCCCCGTAAAGAAAGATACGACACATAAAGACAGTCTTGAAGTGGTTACGGAAGAGATTATTCTCGACAAGAACGGTAACCCCATAGAAAAGCCTGCGACGACCGAAGGGGAAAAGAAACCGGAGCAGCCCACGGAGTCAAAGCATCGCCAGCCGACAGAACAAGTCGTCAAGTTTGATGAACTCTAAAAGACAGACGCCATAAGTGGATAATATCAGTGCAGAAAACATTGATTTAAACAACCCGGAACTGCAGAATGCGCTCCAAATATTGGAATTTACCCGTCGCTCTCTTTTCCTGACAGGAAAGGCAGGGACGGGTAAGTCAACCTTCCTGCGCTATATTGCGGCTACAACCAAAAAGAAACATGTGATTCTGGCACCTACCGGGATAGCCGCAATCAATGCTGGCGGAGCCACACTGCACAGCTTCTTCAAGCTACCTTTCCATCCCCTGCTCCCAAACGACAGCCGCTATAGTGCCCGAAACATAAGAGAGACCTTAAAATATAATGCGGAAAAGCGCAAGCTGTTGAGAGAGGTAGAACTCATCATCATCGATGAAATCAGTATGGTTCGTGCTGATATCATCGACTTCATTGATAAAGTCTTGCGAATTTACAGCCGCAACATGCGGGAGCCCTTTGGCGGCAAGCAGCTCTTATTGGTGGGCGACATCTACCAGCTTGAGCCTGTACTTAAGGAAGAAGACCGACAGCTCCTACAACCATTTTATGCATCATCGTTCTTTTTCGATGCCAAGGTCTTCCGTCAAATGCAGCTCGTGAGCATTGAGCTGACTAAGGTATATCGCCAGTCAGACCCTGTTTTTATCGAGATTCTCGACCATATACGAACTTCCAAGGTGGCGACAACAGATTTGGATATGCTGAACCGGCATGTGGGAACAGTGCTGGAGAATGACGGATCCGAACTGGCAATTACTCTTTCTACTCGCAGGGACACCGTAGACTATATCAACGAGAAAAAATTAGGAGAACTACCCGGTGAGCCCACAATATTCCATGGCGTCATCGAGGGAGAATTCCCGGAAAGCAGTCTGCCTACACCTCAGGAACTGGTACTGAAAACCGGCGCACAAATACTCTTCATCCGCAATGACAAGGAGAAACGATGGGTAAACGGCACGCTAGGCACCATCATTGGCTTCGGGGATGAAGAAGACGGGATTATCTATGTCCGCACGGAAGACGGAACCGACTGCGATGTGGAACGGGAACTCTGGGAGAATGTGAAATACACATTCAATGAAAAAGAGCAGAAAATAGAAGAACAGGCAATCGGCACCTATACGCAGTTTCCCTTGCGGCTCGCATGGGCGATAACCGTGCACAAAAGCCAGGGACTGACCTTCAATAAAGTGAAGATAGACTTCACGGGAGGCGTCTTTGCCGGCGGCCAGACCTATGTAGCGCTATCGCGCTCCACATCATTAGACGGCATAAGCCTCAAGGAACCCATCCGCCGCGAGGATGTATTCGTAAAGGCAGAAGTACGGAACTTTGCCCGCAACTACAACAACAGGAACATGATATCCCTTGCCTTGCAGCAAAGCAAGGCCGACAAAGAATATTTTGATGCCATGGCGGCTTTCAACCGAGGCGACATGCAGGGAGCACTCGACAGTTTTTTCCTGGCCATTCACAGCCGATATGACATAGAGAAGCCGGAAGTAAAGAGGCTTCTCCGGAGGAAGCTGAATATCATCAACCGGCAGAAAGAAGAAATCAGAAAACTCAAGGCTGAGGCTCGGAAGAAAGAGGATTTCCTGAAACGGCTGGCCGTGGAATATGTCCAGATGGGCCGAGACTGCGAGAAGGAAGACTTCCAAGAAGCCGCTATCAAGAACTATGAGAAGGCCCTGGAATTATATCCGGACATCCCCGAAGCCAAGCGGAAGCTGAAAAGACTACGCAAGTCTTCCACCTCCTGAAACAGCATCGGCACCCCATGGCGTTATTACAAGCCGTGTGTAATGGCGTTACACGCTGCTTGTAACACGATTACACGCCATGTGTAATACGATTACACGCGGCAAATAAAAATGGCGGAGAGCACTCCTCGGAATGCTCAATGGTGTTCGGGCACTATGGCAAAGTAAACCGCATCATGGTCGGTAAGGTTCTCCATATAATGGGAATGCCCCGTCGGACAGTAGTGCACCTGCCCCACACGGGCTACCTCCACCACCCCGTCGTAATGGAAAGTCAGCTCTCCGCTAACGACAAAGATAACCTCACAGTTTTCTTCATGGCTATGCAGACCCGTAGAAGCTCCAGGCCGCAAAGTGGAATACATAATCTTTACCTTGTCATCAGTATAATTACGAGTATCAAGAAGGCCCTTGCCTCCCTTGAAACCAACCTGATGCAGTTCCGGAATCTTATCAAAATCAATAATCATAACGCCTCCAGCTAAATAATTTCGTTCACGCAAAGATACCAAAAAAGGCGGATAACTTTCATAGTTACCCGCCTTTTTTAAACTTTCCGATTGATTAGAATGTATATTTCAGTCCAATCTGACCACGCCAGCGGCTGTAATAGTCGCTATAGTCTCTTGAGGCGTAACCACCGGTGAACTGGTATACTCCCTTGCCCTGATAGTTTACAGGACTTGAATATATTCCGAATCCATCGCCCATCGTGTGCCCCCAGTCCTTGTTGAGCAGGTTACCAAGGTTGATGATATCAAAGCTCAACTCAACGGAATTAAGCTGACCTGCCACCTTGAAGCTGTACTTCTGAGCCAGGTGAACATCAAAATGGTGCTCAAACGGGAGGTTGTCAGCATAGCGCTTGTAATACTCGCCACGATGATCCTTCATATATGAATCGGTCCCCATCCAGTATTTCAACAGCTGGCGCTGCTGATCAGCAGAGAGGGAACCTCCAGTATAGCTGTCGCCGAATACCCGACGCGTCAGGGCGTTGGCGGTTGTTGAAGGAGCAGAAGCTTCAAACTGCATCTTGTCAATTTGCTCATCCGTGGGAATAAAAAGAAGGTCGTTACCGTTAGCACCGTCTTCGTTCACATCGCCATAATAGTAATAGGAATAGGGTGAGCCGCTGCGAGCCTCATAAATCAAGCCGACGGTGGTCAGCCATGCCTTGTTCTTGCCATAGGCAGCATGATAGAATGCAGAGGCCTGGATGCGGTGAGGCACATTGTAGGCTGAATTACCCAGCTCCGGATCGTTGGAGTTGCGATAGGTGTAGTTATAACGCCAGTTGCTCTCCGCAACAGACGAACCTCCGTTGTTCACGCTCTTAGACTTGGTGAAAGTATAGCTCGCCATCAGGTCTAATCCGAAATCAAACTTCTTCTCTGCCTTCAGGGAGAGATTGGCTGTATAGCCTTTTGATGTATTATAAAGGCCATAGACATTAGCATACGGCTGACCGGTCGTTACACGGCTGAACATCGGGCGGTTATCCCAGGCGATGTCAGTATAGACCTGATTCAAGGTCTTGCCAGTCTGCTCATAGGCAAGGTTCTTGTAGACAATGTCATTCAGGGTCTTTGAATAGATTGCCTCAAGCGTCCAGTCGATGCCAAGGAGCTGGAAGTCAAATCCAAGGTTAAGGCGGAGGTTCTGCGCAAACTTGAACTTGTGATCGTAGACATTCACGGTCTGGCTTCCGGACGCACTTAGCTTTTGTGCATTCGCCTCCTGGCCGTTTGGATTCAGAATCAAGTCCAGACCCTTCGTGCTATAAGTATTATAGGTTGAGAGCTGAATACCCGTATTAGAGAAGTTGTTGCTAACCCACACAAAGGGGATACGCCCCGTGAAAATACCTATACCCCCACGGAGAATGAACTTGTGATCATTATTGATGTCCCAGCGGAAACCCACTCGCGGAGAGAACAACGGAGAGCTTGAAAGCTTCTGGTTGGTCTTGACATTCCATCCCTGTGTCTCCGCATAAGTATTGAAACCTGCGTTTTCTGCAGGCGTATCGAAGAATACAGGAACATCGACACGCAGTCCATAGGTCAACTGGAAGTTATTGGTTGCATCCCATTTATCCTGCGCATAAACGCTGAACTGGGCTGCACCGAAGCCGGCTTCCCAGCGGGGGTCTCCTGTTACATCCGTATTCGCATGACCGTAACGATACTGATTCATGTAAGCCACCTTTGGATCTACAGCACCGGCTTTCCATGCATCATAGTATGACTTGAACATGTCATAGGTCTTAAAATAATAAGAACCGAACAAGTCTTGAATGAAAAGATTTGAGAAATTGTAGATCTCGTTATGGGTTCCGAATGTAAATGTATGGTTACCTCTATACCATGTCAGGTTATCCTCTATGGTATAGATGTCCTGATCCAGCCTGTTTGCCATAGAAGAACGCTCTACACCGAGATTCACACTACCGTCTCCGACACCATTGACCGTTATCATCGGAAATTCAGACGATATGGCACGCTGGTCGCGGACACGGACATAAGAAACACGGGCCTCATTGCTCAAAACCGGAGAGAGACGACTCTGCAACTCCGCAATAAAGGAATTGGTCTTACTCTTGAACGGATAGCTGTAGGTGCTTGCATTTATAGAAGACCTACTGCCGGTGTTATTCAGCTGAGACGCATTTACCAAGCTCCATCTTAAACTGAATTTGTTAAACTCATTAATATTCCAGTCTAATTTGGCACCAGCCTTATCGCTCTTCGTGTAAACATCCGGGTTGGTCAACTCACCATTATACTCTACCCCCTGGGCAGCAGCCATCTCCTTCACCCAGGCAAGAATATCCGCAGCCTGCTTAGAGTCAAAATTAGCCTCGGCCGAACCGAGCCCATAAAGATTGGGATATGTCTTGTTTGATTTCTCGTAATTTACAAAGAAGAACAACTTGTCTTTCACGATTGGTCCCCCCAATGTAACGCCGGCATTATATTCTTTCTGCTCTGTGTACTTAGCGGCATACCCACTGCCATCTGACAGAGGGTATTTGTGCCCTATAAGGTTCTGATTATTTCCAAAACCATACAGGCTTCCATGAAATTTGTTAGTTCCGCTCTTGGTAATCGCATTTATCGCACCACCGGTAAATCCGCTCTGGCGGACATCAAAGGGAGCCACATTTACCTGAATCTGCTCGATGGTCTCCATGGAAACCGGCTGGGTGCCTGCCTGACCACCATTGCTGCCATTGCTTGTAAGGCCAAAGACATCATTGTTCGCTGCACCGTCAATCATAAATGAATTATAACGGTTATTAGTACCAGCAAACGACATCGCCCCAGAACTTGTCGTTGTCAACTGTGGATTCAGGCGAGCCACATCGGCAATGCCATGTGAAATGCTCGGCATATCATTGATCTGCTGGGCGTTCATACTTGTTGCAGCACCAGTCTTAGTTGCATTCAATCCTGCTTTTCCCGCAACAACAACCTCTTGTAATTGCTGGGCATCCTCCTCAAGAGAGCAAGAAAGATTTTGAGTTTCACCCAACAAGAGACTTACATCGTTAAAAGTCTTTGCCTGATGCCCAATGTAAGTAACCTCAACCTTATAAGGCCCGCCCGGACGCATACCTTGAATGGTATAACGACCGTCTACATTGGTAACCGCACGGTATATCGTGCCGGAAGGCTGGTGCGTAGCCGTAACCGTGGCACCAACGACCTCTTCACCAGAAGAAGTAACTTTTCCACTAATACCAGAAGTTGTAATTTGGGCTGAAACAGAAATTGTGAAGAACAACATAAGAACAGCCAAGAAATGCAATCGTCTTTGCATAGCTTTTATTAAATTTTGATTAATATTATGGGATAAAATCCCCGATTATCTTTACAGCTGCAAAATTACTTAAAAATTCTCATATATGTGATACAGGAGTGTTAAAATGTGGAGAATTGTTTATTTCAGTACTATCTGAGTACTCTCATCATCTGATTATGAAGTCGCACTAAGCTAAAACCTCCCTAAAAACTGGTTTTGCCTATGACAAAGCCAGAAAGCATTTATGAAAGAAATGGGGGTTATATTGGTTTGAGGTTAAATTCTTTTAGCAAGCTGGGCCATCGTTACTGCCATAAGACCAGCTGTTTCGGTTCGCAGCCTGCTGTTTCCCAATGTTATGGACCTATACCCCTTATTCATAGCAAAGTCCACCTCCTCAAAAGAAAAATCCCCTTCCGGCCCAATGAGAATTGTAACATTCTCATCTTTCGAAAGTTGCAGTATATCATTAAACAAATCAGTCTGATCTATTTCGTCGTGGCAATGGGCAATATATTTATAGCCTTCACAAGGATGATTGATGAAATCCTGAAAAGAAGTCATCTGATTAATCTTTGGCTTCCATGGCTTCCGACTTTGCTTGACAGCAGACACCATAATTTTTTCCAGTCTAACAGTTCTCATATATTTTCGCTCCGAGAAATGTGTCTGGAGAAAAGTAAGTTCGTCAAAGCCTATTTCCGTTGCCTTTTCCACCATCCATTCTATGCGATCCATCATCTTGGTCGGAGCAATGGCTAAATGAATGTGCCCATCCCATGCTTTTCTCTGGGGAAGGGCTTCCTGTATTTCATACATACACCTTTTTGTCGCAGCCAAAGTTACGATGGTACGATAGAAAGTCCCCTGCCCGTCCATCAAAAACATTTCATCCCCGGCCTTAAGCCTTAACACTCGCAATGCATGCATAGCTTCTTCAATGGGGAGCTCTGTCTGTGATGTGGCATCAGGAACATAAAAATATCTTGACTCTTTCATTCTTGCAGATTATTTTTTCTGTGATCTATTTCTTCTTTCAGCATTGAGGCCAACTCGTAGTTTTCTTCGCTGACAGCCTGGTCCATCGCCTTTTCAAGCATGTCAAGACTTAGTGCGTTTATCGGCAACTTTAATCCATGACTATCTTTATGGAACTCTGCACTCTGTTTCCGCATAAGCACCTCATCAATATAGATGGGAACACCACTAATCCTAGATAAAAGGACTGCGTCCGTAATTTGTATAGGCAGCATTTCCAGAGTCTTCATATTATAAATTCTGGAGAGATACTCTCCTCCCCGAATATCTTCTATTCTGATTTCAAAATGCATATCCGTCTCAGACTTAAAAAGGCGAACCAAAACCTCTGGCAGAAATCGGCTACAATTCAGTGTTGCCGAATCTCTGAGACCGAAATAATAGGTTGTATACCTATCACAGGGAATGGATACTTGCAATGTCTCTTCTTCATTGACAAGCACCAAGATTCCCTGATTATCGGAGCCAACGATCTCTGTTACACACTTATATTTCAGCCTTATTCGAGACATATAGCTATATTGCTTTTTCTTTCGGATTGAATACTAATGCAAAGGTTATTCCGACAAGTAGTGCATATCCAGCAAAGATAAACCAACAGGTAGGCCAATCACCAACGGTAAGTATATTGCCATCTACAACTTCTGCATGAGTATATGTATTAATAATGGCCTGTGCAGCTAAAGTGCCGATCGTTGCCCCGACGCCATTGGTCATTAACATAAACAATCCCTGGGCACTTGAACGAATGTCTGGCTCGGTAGACTTATCTACGAATAATGAGCCTGATATATTGAAGAAATCAAATGCGACACCGTAGACAAGCATTGAAAGAACAAACATCCAGACCCCACTTCCAGGATTCCCCAGACCGAATAGTCCAAAGCGAAGTACCCAGGCAAACATTGCAATCAGCATGACATTCTTAATTCCATAACGCTTCATGAAAAATGGAATCAACAGAATACAACAAGTCTCGCTAATCTGTGAAAGTGAAATCAGAATATTCGCATGCTGAACACCAAAGGTTGATGCATACTGAGGGTCTGCCCCAAAACTAAAGATAAACGGGTTGGCAAATCCATTAGTTATCTGAAGACTTACGCCAAGCATCATCGAGAAAATAAAGAATATAGCCATTTTCCTCTGCTTGAACAGAGCAAATGCTTTCAGTCCAAAAACCTCTGCAAGAGTTTTCTGCTTCCCATCTTTCACAGTCGTACAATTTGGCAATGTGAATGTATAAAGAAAGAGGATGATACTCAAAATACCCGATGTTACAAACTGATTTTGGTCAATCTGGAACTTCATAATATCTACGAACCACATGGAGCAGATAAAACCAATAGTGCCAAAAACCCTGATTGGCGGAAAATCCTTTACTGTATCAAGTCCTGCATCCGTCAAGCAGAAATAAGCTACAGAATTACTCAATGCAATGGTCGGCATAAAGAAAGCGACACTTAATGAATACAATGTAAAGATTATGCCAAACTGGGTATCCGTACCAGCCAGATAGCCATAATATGCTGTAGCTATCATAAAGATACCGGCAAACAGATGGCATAACCCCAATACCTTTTGAGAAGCTATCCATCTATCTGCAATTATACCCATAATAGCAGGCATAAAGATAGATACAACACCTTGCATTGAATAAAACCACCCGATATGAGTGCCGAGGCCAAGATTACCCAGATACCTTCCCATTGATGTAAGGTAAGCTCCCCACACGGCATACTGCAAAAAACTCAGCAGGATTAGTCTAATCTTCAGATTCATAGTTACTATTTTTTTGTACAAATGCAAAGATACGGAAAAAGGCTGTGAATAAAAAGCTTTTTTAGATTATTTTTTCATAAGTCATACAAAACAAGGAAGATCCAGAATGGATAGGCTGCAAAATATCTAAGTCATCTTAACAGCTCCCAATGTCATCTATAACCATCAAAAGGATGTTCTTAACACCTTTCATAAAGACAGGCCAAGAACACATAATAAAAAAATTGATTGTCTCACGACAACCAATCTTTTCTTAACCTTAATAATCTAATACCATGAAAAACACGATGCAAATATAGCACATCTTGTGTGAAACTCCAAACAAACTGCGCAAATTTGCTTTAAATCATAACACTTTTAAACACTTTCCCAGTCCATTTAAACTTTTTTGGCAAAAATATCTCTCTTATTGACTGCTTTTCCCTTTCACTCATTAAGGGAAGGGATAGAGAGAAGATAATCTCATTAGTTGTCGGATTTAGCGACGCATACATTAAGACAGGATCCAGTACACCTTCAAAACCAGCCTGTCTCTTCTTCGAAAGAGTGTCTGGAATAAAGGCAAAATTATCCCTGAGACCGGTGAGGCCGACACCATCAAACATCGCATCTGATGGCAATCTTTTCCAATCTTTGTCATAAAAATCTATGATACTCTCAAATTCCGGGCCATTCAAAGTCTTTATCATACACAATATAGAATCCGCATTAGTGAAAGGTAGCATTTTCAATTCAATCCTTACGGAAGGGTTGACCGTCAAATGCAAATAATCTATCGACAATGTATCCAGTACGGTACTGTCCCCTAACAGATTGTTTACTTCGGATTTCACATTGAGATTGACAAAGTCTACCAATTCGATTCTCTGGTTATTATTTAAATAAGGTATAATGGAATCAGGCATAGACAGCCACATCTCTCTAACTGATTTTGCAGAGAGAGACATCATAGATAACGATAGCAAAAACAGGATTAATAGTCTTTTCATTGTTTTCTAATAAGCTTATGAAATGCTCCGAAACGCAATTCCGTTGTCCACTTCCCCTCACGGCGATGCGTAGAGAGCGTAAAAAGATGTCCTATTCCAGATGGAGCCACCCCACCCTTATAAAACTTATTACCATTTTCCTCAAAATCATATGTCATGCTATATTTCCTACTTAAGTCGCAGGCAAGTGTATCCCTATCCGCAACAGCCATCGGACGAGATGGTGCAACCATAAAAAAGCGGGCTTCATTGAAATAGTCGCCCGTCTGCTTCGATTCAAATCCGAATACTATTTTGCTAAAATAGTATCCATTAATCGTCAAGTCATAGTAAACTAAATTGTCTCCCTCAATAGCATTAGGCTCCCCGAACCTTGCTTTGAATATGGACAAAGCATCATGGCGAGAAGTGCCGAAATCAACACTTACAAACTCATTCCCCGCCGCATTTGCAACAACAACCACACACAAACAGAATAATATAAGAAACCTTCTCATCAAGCTTTAGAATTCTAATTGGATGCAAAGATACATTTTTTTCCCGAGATATACAAGAAATATGAGGCAGAACTCCCAAGAATCCTGCCTCACACAAATTAAGTTTTTAAGGACTACCTTTCTTCCACCGCTGCCTGCGCGGCTGCCAGCCGGGCAATTGGCACACGGAATGGAGAACAGCTTGCATAATTCATACCTATCTTGGCACAGAACTTAACAGATGTTGGCTCGCCACCATGCTCACCACATATACCCGTACGGAGTGTCGGACGAACCTCGCGGCCTTTATCGACAGCCATTTTTACCAACTGCCCCACACCCTCCTGATCAAGAACTTGGAATGGATCGACCTTCAAGATCTTTTGCTCAAGGTATACAGGCAAGAAACTTGCTATATCATCACGAGAATATCCGAAAGTCATCTGTGTAAGGTCATTCGTCCCAAACGAGAAATACTGCGCCTCACTGGCAATTTTGTCGGCAGTAAGGGCTGCACGAGGAATTTCTATCATTGTACCAATCTCAAAGTCTATCTTGAATCCATACTGGTCGAATGTACGACGGGCACTTTTCAAGATTACTGCCTTTTGCTGACGGAACTCCGCTACCGTACCGATTAAAGGAACCATTATTTCCGGTTTCGGATTTTTGCCTTCCTGTTTCAGTTCACAGGCCGCACTGATAATAGCGCGAGTCTGCATCGCCGTTATTTCCGGAAAAGTGATGCCCAAACGGCAGCCACGATGCCCCAGCATAGGATTATTCTCTGCTAAAGATTCCACACGCCGCTTGATGGTTTCCAAGGAAACTCCCATCTCATCAGCCATCTGTTGCTGGCCTTCCTTGTCATGGGGGACAAACTCATGCAGGGGGGGGTCCAGCAAGCGAATATTCACAGGAAGCCCGTCCATAGCCTCAAGAATGCCCTTGAAGTCCGCCTTCTGATATGGCAGAAGCTTATTTAATGCCTTTTCTCTTTCTTCTCCATTTTCGGCAAGAATCATCTCGCGCATAGCGATGATTTTCTTATCCTCGAAGAACATATGTTCTGTACGAGTCAGGCCTATTCCTTTGGCACCAAAAGAACGAGCCACAAGTGCATCGTGTGGAGTATCGGCATTTGTACGGACCTGTAGGCGGGTATATTTGTCGCAGAGATCCATTAATTCCTTAAAGTCCCCACTAAGCTCCGCAGCCTTTGTCGGCACTTCCCCGGCATAAACCTGTCCCGTAGAGCCATTCAAGGATATATAGTCTCCTTCTCTGTATTTGACGCCATCAATTTCAACGGTCTTTGATCTGTAGTCTACATTAATAGCACCAGCACCGGATACACAGCACTTACCCATACCACGAGCGACTACTGCCGCATGAGATGTCATGCCTCCACGAGCAGTCAGGATTCCCTCTGCAGCTGACATACCGGCTAAATCTTCCGGAGAGGTTTCTATACGGACCATGATCACCTTATGACCATCTTTATGCCATGCCTGAGCATCATCCGCATGAAAGACAATCTGACCACAAGCTGCACCAGGACTTGCAGGAAGGCCTTGTGTAATAACTTCAGCCTTTTGAAGCGCCAGTTTGTCAAATACAGGATGGAGTAATTCGTCCAGTTTCTGGGGCTCACAACGCATGATAGCCGTCTCCTCGTCAATCATCCCTTCGTGCAGCAAGTCCATTGCAATCTTGACCATTGCCGTGCCTGTACGCTTTCCGTTGCGAGTCTGAAGGAACCAGAGTTTGCCCTCCTGCACAGTAAACTCCATATCTTGCATATCATGATAGTGGTGCTCCAATTTATCCTGAATTTCATCTAATTGCCTATAAATTTCCGGCATAGCTTCTTCCATGGAAGGATACTTGACAGCACGCTCCTCTTCTGAAATACCAATCCGCTGGGCCCATCGCTGTGAACCGATTTTGGTAATCTGCTGTGGAGTACGGATGCCAGCAACGACATCCTCACCCTGTGCATTTACAAGATACTCACCATTGAAAAGGTTCTCGCCATTGCCGGCATCACGACTAAAGCAAACACCTGTCGCAGAGGTTTCTCCCATATTGCCAAATACCATTGCCATTACGGAGACGGCCGTGCCCCATTCGTCCGGGATGCCTTCCATCTTGCGGTAAAGGATGGCGCGATCGTTCATCCAGCTGCGGAATACTGCGCAAATAGCTCCCCAAAGCTGCTCTATAGGGTCATTGGGAAAATCCTTACCTGTACGCTCCTTAATAGCCGCTTTAAAAAGTCTCACTAACTTCTTCAGTTCATCAACGCTAAGATCCTTATCCAACTTGACACCGCGCTCGGCCTTGACAGTCTCTATTATTTCTTCAAACGGGTCTATGTCCTCCTTGTTTACGGGCTTCATCTCAAGCACCACATCGCCGTACATCTGAACGAAACGACGATATGAATCGTAAACGAAATGGGGGTTACTTGTCTTTTTTACCATCCCCTCTGCAACCTCGTCATTCAAGCCTAAATTAAGAATGGTATCCATCATGCCGGGCATGGATGCGCGAGCTCCCGAACGCACACTGACAAGCAGAGGATTTTCAGCATCACCAAATCTGGAATTCATTAAAGCCTCAATATGTCGGACAGCACCAGCAACATCATCCTTCAAAATCTCTACTATTTGCTCCTGTCCTACTTTATAGTATTCATTGCAAGTATCAGTAGTAATGGTGAATCCAGGAGGGACAGGCACACCTATTAAATTCATTTCAGCAAGGTTAGCTCCCTTACCACCAAGTTGTTCACGCATTGATGCGTTCCCTTCAGCTTGTCCATTACCGAAGAGATATACTCTTTTTTCGCTCATAGTTGGTTTTTAAATATATAATTTAATGTCATTTATATTTCCTACTGCAAAGGTACATTAATTATTTATTATATACAAATTATTTAATTGAAAAATTGTAAGGTCGAGTTTGCATTTTAGATTGTTTACAATAACATTTATAAAAAACAAACACAGCCAATGTAAATTCACAATATTTTTGTAACTTTGCATATAAATTCAAAGTTTTATGAGTAGGAAGAAATCTCTGCCTTTATTAGAAAATGTTACGATTGAGGCTGTCGCAGCTGAAGGCAAATGTATTACCCATGTAGGCGACATGGTCATATTTGTGCCATTTGTCGTTCCTGGAGATATTGTAAACCTCCAAATAATCAAGAAGAAACATCGCTATTGCGAGGCAGAAGCCATTAAATTTATCAAATACAGCAATGTCCGTGAGAACCCTATATGTCAGCATTTTGGAATTTGCGGAGGATGCAAGTGGCAGAATCTGCCTTATGAGGAACAATTAAAAGCCAAACAGCAACAAGTCTATGACCAATTAAGCAGAATCGGCAAGATTGAACTTCCTGAATTTCATTCCATTTTAGGTTCTGTAAAGACCAAGGAATATAGAAACAAGCAAGAATACGGATGCAGCGAAAAGCGTTGGTATACAAAGGAAGAACTAAAAGAACTCCCTGAAAACTCAGGATTGGCAGGCGGTGCTATAGGCTTGCATATTACAGGAGCATTCGACAAAGTCTATCCCATTGAAAAATGCTGGCTAATGGATGACTTCCATAATCTGGTGCGCAATGAGGTCTTTGAGTATGCCCGGAAAACCGGTATGACTTTTTATAATATCCGAGAACAGCACGGACTTCTCCGTGATTTAATATTCCGCAATTCAAACACAGGAGAGTGGATGCTCATTGTACAATTCCACTACGATGAAGAAGGCGACGATGAAAAAGCCAAGGAATTACTGCTGCATATTTCCAATCAGTTTCCACAAATCAGCTCCTTAATTTATGTTGATAATCAAAAAGGGAACGACACTATTAGTGATCAGGAACTAATAACCTTCAGGGGTACGGATTATATCTATGAAACTATGGAAAACCTGAAATTCAAGGTTGGCCCCAAGAGTTTCTACCAGACTAATACTGATCAGGCATACCATCTGTATTGCATAGCCCGCCATTTTGCAGAATTGTCTGGCTATGAGCTCGTCTACGACCTGTATACAGGTACTGGCACTATTGCAAACTTTATTGCCCACAAGGCTAAGAAAGTTATCGGAATTGAATATGTGCCCGAAGCCATCGAAGACGCAAAGGAGAACAGCCGATTAAACGGTATTGCCAACACTCTTTTCTATGCCGGTGATATGAAAAATATACTTACAGATGATTTCATCAAACAGCATGGCCGGCCAGATGTAATCATCACCGACCCTCCCCGCGCCGGCATGCATCCCGATGTAATAAAAGTTATAATGAATGCAGCTCCCGCAAGAATCGTCTATGTAAGTTGCAATCCTGCCACTCAGGCACGCGACCTGGCCCTGCTCGCCCCCATGTACAAAGTTGCTCAAGTTCAACCAGTAGACATGTTCCCGCACACACCGCATGTAGAGAATGTAGTACAACTTATAAAACGGCAGCCAATTTGATTTTTCTTAATGAAAACTCCCAAGTTTTCAAAAAAGATTCTTATCTTTGCAAGTGAAATATGTATTACGATCGGATTACTAACTAAACCCCATATGAAAAAAGGTATTATCATCGCATTATTGGCTTTCATCGCTATTTCTACCAATGCACAGGAAAAGAAACAGGCTTGGATTAACAATGTCAAACTTTCCGGCTACGGCATAGTTCAATATCAGTCCAGCAGTCAGGAAGATGCAAAGAGTAATTCTTTCAATCTCAGGATTGCCCGTGTTTCTCTGGACGGCCGCGTTCTGAAAGACTTCTACTGGAAGGCGCAGATTCAATTTAACGGCAATACCTCCACCCTTGGAAGCTCACCTAAAGTCGTTGATCTCTTTGCCGAGTGGCAGAAGTACGATTTCTTCCGCGTAAAAATCGGGCAGTTCAAGAATCCGTTCACTTATGAGAATCCGATGAACCCGATTGATCAGGGGTTCATGGGATATAGCCAAGTAGTCCAGAAATTAGCGGGATTCTCTGACCGCGCGGGAGCACATAGCTCTAACGGCCGCGACATTGGACTGCAATTCCAGGGAGACTTTCTCAAGAATGCCAACGGCCGCAATCTGATTCATTATCAGGTCGGAGTATTTAACGGCCAAGGTATCAATGTGAAAGATGTTGACGAACAGAAAAACATCATCGGCGGCGTATGGGTGATGCCGGTCCCCGGCATGCGCCTGGGTGCCTTCGGCTGGACGGGAAGCTATGCCCGCAAAGGCACCTGGACGGACAACGGCGGCGGAAGCGGAGTCCGCAAGCTCCAGCAACGCCGCTATGCGTTCTCCGCTGAGTATTTCGTAGACGACTGGACCTTCCGCTCGGAGTATGCCCACTCTACGGGACTTGCCTTCAGCAAGGCACTCTCGAACACCAACGATGCCACCTCCACCAACTGCGACCTCGGCACCGACGGCGACAAGGCACAAGGAGTCTACGCCCTGGTCATAGCTCCTGTCGTCAAGCAGAAGGTTCATGTGAAAGCACGCTACGATATGTATCAGCCCACGGGAGACTCCAGCAAACAGAAGACCCTATATGAAATCGGGGCCGACTACCTGTTCCACAAGAACTTCCAGATTGGTGCGGAATACGCCTTCGTGAACGACAGAAGCCTTGCCGACCACAATTATGGCATCTTCGATGTAGAGGTATCGTTCCGGTTCTAAGAAAAGGTCTGACAATTCTAATGCCCCGAAAGTTCTCTCCATGGGTTCTTTCGGGGTTTATCATATCCCTTGGGCACACTACTCTCCCTTCCGAACTCCCCGACAGAATTCCGGTTTCAAATTGTAAGTCGGAAAGGACTGATGCTGGGCTGCGTTTTTGCATATACATTTTTTTATTGCATAATTATTCGAAAATGACGGTTCAATCGGACAAAAACCACCTCTTGGGGTGCTTTTAACGGCCTTTAGGAATACCGGAAGCCGCTGTTTAGAAGCCCGAAAGCCGTTAAAAGCATTGCTAAAGGCGGCCTCCGCCCCTCTACTCCATCACATACCGAGAGGGAAAATGCGACATATTTGTAAACAAAACAGAAAACGAGCTCCATAAACGCGCCGTACGGGGCTCTCCAGGCAGGGGGTTCACCATACGAGGCAGTCCGTCTTCCGCACGCCTATGCGCGACATGCATAATTATTCACTAACAGTTTGCAAGGGGAGAAAATGGAGTCCGAGGTTTACTTCCTCCTTTCTGCATGGGTCGACACAAGGTCATACCACCGGCAAGGAAGTTGCCGGAGTGCATATAAGATATAATATTTCTTAAACTATGTTAATTTTGTGGGGGGGGGGTAAATAGACATTCATTTTTCTTTATAACTTTGTGTCCTAATCGCTTTGGGAGGGCGTGCGACGGGACGAGAGTGTCCCGTACAGACAAACGAAGCAGAGAGTAAAAAAAACAAGTGGTCATGCATATACATCGAATTAGGTGATAAATATACCGCATCATGCATCAGTCGGATATTATCATGGATATAGGCAGAGGCGTCTCTGCGCAGATGCACACGGCATACTCTGTTATAAAAACAAAGGCAATTAAACAATATTCAATAATATGCGAACTTATATCAAAAACAAAAGATTTAGCGCTATGAAATTAAGTTTTGTGCTCGTGGCCCTGTTGGCTACGGCGCTCCCCACGAAAGTCCTTGCCCAGGGACAGGACTCTAACCATCAATGGGTGGGAAACTCCATTGCCGACTTCATCAACAGCAGCGAGGAAGATATGAAAACTGTGTACCTATATAATGTGGGCACAGGGAAGTATCTGAACATCGGCTCCAACTGGGGCACGAGCGTGTCGGCCTATAATGTGGGCATGCCCATCGTCCTGACCGACCAGGGAAGCGGCACTTACCTGATACAGGGAAGCCTTGCCACCTCCGACGGTCAGTACCTTGGATTCCCCAATCCGCCAAGTACTCCGACCGCAGCGAATAAGTCCGACTGGGACCGGGTCTACTGCGACCGCAAACAGGAGAACTCTAATCTCTCCTGGACAATCAGCGAGACCGGCAGCAACAGCAAGACCTATACACTCTATTGCTATAACGGCACCGGAGCCGCAATGGGCGGAAACAGGTATCTGATCGTCTCCGATGAGGCCTCCTCGTCCAACCGCCTAGAACTGGTCTATCCTACCGCCATTGGCAGCTACGGCCAGAACGCAGAATGGAAGTTCATTACACTCAAGGACATGAAGAATGCCTTCAAGGCTCAGTTTGCCTCTAACGAGGCACCGGCTGACGCCACCTTCCTGATAAAGGACCAGGACATGAACCGCAGCAACAAGGATGTGGACAAATGGACGGTCAGTGGATTCAACTACAGAATGAACGGTTCCTACAGTTTCCTGCAAGATGCTCAATACACTTATTATGTGGGAATGGGACAAAGGCCCGATGTCAACGACGACTATCAGCGACAATACGGAAACTATTGGATAGGCTCCATACGCAATCTGGGGCAGGACGCCCATGCCAACGGCACGCTGACGCAGGCGGTAACGACGCTGAAGAAAGGCTGGTACCGCGTTTCCTGCGACGGGTTCTATCATACCGACGGTAGTATGAAATCAAGCCTTTTCGCCTATGTGGAGGGCAGCTCGGAGGGTCAGTCAAATGTCTCCACGAAACTGAATCTGTTCAACGAAGAGTTCGAATATGACGCCGAATCCCTGACCAAGGTGTACAAGGCCGCGGACGCATCTACCGGAAGTCCCTATGTCAGGGCTGCCAAGCTGTTTGAGACTGGGACTTACAACAACTCCATACTGGTCTATGTGCCCGAAAACGGCAAGGTGCTGAACATCGGCATCAAGGTGGAAGGCTCCGCCGACGAGCTCGACTGGACCGCCTTCGACAACTTCCAGCTGAAGTATTGCGGAGACAACGACATGGTACTCGATGAAACCCAGACCTCGCTCGACTATCTCACGAAGCAAGGGCTCTCCACCGGCAATGCCTATACACTCATCTTGAAGCGCACGATGACTTCCGGACTGTGGAACTCCATCACGCTGCCCGTAGCGCTCACGGCAGCCCAGTTCAAGACCGCATTCGGCGACCAGGCAAACCTGGCCAAACTGAAAGGACAGGACGAGAACATCCCGACCCGTATCGACTTTGAGTCTGTCAGCCTTGCCAACGACGCTGCCATCGTGATAGAACCCAACCAACTCTACATCATGCGGCCTACCCGCAACGCCAATGTAACGACCGGAAGCTATAACAAGACGCTTAACGATCACTCCACGATCACGGTCAACGCTCCATACTTCACCATTAACAATGTAGTCCCGACGGCTTCTCCGACGGAGACTTTCAAGGAAAACTCCAAGCCCACGACTACAGAGGCCGACAACATTCAGTTCTGTGGCACGCAGGTCTCTCAGCAAACGGCGTTCGTCCCAGCCGGCTCCTATGTGCTGGGCAACAACGGAAAGTGGTATCATACCCAGTCGCCACTATCTATCAAGGGCTTCCGCTGCTGGATAGCCACCAATGTAGCCTCTGGCGCAAAGGCCCTTACCTTCGCCCTTGACGGTGAAGAGCAGGGCAGTATTACAGGTATAGAGGGCATCCGCAGCGATATTGCCGCAGGGCAGAAATTGTCTGGCGATATTTACGGCATCAATGGTCAGCTCGTGCGCCGCGGGACATCCTCGCTGGAGGGACTGCCCAAAGGCATCTATATTGTGAACAATAAGAAATATGTAATTAAATAAAACAAGGAAATGAAGAGAAATATATATATAACTCCGAATACGGAGACCATAAAAATATACCCTGAAGAGCTTATGGGAATAAAATTCTCACAGGTCGACAACGATGGTGACGGAAAGACTGACCAGCAACCCATCATAGAGGGTGATCCAGAAGAAATAGGTGCAAAGCCCGGCTTCTTCTCTGACTGGGAAGACTGAATCGCAGACGGACAAATATCCTTATTGACTTCAAACAGGCATTGCCCTCCTATGGACACCCAACAGGAAGCTTCCCATGCAGTCGCATGGGAAGTTTTCTTATGCATAAGTTCCAACGAAGAGGAATGGAAAGCTTGTTACCGACCCGTTAATAACTGATTTTTTAACGAAAATCGAAAAAATCCATCAAGATGGGCTTTTTTCTAAAAAAATATTAATATATTTGTCGGCATATAACTAAAAAACCGATTCATTAAATTAAAGACTATGAACATTCCTATTGTTTTTTGGCTGGTCCCTGTTGCCAGCGTAGTAGCCTTAGCCATGGCATGGTATTTCTTCAAATCAATGATGAAGACCGACGAAGGTACGCCTCGGATGCGTGAAATCGCAGAGTATGTGAGAAAAGGTGCCATGGCATACCTGAAACAGCAGTACAAGGTAGTATTCATTGTGTTCATCGTCCTTGCCCTGATTTTCGCCTTTATGGCCTATGTGCTCAAGGTGCAGAATCCCTGGGTGCCGTTCGCATTCCTTACTGGAGGTTTCTTCTCCGGACTGGCAGGTTTCTTCGGCATGAAGACGGCGACCTATGCGAGCGGCCGCACTGCCAATGCCACCCGCACGAGTCTTGATGCAGGACTGAAGATCGCTTTCCGTTCCGGTGCCGTGATGGGGCTGGTGGTGGTAGGCCTTGGATTGCTGGATATCGCCATGTGGTTTATCATCCTTCACTATGTCTACGGCGGGGAGGAAACTGCCCTAATTACTATCACGACCACGATGCTTACTTTTGGAATGGGTGCTTCCACACAGGCCTTGTTTGCCCGCGTAGGCGGCGGCATTTATACAAAAGCAGCAGATGTCGGTGCGGATATAGTCGGTAAGGTCGAGGCTGACATTCCGGAAGATGATCCGCGCAACCCCGCTACGATTGCCGATAATGTGGGAGACAATGTTGGTGATGTGGCCGGCATGGGAGCAGACCTCTATGAAAGCTACTGTGGCAGCATCCTGTCCACGGCAGCCCTTGGAGCTACGGCTTTTGCCATGAGCAACGACATGCAACTGAAAGCCGTTGTCGCCCCGATGCTCATTGCTGCTGTCGGAATATTTCTCTCTTTGATTGGAATTTTCCTGGTACGCACGAAAGAAGGTGCCAGCATGAAAGATCTTCTCCATTCTCTATCCATTGGCACTAATGTAAGTGCCGTCCTGATTGCCATAGCTACATTCGTCATCCTTTATCTTTTAGGTATCGAGAACTGGCTTGGACTTTCATTCTCCGTCATAACAGGCCTTACTGCCGGAGTTGTCATCGGTCAGGCTACAGAATATTATACATCCCACAGCTACAAACCAACGCAGAAGATTTCCGAAGCAGGACTTACCGGCTCCGCAACCGTCATTATCAAAGGCATCGGCACGGGCATGATTTCCACCTGCATTCCCGTACTCACAATTGGCATAGCCATCATGCTCAGTTATCTTTGCGCCAATGGCTTCGACCTGAGCATGAGCGCAAGCAGCATTTCCCATGGGCTCTATGGCATTGGTATCGCTGCCGTCGGCATGCTGTCTACGCTGGGCATCACCTTGGCAACCGACGCTTACGGCCCGATTGCCGACAATGCGGGGGGCAATGCAGAGATGAGCGAACTGGGCGAAGAAATCCGCCATCGTACAGATGCGCTTGACGCACTTGGAAACACCACAGCCGCTACGGGCAAAGGGTTTGCCATCGGCAGTGCGGCCCTGACGGCTCTCGCGCTTTTAGCATCCTATGTAGAAGAAATCAAGATTGCCATGAGTCGTGCAGCCGCAAGCGGGCAGCAATTTATAGACGCAGCAGGCAATGCGTTTAATCCCGACACGGCCACGATACCCGACTTTATGAATTTCTTCCAAGTAACCTTGATGAATCCCACTGTCCTCGTCGGTGCATTCATCGGTGCCATGGCTGCCTTCCTGTTCTGCGGACTGACAATGGAGGCCGTAGGCCGTGCAGCCCAGAAAATGGTCGTAGAGGTTCGGCGTCAGTTCCAGACCATAGCCGGCATTCTTGAAGGCAAGGCAACACCCGACTACGGCCGCTGCGTGGAGATTTCCACCAAGGCCGCCCAGCACGAGATGATCGTCCCTGCCTTCTTAGCCATCCTCATCCCTATCATCGTTGGAATCATATTAGGCGTAGCAGGAGTGCTCGGCCTTTTGGTTGGTGGTCTTGCAGCAGGATTCACCCTCGCCATATTCATGGCAAATGCCGGTGGTGCCTGGGACAATGCAAAAAAGATGGTTGAAGAAGGAAACTTCGGAGGCAAGGGCAGCTTTGCACACAAAGCTACCATTGTGGGCGACACCGTGGGCGATCCTTTCAAGGACACTTCTGGGCCAAGTTTGAATATCCTCATCAAGCTGATGTTGATGGTCAGCATCGTAATGGCAGGCCTTACCGTCGCCTTTATGTGATGTTTTATTTGGTAGTATAAACAAAAAAATAGTATCTTTGCACAAAATTTAAGAACTATGTCGGAAAACTACAGGCATCACCACCACCATCACCATCATATTGACGAATCTGAGAAATTTAAGCTAAAGAACCTAAGTGCTCAAAAGCGCAGAAAGATTATAGCAAATATAACATTTACAACTTTATGCGTAATAGCCATTGTCATCATCATCTTTGTGATCTGGTTGTATATGCCTGGTGCATGAATAGAGAGAGGGACCTGCCGGCTGGCAAGTCCCTTTCTCCGTATCATCTTTCCTCGAATGTTTTCAGGTATGCTTAATAGGCTTTCTGATCATGGACGAATACCGTCTTCGCTGTCATGAACATGATCTTAATATCTAACCAGAAACTCCAGTTCTCAATATACCAGATATCTCTTTTTATCCTTTCTTCCATCTGCCAAAGCTCTTTGGTCTCACCCCGGCATCCGGTTACCTGAGCCAACCCGGTGATTCCCGGCTTGCAAAAATGCCGCACCATATATTTGTCAATAAGTTGCCCATAGACTTCCGTATGATGCAACATGTGAGGTCTCGGGCCGACTATGCTCATATCACCTATCAAGACATTGAAGAACTGAGGGAATTCATCAAGGTTGGTTCTCCTCATAAAGTTGCCAAAAGCAAATTTTCTTGGGTCGTCCTCCGTAGCCTGAAGAGTGTCTGCCTGTCTGTTTACATGCATCGAACGAAACTTTAGGCATTTAAATGTCTTCCCGTTCATTCCCGTACGGTTTTGGACAAAGAATATCGGACCGGGACTTTGTAACTTAATTATTAATGCAATAATCGGGACAAATGGTATCAGGCAAATACATACTATCAGACTTGCACAAATGTCGAACAGCCGTTTTAGCACTCTGTTTGACAATATGGAGAGCGGCTCGATGTGATTGGTATATACATTTACATCCCCAAAACGCTCGGGCTTAAGATTCAATTGATAGTTGCCAAACATTCTGGGGACATAGAAGAACCGAATAACATTCTTATCGCAAAACCTCATAATATCAACTATCTCCTCTGCTTCATCATGCGACATGCTACAGAATATCTCATCAATCTTGTCAATATTCAAAGAACTCCTTTCTTCTAATTCCATCTTTCTGTTCAAATCCTCAATGGCACCCAGGTATTTCAGCCCGTCAGGACAGTTTTCCATTTGCACATCGGCATAATAGCCAAGAATATGATAACCCATGGATGGAGTAAGAATCAAGCGGTCATAGAGAGTTGTCAATGAAGGGTCGCTACCCACAAACAACACTAATCTGGAATTCATTCCTAAGCTGCGCACATAACGGACTATTCCGAGTTCAACAACTCTGCTTATTGCCAAAACCACATACTCTACCGCCCCGAAATAGAGCATAAAGCGGGAGAAGTTTCCTCCACTTTGATGAAGTATACGCAAAGTTACGAGCAAGAACCCCACATGGACAAAGGTTAGCCAGAACACCCTCACCATTACACGCATAATCTCCACTTTCCGATCATGGACTATTGCATGGAAGAAATATTCTGATATTAGCATCGACATGTTGGCCACGACAAAGGTTATACGCTTGGCCGTCAGGACATATTCTGGCACAAGCTCCTTTCCTCCCCACTTAATGAAACCCAATAAGAGCAAATTCATGATAATGAAATCGCCGATAATGATGGCCAATTTCACCAAGGTATTTCCGATAGCATATTGTTTCATACCCCAATTAGATTATCAAAGTTTTGTGTTTTATAGATTTACGGTACTCTTAAACAAGAGCCGCCATTTGAGATAATACCACTGCCGCCAAACAAAATGGCAAATTCGAAATATTGGCTCATGCAGCTCCTCAGAAGGATAATCCATTATGAAGTCCGCATGTTGTATCATTTTTCTAAATTGTAAATGCCAGAAACCTTCATTCTCTGGCTTCGTAGGATCATATTTCCCAAAGTTTCCCCCTCGCCCGACTTCTTTTAAGAGTCTCTTTCCTCGTTTCTCATCAGGCTCAATATATAAGAATTCTTCAGGAAGTCCAAAAATATTCTTCTGAATCCACATTATTGCAGCAGCCAGTTTCTCAAGATGCATTCCTTCGAGTAAAGATTTGATTTCATCATGCCGCTCCTTCGGAATATTCATCAATACATAATAGTAATCAATCAACTGACGCAATCCTATACCCTCTATAAGAAGATGAATATTAATATGTGTGAGTTGGTATATAGCATTGAAGAACGGGGTCGGTATACATATCTCCTCATCTATTTCAGGAAGTTTTCGCTTGTTTGCAAACTGCATGTCTTTTTGCTCCTCATAAAACTTCCGCAATTTGTAATTTGAAAATGGATTCACTAAATACATCGGATAGAAATGCACCTCGACAGGAATATGTCTCCATACGGGGAATTCAATATGCTGACATTTAAACTTGGCCTCACTAAACAAATTCCGAACATAACTGAAGATTATCATCCTGTCAGACAAAGTCAATCTCTGCAAGCTATTACCATTCTGTATGAATTTCCTCTTCCTTTCACTTGTCGGTATTGCCCAGACATCTATATCTCCCGAAGTCCGCATAAATGGGTCAGGATACATCAAGTTATTTCCCTGCCCCTTAAGAATACATGTATAAAAACCTTCCTTTTTAAAATTATTTACTACTTTTATACAGTAAGTATTAATTTCTCTATTTCGTCTCTGGATTTTTGTAAAGGCCCCCATCCACTCTAGCACATCATCATCAGTCGGCTTATTTGCCATAAAATATTTGTTCTCCAACAGATCTTTGTTGTCGCAAAGAATCTTGTAAGCAAAAACACCAATTATTGCCTGCTTTTGGGCAAATTCTAACAGATCATGCCAGTTTATTTTTGAAACACATTGTGGAATGTCTCCACCACTCAAACAATACTTTAAGAATTTGAGGAAAGTCGTTTCTTCCATATAACCCTAAGGAAACTATCAGTAAATTAAGAAAGGTTTTTCACCTATAAATTTAGCACTTATAAATTGGGGAATCTTCCACATCATCTTGCATATCTTCATGAAAGTTCCCGGGAAATGATAAGAACTATAAATAGCGATATCCTCTTTCCACATTGCCTTTCGTTTAGCTTTATCAGTTGAGATTCCTCCCATGCGCATGCGAACGATATACCTGTTTAAGTAGTGGACTATCAAGCGATGTCCATATAGCGCACGGAAAAGAAAATCTGTATCTGCTGCAATTTTATATTTCTCATCATAATCCCCCACTTCTGCATAGACCGCTTTTTTGATATAGCAAGTCGGATGCAATGGCAGCCATCCAATTTTCACTTTCCAACGATAATAATTCCCCCCAGTCCAGTTTCGTATCACTTTGGATGTGTTCTTCGAGTCCACAAAAAGTCCATTGCCATACACCATATCGGCATTCGTCTTTTCAAACTCCTCCACTATGGCAGATATTATATGAGTGTCATAAAGCATATCGTCAGAATGCACCAAACCGACAACCTCTCCCGACACAAACCTTAAGCCCTTATTGAGAGCCTCATACATTCCTTGATCTGGCTCTGAGACTATTTTGGTCAGCTTTTTTTCGTATTCGTTAATTACACTTAGGCTCCCGTCTGTCGACGCCCCGTCAATTATAATATATTCTATATCCGGGTAATCCTGATTTAAGACACTCTCTATCGTATCCCTGATGGTGCCCACACGATTATAGCAGGAGGTTATAATGGAAACTTTCATCATAGCCACTCGTTTAACTTTGACCTTATAAGATTCTCGGCATTACCCTTTTTAAGCTGTTTGAATTCAAATGTCTTAGCTTTTTCCATTATTTGCGGCAAATCTTTTTCATCAAAAACACCAAGCACACACTCGAGAGAATCAAGTTTCCGGATTAATTGAAATTGATCATGGATATGCTCCGTCTTATTATGGCGAGGAATGACAATAATTCTTTTACCCTGCTCCATAGCCTCGGAGATGGCTCCCCATCCTCCTTGCAATATCAAAAAGTCTGCCCTCTGAATATACTCTTGCATCTCATTCTTTGTGCAAAAACTAAAAGACTTGGCATATCTATATGGATATCGTGTATATCCTGTTTGGACAATAACTCTGTCATTTATCGTCGAGGCATACTCATCAAGCACCTTGGCCATCCGAGTAAACGCCATATTCATTGTACCTAAACTTGCAAAAATCATAATACACCACAACACATTGCATTAGGAAAAACCTCTAACAGATCTTCCCATTGGACAAGGAATAAATCCGTATACTTCTCAATCCACACTGGGGTACGGGAAGGGGATGTTACATCAGCAGCAGAATTAATGAATATCACCTTTGTACCTAAGAGCTTTTTAGCAAAAAAAACTGTTGGAACAACAACCCCGGCTCCCGTAGTAATAATAACCTTAGGTCGCTTAATCAAAACCCAGAAAAACGCCTGGATACTATTAAGTAATAAAGTCCAAATCTTAGCGGGTTGAAAGTTTACTAAAAATACATGCTCCTTATCCTTTAAAAAAGCTTTTGTTGCCGTGGTCTTCAATGTGAGCCAATAACAATTGTAATCATTCGGTATGCTACCTACAGCCAATTGCAATTCTCTCAAGTGTCCACCGGCAGAACACGCAAGACAGATTTTATGTACCTTCTTCATTAATTATCCTTCTTTTTATTACTTTTGCAGGATTCCCTCCAACGACCATCCAAGGTTCAACATCCTTGTAAACAGATGCCGTAGCACCTATTACAGCATATTCTCCTATCTCAACTCCCATGCCAATATAAGCCTTTGCTCCTACCCAGGCGTTCTGATTAACTGTTATAGGCGCTACTACCAATCCTTTTTCTGCAGAATTATGCAAAGATATATCATGCCCAGCGGTACAAAGATAGGTATATTGAGAAACAACAACCCCCTCCTTCAATTCTACTAAAGCCTGATTATAACAAATCACATTGGGTCCGAGACAACTGTTCTTTGCCATTTTAAGATTCCATGGTGCCCAGATCTTCACAGAAGAATACACATTTGCAGAGCTGGCAATCTCCGCCCCAAATAACCGGAGCAACAAAAGTCGCCACCGTCTAAAAAGAATTGTTGGGGTGGGTTTAAAAAACAGAGTATTCACCAATATCCAAAATATGCGCTTGAGCTTTGTACCCAAACTAACCGATCCTATATTCAATACTTTATTCATTTACTCAAATCTCAAAGAAATACAAAATCTGGTCTTTCCTTATCCCCTAATATCCATTGATATAGGGAATTCATTTGACTAGCAACTGATTCCACAGAGTACTTCTTTGCCATTAATAATTTCCCATTATCTCCCATCTTCTTCAATTCATACTTTGGGGTATTAATGGCATCACGAATAGCTTTTGTAATAGAATATTGATTATAATCAACCCACCAACCACAGTTATAATCAATTAAATCTTTCCAAGGGGCACCTTTCGTCGCAATACAAGGAATCCCTCTTACCAAGCCTTCTAATATTACATTCCCAAAATTTTCAAAATTGCTAGGCATAGCTAATACTGATATCTTGGCCAGAGCTTGTTCTTTTTCTCTTCCTGACAAAAAACCACAAAATGTTACATTGTCCAATTGGAGTCTAAGAACTTCGCTTCTAAGAAATTCCTCATACTGACTATCGCCCCCGCCAATAATGAGAAGTTTTGCTTCAGAGCGTTTTAATCTTAATTTTGAGAATGCATATATTAGCGATTCGATATTTTTCCTTTTTGAAAGTCTCCCAATATATCCAAGTGTAAATACCCTCGGAGTAATTAAAGTTGGATAATCTTTCACTTCTACGGGATTAGGAATAACTGCAATAGGTGAAACAACCCCCAACTCTCTACAATATCTCATCTCTTCTTCACAAGTAGTGTGGATACATGCTGCAGAATTCAAATCCCTCATCAGTCGCCATTTTAAAGAAAAATGTTTCAATATTGTGCTTGACTTTGTAATGTCTTGAGGGTATAGCATTCCACGGGGAGATATTATATAAGGCCTATCCTTCTTTTTAGATACATCTATTAGGGCATATGTCGGATATTGCCACACCCCTTGTGCATGGTAAATATCAACATTATTAATTGTAGCTAATTCTTTTTTAAGATACGGAGAGTAACAAAACTTGTTCTCCCATGGTGCACTACAATAATTTATAGGAATCTCCTTACCCCGAAGTATAGCATTCTTCGATAAAGTAAACATTGAGATCTGGGCATCAACTTTCTGTTCCCTTAACCCTTTTATTGTTAAGTATGAGCTCATAGCAGGACCTCCTGCAATATAATTTAGAGTGCCAAAGTAAAGAACCTTCATATTTGCAAGTATAACTTTCTATTATAACTCCATTAACAATTTAGAAATTTCTTTCTCATACATTTCCCACGGTCTTGCTGCTGCCGTTTCTAGTGCTTTTTCTCCAACCTTTTCTATTAAACTTGGATTCTTTATCAGATTGTTAAGAACTTCTATAATTGCCTCAGAATCTGCAATCGGAACTATCCAGCCATTTATTCCATCTTGAATAACATCACATGCACATGAATTTACAGTAGCAATCACAGGAGTCCCCTGAGACATTGCTTCAGTAACGACCATCCCGAAGCCATCACTAAGAGTGGGAAACAGCACGACATCTGCTCTATGCATTTCCCCTAAAACTTCATCATGTGATAAATTTCCCAAATAAGAGTATTTACTAACCTTATTAATCAAAAAATCAGAATGGACAGAAAGTGATCCGATTAAGGTTAGTGCCACATCCTTCCCTAATGCGTCAACAGCATCGAACATATATGATAATCCTTTAGATTGAGCGAGACTTCCAACATATAATAGATGTATCTTTGCTTCTCTGCGATGATAAAGCTTTCTCCTTATAGAAGGAAATCCATATGGAACCACCTTGATTTTGGCTTTAGAAAAGCCATAGTCTATAAGGGTCTTTTGTATGTAAGAACTTGCACAAACTATTTTATCTGCAAATTGTAATTCTAAATCATACTCTGCATAATTAAAATCGGGTTGTCTATAAAAAGTAATGGTATCGGCCCACTTTTTATCACGCGAGTTCTCTTTGTCCATGATATCTAACACATGTCTATAATAAGCAGTAGTCAATTCATACACACAGGCAATATGGTTTTCCTTAGCTTTTTTCATTATAGTCGAGGAAAAACCCGGATAACAATACACACAATTTATTTCGCCTATATGCCTGTCCAAATAATTAACGACTTTCTGGGTAGTTATATAATCTATATATCCAGGCGTTAATCTGTGTTTATGTAATTTCTTCACCCCTAAGAACATCAGGATTTCTTCTAACGGATATTTATGGGTGTTACCACTTATAATATCTGGGTAGGTTCTTCTTTTTATCTTCTTCAACTTTCCTACCAAGTATTTATAATACCAAGAATTACTAAACACGGCAACTGTCGTATGATAGGAATGCAATATATTCCTTCCTGCTAAGGCCCTTAGTAAAGCCCTAACATTTTGATTACCCGTAGGATGATAAACGAGGACTCCCATACAATGGTTTTCTTAAAAGAATCAATAAAGTCGCTACCGCAAAGACGGCAAAGCCAAGGGGTGTTGTGTTCCCCCAAGACCCTTGTGGCAACAAAAAGAGTACAGGGGGTAACAGAATCATCGGAGTTTGGTACTTTAAAGACCAACACTGCTTGATACTCTTACAAATTAAACTCAATGATAGCAACAATCTCAACCCGATATATATAGAACCCACCAGGAACCCTGACTCGTAAATAATGCGTGTCCACTCTTCGTCAGTAAAGAAATCCGCTCTGGAATAATTCATTCCAAAACGCGTCCCCAAACCTATGCCATGTCCCCAAAAAGGAACATCTAAGCTCCAAGGGCGCAAAAAAGCACCAAAATATCTATTAAATATAGTACCTTTAATGACATCCCCTTCTACTTCTTCTGCCTCCGAGAATCTATTTAAAAAGACATTTATAAATGATTGCGCTTCTTCAAATGTCATTAGTAATGGAATTAAAATAACTAATGTACAAACTATTTTAAACATAGAGCCCATTCCTTTTCTCGAAATTAAAATTGCGAAACTGATAAATATAAGGGCGGCTATAGTTTGAAAGAATAGTGTCCTGCTGATTGAAATCGGTATAGATATTATATAACAAGCCAATATAAGAAGCAACATAATTTTGGGTATGGGGGCAAAACTTTGGGCTCGCTTGTCATAAATATAAATAAGAAGATACGCTACCACAAAAGACTGAAAACAAACAAAACCCTGGGTAAAAGAAAATAATCCTGAAGGCCTGAAAAATCCCATTGTCCCAGCAAGTCCCCCGCTTTCAGTATCGCCTCCCACACCGATATTTACCCAATTACTCTGTGGTGAAGAAAATTGAGCAATAACTAATATTGTCATCGGCACGCTTAAATATAAAAAGAAACGCGCGGTTTTGTAGAAATCTTCTAATGTAAAAACCTTAGCTATAACAAATATTGCTGGAAAATATAAAAGAAATATTCGTGTCCCATAGTATTGAACCAGAAGACTTGTTTGATCCGTAAAAGCTGATATTATAAAAGAAAGTATACTGACGAATATCGACAGTCTACAATAATTATTTTGGAGCAAGCCTTTCCTAAGCCCTTGAATGACAAGCAACAGTACTATTGGGTCCCTTACTATTGTCAAAGGTTGTGCAAAATCAGGAAGCACCCATTTTCGCACCCCCCCTTCAAACAGCAGAAAGAAAACATATAAGTATACTAGTTTCCGTTCAAATCTATATTGTTCTGTTTGTTCCACCTTTGAATAATAGAATAGCTTTCAGAATAACCCCTTTTGCTATCTGTCTTTCCAATTTATTTAATCCAACATAATAGATAATAAATGACTGCACAAGGGAATTTAGTAAAAGTAATATCAATAGTTGAGATATATTATCACATAAAACTTTTGTTAATAAATAGCAGGATATACAGGAGACAACAAACACACAAAAAGATGGTAGACACACATTCTTGCCCAAATCGACAATTCTAATAAAGGACACATTCCTTGCTAAATATATTCTATACAAACATGTCAATATATCCATAATCACTACAAAATATACCATTATAGCAGGATTGTTTGTTAATTTAGCAACCAGACAAGAGCCTAATAACGATGCAATAAAATAGAAAAATTCCGGAGCGATTAAGAACCTCCCTATCCTATTCGTTGCCATTACAGCCGTCCGTATTGGTTCAAAACCCGCATATACCATACTGAGAATCACCATAGAACGACAAAACTGTACCGTATATTCCGGTACATTACCCAGCCAGAGATAAAGTATATAATCCGTTTTAAACAAGAAAGGCACCATGATAAAGAATATCATATACATTTCCGCTTTCGAACCACTGTATACCAGCTTTTTATGTATATCCATTTCTCCATTGGCATATGTTTTTGTTATTTGTGGCGATATCGCTTTAAATATATTCATTCCAAAAGACATAATGGAGTTCTTCAATTGCAGGGCTATCTGATACACAGCATTAATACCGACCCCAAATGTCCAATTAATGACTAAGACAAGTCCTTGATTAGTTATAACATTCAATATATTAGATGTGGTAGATATACCTGTAAATTTTCCAATTTCTTTAACTAAGTGTTTATTAACTCCCCAATGATACCGCGACTCTTTAAATGTTAATCGACAATATATCTGATAAATCATTTGAATCAGTATACTGATTAGGGCTAAAAGAAACGCATATGTGAGCAGCCGATGTTCGAATGCGGTATAGGATAGACAATAAGCTACCCCCCAGTTTAAGAGAACTTGCACTATAGAAATCCAAGCGAAAGCACCAAGTTTCTCATGCGCAATTATTAGTGCATTATAAGGGATGCTTATAAGAGTAACTATACAGGTAAGCACAGAAAACTGAAATACCCACACCGCTGCACTTTGAGCCTCGTAAGGAATATTGATTCCATTTTTTAGGAACCACATCCCAATAAGTTCCAAGGCTATCAAGATAAATATAGATAAAGCGAATATTACATTTAGACATGAAGTAAACACTTCATTTGCGTTTCCTTCTTTTTTGCCAACTTCAAAAGTTATGTATCTTTGAACTGCAGTTGTAATACCACTAGTCAAAATGGAGAATAACCCAACAACACTTCCGATAACTCCGTAAACTCCCATATTATCTACACCTAAGTTTGCCAATACCAAGCGTGTAGCCCATAAATTGAACCACATGGTAATCAACATTCTTAAATATAAGAATAGAGAGTTCTTGGCTATTCTTGTCTTACTAAAGCTTTCAGACATTTACTTTTTCCGCTTTTTCCAAGCCTCTTTATAAATTCTATAATCCCCACCAAGTAAAGATTCTACTATCAGGTTCGAGTGTACCGTCGCTCTTTTCTTAAATTCCACAGCAGGATTTCCACCTACAACAGACATCTTACCGACATCTTTTATAACCACGCTTCCACTCCCAATCACAGCACCATATCCTATCCGACGACAACTTGGTAATATTAGAACATTAGTTGGAATCCAAACATAGTCTTCTATGTCAATTCCATAATTCTTTACCTCCCAATAATCCGAGTCTATATCATGTGATGTCGTTATAATTTCAGAATTAATTCCAATTATAACATTTGAGCCAATAGTTACTGGAGAACGCAAGTCTATTTTATCTGTTTGTATAGAAACATGATTACCAATCATCAAATTATCATTTGCCTTTTTGGCTAAACTTATTGGCATGATGACCCCTTCCCCAATAGTAGCTCCATTCTTTCTTGCAATACGAACGGCTCTGTCATATTTGAAATGCTGTTTCCATCTTGCCAATAATCCTTTTAGGTAATGCACATATGTTCTATTCTGAATATTATTCTTGTAATTAGATTGTTTTTCTTCTGCCATATATACTTGATTGAATGTTTTTTACGGTAAACTGCTATGTATGAAAAGTCATATCATTATAAATCTCACAACTTGATTTTATGCCTATGATTGTTCTTCCACTTTCAAAGGCTCAGCAATCAAAGCTGGTTTGTAGAACTCCACAAAAAACTACTTGCCTAAAATTACTTCTCTGCAAGTCATCTTTATTGACAACAAAATACATTTTTCCAGAGTTCAGTAGCCGCTTCAGAGGAAAGTCCTCGCAGCAACTTAAGTCTATGACTTAAATGCAGGACAAAGTTAATATAATTTTTCGAGAATCGGTTATGATAGGTTTATTTTCTCTCTGACGACTCATTTTATTAACAAATAATCTTTGCAAAAACCATTGTCTGCGTTGCAAAAAGCGGCAAACGGAAAAGGTTTCTGTAACTGAAACAGAGTGTTTCAACGGCTGAAACTCCGAGTTTCAGTAGCAGAAAACAAGAGCTCCAATGGCTGAAACTCGAAGTACCAACCGTTGACAACAGGTTAAGACTATGCCTATAATGCGGAAGAATGATACTTGGCAAGTCCCTCTATGGGGGATTTTAAAATCGTGCTTACTGTAAAACCTTCTGATTGCGCAACTTCTCTTAACAATGGCTCGAAGCAATAGGCAACTCCGCCCACAAAACCTATGGAAAGTTCCGGCTGATGATATTGTTGAATATTTAATCTAAAAAAATCTGTAAAATCTCTTATTATCATCTGTTTTACAGAATTAATTTCAAGGTTTTTGGAAATAAAGGGAACAATGCTTGCAAGAAAACGATTGGGATATGGCTGGCGATAGACGCGCTCGATAAGCTGTGGATAGGTGATTTTGAATTCCGCCAAGAATTCCTCACGCATATTTTCTGGCAGCCATCCCTTGAAGATGCCATTGAGAAAGTGCTTTCCCAGCGAGGCTCCACTCCCCTCATCGCCTAAAATGAAACCCAGCGGAGGAGTGTTCATTACTATTTTCTCTCCGTCATAGAGACAAGAATTCGACCCCGTCCCCAGAATGCAGGCAATGCCTCTGGCATTTCCCAAAAGTGCCCTTGCCGCTGCCATCAAGTCGGTATCGACATGGATTTCCTGCCACTCTACTGGAAAGCGGAAGGCCTCTTGCAGCATCCGCGCCATCTGGGGAGCCTTGTCTGCCGTGCAGCCGGCTCCGTAAAAATAGACTGGCAGCGGGATCCGCAAGACCGGAAGCTCGTGCTGAAGAGAGCATATTTCCTTCCTGATATCTTCAAATGACAGGAAGAGCGGATTAATTCCCTTCGTTTTATAATATGCCACGGAATTGTCTTCGCCGATCAATGCCCAGTCGGTCTTGGTGCTGCCGCTATCTGCTATAAGTATCATAAAATCCTTTATTTTGTTTGCAAATTTAATAAATTATTTCTTTCTATCAATTCTTTTGATTATTTTTGCATCAAATATATTAACTGGGATGAGAAAACTACTATTCATATTTGCGCTACTGGCTTCGGTCCTGCCGGCAAATGCCGTGCTGAAAGAGCGAGACATAGCCAGTACGCTGTCGATTCTGAGACAGGAACTTACAAGATATCATTCGGAACTTATCCATGAATCAGGATTCCTGAAAGAAGAACAGGACAGAATCGGCAAGGAGATGTTTTCCATCATGAACAGCAGCAATCAGAACTCGCTGATGCTCTATTCCCAGAAAACCGGCTATATTTTCGACCTCACTTATGCCTGCCACGAGGCTACAGAGCAATATCAGAAGTTTCAGGAGACCGTAAGACCCTTCCGCACTTTCGTAGAGAAGAATGATGTGGAGATAGCTCGCTATGACAGCCTTGTGAATGTGCTGGGGTCGATGTATGCCCAGTCGCTTAGCGAAAGGGCCCAGATTGACAGGAATGTATGCCTCACGCTGGCCGTGAACATCCGCCGCACGCTGCAGGAAAACAACGAGCAGCAAAACGACTACATCAAGTATTACAAGATGACTTCAGAGCATTTGAAAGCCTTGAACGACTATGCCAACAAGCGATACTATGAAATCCAGACGAGCATCTTCAGCAACGGGGGCGATTCTTATTTCAAGATTCTCAGCAACCTGCACCACTCCATTACCGAAACAAAGACGACCCTCATAGAGAAATACAGACCTCAGACGAGGGTGGAGTCCCAATGGGACAGCCGGCTTATGTTCGGCTTGCTCATAACCTTGATTTTCTTCGGTTTCATCGCGACATCTCTCAACATCATCTTCGTGCGGTACCTCTTTACAAAGATGATAAAGAGCGAGAAGCTGAGCATGCTCTACGGGCGTCTCTTCAAACGAGACAATGCCGCCTCTATCCAAGAATCGTTCCTGAACAAGCGTAAATATATAGTCTGGGCGACGACGGTCATCACTTTTGCCGTCCTCATCGCCATCGTGAGGCTGACATGGGACCAGAATTTCTTCATCATGGCCTCTGACCTTCTGGTTGAATACACCTGGCTCTTAGGCGTCATTCTGATTTCGCTACTGGTACGCTTAGAGGGCGACCAGATAAAAAGCGGCTTCCGTATTTATGTACCATTAATGGTGGTAGACTTCATCGTCATCAGCTTCCGGATAGTCCTGGTGCCTAATGATGTGGTAAACCTCCTTTTTCCCCCCATCCTCCTTGTCTGCACATGGTGGCAGTGGAGAAGGGTGAAAAAGCATGGTCCCAACATTCCAAAGTCAGACGGGCTCTATGCCAACATAACCCTTGTGGTCTTCCTTATCGCACTGATTGCCTCTTGGATCGGTTATACCCTGCTGAGTGTGGAAATCCTCATCTGGTGGATTATGCAGCTCACCTGTATCCTAACCCTTATCTGCATTTCCGGACTGCTCAAGGCGCGTGCCGAAAGGAATAATCTCGAAGAACGCCCCATCACGGAGACCTGGTTTCACCGGCTGCTCTCTGATGTCGTACTGCCCATATTAGGCGTGGCCTCGATTATCCTCTCTATCTACTGGGCAGCTGATGTATTCAACCTGAGCGACACCACCTGGCGCATCTATACGACGCCTTACATCAACTCAAAGAATATACAGGTGAGCATCTTCGGCATTTGTCAGGCCATTATCTTGTTCTTCCTCTTCTCGTATATCAACAAGACCCTGAAAGCACTCATGAAGAAGCATTTCGAGGAAAAAGACCGAACCACGGCTGCAAGCAAGATGACCATGGCCAAGAATGTGATGCAGGTAATCGTATGGGGATTCTGGTTGATATTCGTACTCACCATCTTCCATGTAAACAACACTTGGCTGGTGGTCGTTTCCGGAGGGTTTTCCACGGGCGTGGGCTTTGCGATGAAGGATATCCTCGAGAATATCTATTACGGCGTATCCCTCATGATGGGACGCATCAAGGTGGGCGACCTGATTGAGTGCGACGGCATTCGTGGAAGGGTAAGCTCCATCAACTATACTTCCACTATGATGGATACCATCGACGGCAGCGTAATTGCTTTCCAGAATTCACAGCTCTTCACTAAGAACTATAAAAACCTGACTAAGAATCATGGTTACGAGTTGGCCATCATCCCTGTCGGCGTAGCATACGGCTCAAATATCAAGAAAGTAAAAGACATCATCTACGACGCCGTCGACAAACTTGGCTGCCGCGACCGAAGCAAAGAAGTGAAAACCATCTTCGTGGAATTTGGCGACAATAGCATTAACTTCAAGATTCTTGTGTGGGTCCCGGTGTTAACCCGTGCCTATGCAGAAAGCGAAATTATGGAAGCCGTCTATGACGCTCTGAACGAGAACAATATAAGTATCCCATTCCCACAGCGCGATATACACATCATTCCGAGCGGAGACCCTATCAAGCATGTCGACAGCGAGGAAGAAGCTATGGAAGAAATAAAAAGTCATCATGAATAAACCGATATTTATCGCAGGTCCCTGTGTCATTGAGTCTGCGGAGCTGCTTGACATGGTTGCACAAGAACTCGTAAGAATCAACCAACGCTTAGGTGTCGATATTATCTTCAAAGCCTCGTTTGACAAGGCGAACCGCACCTCCATCCGTTCTTTTCGCGGCCCCGGCTTAGAACGGGGGTTGCAGATGCTGGATGATGTAAAGATTAAATATGGACTTCGCATTACTACCGATATTCACGAAAGCTATCAGGCCGAGGCCGCAGGACAGGTGGTAGATGTATTGCAGATTCCTGCATTCCTCTGCCGCCAGACAGACCTGCTGATTGCTGCCGCCAAGACGGGAAAGACCGTTAATATCAAAAAAGCGCAATTCCTAAGCGGGAGGGACATGAGGTTTCCCGTGGAGAAAGCCCGTGATTCCGGAGCCAAAGAAATCTGGCTGACGGAAAGAGGAAATTCGTTCGGATATAACAATCTCGTAGTGGATTTCCGCAACATTCCCGATATGAGGGAAATCGTTTCAACAGTCATCATGGACTGTACGCACAGCGTCCAGCGGCCCGGAGCCGGCAACGGGACTACCTCTGGCGACCGCCGGTTTGTGCCTTCCATGGCACTGGCGGCAAAAGCCTTCGGAGCCACCGGATATTTCTTTGAGGTTCATCCCGACCCCGACAAAGGCTTGAGCGACGGCCCGAACATGTTGGAATTGGAAAAGTTAGAAGCCTTAATCACACAATTACTATGACAGAAAAAGCTACAGAAAGACTGAATCATGCCCGTGAGTTTGCCATTCAGGCACTAAGGGATGAGTCAGACGCACTACTTGAGCTAATCCCCCAGCTGGACGAGAACTTCGACCATGCGGTAAGGATGATGTTCGAATGTAAGGGAAAGATTATCGTAACGGGTGTAGGCAAAAGCGGTAATATCGGTGCAAAGATAGCCGCAACCCTGGCATCTACAGGAACTCCCGCCTTTTTCATCAACCCCCTTGATGTCTATCATGGAGACTTGGGAGTAATGACTTCTGAGGATGTTGTACTCGCACTCAGCAACTCGGGGCAGACCGATGAACTGCTCAGGTTCATCCCCATGGTGCTCCACATGAATGTACCCATCATCGCAATGACAGGAAATGAAAACTCATTACTGGCTAAATACTCCAACGCCCATATAAAGGTTTGGGTAAAGAAGGAGGCTTGCCCGCTGAATCTTGCTCCGACCAGCAGTACAACCGCTGCACTAGCCATGGGAGACGCACTGGCTATAGCACTGATGGAAGCGAGAGACTTCAAACCGAAAGATTTCGCACAGTTCCATCCTGGCGGAGAACTCGGAAAGCGCCTGCTCACCACGGCAGAAGATGTCATGCGTAGCGACGAGCTCCCCATCATTCCTAAAGAAATGCATCTGGGAGAAGCCATCATTCATGTCAGCAAAGGCAAACTCGGACTTGGTGTTTCCCTGGAGAACGGAAAGGTCATCGGACTTATTACCGACGGCGACATCCGCCGGGCAATGGAAAAATGGCAGGCTCGGTTTTTTGACAGAACCGTGAGCGACATTATGACTACGAATCCTAAGACCGTCTTGCCAACTACGAAGATTACAGATATACAGCAGATTATGAACCGGCACAAGATCCACACGGTGCTTGTAGTTGACAAGGAAGACCATTTATTAGGTGTCGTCGACCATTACAGCTGTATGATTTAAACAAAATGAGATTTCTAAGAAGTATATTGATAAGCTCATTAATTTTGATGGGCATGCAGGTGAGTGCACAATCTTCAGATTCTGTTCTTGTGAGTCAGCTTCGTGAGAAAGGAGTGAATTTCTCACATAATAATTCTGTTGTGCTCTTAATGAATGGCCAGCAGAAGTTTGATGATTTATTCAAGGCCATTGATCAGGCAAAGAGCTCCATCCACCTCGAATACTTTAATTTCCGCAATGATTCGATAGCACGACTCCTCTTCCAGCATCTCGAAGAAAAAGCAAAGGAAGGCGTGGAAGTCCGTGCATTGTTCGACGCCTTCGGCAATGCCTCAAACAATCGTCCCCTGAAGAAATATCACCTGGACTCTATCAGGGCAAAAGGCATTGAAATCTATAAATATGACCCGATTACATTCCCATGGATCAACCATGTGTTCACGCGCGATCACCGCAAGATCGTAATAATAGACGGCAAGTTTGCCTATATCGGTGGCATGAATGTTGCCGACTACTATATTAAAGGTACCCCACAAGTAGGCTCCTGGCACGACATGCATTGTCGCATTGATGGTACTGCAGTAAATACGCTACAGGCCATTTTCCTCAAGGCGTGGAATAAGGTTTCAAGGCAGAATATATATGGAGCAAAATACTATCGGGGACTCTACGATAACAAATACTATAGCGACGGGCTTAAAGCTGACACCACTTGTTCTAAAGGGAACAAAATGGTGGGTATCATTAACCGGGAGCCCCGCATCAGTAACGAAATTATCAGAGCTTTCTATGTTAATGCCATCAATGATGCCCAGGACAGCATAAAACTTATCAATCCCTACTTCACCCTTAACCACTCCATTAAGAAAGCTCTGCGGAAAGCCGTCCAGAGAGGGATCAAAGTGGAAATCCTGATTTCTACGAAAAGCGACATTCCGCTCACTCCCGACTGTGGATTCTATAATGCCCACAAACTAATGAAAAAAGGGTGTACGGTATGGATGTACACCCCTGGATTTCACCATACCAAAATTATCTTGGTAGATGGAAAGTTCTGCACAGTGGGAAGTGCCAACCTTAATGCACGAAGTCTGAGTTGGGACATGGAAGCAAATGCGGTCATCGTTGACCCCCATACAACCAAGGAACTTGACGACCTGTTTGAGAAGAACAAAAAAGACTGTTTCCTACTGACAGAAGACTCATGGGATGAATGGCGCACGCCGTGGCAGAAATTCAGAGGATGGTTTGCCCACCTCCTGGCTCCGTTCCTCTGATAAATCAGCAGCAAATATACAAATTAAGGTTTCCCTGCCAAAAGGAATCAAACACCATCATAAGGACTGCATCATTAGCACTCGAAAGACTACTTCATATCATCCGCAAAAGCAATTATAGCTTCACGGACGATATATCCACAAGGTCGTTTACAATTGCATAAATAGTAAGGCCAGCCGGAGAATGAATCTGTAGCTTACGGGCAATATTCCTGCGATGAGTGATTACTGTGTTGATAGAGATACAGAGATGTTCGGCAATCTCTTTATTGGTCATTCCCTGAACAAGACTCACGACCACATCCTTCTCGCGTTCACTGAGACTCTCGGGATTTTCAGCATTCTTATTAAGCATACAGGAAATCCTAAAGCTCACATCCGTCTGCTTCACCCGGCTTTCCAAACGGCGGATTACCGGGATAAAGATATCATCTTCTACCGACGCATGTTGAGCCAGCCATTCCTCACAATTATATATATTGTATAAAGCTGCAGAAAGCTGATTGTTGCGCAGTCCGTCGGAAGGCAGATATTTGATGATAATATTCTTGAGTTCCTTTAACTTCTGGTCAATTTGCCCGTGATGCTTAGAGAATGTCTCTATATCATAATTATCAGCAGGCTGATTTTTCAATAAAGTCTCTACATATGGAAAAACAGTTTTTTCTTCATACTTCATATGACTTTTGATGGAATGCGCATACTCATCATAGAGTCTCATTATTAAGCGTGCAAGATTATCATTCTCATCCAAAGCCCCTTCAAGCTCCTTGCGAATGTAAGGCAGCTCGAAGTCCAGAAAGTATTCATGAGAAGCCTTTAAATAATGCAATAAAGTGGGTATTGACAAACGATCTGCATCATCATAGTCTCGATAACCGTTTATAGTAAAGTTTACGACGGTCAAGAATGTATAGGTATCTACATGTTCCGCTTCACAGGCTTCCCGAACGGTCTTGTCTCCAAAGCCTAAATTAATGCCGAATGCACCAAGGCTCTGAAGGATGTTGTAATTATCACGAATGATAGAAATCATCTTATCATCCGCTTCATACATTTTCTGATTTCTCATCGACAGACTTTTTATACAGATGCAAAGTAAGTAATTTTTCCTGAAATATGCAACATTTTAGCATAAGGAATCATGACACAAACGCGATAAATACCTAAAAATGATGATACAGGATTATTGCAGAGTTAGAAAAATGATTGTTTCGTTTGTAACGATTAAATATTAACGAAGAAATTAAAAACAAATAAAGTGCAGTGATGGCTACCAATTATGATTTTCTTGATGCCAGATTGGTAGTGTAAATTGAACTGTGTCAAGGTCATTTTCCTTATTATATTAACCTCAGATGAGGAACACGCTTTTTAATCGTGTTTTCCAAATGAGGAGCCTTTCTGGTTGCGAAGTTACATAATTTCAAATCTATCTCCAAATTTTATTGCCAATTGTTGTGAGATGAGTGCCCAGTTCGCAAGGGGCATGGTCCACTTTTCGCTGACATTACGATATGCCAGATAGACCAGTTTCTCCAAGGCTGTATCAGATGGGAATACGCCCTTGTTCTTCGTAACTTTGCGTATCTGGCGGTGGTAGCCTTCGACGGTGTTGGTCGTATATATGAGACGTCGGATTTCCTTGGTGTACTGGAAGAACTCCGCCAAGCGCTCCCAATTGCCACGCC
>NZ_FOOW01000001.1 GCF_900113305.1 Prevotella sp. KH2C16 | reverse complement strand
TTGGCGAGATTACCAACTTTTATAATGCTTTTCTTATCCCGAACTCGCGTATTCCAGGTAACCTACATCGGCTATAAGCCGAAAGAATTCACGGTGGGAAAGAAGCGCAACTTCAACATCTATCTGGAAGAGAACGCCACGCAGTTAGACCAAGTCGTGGTAACCGGATTCCAAGAACTAAAGAAAAACAGCTTTACGGGTAATGCAACCATCGTTACGAAAGAGGATTTACAGAAAGCCAACACCAAGGATGCCGTAAAGGCACTGCAGGTATTCGACCCCTCATTCCGCATCTTAGACAACCTCGGATTCGGATCAGATCCTAACCAGATGCATGAAATCAACATCCGCGGAGCATCGAGTATCTCGCAAGAAAGGGGACTGGATGTAGAGAACCAACGGCTCACACAGCGTACGAATCTGCGCGATAACCCTAACATGCCAATCTTCATGCTCGATGGATTTGAGGTGGATGTACAGAAGATTTACGATATGGACATCAACCGCATACAAAGCATGACAATCCTGAAAGATGCCGCTGCCACCGCTCTCTACGGTTCACGGGCGGCCAATGGCGTCATCGTGGTTACCACCGTGGCTCCAAAAGCCGGCGAGATACGCATAGACTATAACACCACCATGGAACTTACCTTCCCCGACCTCTCGGACTATAACCTTGCCAACGCTGCCGAGAAACTGCAGGTGGAGAAAGACGCGGGAATATATATAGGTACTTTTGATGTGGCAACCATCGACCTTGAAAGGCAATACAACAAGAAGTTGAATGAAGTACGCAGGGGTGTCAACACAGACTGGCTGGCTCGCCCGTTGCGCAATGCATACAACTGGCGTAACGATGTTCAGGTGTCGGGTGGTGTGGAATCCATAAGATATATGCTCAACCTGAACTATGACAAGAACTCCGGAGTCATGAAAGGCTCCCAGAGAAATCGTTACGGCGCAGGCATGACACTCGACTACCGGTTGCGCAACTGGCTGCAGATACAGAATAAGGTAAGCCTCGACCGTACCAACTACGAGGATTCTCCCTACGGATACTTCAACGATTACTCCACGAAGCTTCCCTACGACGCCATCTACGGAGAGGACGGGGAATATCTGCAAATGTTACCGATGTCGGATAAGGTAAACCCACTCTGGCAGGAACAACACCTGCAAAGCTACACTGGACGAGGAGGAATTACCGACATCACCGACAATTTCATGATTAACATTCACTTCACGCAGAACTTCTACCTACGCAGTACATTCAGCATCAGCCAAGTAAAGACCGACAGCAAGACTTTCCGCGATCCCAAGGATCCTTCGTTCAAGAACCTGCCTAACAACCGCAAAGGTTCGCTCGCCACATCGGGAGACACCCGCCTGAAGTGGAATGCCAAAGCCCTGCTTTATTTCAACCAACGATTCGGAAAGCATTTCGTGAACCTGACGGGAGGTGTAGACGCACAGGAGACCAAGGACAGTCGCGTTTCCTATACTCAGGAAGGCTTCAGTCTCGGCGTCTTGAGCGACCCAATCTACTCCGCACAGCAGCCCAACAAGACACAAGACACAAAGTCCACGACACGCCTTTTCGGCGTATTAGGATCGCTTAACTATACTTTTGACGAGATATACCTGTTAGACGCTTCGTTCCGCCTCGACGGTTCCTCACAGTTCGGTAAGGACAAGCGTTTCGCCCCGTTCGCCTCTATCGGCCTCGGCTTGAACATGCACAACTATAAGTTCATAAAGAATATCCCATGGATTAACACCCTCCGCCTGAGAGGTACCTATGGAAGCACGGGTAAAGTGAACTTCTCTCGCTTCGATGTAATCAGCAGTTACATTATAGACTCAAGCTCTTGGTACTATACGGGGCCGGCCGTACTCCTCAACACCATGGGCAACCCAAGGCTCTCATGGGAAACCACAAAGACCCTGGACTTCGGTATCATGGCTGAATTTTTCAAAAACAGATTCTATATTGAAGCCAACTACTACCGCAAGACTACCGACGGCATGATTGACCGGATTGCCATCCGTCCGTCTTCAGGATTCACATCCTATAATGGCAATGTAGGTTCCATCGTCAACAAGGGATTTGAATTGAAGACCAATGTAACCTTGTTCCGCAATCGCGACTGGTCAGTAGTGGTCAATGCTAACATGGCTTCCAACTCCAACAAGATTTCGAAGCTTGATGAAGCTATCGAAGAATACAATAAGAAGATTCGCGACAACTACGATGCGGAAAACCCGCAATATAAAAATCTGCAGAACCGCCCGCTGATACAGTATTATGTCGGGGCTTCTACCTCCGCCATCTATGCGATGCCATCCCTGGGTATCGACCCGGCCAGCGGAGTGGAGATATTCAGGAAGAAAGACGGCACCATCACCAAGGAGTGGAATGCTTCAGACATGGTAGTTTGCGGAGATACGAATCCCGATGCACAGGGGTCTTTCGGACTCAATGTCGCCTACAAGGGACTATATGTAAACGCCTCGTTCCTCTACGCTTTCGGCGGACAGCAATACAACCAGACACTACTTGAAAAAGTGGAAAACGCCGATATTAAGAATTCAAATGTAGACCGACGCGTCATTACTGACCGTTGGCGCAAGGTGGGAGATGTGGCTCCGTTCTATGGACTCGGCGAAAGAAAGGCTACCAAACCCTCATCGCGCTTTGTGCAGAACGATAATCATATATACTTCAACAGTATCGCCATCGGATACGATTTCGGACGAAAGTTCGTTTCCAAGCTCAAGCTCAGCGCACTCTCCGTATCCTTCAACGCGTCCGATCTGGCACGATGGAGTTCTATCAAGCAAGAGCGAGGACTTTCTTATCCTTATGCTCACACCTATAGTATCAGTCTGCGTGCAAGTTATTAACATACGAAATAACACTAAAAATATGAAGCATAAATTATATATAGGTATATTGTCGGGCCTACTCCTGTTCACGACAGGATGCAACGACTGGCTCGATGTTCCAGTAGACGGCCAGTTTACCAAGGGAGAGCTGTCTGCAATCGGCGACGGTTATCGTTTGGACTTGCATGGCTTATACAAGAAAATGGCATCGCGAACCCTGTATGGCTTTGAACTACAGTTCGGCATGGTCGATTTCTTTTCCAATCAATACGATATCAATGTAGGTACCAATAAACTGAAAGACCCTGTTTATATTGCAGCCGGCAAACGAGATTACAATAATCCTGACTTGCTTCCTCTTATTGATAAAATATGGCTTCACGCATACAACACGATTGCCCAAGCCAACAACCTCATAAACAGAATCCAGGATGAGCCTAACGACAAGTTCTCAAACGGAGAGATGGAGAAAAACCTGATACTCGGAGAAGCCAAGGCGTGCCGGGCCTTCCTGCATTTCGACTTATTGAGACTCTTTGCCCCGGCACCTGCCGACGACGACAACAAACCTCATATCCCCTACATCACCACCTTCCCCGAAACACGCGGACAACACCTCACCGTAAAGGAGACCATAGCTAAGATCATAGAGGACCTTGAGGAGGCACGCACATTGGTGAAGCCATACGATGACTCTCCACTCGGACAAAGTGCCAGTGCAACGGGCAGGGCTCGGTTTTACAACGATCTCCAGCCAAACATGGAAGGCTATACCACAAAAGAAAATCTCGACGAGTTTCTCCTCGGCCGTGGCTACAGATTCTCCTATTGGGCTATTACAGCCTTGCTGTCAAGGGCTTATCAATATAACGCCACCTATGAGCAAGGAGACCTGACAAAGGCTAAAGCTTATGCGGAGGAAGTGCTGAATGTTCAGTTTAATGGAGCCAACTCCGCTACATTCCATCCGTTCAAGGAGGAGAGTTTTGCGTTCACATACCAGGAGCAGCCCGAAGAGATGAGCGACATTCGTATGGTAGACAACCTGATCATGGGAGTTTACAACGAGAAGGAAATTACAGATGTCAATCTCGATAAATATTTTCCTCGGAGCTTACAGCAAGCAGAGAACAATGTCTTCATCGTAAACTTAGAAGGACAAGACATCTTTAAGAATACCGATGGCAGCGATGATTCGCAAAAAGACATCCGGCGCACTCGCCTAATCTATGAGCCTAACAGTTCATGGGCAACCTATCTGTCTACAAAGTGGTATGTAAAAGAGAAAGATACGAAAGAGCGCGACAACACCGTTACCATACTTCCCTTACTGCGAACCTCTGAATTGAGATACATCATCGCGGAATGCGAAGCCAGAAACGGCAACTTTGCGGCAGCCTATGAAATACTGAACACCATGAGAGCCAAACGCGGCATAACCGACAACCAGTTGGCAGTAAAAAGTTCTATGGCAGATTTCATAAAAGACCTGGTACGCGAGGGACAGCGTGAATGGATCAGCGAAGGGCAGCTCTTCTATCTCTACAAACGCTTGCAGGCTAATGTGAAGCGCGACGACGGCTCATCAAGACCGTTCACTACAGCTGAGAGTGTACTACCAATACCCACAGATGAAAACCGATAACCCAAAGTAAACATATAAGACAATGAAAAAGTTAATATATATCCTGTCATCTGTTGTCCTGCTCGTCCTGTTTAATGCCTGCCAAGAAGAAGACCTGCAGCTCTGGGGAAACGAGCATCACATCTATTTTGAGAAGTTCTACAAGGATGCTGCAGCCCCTGGCAAGGAGCGCGCCGAGACTACCGATGCGTCTTTCTTCTTTGAGAAAGATGATGTCAAGTCCATAGATGTCAAACTGGTTGTCAACATGACCGGCCGCTTACTCGACAATGACATGCCGTTTAGGCTGAAAGTCGTGGAAGAAGACGGCATGACAACTGCCACCAAAGACGAATATGAAATCCAAGACCGCTATGTATTCCGGGCACACAATGTGAACGATACGGCAAAGAATCAGCGCGACACCATTTCTGTCAAGATGTTCCGCACAAATCGCATAGAACAATTAGGAGAAGGTGAATACCTGAAACTCACCCTGGAACTCATTCCAGAAGGAGCGCTCCTGTTGGGACAAACCGAGCGCACACGCGCCGTCATCCACCTCATGAAGGATGCTATCAAACCGGAATGGTGGGATGCCGAGATTACCAACAATCTGTTTGGAAACTATACTCCGAGGAAATACAAACTCTTCCTGCTCAACATCGACGGGGCTGCTACCTTGAACGCAGAGATGCTCCGTACAGCTCCGTACAAGGCTATCGCCCTCGTACGCAAATACAAGCAATGGATCAACGAGCATCCCGACGAGGCAAAAGAAGCCGACGGAACTCCTATTACAGTAAATGTATAACTACATTAAAATATAAGACATCATGAAAAGACTTGAAATAAAATACGCAATCGCACTGATGCTCATACCTCTCGCTCTGAGTTCCTGCTTCAGTGACGACGGAAACTATGAATATGAGAGTCTGCAACCACCTACATGGCTCATCAACATAGAAAAGGAGGCAATTTGGATAAGCGGCCGAGGAGGGCAGGATATCACCATCGACGCCTCCAAGGCTTTCAACTGGGGCAACCAGGATTCTCTGAAGCGCAATGAAGAAGTACGCTACGAATGGACCTACAAAGGCCGTGTCATCTGCGACAAACTCAAAGAGACCGTACCGGCCGAAGAGCTGATGAAGCGTATGGGGATTACCGAATACATGTCTGCGGAAACATACTTATCCGGCGACTTCTCCATCATAGAGAAGAAGTCAGGGGTTACTTTCAAGGCACGAACGACAATCCAAATCAAAGCCCCCATCACCGGCGGCGACTTCATCATCTATTCCAATAAGGAGGGACAGCCTTCCGTCGGGACGCTCTCCGTACTCGGTTTGAACTATATCAAAGGCACTTCTTTGACCAAGAACTACTCATTCCAAAAAGCTTTCTCTGAAGATATTCCCGGAACGCCAAAGGAACTGGACATAGCCATGGCTATGAATGTGAGTGCCACAGGCAGCATTACCGCTATCACAAAAGAAGGAGACGCCTCCGTCTTCAATGCGTCGACCCTCAAAAAGGAATGGGACCTCAGTTCCCAGTTTGCCGACGGAACCCCGCAGAACTTCCTCGTAAGCGCACGCCGCGACCAAGAGACTTCCGGAACCCATCCCGCATTTACCTGGGTGGCAACTCAGGATGGTCGTGTATTTACCCGCCAGACTGGCAAAAACTGGCTCGGCGGCAAGTTCCTCTCGGAACCTTATTACCTTGACGAGAAAGGCTATAAGATTACCAAGTTCGGCCATACGCTTTGGGGTATTACCAACATTCCCTGCTACGATGAGAAAAACCGGCGGGTCGTCATAGCCACATCCCTTCCGCACAATGAGACCAACACTTATCGCAGCTTTATGAAAGCCTTGACCAGTTCAGACTGGAATCCGGCATATACCCCCGTCATGAATATGCCGGAAGACACCAAGGTCTATTATATGTCAGGAATGAACAGCGTTCCTTTTAGTGATAATAATCATAGCTGGTATCAGATATATTTCACTACCGGAGGGAAATCAATAGTGGGCACATTCACCGTAGATGTCTACAACCGCAATCTCGGCGCACCGCAATTAGCATATACATGGCCCTATGAGATACCAGACCACCTGTTCAACGACGAGACGGTATTCCTCACGGCAGCCACCAACCGCTTCCGCTACCCTTATACTTATAACCAATACGACTTCTTTTCAGAAGGAACCAAGGTTTTCGGCATCAAGAAGGTGCTGAGTCCGTGGTCCTACACCGTAAGCGTCCAAGAGATGCCATTTGAGGGCATTACCTCCAAAATCACAAGCATGATCTACGACCGTAGCAGCAGCTATTGGGGAGGGGGATACATGCACTTGGTTATCGGCTGTGAAAACGGCGATGTGCTGGTTTACCTCACCACGACCCTACAGGCACCGAGACTTGTCGAAAAGTATAATGTAGGAGGTCGTGTGGCCAGCATCAAACAGCTGGGGCTCTCGTTTCCTTCGCTTGACATGTATTAAAAGACTATTAATTAAGATATAAAGATTAAAGACCGTGATGCGCGCCAAGACCTTTTAGCTGAGTTACCAGTAGCCGGCAACGATGTTACACACAACGAGTAACGGTATTACCGGCTGCCGGTAACCTTCTTACTGACTACAAGTAACCAGGCTGAAGGATTCCGGTGCATCGCCGTCTGTTTAACCATTACGACACAATAAGACACAAACATGAGAATAAGAAAGTTTATCGGTATTACAATTTTGCTGTTTGCCTCTCTCGTTACGGCAAGTGCCATTACTCACAAGGACGAGCGCGTGGCCGTGGATATTACCGTCAAGGCACAGAAGAAAGGGGCTATGGGGCTTAGCCTCAAGAAATCGCCGCTCTGCCAGTCATACTGCCTGGGACTCTTCACGGCCGACATTGCCACCCACATCGGCGACGGCAGCCTGGCTCAGTATTTCAGTAACCAGAAAGCCCAAAAGCATAGTGCCGACACCAAAAACGCCTCCCTACTCGACTTCGGTTTCGTGATATTGCCTGAAAAGGAATACACGCTTCTGGCCCTGGCCTACGACAAGGACGGCAATCCCGGCCTCGTTACCCGCACGAATTTCACCACACCCAAGCGCGTAGCCGCCGGGGCACCCAAGATGACATGGCAAATCATGTCAGTAGGTCCCGACAGCGTTTCCGTGAAATTCACCCCCAACGCCGATGTGGCAGGATTTGCCCTCTGTCAGTTTGAGGCTGGAAGCATGGACAAGGCCGTAGAGCAGCACGGCCGTTTATTGGGTTTCTCCAATGCCTATGACATGATCAAGCGATTCAGCGGCAAGAACTACACCACCGAGCGAATCAATACATGGCGCGACATGATTCCCAACACCGACTATGAGCTCTGTGTTTTGCCATGGGACAAGAACGGTGTCTTTCTGGATATTGACAAGGTGAAGGTTACCACACAGAAGCTCGGAGGCCCGGGCGAGGCTGCCGTCGACATCCAGATTGGCGAGTTCGGGGGCAGCGAGAGTACAGGCTATTACCAGATTGTAATCTATACGCCCAACGACCAGGCTGCCCTGCACCGTGACATTATCATTACCGAAGAGGCCTTCAACAAGCCTGACATGGGCGAAGCCGGCGTCATCAAGATGCTGCAGACGGATGCTCCCAACGACCCTTACTGGAACCAGTACAAGACAGACAGGGCACAATGGAACTCTACCCCCAACACCACCTACATTGCCTGCTCCATGGCAAAGAATGTCAATGGAGAATGGGGAAAACTTAAACAAGTGAAATTCACCACACCCGCAAAACAGTAATAACCTACCTGCCTAAATCAATGAAAATATGAAAAACCTAAGAAAAATACTGCTGGGAGCAATTGTGCTGGCATCCATCCAGATGCCGGCACAAACCCAGATGCCACCGATACCGGTAGACACGGCCGTACGCATCGGAACCTTGGGCAACGGACTGAAATACTACATACGCTACAACAATTGGCCGGAACATAGGGCCGACTTCTACATTGCCCAGAAAGTGGGTTCCATACAGGAAGAGGAGAGCCAGCGCGGACTGGCTCATTTTCTGGAACACATGTGCTTCAACGGCACCAAGCACTTTCCCGGAAACGACCTCATACGCTATTGCGAGACCTTGGGAGTAAAGTTCGGGGCTGACCTGAATGCCTATACATCCATAGACCAAACCGTCTATAACATCTCGAATGTTCCCACTACCCGCCAGAGCGCATTAGACTCTTGCCTGCTAATCCTCCACGACTGGGCCAGCGCCCTAACCCTCGACCCCAAGGAAATAGACCAGGAACGAGGCGTCATCCATGAGGAATGGCGCGAGCGCACCAGCGCCAACTCCCGCATGTTGGAGCGAAACCTGCCCACGGTCTATTCCGGCTCCAAGTATGGAGTGCGCTTCCCCATCGGACTGATGAGTGTAGTGGATAACTTCAAGTATAAGGAATTAAGAGATTACTACGAGAAATGGTATCACCCGGCCAATCAAGGCATCATCGTGGTAGGCGACATCGATGTGGATCATACCGAGGCCATGATCAAGAAACTCTTCTCCCCCATCAAGAACCCGGCCAACCAGGCTCCCGTCATAGACGAGCAGGTGCCCGACAATGAGCAGCCCATCATCATCGTAGACAAGGACAAAGAGCAGGCCAACAGCGTGGTGGAGGTCCTCTTCAAGCATGAAATCTGGCCGGAGTCGCGGAAAGGAAACATGGACTACATCATTGCCAACTATACAAAGAACATAGCCTTGGGCATGCTGAACGACCGTTTTTACGAAGCCGCACTCAATCCCGACTGCCCGTATATCGGCGCAAGGGCGGGCGACGGGCCGTTTATCTTCGCGAAAACCAAGAATGCCTTCTCCATCAGCGCCACTCCCAAGAGCATGGACAAAACGGCCATGGCCTTGCAGACAGCCCTGACAGAGGCAAGGCGTGCGGCCAAATTCGGTTTCACCCAAGCAGAATACGACCGTGCCAAGGCCAATGTTCTCAGCAGCCTCGACAAGACTTTTGCCAATCGCGACAAACGCCAGAGCGCTTCGTTTGCAGAAGACTACAAGGGTAATTTCCTCAGCAATGAGCCCATCCCCGCCTTCGAGGATTACTATCAAATCATGAAGCAGCTCATCCCGCAGATTCCCCTGCAGAGCATCAACGACATCATTCCCCAACTCTTGCCCGAAACCGACCGCAACATGGTTATCCTGAACTTCAACAACGAGAAGGAGGGCAATGTATATCCCACGACCGAAAGCCTGCTCGAAGCCGTACATGAGGCACGCAAGGCAGAACTTACCCCCTATATAGATAAGGTGAAGGACGAGCCGCTATTGCCGGTATTGCCCAAGCCCGGCAAGATTGTGAAAGAGAAGAAGGGAAAGATGTTCGGCTACAAGGAGCTAAAGCTATCCAACGGCGTTACGGTAGTGCTCAAGAAAACCGACTTCAAAAAAGACCAGATAAGCCTTTCCGGCACAGGACAGGGCGGAAAATCGCTCTACGGAAAGAATGATTACACCAACCTGGCCGTATTCGACAACATCATCGGAATCAGCGGCCTCGGCAAGTTCTCCAACATGGACCTGCCCAAGATATTGGCAGGAAAGATAGCCAATGCCCGTCTCTCTATGGGCGACAAATACATGGGCATAGGCGGTTCCTCATCACAAAAGGATCTGGAAACCATGCTGCAATTGATTTACCTTTACTTCACCGACATCAAGAAAGATGAGCAGTCGTTCACAACATTGCTGGATTCCTGGAAAATCGGGCTCAAGAACCGGGACCTTTCACATGAGACAATCTTCAACGACTCACTCACCGCTACGGTCTACGGCCATAATCCCCGCAAGAAACCCATACTCATGGACGACTTAAAGGACATCAATTACGACCGTATCTTGCAGATTGCCAAGGAACGCACAGCCAATGCGTCAGCATGGACATTCATGTTTACCGGCGATTTCGACGAGGCCAAGCTACGCCCGCTCATATGCCAATACCTGGGATCACTACCTGTTAAGGGCAAGGTGGAGAAGGGACATCTTACGAGTTCTTTCCAAAAAGGAGTCGTCGACAACACCTTCCATCGCAAGATGGAGACTCCCAAGGCCCTGGCATACATGTTCTGGCATACCAACGACATTCCCTATAGCATAGACAATGCCATCAAGGTGAGCATGATCGGGCAAATACTGAGCATGGTATATCTCAAGAAAATCCGCGAAGATGCCAGTGCCGCCTACTCCTGCGGGGCAGAGGGAGGCTCCACTCTTGAGGGCGACTACCACGACTATACCCTCTTGGCAACCTGCCCCATGAAGCCGGAGAAGGCCGACATAGCCCTCCGCATCATGAAGGAGGAAGCCGAGAACATGACCCGCAGTTGCGATTCGGGGATGCTTGCAAAGGTGAAGGAGTATATGCTCAAGAACTATGACAACGCCCTGAAGACCAACGGATACTGGAAAGGAGTCATCAGCATGTACCGAAAATATGGCATTGATGCTCACACCCACTATCGGGAACTTATCAAGAGCCAGACCGAACAGGGACTCTGCGACTTCATGAAACAAATCCTGAAGAGCGGAAACCGCATTTCCGTAGTCATGCTTCCTCAGGAATAACGCTACAGAACATCCGCCTCCCTTTACCCGTTAGCCATGGGAAGGGAGGCGGATTTACATTCATCCACTTCTCCCCGCACCCATCTTTGATTTCCCCAAGCCAACCCAAGGCATCCAAGTATCTGACCCATACACCGAAAACAAGCCCCCTCCTTGTTTGGATTTACTCCACCGACAAAGGTAGATTCTACCCTAACACTCCTCTTTTCCTTATATCCACAGCCCTCCAATCCCCGCATATCTTGAAGCGAAAGGTGCCCTTATGACATCCCGAAACACGACTCTCTGTCGCAGAGAAAACAATTCCAATAATTCCCCGTGCCGCTTGCGAGTATCGGCGAAAATGATTACCTTTGGACATTCGTTTCAATGAATATGGCAGAAACCTCAGCCCTACAGGCCTTGACGCAGCAGCGACTGTTGCTCCAGATGGAGTACAATGCCGAGAAAGAGGCCTTCCGCAAGCAGACCGAGACCATGGGGCTGGCGCGGAAGGTGAAGCGCGGTGATGCCTGGTTTCCGCTCAAGGTGGGCAGGAATTACTATAATTCGCTGAACCAGCTGTCGCTGGAAGTAACCCGCACCGCCGACCAAGACATCGAGCACAACTTTGAGTTCGGGCGTCCCGTCGTCTTCTTCAGGTGTTCCCACGAGGGCGAACTGCGATATTTCCGCCTCACGGGAACCGTGAACTATGTAGACGGCGACCGCATGGTTGTGGTGGTTCCGGACAATGGAAGCCTCGTGGACATACAGAGTTGCGAGGATCAAGTGGGGCTGCAGCTCTTCTTTGACGAGACCAGCTACAAGATGATGTTCGACGCCCTTGACCGGGTGATGCGGGCAAAGGGCAGCCGGCTGGCCTATCTCCGCGACCTCTTCTACAGCAAGGCGCAGAAAGCCGAGCGGTTCAGCTTCGAGCCGATACGGTTTCCCTGGCTCAATCCTACGCAGGAAAAAGCCGTGAACGAGGTGCTCCGAGCCAAGGATGTGATGGTGGTGCACGGCCCTCCGGGCACGGGTAAGACCACCACGCTGGTAGAGGCCATCAACGAAGTGCTGATGCGCGAGAGCCAGGTTCTCGTCTGCGCGCAGAGCAATATGGCGGTAGACTGGATTTCGGAGAAGCTCGTCGACCGGGGCATCCATGTGCTCCGCATCGGCAATCCAACGCGGGTGAACGACAAAATGCTGAGCTTTACCTATGAGCGGCGCTTCGAGTCGCACCCCGACTATCCGCAGCTGTGGGCCATCAGGAAAGCCATACGGGAGTTGAGAAGTCAGCGCAAGGGGCGTAGTGAAGGTTTCCATCAGAAGCTCGACCGACTGAAAAGCCGTGCCACGGAACTCGAGATCCGCATCAACAGCGAGCTGTTCGCAGAGGCCCGGGTCGTCGCCTCCACCCTCGTAGGCTCTGCCAACCGGCTCCTGGAGGGGCAAAAGTTCGGCACGCTCTTCATTGACGAGGCGGCACAAGCCCTTGAGGCCGCCTGCTGGATACCCATCCGCAAGGCGTCGAGAGTGATTCTCGCCGGCGACCACTGCCAGCTGCCGCCCACCGTGAAGAGTATTGCCGCCCAGAAGGGAGGCCTCGGCAAGACGCTCATGGAGCGCATCGTGGACAACAAGCCCGAAGTGGTAACGCTCCTGCGGGTGCAGTATCGCATGAACGAACAAATCATGCGCTTCTCCAGCAACTGGTTCTACGACGGCAAGGTGGAGAGTGCCCCCCAGATAAAATACCGGGGCATACTCGACTATGATATCCCCATAGAATGGCGGCAGGCCGAGGCCGGGGTTTCGGAGGCCAGCCCCGACTCCCCGGGGCAGCGATGGGGAGAGGAATTCGTGGGCGAGTCTTTCGGAAGAATCAACCGACAGGAGGCCCAACTCACGCTAAGTACCCTTCAGGATTACTTCACCAAAATAGGCAAGCAGCGCATCCTCGACGAGCACATTGATGTAGGAGTCATCTCGCCTTATCGCGCCCAGGTGCAGTATCTGCGCCACCTGCTCAAGCAGCGAGAGTTCTTCAAGCCCTTCCGAAAGCTTATCGGCGTGAACACCGTAGACGGCTTCCAAGGGCAGGAGCGGGACATCATCCTCATCTCGCTCGTGCGCTCCAACGCCGAGGGCGAGATAGGATTCCTGCGCGACCTGCGGCGCATGAATGTGGCCATGACCCGTGCCCGCATGAAGCTCATCATCCTCGGAGACGCCCAGACGCTGACCAAGCACCCTTTCTATAAGAAACTTTATACACACATATTATCACTCCATGAAGAATCCTAAACGGCTGGCAACCATTGCGCTCATCATCCTCACGGGCGCAGGAACACAGGCCGGCAACAAGAAAATCTATCATAAAGGATGGATTGACTTCAACAAAAACGGCAAGATGAACATCTTTGAGAACCCCAAGATGCCCGTAGAAGACCGGGTAAACGACCTCCTCCAGCAGATGACCATGGAAGAGAAGACCTGCCAGATGACCACCCTTTACGGCTCCGGACGCGTCCTCAAGGACGACCTCCCGACAGCGGAATGGAAGACCCGGGTATGGAAAGACGGCATCGGCAACATCGACGAGGAGCACAACGGAGTGGGAACACCGCTCACCCCACTCAGCACCGATGCCCGGAAACATGTCGAAGCCATCCACGAGATACAGCGATGGTTCGTAGAAGAGACACGCCTCGGCATTCCCGTAGACTTCACCAACGAAGGCATACACGGTCTCTGCCACTATCAGGCAACCTATTTCCCTGCTCAATGCGGTCAGGGAGCGACCTGGAACCGGGAACTGATTCGCAAGATTGCCGACATAGAAGGCACCGAAGCCAATATCCTCGGATACACCAACATCTATTCGCCCATCCTCGACATTGCCACCGATCCGCGCTGGGGACGCTGCGTAGAGACCTATGGGGAGGATGCCTATCTGGTGGGACAGCTCGGCCTCGAGATGGTGAAGGGCCTTCAGGCACACCGCATAGTGTCCACCCTCAAGCACTATGTGGCATACAGCAGTCCCGTAGGAGGCCGCGACGACAGAACCCGCACCGACCCCCACATTACCGAGCAAGCCCTGCACGAGCTTTATCTCGAGCCCTTCCGCAGGGCTGTGCAGGAAGGCGGGGCACTCGGCATCATGAGTTCCTACAACGACTATAACGGCGAGCCGATATCCGGCAGCTACTATTTCCTCACCGAATTGCTACGCAATGAGTTCGGCTTCCGCGGCTATGTGGTGTCCGACAGCGAGGCTCTGGAATACCTTTATAATAAGCATCATGTGGCGGCAGACTACGAGGATGCCGCGGCATTGGCGGTGAACGCGGGACTGAATATCCGCACCAACTTCACCCAACCGGAATCTTATATCGAGCCGCTAAGGAAGGCCGTCGTAGCAGGAAAGATTTCCGAGGAGACCCTGAACAGGCGGGTGGCGGAGATCCTGAGGGTGAAATTCTGGCTCGGACTTTTCGACAATCCCTACCGGGGCGATTCCCGGGAAGCCGGAAAGACCGTCAGAAACGCCGAGGCTCAGAAGGTTTCATTAGAGGCGGCACGGCAGTCGCTCGTGCTCCTGAAGAACGAACGCAACCTGCTTCCTTTGAGCAAGTCGCTCAAGAAGATTGCCGTCATCGGACCGAATGCCAATGAGAAGGACGAGTTCGTGAGCCGCTACGGAGCCCGGGGGGCAAACATCATCACTGTATACGAGGCCGTCCGCCGTCTGATGCCCGGTGCCGAGGTCGGCTATGCGAAAGGATGCGACCTCCTCGACGCGCACTTTCCGGAGAGTGAACTGGTGGGATTTCCCCCGTCGAAGAAAGAAAAAGCCGACCTGGACGAAGCTGTGGCACTCGCCAAGGAGGCCGATGTGGCCATCCTCGTGCTGGGAGGCAACAACCAGATTGTGGGCGAAAGCCTCTCCCGCACCGACCTCAACCTGCCCGGCAGACAAGAGGAACTCCTCGAAGCAGTCTACCACACGGGCACTCCCGTCGTCCTCGTATTGCTCGACGGGCGTGCCTGCACCGTCAACTTTGCCGCAAGAAGCATCCCTGCCATCCTGCACGGATGGTATCCCGGAGAGTTCACGGGGCAGGCCGTGGCCGAGGCCTTGTTCGGCGACTATAACCCTGGAGGCCATCTTGCGGTAACCATTCCGAAGAGCGTCGGGCAGATTCCGTTCCACTTCCCGTTCAAGCCGGGGTCTGACGAGAAGGCTCGCAAATCGGTCTGGGGCGCCCTCTACCCCTTCGGCTACGGGTTGAGTTATACCACATTCGAATACTCCAACCTTCAGATTCAGAAACAGGAGGAAGGCGTGAAGGTAACCTGTGAGGTCAAGAACACGGGTGCCCGCGGCGGCGATGAGGTTCCGCAGCTCTACTTGCACGACGAGGTGAGCAGCGTAACGGCATACACCAAGGTGCTGCGAGGCTTCGAGCGCATCCATCTGGAGCCGGGCGAGACCAAGACCGTAACCTTCATGCTCCGGCCGCACGACTTCGCCCTGTGGGGTCTGCAGCACAAGTTCGTCGTAGAGCCCGGCACCTTCAGAATCATGGTAGGCCGGAGTTCGCAGGACATTAAGTTGGAAGACACTCTCACACTCGACTAATAAAGGAAAGCAACATGCTACAGCGCGACTATTTCATCAGGATCATCGAGGAGTTTGCGGCAGCCCTACAGCGCTTCCTCGAGAAAGACATCGACCAGCGAACCGACGAAGACTTCAAGGAACTCTACCGCCAGTATGTGGGCGACTACTCGCTGCTGCGCAACTTCTCCGTAGAGGAAGCCATCGACTACGCCCGCCAGGAATGGGAGGAAGACCAGCGCATGCAGAAGCTGGAGATGCTTGCCGAGCTCTGGTATACCGAAGGCTCCTGCAAGATGAAGCCGCTCCGCGACCTCTTTCTCGACAAGGCCTTCCGGCTCTACGATTACATCGATGCCCACAGCAAAGAGTTCTCACTGCCCCGAAAACAGAAAATCCGCGACATCAAGAGCATGCTCCGGCAAGACGGCGAGGGACAGGCGGCCGGGTAAAAGACGGCTTCAAGGCTGAAAAAATCGGCGATTTTGTTCGACAATTTCGGCGATTTTGTCCGATGAAATCGGCGATTTTGTCAAACCGGAAGATACAAACCTAATCACAAATAGAAGCATGAAAAGATTACTGACACTAACGCTCATCCTGCTCGCGATAGCTACGGCGGGCATGGCAAAGAACAAGAAGAAGACAAGCGGCAACCCCGTCTTCGAGGGATGGTATGCCGACCCGGAGGCCATCGTCTATGACGGGGAATGCTGGATATTCCCTACCTACTCCTATCCCTATGCCGACCAGACCTTCCTGGACGCTTTCTCGTCTCCCGACCTGATACGATGGACAAGGCACCCGGCCGTCATCAGCACTAAGGCCGTGAGCTGGGCCAAGTTCGCGATGTGGGCTCCGTCGGTGGTTCATGCCAACGGGAGATACTATCTATACTTCGCCGCGAACGATGTACACCAAGGGGAGGTGGGCGGAATCGGCGTGGCCGTGGCTGACAAACCCGAAGGGCCGTACCGCGACGCGTTAGGTAAACCGCTCATCAACGACATCGTCAACGGAGCCCAGCCTATCGACCAGTATATCTTCAAGGATGACGACGGACAATATTACATGTATTACGGCGGATGGGGACACTGCAATGTGGTGAAGCTCTCGCAGGACCTGCTCCACATCGTGCCCTTCGGCGACGGGACGACCTACCGCGAGATAACGCCCGAGAAATATGTGGAAGGTCCCTTCATGCTGAAGCGCGGCGGCAAATATTACTTCATGTGGAGCGAGGGAGGGTGGACAGGACCCGACTACTGCGTGGCCTATGCCATCAGCGACTCGCCCTTCGGACCCTTCAAGCGCATAGGAAAGATACTCTCGCCCGACCCTGCCGTCGGTATGGGAGCCGGCCATCACTCCGTCATCAAGGGGCGGAAGAAAGACGAATACTATATTGTCTATCACCGTCATCCCCTCGGCGACCACGACGGCAACCACCGGGTGGTCTGCATCGACAGGCTCTATTTCGACAAGGAGGGCTACATCCAACCCGTGAAGATGACCTTTGAAGGAGTAAGGAAGACCCGCTTCAAATAGGCTGGGAGCCGCACGGACAGCCTTGTCCGCAAAGGAGCCACGGGACTATCGGATGCCGCATCTCCTGACAAAGGCCGCCACCCGACGGGCATACTCCTGCGGATGGTCGCGGTAACTGAGGGCATGGATTGACTTCGGAGCCACATACCGCTCCTTGACTCCCGGCTTGGCACTATACAATTCATCAAGCATGGGAAAGGGAACATAGGTGTCTGCATCTCCGTGAATGAACAGCATCGGGAGCTTGCACTTGCCGACCTGCCTCAGGGGAGAGGCTTCCCCGAAGCTCCACCCGAACCGGAGCTTGCAAAGGGCACTTGCCGTATAGAGCAGCGGAAAGGCCGGAAGGCCGAACTGGGCCCGCATCTCGCCCTTGAATTCCTCCCATACGCTGGTATATCCGCAGTCTTCCACAAAGCCTCTCACATAGGGCGGCAGCTCTTCTCCCGATATGCACATGGCGGTGGCGGCACCCATGGAGATGCCGTGAACCATCATCTGCGAGGTCGCCGTGGAGTCGCGGAAGAGTGAATCGGCAACCGCCATCCAGCGCATGACATCCTCACGGTCTTTCCATCCCATCTGAATGGCGTCGCCCTCGCTCTTGCCGTGGGCATGGAGGTCGGGCAGCAGGAGGTTGAAACCCATCTGGCTGTAGACATATCCGATATGCATCATGCCCATGCAGTTGTCGGTATACCCGTGAATGAGCACCGCCACCTTAGCAGAAGGTCGCCTCGCACGAATGTAAACGGCGTGATGACGCTCGCCGGTAGGCATAAGGACGAAGGTGTCGCGTAGTGCTCCGGCATCCTTCAAGCTGTCTACCCACGGGCGAATCTGGGGGTATCCATTCCGCATCTCACGCAACCTTGACTCCAGTCGGCGGCCATGCTGCGTGGAAGGCATCAAGGAATAGTCGAGCATATACCAACTCGCAGCGAAGAGGATGCCGACAACAGCCACGAGAAACACGGCCAGCAGGATTCCAATCAACTTCTTCATACCGCCCCGGCTGCTTTTGCCTTTGCCGCCTCCGACTCTTCCAAGGCCCGGCGAATGAACTCCTTCTCTTCCTGTTTCCTCTGCTTGTTGCGTGCTCGAAACTGGTCGAAGCCCTCGCCGAAGACACCGATGACGGAGCTCTGGGAGACAAAGGCGTTAGGGTCTATGTCGTCGATGAGATGGAATATCATGTTCGACTCGCTCTTCTTCGCAATGACGAAGAGAGCCTGAACCTTCTTGCCCGAATAGAAGCCATGGCCGTCGAAAACCGTGCAGCCGCGGGGCACGAACTCGTTAATGGCCTTCCCGATGACATCATACTTGTCGGAAATAATGAAGAACTGCACCGACCGTCGCATGGTATTCACCACCTGGTCTACGCAGAAAGAACAGATAAAGAGGAAACAATAGCCATAGAGCACCTTCTCCCAGTCCTTCAAGACCAGATAGGAAGAAGTGATGATGATGAGATCGCAGAACAGGATGATGTGTCCCAGCGACACATCCTTGTACTTGTGGACCATGGCGGCTATCACATCAGAGCCTCCCGTGGAGCCTCCGGCCGACAAGCCCAGTCCCACGCTGATGCCCAAGAAAGCGCTCCCCACGATAAGAGCCATGAACTTCTGGTCTGCCAGCAGGTGCAAATCGCCCACATAGTATTGCAGAATAGAAGTAAAAACCGTAAAGAGAATGACTGCATAGATGGTCTTCACGCAGAACTTCCAGCCCAAAATGCGCAGGGCTAACATCATGAGAACGGCATTCATGGCAAAGAATGTGAGCGACACCGGAATCTGGAAGCCCCAGTAAAGAATGGAAGCGATACCCGTGATGCCCCCTGTCGTTATCTCGTTAGGCAGGAAAAACAGCACCAAGCCCACCGAACCCATAAGCATGGCGATGGTGATAATTATGTAATCCCGCAAGTCCCGATAATGTGATTTTCTCTTCGTTCTCATAGATTGCCAATCATTTGGTGGCAAATTTAGCATTTTTATTTGGCATTCACCCCATTATCCGATTATTTTTTGTAATTTTGCACGCATCTAAATATCGCCTCAGAAGAGGAATTCCCCCGTTTGAGAAAGAATAGGAAACAAAAGAAAACATATACGATGGATATTGAAAACGCAATTTGCGGTGCGGTCATCAAGGCCGTAAAAGAATTATACGGGCAGGATGTGCCGGCCAAAATGGTGCAGTTGCAGAAGACCAAGGAAGCTTTTGAGGGTAACCTCACGCTCGTCGTGTTCCCCTTCCTGCGCCTTTCCAAGAAGAAACCCGAGGACACCGCCCAGGAGATTGGCCGGTATTTGCAGGAGAACTGCGAAGCCGTGGAACGGTTCAATGTGGTCAAGGGATTTCTCAATCTTGTCGTTGCGAAAAGCGCATGGCTGTCTCTGCTGAACGACATCAATGCCGACGAGAAGTTCGGAGAGAAGATACCCACCAGCGATTCGCCGCTGGTAATGGTGGAATACTCGTCTCCCAACACCAACAAACCGCTTCATTTGGGGCATGTGCGCAACAATCTGCTCGGCTGGTCGCTGGCAAAGATCATGGAAGCGAACGGCAACCGGGTGGTAAAAACCAACATCGTAAACGACCGAGGCATACATATCTGCAAGTCGATGCTGGCTTGGCAGAAGTGGGGCAACGACGAAACGCCCGAAAGCAGCGGTAAGAAAGGCGATCATCTGATAGGCGACTACTATGTCCTCTTCGACAAGCACTATCGTGAAGAGTGTGCTGCCCTCAAGGTACAGTATATGTCCGACGGCCTCGACGAGGAAAAAGCCGAGGAGAAAGCCAAGCAGGAAGCTCCGCTGATAAAGGAAGCCCACGAGATGCTCGTCAAGTGGGAGCAGGGCGACAAGCAGGTGCGTGCGCTCTGGGAGAAGATGAACTCCTGGGTATATGCCGGCTTCGACGAGACCTACAAGGCACTCGGCGTGAGCTTCGACAAGATATACTATGAGTCGAACACCTATCTCGAGGGAAAGAAAAAGGTGGAAGAAGGACTCGCAAAAGGCCTCTTCTTCCGCAAGGACGACGGCAGCGTATGGGCCGATCTCACCCAGGAGGGGCTCGACCAGAAGCTTCTTATCCGCTCCGACGGCACCAGCGTCTACATGACCCAGGACATCGGCACGGCCGAAATGCGCTTCAACGACTACCCAATCGACAAGATGATCTATGTGGTGGGCAACGAGCAGAACTATCATTTTCAGGTTCTCTCCCTGCTCTTAGACCGCCTTGGCTTCAAGTGGGGCAAGGATTTGGTGCACTTCTCCTATGGTATGGTAGAGCTCCCGAACGGCAAGATGAAGAGCCGCGAGGGCACCGTGGTAGATGCCGACGAGCTGATTGCCACCATGATAGACGACGCCCGTAAGACCAGCGACGAACTCGGCAAGTTCAAGGACATGTCGGAAGCTGAGAAGAAAGAAATTGCCCGCATCGTGGGACTCGGCGCGCTGAAGTACTTCATACTGAAAGTGGACGCACGCAAGAACATGCTCTTCAATCCGGAAGAGAGCATCGACTTCAACGGCAACACGGGGCCTTTCATCCAATACACCTATGCCCGCATCCGCAGCATCATGCGCAAGGCCGAGGAACAGGGACTGAAAATAGGACCGGTAGCGGCAGACGCTCCCCTCAACGACAAGGAGGTGGAGCTCATCCAGAAGATGAACGAGTTCGGAGTTGCCGTAGCCGATGCCGGCGAGAACTACAATCCGGCTGGCATTGCCAACTATTGCTACGACCTCACGAAGCTCTTCAACCAGTTCTACCACGACTATAGCATCCTCAGTCCGGACACGGAAGCCGAGAAGTTAACGCGTCTCGTCATCGCAAAGAATGTGGCCAAGACCATCAAGAACGGCATGGAGCTCTTGGGAATAGAGGTTCCAGAAAGAATGTAAAATCAAATATATGAAGAGAATTGTTATCTTTCTGCTCCTTTTGAGCACCCTTTCCTGTGCCCAGGCACAGACCGCCATTCCCCAGCAGAACAGCGACAAGGAATATCGTGAGACACTCGACCGCCTCATGCAGGTATCCGGCACTTCCACCTCTCTCCGCGCCCAGTTTCCCCTGCTGATGCAGATGATGAGGAATATGCTGGCCGATGTGCCCGAGGAAATCATGCAGAAGATAGAGGATAAGTTCGGGAACCTCTTCCTCGAGAGAATCGGCGACCTCTACACCCCTATTTATAAGAGGTATCTCACGCTGGAAGACCTCAAGGGATTCATCGCCTTCTACGAGACCCCGCTCGGCAAGAAAATCGCCATGACGACACCCACAATGAACAAAGAACTGATGGAGGCAGGGCAGAAAGTAGGTCAGGGCATAGCGGAGGAAGTGCTTCAGGAACTGAAGGAAGAAGGCTATACGCCCACAACCATGTAGAAATCATGAAGAAAAAGGAACTCCTGAATCCGCCCGACTATCGCCACGACACGGTCCTGCCGCTGCCCCAGGAGGTGGTGGCAACGGCCTGGGCCGTCGACGCAGCCTGCTCCGGCAACCCCGGTCCTATGGAATATCAGGCCATAGACCTGCAAACGGGTGCGCAGGTATTCCACTTCGGCCCCGTTCACGGCACCAACAACATCGGCGAATTCCTTGCCATCGTACACGCTCTTGCCCTCATGGAGAAGCGGGGCATCGGCGACAAGATCATCTACAGCGACTCTTACAACGCCATTCTCTGGGTCAACAAGAAGAAATGCAAGACCAAACTTGAGCGCAATCCGCAGACCGAGCCGCTCTTTCAGGTCATCGCCAGAGCCGAAGCCTGGCTTCGCACGCACCACATCACGACACCCATCTTGAAGTGGGACACCGCCAAATGGGGCGAGATTCCCGCTGATTTCGGGAGGAAATAGCCATGGAACATCCCTATAGGAAATACGAGAGTTCGCCCCGCTGGCCGGTCATCAGAAAACTGATAGAAGACCTCGAGGCCAACAACGACTTGATATTGCAGACCCCGATGGAGTATATCGTGGGCTATCTCTGCAAAGGCTTGGAACAAGAGAACGGCACAAGATGATGGACGAGAACGGTGATTCCAGCAAGCACGACGGTCTTTTCAAGGGCATCCTCTACGGTTCTTTTCTCGGTGCCGCCGTTTCCCTCATCGCAGGCAGCCCCGGCATCATCCCGTTGGGCATCGCCATAGGCATGCTTGCAGGAGCCGTTCACGACAGGTTTTTCCGCAACAAGAAGAAGTAACGGTCCTATCCCTCCTTCATATACCCCTTTGTAAACATATCATACGACAAGGCTTCCAGTTCCGAAAGCTTGAGTTGTTCGACGGCATGCTCTATCTTTCGGATCAGCAACTCCCGCTGATAGTCGTCCGAGTCGCTGAGCCGCGCGGTGAATCTATTCGTTGTCATGACTTCCTTTCATAGGTTATAATCTCGTTTCCATCGTAATTCTCCATTCGGATTACCCGCAGATTGCCCGGCAACAGAGGAGCACGGGTGCCCGCCCCTGTCGTCAACATGCCCGTTTCCACGCGTATCTCATCCCACAAATCACGCTCCATGAAACTCTCGAGGGTCTTCCGCCCCCCCTCAACGATCAGCGACTGAAGTCCCTCCTGATAACATTCCTCGAGAATCCTATCTATAGATGCTGCGGAAGAAAGCACAAACCTGCGGGGATTCCGGCCGCTCCATTCCCTCACATCCAGCCTCGGGCAGTCGCGTTCGACCGTTATCCGCCCCACCAGAATCGCGTCGTTCTCCGCACGGAGCTTATGGGCGAGCATCTTCGTGAAGACCGTCGATATATGCACCGGCCTGAAATGGTCGTCCAGAAAGCCGTCGACCGTCTGTGCCCACTTCAGGAGAATGTAAGGGCGACAGGCTGTATTAAAGGTGATAAAACGCCCGTTGAGCTTGCGGCACTCGTCTTCGAGCACGCCCACGACGACTTCCACGCCCGCCTCTTGCAGCTTCCGGATGCCGCGCCCCCGCACTTTGGCAAACGGGTCGATGCACCCGACCACCACCCGGGGCACTCCTTTCTTTATAATAAGGTCGGCACAAGGTGGCGTGCGACCGTAATGCGAACAAGGCTCCAGGCTCACATAGAGGGTCGATTTGCGGAGCAAGGCTCCGTCGGCAGGCCTCACAGAGGCAAAGCAGTTCACCTCGGCATGCCCTTCGCCGCACCGAACATGGTAGCCCTCGCCGATGATGCGCCCGTCGGCAACGAGCACCGCTCCCACCATGGGATTGGGTTTGGCGTTCTGCCAGCCGTTCATGGCCAGCTGAATGCAGCGTCGCATATATTTTTTATCCGTCTCTTCTTGCGTCATTTCAAATTATTTTATAATTTTGCTTGCATTATGACCTACAACCAACTATGGCATCTCATCGTGCCGCCCTACGACGAAAGCGAGGCTAAAGCCGTCATGCGCACGGTGCTGGAGGTGGTCTTCGGCTTCACGCTCGCCGACCTTTACTCGGGCAAAGTTAATGAATTATCTTCAGACGAGGAAGCGGTTTTGCGGGAAATTGTCGGCAGACTGCAAAAGAGCGAGCCCGTGCAGTATGTCTTGGGACAGGCCGACTTCTGCGGACGAACCTTCAAGGTACGCCCCGGAGTGCTCATCCCGCGCCCCGAGACGGCAGAGTTGTGCGAGTGGATTACCGCCCGGCACACTCACTCCGGCCACCTCCGCATTATCGACATAGGCACGGGAAGCGGTTGCATAGCCGTTACGCTCGCCCTCCACCTGCCCCAGGCGGAGGTGAAAGGATGGGATATTTCCACGGAAGCGCTCAGCGTCGCGAGGGAGAACAACGAACGGTTGAAGGCGGGCGTGAGGTTTCTCAAGCGAGACATCCTCGCTCCCGGACTCTCTGACAAGGCCGACAAAGGCACGGAGAGAATAGATGTCATCGTCTCGAATCCGCCCTATATCTGCATGAAAGAGCGCGACAAGATGGAGCGGAATGTGCTCGAGTATGAACCGGAAACGGCTCTCTTCGTGCCCGACGACGACCCGCTGCGCTTCTATCGAGCCATAGCGGAATACGGCAAGACCGCCCTCAAGCCGGGCGGAGAACTCTATTTTGAAATCAATCCCCTGTATGCCAGAGAACTGGAGACCCTGTTAGAAGAACAAGGCTACAACAATATAGAGGTCCGGAAAGACCAATTCGGCAAGCAACGGATGATGAAAGGAACTCGCCCATGAAGGAAATGACCGAGCAACAGGTGCTCTACAAGCTTGCCGCCCTCTGTTCCGCGGCCGAGCACTGCTCGTGGGAGATGCTTGAGAAAATGCGCCGGTGGGGTATTCCCGACGACGCCCAGGCACGCATCATGGAGTATCTGACCCGAGAAAAGTATGTAGACGACAGCCGCTACTGCCGCTTCTTCGTCAACGACAAGCTGAAATACAACGGCTGGGGAAGGCGCAAGATCGAGCAGGCTCTCTACCAGAAGCATATCGGCCGAGACCTTTCCGACCCGGTCTTCGATGCCGTGGAAGACGAGCAATACCTCGAAACGCTCCGCCCGATGGCACAGCGGAAGTGGAAGAGCATCAAGGCCGGGAGCGACTATGAGCGCTCCATGAAGCTCATCAGGTGGGCCATGGGGCGCGGATACAGCCTCGACCTCATCCGGAAATGCATCGACAACCTCAGCGACATCGACCTATGATTAGTTTTTGGAGCCGTATTCTGAATCTGGTTTCGCCCCAGCGATGCGTGTCGTGCGGCCTCCGGCTGGCTCCGGGCGAGGACATCGTCTGCACGAAATGCAACCTCCGCCTACCCCGCACGCTCTATCACGAAGACCCATATGAGAACACCATGGCCACTATGTTCTGGGGGCGGATGAAGACAGAGCGGTGTGCGGCCTTCCTTTTCTATAGTGCGGGCAGCGAGGCCGGCAACATCATCTATCAGATGAAGTATCACGGGCACCCGGAAATCGGTGTGAAGATGGGGCGCATGATGGCCTCTGAGTTCATGGATTCAGGCTTCTTCGACGGCATCGACCTGATTATTCCCCTGCCTCTCGGCAGAAACCGGCTCCGCCAGCGGGGCTTCAACCAGAGCGCGGAGATAGCCCGGGGCGTCAGCGAGGTTACGGGAATCCCGGTAGGAAAGCGCGTCGTAAGCCGCACGCAGTTCAGGGAAAGTCAGACCCACAAAGGCCGATGGGAGCGCAACGAGAATGTGAAGGACGCCTTCCGACTTGAAGACACGGAGCGCATCAGCGGCAAACACCTGCTCCTGATAGACGATGTAGCCACCACGGGAGCCACCCTCATCGCCTGCGGCAGCGAGCTCCTGAAGGCCGAAGGCACTCGGGTGAGCATCCTCACCCTCGCCTATGCCAAGTCATAAGGCATAGATTATATGCCGTCCTGATTATGAATTATGCATCATGAATTGTGAATTATAAATTAAAATCCTTATCTTTGCAGGAAAAATAAACCCCTATCAAATGAACGACATGGACAAACTGAAACTGGACTTTGCCTCCAAACTCCTTGAAATCAAGGCCATCAAGGTGCAGCCAAAAGAACCTTTCACCTGGGCGAGCGGATGGAAATCGCCCTTCTACTGCGACAACCGCAAGACGCTCTCCTATCCCGAAGTGCGCACCTTTGTGAAGCTCGAGCTGGTGCATGCCGTCCTCGAGCACTTCTCCGAGGCAACGGCCGTGGCAGGAGTAGCCACCGGAGCCATCGCCCAAGGTGCCTTGGTGGCCGACGCGCTGTGTCTGCCCTTCTGCTATGTAAGGTCGAAACCCAAGGACCACGGCATGGGCAACCTCATCGAGGGCACGCTGCCCAAGGGCTCAAAGGTAGTGGTCGTGGAAGACCTCATCTCCACTGGCGGCTCTTCGCTCAAGGCCGTGGAAGCCTTGCGGCAGGCAGGGTTCGAGGTGGTGGGCATGGTTGCCTCCTACACTTACGGCTTCCCGGTGGCCGAAGAGGCGTTCAAGGCGGCCGGCGTAAGGCTCGTTACCCTCACCGACTACGAGCATGTGGTGGGCAAGGCGCTCGAAACCGGATACATAAAGGCCGAGGATGTGGACACCCTGCACCGCTGGCGACAGGACCCGGAGCACTATACGGCGGAGTAAAAGGCCGCTGAAAGGAAAACAAAATCGCCGAGATCATCCGACAAAATCGCCGAGATTGTACGACAAAATCGCCGATTTTGTCAGACAGATAATAACAAACCACCAAACAAGAAGATATGAGCAGCACTTTTGAAAGCACCATCCGCCAGATTCCGTATCCGCAGATGAGCGTCTACGAAAAGCTCAGCGACCTGAACAATCTTGAGAAGGTACGCGACAGAATACCGCAGGACAAGCTCGAAGACTTCACCTTCGACGCCGACCACATTGCCATCAAGGCCCCCATGGTGGGCGAAATCAAGCTCCGCATCATAGACCGGGAGGAGCCGAAGACCATCAAGTTTGAGACCGAGCAAAGTCCCGTGCCCTTCAACTTCTGGATTCAACTGCTGCCCATGGACGCCGCCAACTGCAAGATGAAGCTCACCATCAAGGCCGAACTGAACCCGTTTATCAAGGGAATGGTGTCTGGTCCGCTGACGGAAGGGCTGGAAAAGGTGGCCGATGTGCTGCAGATGATTCAATATGAATAAAGGAAAGGAGACTCTTTAAAGGCTGCATTATGGCAAACAAACTCTGGGAAAAGAACTTCGAGGTAAACAAGGAGATTGAGCGATTCACGGTGGGGAGAGACCGGGAACTCGACCTCTATCTGGCAAAATATGATGTGCTGGGCTCCATGGCGCACATCACCATGCTGCAATCCATCGGCCTCCTCACGGCCGAAGAACTCAAGACGCTGCTCGCAGAGCTGAAAACCATCTACCGGCTTGCCGATGAGGGGAGGTTTCAGATTGAGGAAGGCGTGGAGGATGTACACTCGCAGGTGGAACTGATGCTCACGCGCAAGCTCGGCGACACGGGCAAGAAAATCCATTCAGGACGCTCCCGCAACGATCAGGTGCTCGTAGACCTGAAGCTCTTCACCCGCCATGCCCTGAAGGAAACGGTAGAGCAAGTGAAGATTCTCTTCGATGAACTCATCCGCAAAAGCAACCAGTACAAGGACATCCTGATGCCGGGATACACCCACCTGCAGATTGCCATGCCCTCCAGTTTCGGCCTTTGGTTCGGCGCCTACGCGGAGTCGCTCGCCGACGACATGCTCTTTCTGCAGGCTGCCTACAAGCTGACGAACCGCAACCCGCTGGGGTCGGCGGCAGGATACGGCTCCTCGTTCCCGCTCAACCGCACCCTGACGACCGAGCTGCTGGGGTTCGACTCCATGGACTACAATGTGGTCTATGCACAGATGGGGCGCGGCAAGATGGAGCGCAATGTGGCGTTCGCACTCGCCACCGTAGCCGGCACGCTGGCCAAGATGGCCTTTGACGCCTGTCTCTTCAACTCCCAGAACTTCAACTTCATAAGACTTCCCAAGGAATGCACCACCGGATCGAGCATCATGCCGCACAAGAAGAACCCCGATGTGTTTGAGTTAATCCGGGCGAAAAGCAACAAGCTGCAGGGTCTCCCGCAGCAAATCATGCTCATGATGAACAACCTCCCCGTGGGCTATTTCCGCGATCTGCAGATAATCAAGGAAGTCTTCCTGCCCGCCTTCGACGAACTCAAGGACTGCCTGCAGATGGCAGCATACATCATCAGCAGGATGGAAGTGAACGAGCATATCCTCGAAAACCCGATGTACGACCCGATGTTCTCTGTGGAAGAGGTGAACCGGCTTGCCGCGGCAGGCATGCCTTTCCGCGACGCCTACAAGCAGGTGGGACTCGAAATCGAGGCCAGCACCTTCAAGGCCAACCATCACATCCACCACACCCACGAAGGTTCTATGGGCAATCTCTGCAACGACAGGATTGAGGCTCTCATGCAACAGACCCTCAAGGAGTTCCACTTCGAAAGAATGGAAAAGGCCGAAAGGGACTTGCTGGAATAGTTTTCACATGACTCTGTCCCACAAGGGCAGGACATAAAAACCGTGAAATGAAGAAAAATAGATTCCTCCTATCGATATTGCTTGCCGCCGCCCTGACCTCCTGTGGCGGCGAGGAGTTCACCTACAGCGACTATCACTGTAACCTCACCATAGACAATAGCAAGCATCTTGACCAGACCCTGAACTCTGCCTTGAACCCAAATTCCAAGGGAATATTCTGCAAAATCTCGCATAAAATCAGCTCCGGAGCACTCTATTTCGTATTCAAGAACAGCCAGGGACTGACTTCCGAGTCCATCTTCAATGCCATCGACCAACGACTGCAGAGCCAAAACCGCCTCGGCATGAACAATGGCGTCATCGTGGGATACGGCAACCTCAGCGATCCGGCACAGTTTTACGCCTATGATGCGGAGTGCCCCAACTGCTTCGACGACAATGCCATCCCCAGAAAAAGCTATCCCCTTGGCATGAACAGCAGCGGCATCGCCACTTGCGGCAAATGTGGTCGGCAATACAACATGAATACCGGCGGCAACTGCATCAACAACTCCGGGAGGGGACTGACCACATATCGGGCAACCACGACAGGTGCAAACGGTCGGCTTCACATCTACTAAATACGCGCCCGAAGTATTAAAAATGTGTAAATTCCTTTGATGTTTAAGGATTAAACACTACCTTTGTATCAAAATAAACAACCATGCCGCAATGGTGGAATTGGTAGACACGAGGGACTTAAAATCCCTTGGCCAGTAATGGCTGTGCGGGTTCGAGTCCCGCTCGCGGCACTTCTATTAAACTTTAATCCTTATGCGCATAAAATTATTGCTTGCTTTTTCAGCTTGTTCTTTATTGATTCTCAGTTCTTGTTCTAAGCTCGGTGCCTTGTCAGCCGACAACTTCACCGTAACACCGAAACCACTTGAGACCGTGGGAGGAAATGTTCCCGTTACCATCAACGGAACCTTCCCGGAGAAATATATGAAGCGCAATGCCGTAGTAACTGTTATCCCGGAATTGCGTTCTACGACCAACAGCCAGATCGTGGCACAAGGAACGCCCGCTACATTCCAAGGTGAAAAGGTCATGGGTAACGACCAGACCATCTCCTATCGACTGGGTGGACACTACACGATGAAGAGCAACTTCACCTATCAGGAGGATCTCCAGAAATGCGATATGTATCTCACCTTCGATGCGCGCCTTGGCAACAAGAAGGTCAGCATCCCTGCCGTAAAGGTCGACTATGGCATCATCACCACCTCCGAGCTGTATAAGAGAACCCTCCTGAATGCCGGCGGCTGCATTGCTCCCGATTCCTTCCAGCGCGTCAAGGAACAAAAGCAGGAGGCAAATATCAAGTTCCTCGTCAATCAAGCTAACATCCGCAAGAGCGAACTGAAGAACAACAGCGTGCAGGAGTTCGTGAAGATGTTGAAGAAAATCAACCAGGATCGCGAAGGACTCAACATGAACAATGTGGAAATTCAGGCCTATGCGTCTCCCGAAGGCGGCGTAGCCTTCAACGACAAGCTGGCCAACAAGCGCCAGAACACCTCGGAGGACTATGTGAAACAGCAACTGAAGAATGCCGGTTTGAGGACGGGCATAGATGCTCACTATACCGCCCAGGACTGGGACGGCTTCCAGCGACTCGTCCAGGCAAGTAATATTCAGGACAAAGAAGTCATCCTGCGCGTGCTCTCTATGTACAAGGATCCCGAGCAGCGAGAGCAGCAAATCCGCAACATGAGTGAGGGCTTCCGTGAATTAGCCGATGGAATACTGCCCGAACTGCGCCGAAGCCGCCTCATCATCAATTACGAAACTATCGGCCGCAGCGACGATGAGATTAAGCAACAGTATAAAACTGACCCGACAAAGCTTTCTCCCGAAGAGCTTCTCTACCTTGCCACGCTCGTAGAAACGAATGCCGAGAAAGAGCAAATATACACGGCTGCCACGAATTACTACGACAAGGACTACCGTGCCTACAACAATCTTGCGGTGCTGGCATTCATGGAAGGCGACGAAACAAAGGCCAAGAGCTACCTTGAGCGTGCCTTCAGCAAGAACCCCGACGCGCCGGAAGCCAACGCAAACCTCGGCTTGATTGCGCTGAAAAACGGCAACATCGAGGAGGCAGAGCGGTATATCGCCAAGGCTACCGACGCCAACGACCTCAATCAGGCTCTCGGAAACCTGAACATTGCCAAAGGAAACTACGCCCAGGCAGAGGAAAACTTCAAGGACAGCTATAACAACAGTGCCGCCCTCGCACAGATTCTGAACAAGAATTACGCAGCTGCAAAGGCCACCCTGAACAACATTAAGAACCCTGACGGGCTCACAAGTTACCTCCATGCGGTGGCCAGTGCACGGCAAGGCAACAAATATGCAGCACAGTCCTATCTGAAGGAAGCACTGCAAAAAGACCCCTCCCTCAGCACTTATGCTAACAACGACTTGGAATTTGAAAGCCTGAAGTGAGGGTAAACAACTTGGAATTAAAATCATGAAATGAGGAAAATAGCTCATATTTTTCTGCTCACCCTGGTTCTTGGAGCCTGCAGTACCGACAATAGCCACTTCAAATTGGAAGGTCGGATGCGGAATATGAACCAAGGTGAGTTTTACATTTACAGCCTCGACGGCTCCGTTAACGGCATCGATACCATCAAGGTGAACGGCGGGAAGCTGGCTTATAAGATGCCATGTACCAAGCCGGCGACCCTGATGCTCGTCTTCCCGAACTTCTCTGAGCAGCCGGTGTTTGCCGAGCCAGGCAAGTCGGTGGAACTGAAAGCCGATGCCTCGCACTTGAAGGAGCTTGAAATCACGGGCACGAAAGAGAACGAATTGATGAACGACTTCCGCAAGCAGATTGCCAATGCCTCGCCTCCCGAGACATTGAAGTATGCCGAACAGTTCGTCGAAGACCACCCCAAATCCCCCATCAGCATCTATATCGTCCGCAAATATTTCATTGCCGGTGCAAAGCCTGACTACAAAAAAGCCGAAAATTTGCTGAAGACAATGCAGAAAGAGGACCCCGAAAACAGGCAGACAGCCCGTCTGTCGGCACAGCTGAAGCCGCTTGTGAACCTCGTCATAGGCTCTCGGCTGCCTAATTTCACGGCATACGATATCAACGGTAAGCTCGTGAGCAAATCCTCACTGAGCTCCCCTGTGGCCCTGATAACCACCTGGGCAACATGGAACTACGACAGTCAGTCGTTCCAGAGACGACTGAAGAGCTACATCAGGCAGTCCAAAGGCAGGTTGAAAGCCGTAAGCATTTGCGTGGATCCCTATAAGAAAACCTGTCGGGATTTCCTGAAAAACGACTCCTTGACCACTTGGCCGACAATTTGCGACGAACAAATGCTTGAGTCGCAACTGCTGAGAAAGCTCGGCCTGTATACCATTCCCGGCAATATACTCCTGAAAGACGGCAAGATTATAGCGCGAGACTTGAAGCCCATGGACCTTCAGAAACGACTCGAAGAATTGATCTAACACCCACGAATATAATCTCAATGCTGGTAAAGACATATTGTGCGGCCGTAAACGGGCTTGATGTTACGACGATAACCATAGAGGTGAGCCTCAACCGGGGCGTCATGTACCACTTCACGGGACTGGGAGACGAGGCCGTGAGAGAGGGTAAAGACCGCATTGCCGCAGCCCTGCAGTACACGGGCTACCGATTTCCCACGGCCGACATCACCGTCAATATGGCACCCGCAGACCTCCGCAAGGAGGGCAGCAGCTTCGATCTTCCACTCGCGATAGCCATTCTCGCTGCCAACGGGAATATCGAATCAGAGCACCTCGGACAGTATATGATGGTGGGAGAACTCAGTCTCGACGGCAAGCTGCAGCCGGTGAAAGGAGCCCTGCCCATCGCCATCCGTGCCCGCAAGGAACACTTCAAGGGCCTGATCGTGCCCCGGCAGAATGTGCGTGAAGCCGCCGTAGTGAACAACCTTGATGTCTACGGCATGGACTCGATGATGGATGTCATCCAGTTTCTGACGGGTCAGAAGGCCTTCGAACCTACCGTTATCGACACGCGCAAGGAGTTTTATGAGCATCAATACCAGTATGATCTCGACTTCGCGGATGTCCGCGGGCAGGAGAATGTGAAGCGCGCATTGGAAGTGGCAGCCGCCGGCTCTCACAACATCATCCTCATCGGGCCTCCCGGAAGCGGGAAGTCTATGATGGCAAAGCGCCTTCCCTCCATCCTTCCTCCCCTCACATTGGCCGAGAGTCTGGAGACTACGCAGGTGCATTCCATAGCCGGGAAGCTCGGCAAAGACAGCTCTCTCATCGCACAGCGGCCGTTCCGGTCGCCCCATCACACCATTTCCGAAGTGGCTCTGGTAGGCGGAGGCGCCAATCCCATGCCCGGGGAGATAAGCCTGGCGCATCATGGCATCCTCTATTGCGACGAGCTTCCCGAGTTCAATCGCCATACCCTCGAGGTTCTGCGGCAACCTCTGGAAGATCGCAAGATTACCATTTCGCGCGCCAAATATGCCGTCGAGTTCCCCTGTAACTTCCAGTTCGTGGCCTCGATGAACCCCTGTCCGTGCGGCTACTATGGCGACCCCACCCATCACTGCGTGTGCACGCCGGGACAGATACAGAGATATATGTCTAAAATCTCCGGTCCGCTCATGGATCGCATCGACCTCCAGATAGAGATTACGCCCGTTCCCTTCTCCGACATTTCCAAGGCCGAGCCCGGCGAACCGAGCTCTGCCATCCGCGAAAGGGTCATCAAAGCCCGTGCCATCCAGAACGATCGGTTCAAAGACTATCGGGGAATCTACTGCAACGCACAAATGTCCGAGCGCATGATTCATAAGTTCGCCGAACCCGACGAGGCAGGCATCACCCTGCTCAAGACCGCCATGGAGCGCCTCAGCCTGAGTGCCCGGGCCTATAACCGCATCCTGAAGGTGGCACGCACCATCGCCGACCTCGCCGGAAGCAGTAGCGTCCAGCCCGACCATCTGGCAGAAGCCATCAGTTACCGGAACCTCGATCGCGGAGACTGGGCCGAACGGGGAGTCTGACGGAAGCCGACTATCAAGTTATGAAGACATAAAAACATAAAGACATGAAATATCCCTGCATATTAAGAACACTTCTGATTATTTTCTTAATAGCAGCCCCCCTTGCCGGCCAGGCACAGTCAAAGGCAAAATCCATCACCCCCGGATATATCATCAACGGCCAATATTATGCCCGGGAACTCTCCCTGAATATGCTGATGGAAAGCGTCAAGTCTATCTCGAGAATCAGCGACAAGGATGGCAACTCCATTCTCTGGATTACCCTGAAAGCTGATGCTCAGCTCCCGGAAGCCGCCAAGGAGTTTCTCATCCCACGAGACCAGGTGAAGGGATTAGAAAGCCTTGAGAGCGAAATACACACCTTTTCGCAGATGCAGAAAGCCACGCACGGCGACGGGCAGACCGTTCCCGCCCTTAAAATAGGCGAGAAGCTGCCCGGCGATTTCTGCCTGAAAGACATAGACGGACACACTTGGAGCAAGGATTCCCTTGCCGGCAAGGCCGTCGTAGTCAATGTCTGGTACTCCGGATGCGGGCCTTGCCGAAAAGAGATGCCCGCCCTTTCCCTGTGGAAAGACCGATACCCGGATGTCATCTTCCTGTCTGCCGACTTTGAGGATGCCGAGAAAATCAGGAAGATTACTACCGGTCGCTTCAGCTGGACGCACCTGGCGGAAGACAACTACTTCACGAAATGGGTCGGCAACGAGGGCTATCCGCTCACTCTTGTCATAGACAAAGAGGGCTTCATGAGACACATTTCTCATGGCGCAAACGAAGCTGCGCACCAGGAGATATTAACTTTGCTGGACAGCATGAACGGTAAATGAATACTGCAAGGCCGCCTCAGTCTGAAATCTTTCTGCCTTGGAAATAGGTGTTGAAGCTGTCGCGCCCATAGCCTTTGCCGGCATACTGGAATGTGCTGGCCGACGCATCGTCAAGCTTCCGCCCGCAATAGTACACCCGAAAGGCGTCCTTGGCATAGCCTCCGCCTATCTCCTGAAAAGAATTTGATGAAGCGTCTCCGAGCAGTCTGCCCCGATAGTACACCCGAAAAGCGTCTTTGGCATAGCCTGCACCCATCTCTCGAAAAGTGCCGGCGGAAGCTCCTTCCAGCTTGCGCCCGTCGTAGAAGACATCAAAATTCGACTTGAAGTAGCCGCTATGCCTGCCTCTCTGCCCATAGACTGCCGCATCGTCATCTTCCGGAGCCCGCCCGTCATCATAAAGGCGGAAGCCCGCAGGGTCTACATAGGCCAGTATCCGTCCGTCCAGATACACATGATAGCGGTCTTTGGCATAGCCCCGACCCAGAATTCGAAAGGTTCTGAAGTCTGCCGCCTCCACCGGCATATCGTCGTAGAACACCTGTCCGCCCCTCAGCAGGTAAGCCGTTCTGTATTCCTGAGCCGTCAGGGGCATGGGCGAAAGCAGCAGGAATGCGCCCAATGCCATCTTGGCAACCAAGCTTCTTTTCATCTTATTCATAATAACATGCCATTGGTTATTGTTGCAAAGATAAGCATTTACAATATAAAATCGGCGAGATTGTTCGACAAAATCGCCGAAATCATGGGACAAAATCGGCGATTTTGTCGCGCTTCTTGCCGCTTTTTGCCAGACGGGTCATAGCCTCCTGGATATCGAAGAACGGCCAGCCCCCCTTTCTCAGAACGAGAACTGCATGGAAATCAGCAGTTCGCGCCCCCTCAAGACATAATAATCCGTGAACACGCTCACGCCGCTATACTGGCTGACCGTGTACTCCCGCCGGTTGAAAAGGTTGCTCAGCATGGCCGTCAAACGCAACTTCTTCATCCGCCATACGGCCTTGGCGTCGGCAATGAGGGCGTTGAGCACATGGCCTTCCTGCAGTTCGTTGCGATAGTGGGTCATGCTCCAGGTAAGGTCTACCGGTCCCGTCGTGGAGGTCAGCGAGAGGCTCTGCCTCCAGCCGGACAGGGTCTCCATCACGGAGGAATTCTGCCATTGGAAGTCGCCCTGATAGCTCAAGGCTCCCCATGCGGGCGCAAACTCGATGGAGGGCATCAGCCCGTAGGTTCTGGAGCGATAGCCCAAGAGGCTACCCCCCGACATCTGCCAGCCCCCGGCATACACAAAACTGCTGCCCAAGCGCATCTTCAAATGCCAGTCGTAGATGCCCTTCGAGAGGGTGGCCTCCGCCCGGAAGAAGTCGCCGTGGGTATGATGCTCCGTCAGGGAGATATGATACACTCCCTCCGCAATGCGCAAATCGCTGACCGTATTGCACCAGTTGCGCTCCGCCGCCATGTGCGCATTGAGGAAGAACTCCTGCACCGGGCGCTTGTAGACATAGCCCAGGGTGGCATAGAGACTGGCAGTCTGGGGTATCAGCCCCCGGCTTTCGTAATAGGTGCGGTAGTCCTGTCGATAGCTCCGCACGGCAAATTCACCCATTTCACCGAGGCTTTCGCTGTAGCTTCCCGTAAAAGTCCACTCGCTGTGAAACCCCGGTTGCCACCGCACATAGACGCTCGGATGCCACAGGAAGAACGACTGCCGCTGACGGGTATACCGCTCCCACGACACCTTGGGACTGAAGGAAGCCTTCCATTTCGCCCGCTCATATTGCCAGTAAGGTGCAAGATACAGTGAGAGCAGGGCGTTGTCGCCCTGCACATTTAGGTTCTGCACATCCGCTCCCGCGGTGTACTGGCGCGTCAGATACAGTCGTTTGCCCAGCCAACTCACGGCTGCAGCCGCATGCCAGAGATTGGTCTGGAGGCGTGTTTCCTCCCTGTCTACACACAGGCGGGCGGCTGAATGATGATAGTCCAGCACCGACTGCAGCGACCACTGCCCCCTGTCCACGGTGTAGAGGCGATTGAAGCCGGCCGCGATATTCAGCTCCGGCCGGCGCACACGCTGGCTCAGCGTGTCGTTCAGGTCGGCCAGGGCGTCAGCCTTTCTTGCCGACAGCTGCAAAAGATTCTTGCCGTAAGCGGTCGGAGTGTTCACCTTGTGCTCCAGCTCCAGAGACAAGCCGTCGTGCCGCAGAGCGAGATGCTGCTTCTGATTCGTTACCACGGGCAGGGGCATTCCGAGGTCGTAGACCGACTCATTCCTTGTGTCCTGTCGCTCCACCGTGCGCAGATAGTTGGCCGTGAAGCGGAGTTCCCCGTCGCTTTCCGTCGTCTGAATCCTGTTGGCTCCATACCGCTGCGAAGTGTTGAAACGCAGTCTACCAGCGTCAATCGGCGCCACGAGCGAGGGCAGGGAGAACCACGAGGGCAGGCTCCGCGCGCTCAGACCATCTTTATAGTTGGCCAGCACATTCGTCTCCTGCGCAAGGTCTCGCCCCGTGCGGTCGTAGGCGGCACCGTACATCCATTGCCGTTTCTTGCCAATCTGCAGCACATGAGCCTCCCCGCCCACATGCGTGGGCTCGCCGACGAGCGCATAGGGTCTCAAGGTGGGCAGCAGCTTGTCGCGCGCCTCGTCCTTCAAAACGATGTTCATGGCCACGGCATCCGTCAGTATTTTGTCCCGCAAGGCCTTGACGGGCTGGTCGTGCTCGATGATTTCAGCCTCTTTCACATCCCTCGCCTTGATGTTTTCCTCCAATTGGTTATATCTTCCGCCCGTCAGGTCGAGGCCTTCCACGGTGAACCGGCTCAGTTCCTTGCCGTTCACCTGCAGGCTGCCGTCGTCGTCCACCTCTACTCCGGGAAGCTTTCGCAGCACATCCTTCAGCGAGTTGTCGCGCTCGGTAGCGAAACGGGTGAGGTCGTAGACCGTCGTATCCTGCCGCCCGAAGACCCTGCCGGCACGCACTTTCACCTCGTTCAGGACAAAGGCCTCCGCGGACATCAGTATCCTTGTCGGACCGTCAGGAACGACTACAACACGCTTCTTGGCATATCCCATACTGACAGCCTGCAGCGAGTCGCCCGCCTGCAGAGCCTGTAAGTCCATGCGGAACTCACCCTTTCCGTTCGTGCGAGTGAACTTCAGCGGCTTGCCTTGCCGCAGCAGCGTAACCGAGGCACCGCCGATGGGCTGACGGGTGGCGGCATCCTCCACCACGCCGAAGGCCTGAACCTGCGCCCGCAAAACGAGAACAGTCAGCAGAAAGACAATGATTCCTATGGCTCTCTTCACCGTATTGCCTCCTTTATGGATTCTCCCAAGCTAACTTCAAGTCGCCCGTCGTTGCGCAAAATCACCTTTCTATCAGGTTGTAGGGCTCCGGCTTGGAGTGCTTCAGCTCGTTTCCCTCGAAATCGGTAATCTTGATGGTGTTGCGAGATGACGACGGATAGCTCATCAGCGTGTAGCCGATGGCGTCGGCATAATAACGCTCGTAGATCTTGTTGAGCGACTTGCGGTCTACCGGGGTGAAGCCCTTTCCCTTATACTCAAGGGGTTTCTCCGTGCCGATATTCATCAATCCGACGGCCGTAAACACAAATTCCCGTCCCTCGTCGTAAGCCTGAAGAATCAGGCCAGGCAGCCCCTGTAACTTCCAGGGGCCATTGTCGATCGGCACATCGTCGGCATACCATGCGCTCCAAGTCCGTCCCTTATAGGTAGCCAGGGCCAGATGGCACTCGTAACCGAGGAGTTCTTTCACGCTGTCGGCCACCAGCGACCATGCGGGAAGTTCCTCCCCCTCCTCCACCGCATAGCGATCGTTGGCCACGCGGTCAAGAAACATTGTCCTGCCTGCCGTCGGATAGTTCTTGTAGAGCCGCCAAGTTACCCGGGGGGTGTAGTTGATATTCAGGTTTTCATGCTTCCTGATCTGCTCTGCAGCCATCGAATCCACCTGATAGGCGGCATAGCTGTAGAAGGCCGAAGCCCTCGCGCCGATTTGCAACAGCATGCGCTCGTCGTAACTGATGGAGTCGGGAACGGCAGGAACGACGGCATGCAAATCATAGATCACCTCATATTTCACTAGGTCTATGGAGTCTCCGGGGGCGGCATCTGCCTGCGTATACATCATTACAACCTGCGACCGTACTGCCAGCGAGAGCAGCATACAGGCCAGAAACACGACTTTTCGTTTCATAGGCATCCGTTTTTTAGAATTCTGGTGCTAAGTTAACGAATCCTTTGCAACCGTTCCTCGGGTTTCTATTACGGGATTCTTATTCTGCAAACCGTTTTTTATTACTAATTTATTATCATCTGCCCAACAGGCCTTTGATTTCGCCAAGTTTATGCTATCTTTGCATTTACAGGAGTCAACAACCTGCTATTTCAAAAGAAGTCGATAATGGACAGACGAATCAAGACCGTATATTACCTGAGCATCCTCACGCTGCTACTCATGCTGGGAGGGCAGTTCTACTGGCTATATAACCAGTATCAATACAACGGCAGCAAGAAAGCCGACGAGATGAAGCCGCTCTGCGCAAAGGCCATCAAGGCCGAAGAGCAGACAAGAAGCGACGCGCGGGCGAAGGCAGAGCGCACGAAAAGCAAGAAAGACACCCTGAAAATCAACATCAACCTACACATTGACAACCGCAAGAACGGTACTTCGCAGACCATATCGACCTTCACCTACAGCTTGCCCGACAAGCGCCGCATCCGACTCAGCGGGCGAGGACTGGAAACGGAGGATGCCTCCAGAATCTACGAACGCTATCTCAACACCCGCTTCAGACCTTTCCAGCAAGGAGTTCTCGACTCGCTGCTCATCGCCGAAGGCCTGTCTCCCACCTCCGGATTCCGGCTCCAGAGAATGCCAAAGGTGAAAATGGAACCGCAATATCGCGTTCTCAACAAATGGCAGAAGACGCTGGAAGTGGTCTATTGCAGCAACCCTATGTTCAAGGAAGGCGTCTGTTTCACCATCCCCATTCCCATGGCCGGCATCATCAAGACCATGGCATGGCAGTTGCTGATAAGCTTCCTGCTCCTCTGCGTGTTGGCTTTCTGTCTCATATATCAGGTGAAAACAATCCTCATCCAGAAGCGCATCGACGGCATCCGGCATGAGTTTATGAAAAACATGATATTCGAAATGAAGCAGCCCAAGGAGGAATCGGGCGACAAAAACTTCCTGCGACTCGGCAATACAGAGTTCCGCTACGACCTCAACGAGCTGAGATGCGGCAACGAACGGGTAATGCTCACCTCACGGCAGTCCGAGATCTTCAGGCTGCTGAGCGACACGCCCAACGAGGTTGTGCCACGGAAGCAGATTCTCCTTGCGGCCTGGGGCGACGACTCTTACGCCAATTCCATGGCCCTGAATGTGCAGATAAGCTATCTGCGGCGAGCCATCAGGTCGGATGAGAGCCTCGCTATCGATGTCGTCTACAAGAAAGGTTACCTCCTGAAGATAAATTTATGAATCCGAGAAAGGCCATTTTCTCATTATTTCTTCGTAAATTTGCGGCAGAAACGATAATGAGATGACAGCAGAAAATCTGATAACCAGCCTTCAGAACACGAGAATCAAAAGGCTCGTAAGCCTCCAGCAGAAATCGTCAGAGCGCAGGAAGACGGGGCTTTTCGTGGTAGAGGGCATCCGGGAAGTGAGCCATTGCATCAACGCCGGATTCACGATCGACTCCCTTTTCCTTTGTCCTGAAATCATGCAAAACCATCCCGAGGGCGCCTCTCTGCAGCCCTTGCTACAACGGGCGGAAAACTTTCAGGTTACCCGTGAGGTCTACGACAAGATGGCCTATCGGGGAGGAACCGAGGGCATCATGGCTGTCGTCAGGGCCCGCAGACAAACCCTGCAGGAGCTTCAGTTGCCCACAAATCCGCTCATCGTGGTCCTGGAGAGCGTGGAGAAGCCAGGAAACCTGGGAGCCGTGCTGCGGAGTGCCGACGCGGCAGCCGCCGACGCCGTCATAGTCTGCGACCCGCTGACCGACCTCTACAACCCCAACCTCATCCGAAGCAGCATCGGAGCCGTCTTCACCGTCCCCCTCGTGGCCTGCTCCTCAGAAGAGTGCATCGCATTCCTGAAGGCCAGAGGCATCCGCATCCTCACCGCCCAGCTGCAAGACTCGCGGCTCTACTACGAAAACGACATGACCCGCGGCACGGCTCTCGTCATGGGAACGGAGGCCACCGGATTGACAAATGCGTGGCGCGCAGCAGCCGATGCCCACATCCGGATTCCCATGCTGGGGCAGCTCGACTCACTGAATGTATCGGTAAGTGCGGCCATCCTGCTCTTCGAAGCCGTCAGACAGCGCAACAAAATCGGCGATTTTGAATGACAATCTCGGCGATTTTGTCCGATGAAATCGCCGATTTTGTCAGGCTGATAACGGTCTTTTACTCGGAGCACCGCCACTCTTTCCATGAAAAACGGCTCACAAAAGGAATCCGAAAGATTGCAGATGACGAAAAAAGTACTTATATTTGCAGTATACAGACACGATATTATCATGAAACGAAACCTAATTTTCATCCTGATCCTCATGCTTCTGGCGATTGCCGGCCTGCCCTGCAGGGCACAGCAACACCAGCGCAAGAAGGTGGCCGTAGTGCTCTCCGGAGGCGGTGCCAAGGGCATGGCGCACATCGGAGTGCTCAAAGTGCTTGAACGGGCAGGCATTCCCGTCGACATCGTAACCGGCACCTCAATGGGCAGCATCGTAGGAGGACTCTACAGCATAGGCTACACCGCCGGCCAGCTTGACTCCCTCGTGCGGGTGCAGGACTGGTCGTATGTGCTCTCGGACAACGAAAATCTCAGGAACCAGAGCCTCAGCGAGCGCCGGAAGAAGAACACCTACTTCTTCCAGCGAGGCATCTCCCGCAAATCGAGAAAGAAGTCGGCGTCGGCGGGAATACTGCGGGGAAAGAACCTTGCGGTGCTCTTCCGCAACCTCACCGACGGCTATAACGACAGCTTGGACTTCAATTCCTTCCCGCGGCCCTTTGCCTGCGTGGCCACCGACATCGTTACCAATACGGAGTATGACTTCCATAGCGGCGTGCTCGCAGAGGCCATGAGGGCCAGCATGGCCATCCCCGGGGCCTTCTCGCCGATAAGAAAAGGGGAGATGATGCTTGTGGACGGCGGCCTGCGCAACAACTATCCGGCCGACATCGCACGCCAGATGGGGGCCGACATCATCATCGGGTCCACCGTCCAAGGTGCTCCAAAAACGGCCGATGACTTGACGAACACGGCAGCAATCCTAAGCCAGATCGTGGATGTGAACTGTAAGAACAAGTATGATGAGAACCTCGCCATCACCGATGTACCCATTCGCGTGAACACCAAACCCTACGGTGCGGCGAGCTTCACGCGGGAGGCCATCGACACGCTCATACGCCGCGGCGAGGAAGAAGCCATGAAGCACTGGGACGAACTGATGGCCCTGAAAGCCCGGATCGGCATCCCTGAAGACTATCAGGTCAGCCCGATAGCCTATCAGCAGCCGCAGTCGTTGGAGAAAAGCTTCCCCGTAAGTCGGTTTAATTTCGTCGGCATGACCCCCGAAGACGAGTATTTCATCCGCACCAAGTTCCGCCTGAAGGATGGCGACAGCATCGATGTCGCTCAGGCGGAGCTCATCACGACCTCCATGCGCATGGATCTCTACTATGAGGAGGCCGACTATGAGTTCGTGAAAAGCCATGGAACCTACATTCTCAACTTGGAGGCCGGGGCGCGGAAGACCGCCCAGCTACATGCGGGAGCACGCTTCGACACCGAGGAGATGGCAGCCCTACAGGTCGGGGCAGAGGTTCCCTTTCACACCAAGGTGCCCGCCGTGCTCGACATGACGCTACGGCTCGGCCGACGCGTAAAGGCCCGCGCCGAAATCATCTACAAGCCTGTCAGCTTTACCAAGCTGCGACTGGCATACGAATATGCCCACAACGATATCAGCATCTACAGCGAGGGGTCGAAGGCCTTCAACCATACCTTCAACCACCATGCCATCAACTTCACTCCTCTGGACTTCAATATACGCAACTTTAACATCACCATGAGTGCTCGCTGGGACTACTATCACCACGACGACTTGCTGGCCGGAGTGCAGTATCTGGCCGACGGCGACCTGCAGAAACTTACCGACGACCACTACTATAGCTATCACTTCCAGACGCTCTACGATTCTGAAGACGATGCTTACTTCCCATCCCGGGGCGCACGCTTCCATGCCGGATACGGGTATTACACCGATAACTTTACCGGATTCGACGGCCACGCAGGCTTCTCGGTAGTGGATGCGGCATGGCGGATGTCGTTCGCCTTCAGCAAGCGGTTTGCCTTCCAACCCATGGCTTACGGCCGTCTGCTCTTCGGAAGCGAGATTCCCCTGGTTATGGCCAATGCCATCGGCGGCAATTTCTTCGGCCACTATGTAGAACAGCAGATGCCGTTTGCCGGATTGGGACACATGGAACTCGCAGATAACCACTTCATCGGCCTCCAGCTCAAGGCGCAGGAAAACATCTATAGGTCTATCTTCCTGACTGCCAAGGTCAATGCCGCAGTACACGCCAACAGGCTCGCCGACCTCTTCTCAAACACCATGCTCTGGGGTGCTCAGGTCAGTGGATACTATAAAACCATGCTCGGACCGCTCGGGGCAAGCCTCGGATGGAACAACCGCAGCGACCGGCCTTACTTCTATATCAATCTCGGATATGAGTTTTAGACAATACTTCCACAGAAAACAAACAGATTATAAGAACAAAAGATGAAAAAGATTCTGATACTCCTGCTACTGGCACTTCTGCCCCCTCTGCACTCCAAGGCCCAGAGCCTGCAAGGGAAAACCCTCTGGACCCTGTTCGACAGTCTCGGCGACGGCAACAACTGGCAGCCTCTCTTTACCCAACTGACAGGGGCAATCTTTTATCCCGACATCAACCGCCATAATATTTCGTATGGCGGAACGACATCGGAAGGAGCCCTTTTCCATGGAACGCTTGGAAGAGCCAAGCACCTCGCAGCCTTGAAAGACCGGTATCCTATAGACATCGTCTTCATGGAAAATGTGAACGACATCAATCTTTTCGATGAAGAAAAGGGAACCGAAGGATCCATTGACGACCCGGCCTGGATGCAGGGAGAGAAGATATACATCCACAAGGGGGCTTTCAGCTCAAGAGACGAGGCCGCAGATTACTTAAAAAAACATCTTCAAGAGATACTCTCCACGATACCTGAAACCAAGCGAAAAGCAGGAGCCATGCTCACCGTGGCCTACCAGACGACACGCGACCAAGGCATGCAACTGAAGATTACGACAAGGCCTACGGTCAAGGGAACCTGCTATCTGAACACCGGAGTGAACAAGACCGCCATCGAAACAGGGCCTGAAATGGATGAGACGGAACTCATCGAGGAGTTCTGCCGGCACGCCTACGGGGCAGGATGGATCCTCGTAAACAACGGCGACGGCACCCTGAACCTGCATTATTACTACCACAAAGGCCGCCATGTGAGCTTCGATGCCAACGGCACCGGTATGGAAGTGGAACTGAAACCCATGCCTCAATCTCTGGAATACAACTACTATTTCATGGGGAAAGACTCCTCGGAGTGGCATCAACCGGAGCTGTGGACTCCTCGGATGAGCCTCTATTCCACCTATAAGGGTCTCTTTAAATATCTTGAAGAACAACTCCCGAATGCCAGATTATATTGGATAATCACCTCTTACTACAACTTCGATTTCGACGACCCTACCCTCCTGAAGCCCAATGGGATGATTAGCAAAAAGGCTTACCGCAACACTCCCATCTACAAGAAGTGGCAGCAGTTGCGCGCATTCCAGCACAATATCTGCAAGGCATGCGGCATCAAGGTTATTGATATATCGGAGAAATGCGGCATTAACCTCAAGAACATCCGGCAATACTATTACACCCGGAATGTACACCCGAAGCAAGAAGGCTATGACCAATGGGCAAAGGCACTGAGCCGATACTTCAAATAACGGGAGAATCCCTCGTCCCAAAGTGGGAACGAGGGATTCTCCTTTAAGCAGGAAAAAGTCAGAAAGCCACCCTCACAGCGGCCTTCTCACGGACATCCGACTGCGGCAGGGCCACCTTGAGCACGCCCCCCTGACAGCTGAAGTCATTGGTTTTTACTCCATTCACGAAGACTTTCCGCGGCTGCCGGGACAGATAGGCCTCCAACTGATAGACCCGATGAGTATACATGCCCTTATATTCTCCCTCTACGGGCAGCACCTCAAACTCCAGCTGGCGGTCTGAAAGGCTGCTCCGGAAGGTGGTCCGGGCAACGGCACCCTGTTCGAAGTCGTACGAGATGCCGTCGTCTTCGAGCATCGTGAAGCTCGACTTTCCGTCAGGATACACCCTCACGGTCAGCGTATCGATGGGATGCTCGCCCACAAAGTTCATGTCGCGTTGCATCGGAATGATGGCTCCGGGGCGCACAAAGAGCAGGCCGGCCCGGTTTTCGGGGTATGCGTGGGTAACGGTGGTGCCCCCCGCTATCTTCTCTCCTGTCCAGAAGTCGGTCCACTCGCCCTTCGGCAGATAGACGGAGTTGCTGAAAATGCCCACGAGCAAATTCTTTCCGAACATATACTGATAGCAAGCATCGTCAACATTGCGGTCTTCCGGAAACTCGAGCGGCATCGCCCTGACGATGGGCATGCCCGTCTGCGCCCCCTCGATAGCCGTAGAGTAGATATAGGGCAGCAGGGCATAGCGCAGCCGGATGTAGTCAATATACATTTTCTTCTGCTTTGCCGCGAAGTATTCCGGCTGCATCATCGAGTACCAACCATTGATTTGCATCCACGGGAGGAACACTCCGAAGTGCAGAGCCGGCATCTCCTGGGCAAGCGAATCCACCGACATGATGTCGCAAGAGGTGTTCATGTGCCCGCTCATACCCAGGTTCAGCTGGTCGAAGAGAGCCGTTTTGCCGCCGCCGTTGTCGCCGCTCGTCGATGCGCCCCAGTGCTGCGTGCCGGCATATCCCGAGGTATAGTGGTGCCAGTTGCGGTGCCCCGTATGGCGGCGCATCATCAGCTCCATCTGCTTGGGCAGCAATATCTGGTTCAGATTGTGCATTTCCTTGTCGCTGTAGCCGTTGTAATACTTCCACGAGGGATGCTCGTCGATGGTGCGAGCGGGATCCATCTTGAATCCGTCTACACCGTTGTCGATGAATTTCGTCAAGTGGTCCATCCAGTGCTCCTTGCCGCTGGTCTTCCTGCCTGCGGCTGCGGCAATCTCGTCTTCCTCCGTTATGCTGAGGTCGTATTCCTCGCAGAGCCACAGGCCGAGCTTGAATCCCATGCCGTGGAGCCGCCCGACGAAGAGGCGGAAGTGCTCCTTCTTGGGCACTTTGAGCGAGTCCCAGTAGCCTTCGGGCGAGAAGAGCTTATAATTCCACTTCTTCTTGGTCGAGAAGTCGTAGCGCTTCTCCATCCACTGCGGCTCCAGCCAGAGGAGATCGCAGGGGAATCCGTCGCGACGGAAATCCGCCGCGTCTCTCAGGATATCAAACTGATTCTCCAGCATATTGGGGCCGAAGCAGAGTCCGTATACATACTCTGGCTGCAGATAGGCACGCCCCGTGATGAGCGTGAAGGTGCCGAGCACCTCGGGCATCGACTGCCCGAACATCAGGTAGAAGTCGGCCTCGTCGACGGTGTTGAAGATGTTGAGCTCATCTTGCTGGTAACGCCCCACATCGAAGAAGTTCTTCACGGTGGTGTTGTTGAACACTCCCCATCCCTCGCTTGACATCAGGAAGGGCTGCGGAATCTCGGTATGCTGATAGGTGGCCCACATGCGCAGCAGTTCGCCGCGATGCTGGATGTGCTCGCGCGAGGTGCTGCCGCCGCCGTAGAAGCGCTCGCCGGGCTTTATCGAGAGGCTCACGATGCTGCACTTGCGGTAGTCGCCCGTCTCCACGGTATCCTTCGCCTGCTTCTGGTTTTTGTCGTCGCCGATGATGCCGTCGTTTCTCGCCACCTTCAACGAGGCAAACTGCTCGTTGATGCTCTTGCCCAGACCTGGCGTGAGGGCATCGGATCCGGGGTGGAAGGACACCCGCTCAAGCACGATGCGGCCGGTCTTGTCGGCCACGCTGACGGCACCGTCTTTCTTGCCCACGGTGAGCACATACTTGCCCGTGGAGAGCTCCACGGACGAGCCGTCGTCCTTTTGCCGGCAGTCCACCCGCTGCCAGTCGGTCTTCTGCACGCCGTAACGAATCATCAGGTTCTCGGCATACCGGTCGTGCGGAGTAATCCGTATGCGGAAGATTTCATCGGTGCAGACCTGAATATTCATCTGCATCCGATTGTCAAGTCGTAAGTTAAACTCCGTAGGAGCCTGTGCTCCCCCCGGCATCGCCACGGTTGCCGCAAAGAGCAGTAAGAGTAGTTTCTTCATTGTTTTCTATGATATTATCAGCCACAAAGATAATGGAAATATTCGAGAAAAGCACGAAATAGGATTGGGATTCCGAAAATTTATGCGTATCTTTGGCACAATTAAGCGCAACAAAACCGACGAATATGAAAACAATGAAAGTTTTTCTGGCAGCCCTCTTGCTGACGGCCTGCTTGCCCGTGGAGGCTCAGACGAAGTGGAACGACTATCGCGCCGCAGACGGCAAGGTGCTCTATCAGGGGCAGTTTCTGCCTGATGCCGATGCCGCGAGCTTCGAGGAGCTCGGCTTCGGATATGCCAAAGACCGCTATAATGTATATTATCTGGGCGAGGTGCTCGAGTTTGTAGACCCCTCCTGCTTCAAGGTAGACGCCCGCTTCACACGGCACCACAAGATCGGGGCTGCCCCACAGACACCCGCTCATCGCATGACGCCCCCGGCAAATCAGGGAAAGGCCTCTGCCGCGACCTCCACAAAGGGCAGGAACAAGGGACTGGATATCGAAGGACTGCTCGGAATGGATCCGTCAGAAGCGGGCGAATATCTCATGAAAGACGGCATCGTAACCTACGAGGGACACACCGTCAAGGGAGCCGACGCAGCCACCTTCGAGCCGCTGAAGGCCGGCTATGCCCGCGACCGGCGGCACGGCTACTACAAGGGCGAGGTCATCAGCAACGCCATCGGGGGCAAGCACTTCTCCTACAGCGGCGACGACTATGCCACCGACGGGCTTCACACCTACTTCAAAGGCAAGGAAGTGGACCGCGACTAAACGCTGCCCTCTTTTAAGGCAACGGCCGGCTGTCTGACAAAATCGGCGATTTTGTCTCATGATTTCGGCGATTTTGTGCGACAATCTCGCCGATTTTGCCGCGCTGTTTGCCGTTTTCTGCAATACGGCAAACCACCGCCGGCAGAGCGGGCTGCCGCAAGCAGCCCTCCGACCGGCCATTTTCCACCTTATTAATAAAAAACGCACGAGATGTTCCCGATTATCGAGAATATTTCGTATTTTTGCAGTCTAATTCACAAACAGCAATGGAAAAGAAGTTCAAGCGCACCACCGTGACGGCGGCTCTGCCGTATGCCAACGGCGGTGTTCATATCGGACACCTGGCCGGAGTCTATGTCCCGGCCGACATCTATGTACGCTACCTGCGCCTGAAGGGGCAGGAAGTGGTTTTCATTGGCGGCAGCGACGAGCACGGCGTGCCGATTACCATCCGCGCGCGAAAGGAAGGCATCACGCCTCAGGATGTAGTAGACCGCTATCACAAGCTGATCAAGGAGTCGTTCGAGGAGTTCGGCATCTCGTTCGACATCTACAGCCGCACCACATCAAGCGTGCATCACCAGTTTGCATCAGACTTCTTCCGCAAGCTCTACGACGACGGAAAGCTGGTAGAGAAGGAAACAGAACAGCTCTACGACGAGGAGGCTCATCAGTTTCTCGCCGACCGCTATATCGTCGGGGAGTGCCCTCACTGCCACAACCAGAATGCCTATGGCGACCAGTGCGAGAAGTGCGGGTCGGACCTGAGTCCGATGGAACTCATCAATCCCCACTCCACCATCTCCGGTTCCAAGCCCGTAATCAAGAAGACAAAGAACTGGTATCTGCCCCTGAACGACTACCAGGAGTGGCTGAAAAAGTGGATTCTCGACGGGCACAAGGAGTGGCGTTCCAATGTCTACGGGCAGTGCAAGAGCTGGCTCGACATGGATCTGCAGCCGCGCGCCATGACCCGCGACCTCGACTGGGGCATCCCCGTGCCCGTGCAGGGGGCAGAGGGCAAGGTGCTCTATGTATGGTTCGACGCGCCCATCGGCTACATCTCCAACACCAAGGAGCTGTGCGACCGCGACCCGCAGAAGTGGGGCTCATGGCAGAAATGGTGGCAGGACGAGGACACCCGGCTGGTGCACTTCATCGGGAAGGACAACATCGTGTTCCATTGCCTCATCTTCCCGACCATGCTCAAGGCGCACGGCGACTATGTCCTGCCCGACAATGTGCCGGCAAATGAGTTCCTCAACCTCGAGAACGACAAGATTTCCACCTCGCGCAACTGGGCTGTCTGGCTGCACGAATACCTCCGGGAGCTGCCCGGCAAGCAGGATGTACTGCGCTATGTGCTCACCGCCAACGCCCCCGAGACCAAGGACAACAACTTCACCTGGAAGGATTTCCAGGAACGAAACAATAATGAGCTCGTAGCCGTATATGGCAACTTCGTGAACCGCGCGCTGCAGCTCACCGCGAAATATTGGAACGGCGTGGTGCCCGCCTGTGGCGAACTGACCGACACCGACCGCCATGCCATCGACGAATTCAAGGACGCAAGGCAGAAGATAGAAAACCTACTCGACGCCTTCAAGTTCCGCGACGCACAGTTCGAGGCCATGAACCTCGCCCGCATCGGCAACCGATACATCACCGAATGCGAGCCGTGGAAGGTGTGGAAGACCGACCCCAGGCGCGTGGAGACCATCCTCAATATCAGCTTGCAGCTGGTGGCCAATCTGGCCATAGCCTTCGAACCATTCCTGCCTTTCTCCTCCAAGGACCTGAGAGGCATGCTCAACATCGAGAGTTTCGAGTGGAGCCAGCTTGGCCAGACTGACCTCCTGAAGGCCGGGCATCAACTGGCTGAGCCCCATCTGCTTTTCGAAAAGATAGAAGACGAGACCATCCAGGCGCAGCTCGACAAGCTCGCCGCCACCAAGAAGGCCAACGAGGCTGCCACCTACAAGGCCAAGGAGATTAAGCCCAGCATACCGTTCGAGGACTTCGAGAAACTCGACATCCGCGTCGGACACATCCTGAACTGCGAAAAGGTGAAGAAAGCCAATAAGCTGCTCAAGTTCACCATCGACGACGGTAGCGGCACGGAGCGCACCATCGTGAGCGGAATCGCCAAGTTCTATGCCCCCGAAGACCTTATCGGCAAAGACATTCTCTTCATTGCCAACCTTGCCCCGCGCAAGCTCATGGGCATCGAAAGCCAGGGAATGATTCTCTCTTCGGAGAACTTCGACGGAGACCTGAGCGTTACGACGGTGCTCGGCAAGGTGAAACCGGGCAGCCAGGTGTGCTGAGCCTCACGGCTTTTCCATAGAATAGACAAAGCTAACAACAATAAACTCTCTAATTAATTAAATGACTGTCCCCTGCTCCGCGACGGAGCGGGGGATTTGTTTTTTCCCAGCTTCAAACATGGTCAGGAAACACAAGAGCCTCCTTCAGTCCCTGCGGAATTCATTTCCAGATGGTTAAACAAGCAAAAATAAATGATGGCAATACCTTGTATTTCGTAGAAATAAGCTATCTTTGCAGCAAAATCAAGAAAAAAGGATTCTCACATGAAAAAACTAATGACACTGACCCTCATGCTCCTTACGGCACTGCTGGTCAACGCCCAGATGGCAAAGCCGGTACATATGTCTTCCACGCTGAAGACTAATGGGACCGCTGAAGGCGAGATTGTATTCAGCGGAAGCATAGATCCCGGATGGCATGTCTACTCCACCGACTTAGGCTCCGAAGGGCCTATTCCTGCCACATTTCATGTAGAAAAGAAAGACGGAATCGAACCAGTGGGCAAGCTTACGCCACGGGGGAAGGAGATTGCGAAGTTCGACAAGTTGTTCGACATGAACCTCCGCTATTTTGAAGGTTCGGTTACTTTTGTGCAGAAAGTGGAGTTCACCAAGCCGAACTATACCATCGATGCCTATCTGGAGTATGGAACCTGCAACGACGAGAGCTGTCTCCCTCCACAAGAGGTAAGCTTCAAGCAGTCGGGCAAGTCGCCCGCCGTCGCTGCGGCAGCACAGCCCGAGGAAAGCAAGAAGGACGCCAAGCTTGATCCGGCGGCCGCGGCAGCCCTGTCCAAGGCAAAGGCTGATTCGCTGGCAGCACTCGCCTTGCAAAACCAAGAAGACTCCACGGCGCAGCTTGACTCCGCTGCCATCGCTGCCAATCTTTCCTCGTCGAACACGGATTCATGGTGGAAGCCCGTCGTCAAGGAGCTCAAGTCGTTCGGCGGCACCAGCGATATCATCGGGCACTCCTTGTGGTACATCTTCCTGATGGGCATTATCGGCGGCCTTCTGGCTCTCGTCATGCCCTGCATCTGGCCTATTATCCCAATGACGATAAGTTTCTTCCTGAAGCGCGCGAAGGAAGACAAGAAGCGCGGAATACGCGACGCGCTCATCTACGGAGCGTCTATCGTGGTGATATTCGTCGGTGTCGGGCTGCTGGTTACGGCGCTGTTCGGCCCGAGCAAGCTCAACGAACTCTCCACGAGTGCCGTCTTCAACATCTTCCTTTTCCTGCTGTTAGTGGTGTTTGCCCTGTCCTTCTTCGGATGGTTTGAGATCAAGCTGCCCGACAGCTGGTCGAATTCCGTAGACTCAAAGGCCTCTAACACCACCGGCTTGATATCGATTTTCCTGATGGCGTTCACATTGGTTCTTGTCTCCTTCTCCTGCACCGCGCCGATCATCGGACTGCTGCTGGTGGAGACGGTAACCTCCGGCAACTGGATTGCGCCCACCGTGGGCATGCTCGGATTCGCGCTGGCATTGGCCATTCCGTTTGCCCTCTTCGCCATGTTCCCCAGCTGGCTGAAGAGCGCGCCGAAGTCCGGCTCGTGGATGAACACCATCAAGGTGGTGCTCGGATTCATCGAACTGGCCTTCGCCCTGAAGTTCCTCTCCGTGGCCGACCTGGCCTACGGCTGGCACATCCTCGACCGCGAGGTGTTCCTCTCCCTGTGGATTATCATCTTCGCAGCCCTCGGCTTCTACCTGATAGGCTGGCTGAAGTTTCAGATAGACGAGATAGGAGGCGAGCTGAACAAGCCCAAGCCCGTGGCCAGCATCATGCTCGGGCTCTGCTCGCTGGCGTTTGCCGTCTATATGGTGCCTGGTCTCTGGGGAGCTCCCTGCAAGGCCGTGAGCGCCTTTGCGCCGCCTATCACCACGCAGGACTTTAATCTCAACACCAAGGTGGTGGAGGCCAAGTATACCGACTACGACCTCGGCATGGCCGCAGCCAAGGCGCAGGGCAAGCCCGTGTTCATCGACTTCACCGGCTTCGGCTGTGTGAACTGCCGCAAGATGGAGGCTGCCGTATGGACAGATGCCTCCGTGGCCGACATCCTCACCAAGGACTATGTGCTGATTTCGCTCTTCGTAGACGACAAGACACCTCTCCCCGAGCCCATCGAGATTAACGAGAACGGGCAGCAGCGCAAGCTGCGCACCGTGGGCGACAAATGGAGTTACCTGCAGAGTCATAAGTTCGGTGCCAATACACAACCGTTCTATGTGCCCGTAGACAATGAGGGCAACCCGCTCGCGGGCTCCTACAGCTACAAGGAAGACATACCCGCCTTCCTCGAATTCCTGAACAAAGGGCTCGAGAGTTACAAGAAATAACACTCATCCCGGCCCTCCCTGCGGAGAGCCGGGACTTCCTACAATATAATACTATGCTTGACAAAAAGATTCGCGAACAGATTATCAGCCTGATTCACAGGCAGGTGGTTCCTGCCGTGGGGTGCACGGAGCCGATGGCCGTAGCCCTCTGTGCGGCCCGCTCCAAGGAGCTGTTGGGCAGACGACCGGAACAGATTTCGGTGCTTTTGAGTGCCAACATCCTGAAAAATGCCATGGGCGTGGGCATCCCCGGAACGGGAATGATCGGACTGCCGATAGCCGTGGCTCTCGGAGCCCTCATCGGAAAGTCGGAATACAAGCTTGAAGTCATCAAGGACCTTACCCCTGAAGCCCTCGAGGAAGGCCGGCAATACATTGCCGAAAACCGCATCTGCATCGGCCTGAAACAAAACTGCTGCGACATCTTACATGTGGAAGTTACCTGTCAGGCGGGCGACGACAAGGCTACGGCCATCATCTCAGGCTCGCACACCAACATCGTCCGCGAGGAGAAAAACGGACAGGTGCTGCGCGACGAACACACCGCTGCCACCGGCAGCAGCATGGATTGCGGCATCTGCCTGAACCTGAAGATGGTCTACGACTTTGCCACCACGACCCCCGTCGACGAAATCAGGTTCATGCTTGAGACGCAGGAATACAACATGCGGGCAGCCCGGGAGTCGCTGAAAGGCAACTACGGCCACTGTTTGGGCAAGACCATGGACCGCCCCTTGAGCCATGGCATCTTCGGAAACTCCATGTTTTCACACATTCTCTCTAAGACCGCGCTCGCCTGCGACGCACGAATGGGCGGCGCGATGATACCCGTTATGAGCAACTCCGGCTCCGGAAACCAGGGCATCTGCGCCACAAACCCCGTGGCCGTATATGCTGCCGAGAACGAGAACACAGAAGAAGAGCTCATCCGCGCGCTCACCCTGAGCCACCTCACGGCCATCTACATCAAACAGAGCCTCGGCGTATTGAGCGCCCTCTGCGGATGTGTCGTGGCAAGCATAGGCTCCAGTTGCGGTATCACTTACCTCATGGGCGGCGACTACACCGACATCACGCACGCCGTGCAGAACATGATAGCCAACCTCACGGGAATGATCTGCGACGGCGCCAAGCCCAGCTGCTCGCTCAAGATATGCTCGGGGGTCTCCACGGCCCTACTCTCCGCCCTGCTGGCTCGCGAGGGCAAGCATGTTACGGCGGCAGAAGGAATCATCGACGAGGATGTAGACCGCAGCATACGCAACCTCACCAGCATCGGCAAGGAGGCCATGTGCTCCACCGACAAGATGGTGCTCGACATCATGACGCACAAGGAGCATAAGTAATGGGGGCTGCTGTCTGCCGCCCATGCATCCGCCGTTAAGAATATCAGAAGCCGCTTCCTGCTGTGTTACAGGCCGCTTGTAACAGCATTACAAGCCGTGTGTAACAATATTACAAACGGCTTGTAATCCTATAAGAAACGACTGCCTCTGCTGCCGCACACGGCCGCAAAGGCTTTTTGTTTACATTCCCATGCCTCCGGGAAGCTGCGTGCCGCTCTCCTTGCGGTCGATGAAGTCGCTCTCTATCTTCGATTTACGCTGGGCAAACTGCTTCTTCAGGTTTCCGAAAGAATAGCTTACCTTCACCATGAACTGAGCCACGGGAACCCGGATGTGCTGCATGGTGGTGAAGTTGCGGCCCTCATGATAGTTGTCAAAGGCCAGCCGCCCATGCCGGTGGAAGCCCGTGAAGTACTGCAGGGCTATATTCAGCCTGTCCCTGCAGAGGTCTTTCGAGAAGCTGCCGAAGACTCCCGAGAAGCCGCTGCTCCATCCCTGGAGACTGTAAGACTTGGTGGAAGCCATCAGGTTTGCACTCATCTTCACCTTCCAGGGCAGGGTCTGCTGCAAGCCGAGCATCAGGTTGCCGACCCACCCGCTGGCTTTCTGCGCGAGCATATCGCTATGGAAGTCGCTATAAGAGACACCGCCGTTGAAGATAAGGCGTGTTTCCCGTGCCGCCGCCCAGTTCAGATAAGTGTTCAGCGAGGAGACGCGCTGCCTCACGATGTTGCCGAAAGTGGTGTTGAGGATGCTCCCCTCGTAGAACTGATACTGTGAGATAGCGTCGTCGCAGAAGCTCTGCCGGAGGCTGGCATTCACCATCAGCTTCCGGCTGAACGAATTGAAGACCAGCCCCACATTGTGGTTTTTCTCCACCTCAAGCATCGTGTTGCCATAGGTCTGCGACAGCGGACTCCGCTCCACATAGGGATTCAGGTAGGTAATGCCCGGTCGGGAGATGCGCATATTATAGGTGAGACCAATATTGCGGGTAGGAGCCATGCTGTAGGTAAGGCTTAGCGACGGCACCAGATTGCCGTAGTGTTTTCTGAAATCCTCCCCGTTTCCCAGCTCGTAGGTTACATGCTGCCAGGTATACTCATACCGCAAGCCTGCCTTGATGCCCAGTTTGCCGAAATTCGCGGTGCCCTCGGCATAGGCTGCGGCAATGTGGTTCAGATACTTGTAGCGCATGCTCAGGTCGCGCTGATACACAAGTTCGTCGCCCGAGGCCGTGTAATATTCGGAGTTGGAGGTGTTACGGCGGCCCACATACTTCACGCCCGCCGAGAGCGAGAGAGTCTTTGAGAGGGGCGTGGTGTAGTCGAGCTGGAGGGTGTGCTCACGCGACAGCATGTGATTAAACGACATCCGGTTGGTAAGATCGACGAATGACATTCCGGACAAAAGCTCATAATAGTCCGTCGCATCGCGGTGAATAGGATTCAGGGCAAACAGGTAACTCAGCGTGAGCGACCGTGTGCGTTCCTTGTTGAAGAAGCGCTGATAGTCGGCGCTGAGCGAAAGGTTCTGGTATTCCGGTCGTTCCCACTCCTCGTTTTTATAAGAGACGCCCTCGCCATAGTATCCTCCCTGCAGGGATGTGAGCAAGGGCGTGTGCTGCTTCTGGCGATAGTGCATGAGTCCGGCGGCCACGCTGACGACGGACATCGAGTCGAGATCGTAGCTCAGGGAGAGGTTTCCGAGAGCGGCATTGGAATGCTGGTCGGTCTCAGACACCGCATGAGTGAGCGAGGTGCCGTTACCCGCAGTCTGGGAGTTGTCTATCGCAACCTCGATTCCCCCTATCAACTGGTGCTGGAAAGCCATATTCCCCGACACGCTGAACCGTCCTTTCTGCGCGCTCACATATCCCTGTGCGCCGTAGGAGCGGTTGCCGGCGGCGAGGGCCGCGCTGCCGTTGTATCCGTCTGCTTCCTGCGCTCCGGCAGCCTGCTCGCGGTTCATCGTCAGGTTCAGCACGCCCACGGCTCCCTCAGCGTCATACTTCGCGCCGGGATTGGTAACGACCTCGATGGTCTTAACCATGCTCGCCGGCATCACCTTGAACACCTGCGAGGGGTTGGCACTCATCATCGGATTGGGCTTCCCGTCTACATAAACCTTGAACGAAGAGCTGCCGTTTACGGTGATGTTGTCCTGTCCGTCCACCGTTACCATCGGCACTTTGCGGAGCATATCAAGTACGGTAGACGACTTGGAGTCTACATCGTCCTGCACATTATACGACATCTTGTCGGTCTCCATCCTGACGAGAGGAGCCTGAGCCTTCACCGTTACCTCGCCCAATGACTGGGCATCGTCGTGCACGAAAACGGTTCCGAGGTCTACCTCCGGTTCCCCCGAGAGGGTCAGGCTGCGCTCCACAAGAGCCTTTCCTAGCGAGGAAAAGATGATAATAAACTTGCCTTTGGCGGCTACGCGCTGCCTGATTCTGCCTTCGGCGTCGGTAACAGACATGGCAACGGGCTTCTCCGTGTTGCCGTCCTTGAAGACGCGGACGGTGGAATAGGGCTCTGCCTCGCGGGTCAGCGAGTCCACGAGCACTCCCTTGAGCAAGGTTTGGGCATTCAGGCTGAGGCCCGGCAAAGCCAATACGAATAAGAAAAATAATCGTTTCATAGAGCTTTTTTGTTTAATAATGACTTTCAGATACCGCTCAATGGGTGCGCCGCTACGGTCGACTTTCATCCCTCCGGCAGGAAAAACGGCGGCTCACCCCTGCCATGCGGCTATTTGATATAGCTCTTCAATGCGTTCACATACTCCTCGAAAGCCTTGATGCCCGCCTGCGTAACCTTGCAGGTAGTCTTCGGGCGCTTGCCCTCAAAGGCTTTCGACACTCCTATATATCCGGCCTGCTGCAGCTTGTCTATCTGCACGCTGAGGTTGCCCGCCGTGGCTCCCGTCTGCTCCTTGATATAGGAGAAGTCGGCCTCGTCGACGCTCAGCAGCAGCGACATCACCGCCAGTCGAAGCTCGCTATGCAATAAAGGGTCCAGTTTCTCAAACATGCCAATACTTATTTTTCTTCGTTACGGATAATCAATGCAGGAACAACAAGCCCCACGACGCAAACTCCCGCCAGCACCACCATCTCCGTTGGGCCGGCAAAGACGAGGCCCAGAAAGTTTCCGAAGATTCCCGCGATGAAGCAGCAGACGGTGATGGCCTTACTCTTCAGGATGCTTCCCGTGATCATCCCGGCCAGTCCCATGAACAAGATGATGATGGGAGTGATGGGAAATACCCAAACCACCGATTCATTTACAGGAGCGTGGAGCACGGGCAACTTCCAGCCAAAGCCGGCTATCGCCCCACAGACTAATCCTAATGAGCCCGCCATAACACCAAAGCAAATCCACACCTGGCTAATGGTCTTCGAGACAAAGGTGTCCGGCCGCTTAGGCTTCCGCGAATCGCACCAGATATTCACGAAGATGGCAAGGCCCAGAAGACTCCACAACAGATTGGCTCCAGGCCCCCAGGAGGTGTGCGCCCAGAGGTGTCCGATGACGAGGGCAAGAACCGCGACCATGATTCCCCACACCAGCATGCCCTTCCAGGAGCCTTTCGTGATGTTGCGGCGGCTCTGTTCGATAGACTCTTTGATAATCTCAAGACTGCGCTCGGCAGTCAGTTTGTCCTGTTCTTCCATATTCCTACATTTCTAATGGGTTAGTTTTTTGTTTTTATTAACTCGTTTCTTTGTTTTAGGGACATTATATTCTTCAATGTTTTAAATTGCTTTACAAATATAAATAAGTTTATAATATAAACCAAATAAACAACTAAAAAAATGCATGGAAACCGTCATTTTTAACATTTCACCTTATTATATAAGGCGCATGCAGGTGTTTTAAGTCATGGAGCGAGCATTTTCCAGTCAAAAGGGAGGCGAGAAACAAGAATATATTTGGCATTTTTCTTGAATTTAATCACCCTTGCAGGATAATTGAGATAATTATTGCCACACTTCTCATATCATCTTTTGAATGCACTTCTGAATATCTTTTCCCTGTTTGGCTTGCTCGCCATGTTTCTCTACGGAATGAAGATCATGAGCGAGGGTCTTGAGAAATTCGCAGGCGACCGACAGAGATCCGTGCCTGCCTCTATGACCCAAAGCCGCATGAGGAGGTGCTTACGGATATATTCGTTACAGCCCGCGTCGCATGTCCCGACGCAAAAGGGGGCAACGCCCATAAAGACGAAGAGTAGACCTTACGGCCTACTCTCCTCATATCTGCAGCCTTCGATTCCACAATCTCGGCGATTTTGTCCCATGATTTCGGCGATTTTGTCGGACAAAATCGCCGAAATTGTCAGCCTTCTAACCGCCTTTTACTTTTCCATCCTCCATTTACTTCCCCATCACGAACTCCAACTCACCTCCCCGGAGGATGTCGGCATGGGTGATATAGTTCTTCTTATAAGCCTTCCCGTTGAGCCTTACGGCCTTGATATAGCAGTCTTCCTTCCCTTTGCGGTTGCTCTTCACGGTGAAAGTCCTGCCCCCAGGCAGGGTAATCTCCACCTTGCGGAACTGCGGAGAGCCGAAGCTGTAGATGCCCGAAGCCGGGTCTACGGGATAGAAGCCCATACTTGACCAGACATACCAGGCCGACATCTGGCCGCAATCCTCATTCCCCGAATAGCCGTCGTGCCGCGCGTTATACTGCTCGGTCATCACCTTGTTGGCGTAATACTGCGCCTTGCGGTCGGCCCCGCACCAGTTGTAGAGATAGGCGCAATGGTGGCTGGGCTCATTGCCGTGGGCATACTGCCCGATGAAGCCGGAGGCATTGCCTCCGCCGTCGAGGTCCACACGCGTCTCGTCGGTAAACAGAGCGTCGAGCGCCTGCTCGAATTTGCGCTTGCCCCCCATCAGGTTTACCAAGTCGGGAACATCCTGCAGCACGAAGAATCGATATTGCCACGCATTGCCCTCGGCATAGGGATGCATGCCCACGGGCTTGTAGGAATAGGAATTGAACGGCTCCATCCAGTTGTCTTGTTCGTCCTTGGCGCGGAAGAAGCCCGTCCGGGCGTCATAGAGATTGCGATAAAAATGAGCCCGGCGGTTGAAGTAGTCATAGTCCTCGGTCTTGCCCAATGCCTTGGCCAGCCGTGCCACGCAGGCATCGTCGTAGGCGTTTTCAAGCGTGATGGATACTGATTCTATCTGCTTAGGCTCCGGCAGATAGCCGTATTTCTCGAGCATTGACCACGGAGACTGCGGGTGATCGCGCAGCGAACTGCCCCTTACTGCCTCATAGACCTTTGCCCGGTTGACTCCGGGAAGCCCCTTCAAGGCTGCGTCTACGACCACCGGAATGGCATGGTTGCCTATCATGCAGTAGTTCTCCGAACCCCAAAGCTGCCAGATGGGAAGGTAGCCATAGACCTCATACTGCCGCAGCATGCTCTTCACGAAGTCGCCCACACGCTCGGGCTTGAGCAGCGTGTAGAGCGGGTTGCACGCCCGGAAGGTGTCCCAGAGGGAGAAAGTGCTGTACTGGGTGTCGCCCTCCGGGAGTCGCGCCACGGTGTAGTCGGAGCGCACATAGTCGCCGTTAGCATCGGAAATGGTATTGGGCTGGATATAGGCATGATACAGGCCTGTATAGAAAATGGCCTTCTGCTCGTCGGTGCCGTCTATCCTTATGTTGGAGAGTTCCTTTTCCCAGGCAGTCTCCGCATCCTTTGCAATAGTGTCGAAATTCCACGAGGGATTCTCCTTCTCCATGTTCAGGCGGGCATTCTCGACACTCACGGGGGAGAGGGCCACTTTCACGAGCAACGGTTCGGAGGTGCTGCTGAACGAGAGAAAACACTTGGTGTTGCGTCCGTTGGCGACATCTCCCTTCAGGAACACTTCCTTTCCCGACTTGAAGATGGCATCCGTAACCGGACAGGAGAACTTGGCATAGAAATATACGGAACGCTCCTTCTGCCATCCGCTCAACTTGCGGTAGCCTACGAGCGTGGTGGAGTCGAGCAGGCGGAGCTGCGAATTGAAGATGATGGTCTTACGGTCGCCGCCACGGTTCTGCCCTGCATGCGCCATGTCGAATATCAGGTTGCGGGGCTTGCCGGCAGGAAAAGTAATGCGTGTCATGCCCGTACGCACGGTGGCGGTAAGCTCGGTTAGGATGTCAGAGCCGTCGTAGCGCACGGCATAGTAGCCCACCCGGGCCTGTTCGCGGGCATGGCTGAAGGTCTCTGGAAAGGTTTCCTGCCCCGTAAGGGTGGCAACGGGCTTCACCGAGGGCTGCACGAGCACATCGAGCAGGTCTACGCAGCCCGTACCGCTCAGGTGGGTGTGCGAGAATCCATATATCGTGTCGCGGCTGTAGTCGTAGCCCGAAGCCTCGTCGCCGTTAGGCCGTACGAACTCATCGGGGCTTAGCTGCACCATTCCGAACGGCATCGCGGCTCCCGGGAAGTTGCCTCCCTTGAGGCTGTTGTCATCTACTTTTCCCGTTCCGATAAACGGATTCACATACCGCGTAACGCCCTCTTGCTGGGCGGATGCCGACATGGTCAGCAACAATAGCAGTCCGAAGATTCCTGTCTTGGTTTTCATCATGATATTATCTATTATACATTTGCCGTACAAAGATAATAAAAAACCAGACAAGAGAGGAGGAAGATGCCGGAAAAATTACGCCCTTACATCTCGCCGCCGCCCTCGTAGCGCTCCTGCGGGTCGAGCTCGTCCTCGCCTCCTTCCCGCTCCGGACGCTTTTTCTTGTTGTTGTTACCGAAGTTCCAGGTCAGCGTGAAGTTGAATTTCCGGCTCCCTCGCTTATTGATCTGGTGGCGCCAGAAGGTGTCGGAAGAGGTATAGTTCTCCCATTTCCGCGAGTTGAAGAGGTCGCGGCAGTTGACGGAGAGGGTGAGTTTCTTGTTGAAGAAGTTTTTCCGGAGCCCGAAGTCTACATTGTATCCGGCCCTGCGATAGCCCTGGGAGATGACCTGCCGGGAGCGGTAGCGCCCGCTCATCTGGACGGAAATGTCGTAAGGGAGGATGAGACTCGCCGTCATGCGGGCATCCCAGGTGAAGCTGTGGCGACCCTCACCCGTGATGGTCTGGCCGTCGATGTCATAGCTGAAGCCGTTCAGCTTGTAATAGTAGGCATTCAGGTTGGTGGTCAGCTCGAGTCTCCGGAAGAGGTTGTTCTTCATCGTAGCCTCAAGACCCGAACTGGTAGAACGCGCCACATTCACGCTCGTGGAATACATCAAGCCGTCGGCGGAGCCGCGCCAGTTGATGCGCTGCATGACATCCGTCGTGGGCCGATAGTAGGCACTGACGAGCAGCGAGGACTGACTCCAGGTGCGCAGGTAGTTCAGCGAGAACGAGTTGGAGAACTCCGGGATCAGCTCCGGATTACCGAACGACACGGTCGTGGCATCGCGCGTATCGCGGAAGGAGTTCAGCTGGCCGCCCCACGGACGACGGAGCCGGCGGGCATAGTTCAACTGGAACTGGTCGTTGGGCGTGAGCTGATAGCTCATGAAGATGCTCGGGAAGAGCTCGAAATAGTCTTTTTTGAAAGGCTCATCACGCTTGGTGGCGTCATGTTCCTGCTCCCAGGTATAGCTCTCGGTGTCCACCCTCCAGTATTCTCCCCGCAGACCGCCCATGATGCCGAGCTTGCCGAGCTGATACTGAGCCGTGAAATAGAGTGCGTGGATATCCATGTCGTAGAGGAAGCGGTTGTAGAAGGCCTGGTCCTCCACGACATTCGTCCCTGCCCACGACGAGCGGTCTATCCAACTTTCCTGAGGAGTATTCTCGTGGTTGAGGTTTCCCTGATATCCCGCCTGAATCTTGAACTTGTCGGTGATGGGGTTCTCATAGTCGATCTTGAACTCCCATCCGCGGTTGTTCATGAACATCGGGCGGTACTGATAGCCATACTCCGTGGGCTGGGCGGCGGTTCCGTAATACACCGTGGAGTCCTGGTACCAGTTATCGTTGTCGGCTTTCCAGCGGTTGTAGCTCGCCGTAATGTCGAGGAAATGCTTGTCGGTGAAGTTGTGGCGATAGCTGAACTCGCCGTGGAGCATGTTCATGTCGCCCCGGCCAATGGTTTTCCGGAACATCATACGCGTCTCTTCGCCCGTATCCAGAAGGCCGTAATGATAAGGAGTCTCGCCCCAACTCCTATGCAGACCTTTCATGAACATGCCACTAAGGCCGATATCGTCTTTCTGGGTCATGTGCCATGTGAGGCCCGCACGGGTAAAGAGATTGTTGCCCTGATTGCGGGTTATCCCATGATAGTTCTGGTACTGACCTGAACCGGGATACTGCTGCTCGCTGTCGCTGTAGCCCTCGTTGCTGCGATGGCGGAACCCGATGTTGGCATAGCCGTCCCACTTGGAGCTGGTATAGTTGATGTTGAAGCTTGTGTTTGCGCCTTTCCGTGTATCAGCACCTGCCTGGACGGATCCATAATAGCCCGCCGTGCGGTTCTTCTTCAATACAATATTGATGATTCCGGCCGACCCTTCAGCGCTGAACTTGGCTGAAGGATTGTCGATAACCTCGATGCGCTCGATGCTTTCGGCGGGTAGTTGCTCCAGAATGGAGGCGCGGTTGTCGCTTGTGAGACCGCTCGACTTACCATTAATCCAAACTTCTACGCTTGAATTACCACGCAGCGAGATGTTCCCGTCGTTGTCCACCTCCACCGCGGGAATGTTCTCCAGCACATCCGACGCTGCCTGTCCGGCATTCGACACCAACTGGCTGACATCATACGACTTGCGGTCTACCTCAAGCTTCATGGCCGACCGCTGCCCGGTAACCTGCACTTCCTTCAGCATCTTCGCATCTTCGCGGATATAGATGACCGGATAATTCGCCACCTGATGCTGGCTGGAAATAGTGAAATGGCGAACTACCTCTTTATAACCTACATACGACACCTTGGCGATATACGGGCCGTCGGCAAGCTTTGAGACTTGGAAAAAGCCATTGGTATCCGTGATTGCGCCGCCCGACAGCTTCGTAGTGTCAGAGGCGGAGAACACCTGGATATTGACAAACTCAAGCGGACTGTTGGTGTTCTTGTCCAACACCTTACCTTTGACAACACCTTCTGCTGCGGCCGAGAGCACTCCCAGCAACAGCGAAAAACATATTATAAACCGATTCATAACAAGAATTAGACGCTTCCGGAGCCCAAGAGTTTAACGCGGAAAGAAAAAAACTGATAGTTTTTTGGAAGTTTAATGTTAAAGTATTACCTTTGCAATTGGTTAGGTCCCATAGTTAAATGGATAGAACGGAGGTTTCCTAAACCTTTGATCCGAGTTCGATTCTCGGTGGGATCACCATTTTTTGTTCTAACTTATAAACCTTTACGATCATGCTGGGAGCCATCATAGGAGACATCGTAGGTTCGCGTTTCGAATTCGACGAGAAACCTGTTGAGGGATTTGAGTTGTTTACTCCCGAATGCAGCTACACCGACGACACCATCTGTACCATCGCCATTGCCGATGCCGTGCTGAACAGCCGTCCCTACAAGGACTCCCTGCTTGACTGGTGCCATCGCTATCCAGACCCCATGGGAGGCTACGGAAACATGTTCCACCATTGGCTGAACAGCGACCACTCGCATCCCACCAGCTCTTATGGAAATGGCTCGGCCATGCGTGTAAGTCCCATAGGATGGCTCTTCGACGACTATCACGAAGTGCTGAGAGAGGCCGAACGCTCCGCTATGGTAAGCCATGCCCACCGTGAAGGAGTAAAGGGAGCGCAGTGCGTGGCCACCGTCATCTACTGGCTTCGCACCGTGCGCATGACCAAGGAGGAAATAGAAAGTGCCGTAAGGCATAACTTCGGCTATACGCTCCCGCCCCTCAAGGACATCTACAAGATAGGAGACGAAGGCCATTTCGACGCTACCTGCCAGGAGACCGTTCCCTATGCCTTACGCTGCTTCCTGGAAAGCCAAAGCTTTGAGGATGCCATTCGCATCGCCGTTCTTGCCCAGGGGGACACCGACACGAAGGCTGCTATCTGCGGAAGCATGGCCGAAGCCTTCTACGAAATTCCTGAGGAGTTCATCGAAAAGGCCTACGACTATCTGCCCAGCGACATGCTGGATGTGATAGAGCAGTTCTATTCCTCCATCCAGCGGGAAATTTCTCATGTATAGCGCACGGTTCTACGAGCCCCCACCTTCCATTTCGGGGAGACTCGGAAGCGGCTGCGGACATTGTTACACGCGGCTTGTAATCGCATTACACACGGCTTGTAATCACATTACACACGGCTTGTAACATTCCGATGAGCCGCAACAAAAAGGCCCCGCACTGATGTGCGGAGCCTGATTTAGTATTCTTTTTCCCGACGGGGAACTTCTTCCCGGCTTAACGCTCGGTAACTTCACCGGCGCGGTTGCGTATCTTGCGACCCAGCACGAGATAGGCGATCGGAGACGCGATGAAGATGGAGCTGATGGTACCGAATACTACGCCCAGCGTCATGGCGAACGCAAACGGCTGGATACTCTTTCCGCCGAGGAAGAGGATGCAGAGCAACACGATCAAGGTGGAGAACGATGTATTGATCGTACGAGCCAAAGTCTGGTTGATAGAGTTATTGAACAATATCTGAATATCCTCCCTTGGATGTAGCTTCAGGTTCTCACGGATACGGTCGAATACCACCACCTTGTCGTTGATGGAATAGCCGATGACCGTGAGCACGGCACCGATGAATGTCTGGTCTACCTCCAGCGAGAACGGCAGCCACCCCTGCAAGAGCGAGAAGAAGCCGATGACGGTGATGGCATCAAAGGTCAAAGCGAGCGTAGAACCTACTGAGAACGCAATGTTGCGGAAACGCAGCAGGATATAGAGGAAGATGGCAACCAAGGCGATGACGACGCTGATAATGGCCCCGTAGGTAACATCCTTGGCCACAGAAGGCCCCACCTTGGAAGAGCTGATGATGGATCCTCCCAGACGGATATCCGGGTTCTTGAAGTCCTCCACACTCTTCTGGCTCACCATGCCGTGCTTTTTCAAGGTCGTATAGAGCATGGACTCTGCCTCGTCGTCCACCGTCGGGCTGTTGCTCTCTATCTTATAATTAGTGGAAATACGAATGGTCTTGTTGTCTGTTCCCAATGAAAGGGCACTATTCGTGCAGCCAGGGAAAGCATCATTGAGTACCTCACGCACCTGCTCCGGCGTAGTGGATCGTTCAAACTGCACTACATAGTTGCGACCGCCAGTAAAGTCAATACTCTGATCAAGGCCTCGTACGAAGAAACTACCCAAGAAAATCACGAGAGCTACGGCTGCCACCGTGAAGGTAACCTTGTACATCGACATGAACTTGAAGTCCTTGTCCTGCATCATATTCTTGGAGAGCGGAGTATAGAACTTCAGGTTGAGCCACTTGTCCTTATTCAGTTTATGTTCGTAAACGAGACGAGTGAGGAATACAGCAGAGAAGAACGAGCAGGCAATACCTATCAGCCATGTCGTGGCGAAGCCTTGAATTGGCCCGGTTCCGAATAGCAGCAGGATGACACCCGTCAGAGCCGAGGTAACATTAGAGTCAAAGATGGCGGAAAACGCATTGCTATAACCAGCCTGAACGGCCTGCTTCATACCCTTGCCAGCCCTGAGTTCCTCCTTGATACGCTCATAGATCAACACATTGGCATCCACAGCCGTACCCAATGACAGCACCATACCAGCAATACCCGACATGGTGAGGGCGGCCTGGAACGAGGTGAGAATACCCAGCGTGAAGAATACATTGATGAGCAAGGCACCCACGGCAATGGAGCCCGGGATGATGTTATACATTACGAGCATGTAGATAATCAACAGCACGAACGCGATGATAAACGAGTTGATACCCTGCTGAATAGACTGTGCACCTAATGTCGGGCCGACTACTTCTTCCTGAACGATGCGGGCAGGAGCCGGCATACGGCCAGACTTCAGCGTGTTGGCCAGGTCTTTGGTATCCTCAATCGTAAAGTTGCCAGAGATAGAAGAGCGACCGCCGTCAATCTCGCCGTTTACACGGGGAGCGGAATAGACAGCATCATCAAGCACGATGGCAATCGCCTTTCCTACATTAGCCTTTGTGAGAGCAGCCCAACGGCGCGCGCCCTCGGAATTCATCGTCATGGAAACTTCCGGGGAACCAGACAACTGATTGAACTCGTCCGAAGCGTCGGTAACGACATCACCCTCCAAGGGAGGACGACCCGTAGAAGAGGTTACCTTAAGGGCATGGAGCTCATATACATTTTTATTATCCTTGATTAAGTCCGTCGGCTTGGCACTCCAGAGCAACTTGACATCTGATGGCAGAATCTGCCGGGCAAGCTCGGAATAGATAATCGCATTAATAGCGGCGGTATCACGCACATTGGCAAAACCGACAAGGCTCAGGGAGCCGTTGCCAGAGGGCTGCAGGATGGCGAGCAGCGGATGCTGCTTCTTGGCAGCCTCAAGCTCTGCGCTTGTGCTTTTAGCCGCGGCTTTGGCTTGGTTTTCCTGATTCTTCAGCCGGAATTTCGCATCCTTTGCCTGTACGGCAGGCTTTGCCGCCTTGGCTGTATCTACGGCAGCACTATCCTTGGTCTCCGCGCCATTGGCAAGGCGCGTGTCTATCTGAGTAAAATATGGGATGATTTCCTCGGAATTGTAAGTCTCCCAGAACTGGAGGTTTGCACTTCCCTGCAACAGCTTGCGCATGCGCTCCGGCTCCTTGATACCAGGCATCTCAACCATGATACGGCCTTCCTGCCCTTCCAGTTTCTGGATGTTAGGCTGAACGACACCGAACTTATCAATACGCGTACGAACCACATCGTAAGAGTTGTTAACAGCCGACTGTACCTCTTCGCGGAGCACATTTTCAACCTCCTTGTCGGAACTCTGGGGGCTCACCTTGCCCTGAAGACGCTGCGTGGCAAAGATTTCGGCCAGGCGGTGTCCCGGCGCATTCTTCTTATACGCACTGATAAACAGGGAGATGAAATCACTCTGGCTGGTCTCCTCAGCCTTGCGAGCTTCCGTCATAGCCTTCTTGAAAGCCACATCGCTCTTATGCTCTGCCAATGTCTCTATCACATCGGGAACAGAGATTTCAAGAATGACATTCATACCACCCTTCAAGTCAAGGCCAAGACCAATCTGGGTCTCCAAGCACTTCTGGTAAGAATAAATCCCCAAATACTTGACGGAATCCTTGTAATCCTTCTGCGCAATCGGGTCTTTAAGCTTAGCAGCCTGACTGTCGTAATAGCGCGTAGCCACTGAGAATGACAGATAAAAAATGCTTGCAAGTGTCAGCAAGACGGCTGTTGTAATAACAATTCCTTTGTTTTGCATTTTTTGTTTTATTTATTTAATTTATTTTGTTTCTCTTTTTCAATTGTCATAAGACATGCAAAGATAAGCAAATTTTCATATTTAGGAAAATTTTAAGCCATTATTCTTCATTTTTTAAGGTTTGGCCGTCTTTTTAGCCAGCAATATATGGGATAATGGTCGCTTGTGGCAATTTTATCGTCAACTTTGCAACCATAAGGCTTCCAGTCGTCTGAACACATGATATTGTCAATTCTTACATAGAAGCCAGAGTTGTGATAACTGATACCCGGCCCATTCCCCGAAGCAATATAACAGTCTACAAGGTCTTCGGCTATCGTGTTATGAGTATACGAAAGCGGAGAGTCGTTGAAGTCGCCCACACAAATAATACTCTGATAGTTGTGCTTCTTGATGAACCGTCTGACGGCCTCTGCCTGGGGGGCACGAATCTTCGCAGCAGCAGAAAGCTTGTCTATGAGGCGGTATGACTCGTGCTTGGCACTGTCGCCACCCATTTTTCCCTTCATCATCATTTTGAAGTTTGCCTTGTCTGTAGCCGAAAGTCCCATAGTTTCCAAATGGTTATTAACCACGACCACATTCTCTCCGTGTATGTTCAAGGTGAATGCTGCAGAATGGTTCCCTACTGACTCGTAAACGATTTTCTCCTTGTGGACAACAGGATAACGACTGTAAATTGCAAGTATATTTTCCCCTTTCTTCATGCAGGATGTGTCAGAATACTCATACATACCTCCTATAATCCTATCTAAGTCGGCCCGAGTCTTCGGAGTGCATGAAGCTTCTTGCAGACAGACAATGTCTGCCTTCTGGTCTGCAATATACTGTATGATGGGATTACCCTGGCTCTGGTCTTCCCAATCTGCAAAATTCCACACATTATACGACAGCACTTTTATGCTCTCATCCGGCACTTCTCGCGAGATGTTCAGCGGAAAATAAGCCCGGACGGGCTGATAGCAAAGGATAAATCCCATGATTGGTATCAACGCATATTTCAGTTTGAAGATTATCCAAAAGATTAAAAAAGCAAGATTGAGAAGTAAAAAGACTGGAAAGGCTAAATTGATATTTGACAACGAGGCATGACTGACAGGATTCAGATGACCCGAATATCCAACTAACAACATTACCAGAAGGGTGGCTATATTAGCACCTGCCACCATCTGCAGTGCAAACTTTTTGATTTGCTTAAACATTATCGGTTGCTATGGTCGAAAAGCTTCTGCTTCTCTTCACTTGTCAAGCTATCGTAGCCGCTCTTGCGAATCTTGTCCAATATATGGTCTATCTCTTCCTGATCCTTCTTTTTCCGCGCATTATAATCCTGATCGGAATCAGTCCTCGCAGCTGTGTTCCCTGATTTTTTATGAGTCCTTTGTTCCCACTTGGCACGCATGCTGTCAAAGATTCTCTCCCCATTCGAACGACCATACCCTGCCGTGGGATGCTTCTTCCAATAAAGAATCATCAGAAATCCGAAAAGCATACCTCCCAGATGAGCCAAGTGAGCCACGCCGTCGCCCTGAGAGGCAAAGGCTGACACAAGCTCTATACCCGCATACAAAAGTACAAACCATTTACCTTTGATGGGAACCGGCAAAGGGAAAATGAAGATTCTTTCCTCAGGAAATATCATACCAAAAGCCAGCAGGATGCCATATACCGCACCCGAAGCTCCCACCGTGGTCCAAAGATTTAAATAGTTTCCCATGGCAATACGCTGTCCATATTCAGTAACAACATATTGATAAGCGGGAAGATTCTCAACCAAATAGGTGCCATACTGTGCCAGTTCCTGCATTAGCCCCGCGCCCAGGCCACAGGAAATATAATAGAAAAGAAACTTTTTGGGACCCCATACCCTTTCCACGACCATACCAAACATCCACAGGGCAAACATATTAAAGAAAATGTGTCCCCATCCACCATGCATGAACATATAGGTGAACAACTGATAAACATGGAAATCAGACGCCATAAAGAAATGCAGCCCCAAAATATCATTGAGGATGAATCCCCCGCTGGCGTTCGTCCCATACATCAATGTTACTAAAAACATCAATACATTGAGGATAAGCAAGTTCCTTGTTACTAAAGGTATATTCCGCATATAGAGTAATTTCGTTTAATCATCAAACACTAAAAACAGCAACAAAAATACAAAAAATATCCCGTAATCAGCATAAAAAGATATTTCAAACGCCTTTTTTTCGAGAAATTCTTGATTTTTCTTGATTTTTTGTTTGTTTTCTAAAATCTTTAACTTATATTTGTGCAGAAATATGACATCTAATCATTAATTAATCATTTAATAAATCAAAATTATGAACAAGTCAGAATTAGTTGCAAAGATTGCAGAAGTTGCAGGTTTAAGCAAGGTAGATGCAAAGAAAGCATTGGATGCTACCACAGAGGCCATCAAGGAAGCTCTGGTTGCCGGTGATAAGGTACAGCTCGTAGGTTTCGGAACATTCGCAGTAGCAAAGCGTCCTTCTCGCGAGGGCATCAATCCTGCTACCAAGGCAAAGATTAAGATTGCTGCAAAGAAGGTTGCCAAGTTCAAGGCTGGTGCGGAATTAGCTGACGCTGTTAAGTAATTACAAGGACAGCTTCGAATCAGGAACTGTTTGAAATACCCCCGAAGGTGATGAATCACCTTCGGGGGTTATTCTTGTTTATTTACACACCTTGGACTATGTATCCATAAAAGCCTTCCGGGCTTAGATAAAATGAGCCCGGTACAAAACCGAGCCCACTTATTAAAAGTCCAATATTGTTTAGTCCTCAAAATCTATTTTAAGACATTGTCTTTTTTTGAATAACAACTCCATATTTTTTAATTCCAATATGGATTCCCTTGTCGTTCCTGCTGGGGTATTTCCCAAGTATAGTGAGAGATCGGTTTTGTGCTCCAATGGTTAGCACCACGAGCAGGAGCTGTTCCCCAACGCTTTTGGTTGAAGAAAGCCCAGTCGCCTTCACCCCACATTTCAATGCGCCATTGAAGTTTTACCATATCCAAAGTTGACATGCCAGCCATTGTATTGTCGCAAGTCATTATTGGCTTATCGGGCAAGGTGCGTGCCGCTAATAATTTATTTAGTGTTGCCTTTGCCTGCATATCTTGCCCACTTTGAGCATAAGCCTCTGCAAGCATCAATAGAACCGCAGACGAACGATAGTAAATAAAATCAGACACACTTGAATGGTTAGCATGATTTGTATAACCAATAGCCGAAGATGCGGCCCATTTCAAGTTGGTATATGCTGGTATATCGTAGGTATACCATATAGAATCTCCATTCTCATAAGAATAAATAGAATAATTCCTAAACGCCTTTGAGAGGAAGCAAGCCTTACGGCAGTCATTGTCAGACATCGCATGATACAGATTCTGGTCTATCTGATAACATCCACTTAGAGTGTTCTTCAATGTGTTAAAATTACTCCAATACCTGGAAGTCGCACCTCTTGCCTCCCCAAAAATAGCCTCAGGATTTTTCTCTAGATTATAGAATGCATTCTTCTCTGCATTATAGTCTGTACCCGTCCATCCCTTAGCCTTGTCGCGTTTAGCAACAGATGGGAGTAGGGCTTCATTCATTCCATAGTCTTTTGCCTCAATGAAATTAGGATAATGACTTAATAAATCACTAGCAGCTTCTATTGCCGTAGGCCAGTCTTTCATATCCAAGGCAACACGAGCACGAAAATATTGGGCAACAGCACAATCTATATCATGTATTTTATCGCCATCATTACCGATAGTATAACCTCCGTCTCCGATATCAGAAGCCTTAAAACACTCCACTGCATATTTCAAGGAGTCTTTCAGCCAATTCCAAGTTTCTTTTACAGACAGTGGAGGCACTGGTGCATTGTATGCATACTTATTATAGATAGGCCAGCCTTGCTTCGTATCTGAAGTAACATCTTGCAAATCTGTCCAGCGTTCCATTAATTGCATGTATCCCATTGCTTTAATGGTAAGACAGCATGCCTTATAACCTTTTTGCAATGGGGTCTTAGGATCTCTAAGCCAATCCAAAGGTTTCATTGCTGCTGCGATTTTTAACACAGGTCCCATATAGTAGCCATAATTCTGCTCTATCTGGTCGTCTTCCCAATATGGCAAATTATCATGATTCTGATAGAATAAGGTGTAACTTCCCTTATTACTTTCTCGTCCTTCCACGACATCCCCTGACTGTATGAAGCGCCTCAGTTCAAATGAGGACTCATAAGCATTGTCATTAGAATATCCTCTATTCATTTTTGCATCGTAAAGATTTACATAGTTAGGCATAACATTAACCATACCTCCTAATACTCTTTTCGTATTTTCATCAGACTCTCCCTTGTACTTATCAATTTCTTCGTCTGTAAACTTATTAGGATCTGTAACATCCAGACGGGAACTGCAAGCTGTAAAAGATAATCCAAGAACTGCAAAAGCTATTATATTTCTATATATCTTTTTCATCTTTCTTTATATTTAATCATTAGAATTCCAGATTCACCCCTATTGTTACTGTCTGCATCTGAGGATATGTCATGTCTTGGACTTCCATACCGCCAATAACGGAGGCTGTTGGATCGAGCCCCTGCTTCTTGGAGAACAACAACACATTATCTGCAGATACATATGCACGCAACTTAGTAACTCCTATCTTCCTTACAAGATTTTTGGGAAGCGTATAGCCTAGCGTAATATTCTTTATGCGGAAATAACTTGCATCAAATAGCGCCATATCTGTGTAATTATAGCCTCCCAGGCAACTTCCGTCATAATGAAGGCTTCCAACATTATTTTCGTCCCCCTGGAACCACTGCATTGGGAAATAAGCACTTGCATTATTAGGAGTCCAAGTATTACCTACAAGGTCATTCGAGGGAGGCATACTTTGCCGTACAAGATCAGATCCTTTATACAAATTATTTCCATACTCTGTCGAAAAGAACTTTCCGCCAATCTGATAAGCAGCGACTATACTTAAATCTATGTCTCGCCAGCGAAGAGATGTTGTTATACCTCCCATAAAATCTGGAGTTGCCCTACCTACTTCATAGCGAGAAGCGTCAGCATAAGCCGTAGTTTTTACATTTTCTCCTTGTTTATACTGCTTGTAACGACCATTATGCTCATATGCACCTGTTTCTTTGTCTGGAGTTACATCCTTGTAAGTTACGCGATGCCAGTACATTGGCAAACCTGTTTCTTTGTCGACGCCTGCATATTTAAACATATAGAGATTGAAAAGATCCTTCCCTTCACCACGCAGATAGAAAATACCTCTGCCACCAACTCCACCAGTACCAGCTGTTAACATGGCTTCGTTGTTAGCTGTCCAGCATCCTTTAGGAATATCTATGGTTTCATCCCAATAAGGAATTTGACTCTCAGGAACCTTTTCCAGAGTAGTACGATAGTGGGTTCCATTTAAGCCGACACTCCAAGTCCAGTCCTTTGTACGGATGATATCAGCATCTATCTCTAACTCTATACCTGCATTACGAAGTTTCGCCGAGTTTTTGGCAAGCTCCTCGTTTCCTGCATTTGCCAGTGGGGATACAATTTGATTGTACAGGGAGTTTGATGTTAGATGATTATAATAATCAATGGCACCCGTTATACGATTATTTAACACCGAGAAATCGATACCTATATCAAACTGATGGATGTTCTCCCAGGTAATATCATCACGCACAAGATTTCCAGAATTTACAACAAATGTTTTAGGAACGCCCGTACCATTGGTAGATGGTTGCCATGCTGCGACACCATAATTCCAAGTATGATTTAGATAATAAGAGGTTAGACCATTAGAATTACCAGTAACACCATAACTTACACGGAGCTTCAAATTATCCAACCATTCTTTAGTACCTGCCATAAAGTTTTCCGAAGAAATTCTCCAACCTGCACCTAAAGACCAGAATGTACCCCATCGATTATCTTTGGTAAATTTAGAAGATGCATCACGACGCAAGGATGCAGAAGCATAATAACGGTCTGCATAGCTGTAATTTACACGGCCGAGATAAGATTCCGTACGAAACTTATCTAACGACCATCCCGGATTAGGAAAGGCAGAAATATTAGAATAACGACTTACAAAGTTTCCTGGAATCAAAAAGCCCGGAATCATTTCATAAGCAGATCCAAAATTTACATCCTTCCTATCAAGGTCTTCATACTCATGGCCAACCATAGCATTCACATGGTGTTGCTTTCCAAAATCTTGAGAATAAGATAATAATTGTTGCGTATTGATGATACGACGACTATAGGTTAGGATGCCGATACCACCATTTGGTGTACCACGACCGGCAATACTATTCATGTAACGAGTACGGCGCCAATAGGTTTCATCCATATTAAAATTCAAGTTAAACTTGAAATATTTCAAAAAAGAGAACTCCGCAAATAAACGGCCTGTCCATAAGGCTATATCTTGACGATCCTGATTGATCTTGGCTTCATAGATAAAATCGCGAGTCCAGGCAGAATAAGCAACATTTCCTGCACCTAAAGGAGAATAGGACTTATTTGCAATATTCAAGATTGGCTCACCCTGGGCATCATACATTATAACTCCACTTTGATCTCTTTGATACAAAGGAACTATGGGAGTCCATCCTTTTACATACATTATTGCATTACCAGAAGCTGCACCAATCTGGCGAGGGCCCCAGCGTCCTGCCTGCGCATGGGTCTTTGTATTAGAATAACCAATATTTGCACCGACCTTCAACCAGGCAAACAACTGCGCATCCATATTCGCACGACCATTGTAACGACGGAAATCATTATACTTCAAATAGGATGGTTCGTCCTGATATCCCAAAGAGAAATAATAATGCATTTTGTCCGTTCCACCACTTGCCGACAAATTATATTCCTGACGAAAAGCATGTTTGAATAACAAATCTTTAGCCGTATCATTATAAAGCAATTTGGCAGCAGGGTTCAGCCGGCCCGTAGCAGGGTCTATTAAGTAGGCTCCACTCATTGTGGAACTTGACTGTGTCCCGGATCCTGTATTGGTGTAAATTGCCCCAGGAAGATTATAGGCCATATTATTGCGCAACACATTCATTTGGAAGTCGGTCTCACTATTGTTGTAATCAAACAAGTGCTGACTGGCAAACAGGCGCGCTTCTTCATCCGTATGATTTGGATTTTTCAAATTCGTATAGGGAAATCCCTGAGCATCGATGCCGGGCAAGCCCGTCCCATTAACACCATAGCGATAAGAGTTGTAAATACTCTGCCATGCATATTCATAATAGGTAGCCGCATTATCTATTGAATTGACATTGTAGTCGCCGATGGAATTCCATCCCCAACGGCCCTCGAAGTTAATCTTCGCCTTACCACTCTGTCCACTCTTGGTAGTAATCAAGACAACGCCATTGGCACCCCGAGAACCATACAATGCCGTAGACGCAGCATCTTTTAGAATAGAAATAGAGGCAATGTCATTAGGATCCAACTGAGCTAATGGGTTTTCCCATTCAGAGTTGGTCTGCTGAGCAACACCATCAATTACAATAAGAGCCGCCGAACTGTTTCCATTCGTAGAGCTTACACCACGAATGCGTACGGCCATATCGAATCCCGGCTGACCATCAACAGCAGCAATTTGTATACCTGGTGCTGCACCTTCCAATGCTCGAGTGATAGTGGTCGTATTCTGTACTTGAACATTTTCCGGTCTTACAGAGGTCATGGAGCCAGTCAGATCTTTCTTCTTCTGGGTACCATAAGCCACCACAACTACCTCATCCAAAGCCTCGGAGTCCTGAGTCAAGGTTACAGCCACGGAATTACCGGACGCAACTACATCCTGTGATCTGTAGCCCACATAGCTCACAGAAATCTTGGATCCCTCACGAATCTGCAATGTAAACTTTCCGTCAATGTCGGTAATGGTTCCATTCGAGGGATGCCCCTTCTCCACCACCGTAGCTCCCATTACGGGCTGACCTGTCTCATCGAGGACCGTGCCCGTAACTGTTTTCTTTGCCTGCTGCTGTAGGGCAACAGTTTTCTCATTAGCGTAGCTTCCCGCTGCCGACACACATACTGGAGCCAGCAGGAACAAAGAGGCGGCAAACAGATACTTCCACTGTCTCCTCTCCGGCAAACCGAATGAACGACTCTTCAAATTCTCATCCATAAATTACGATTTTAGGTTAAATAATATATTGATTCCACAGTATAGTTATATGGCAGCCTGCTGCCGTGTAACTGTTCTTCTTTAGTGGATTATTAGGTTCTTTATATAAATTAGAATTCTTTCTGGTTATTGAATAAAAAATCACACTACATTTTCCATGGTACTACTATAAAAGCAGCCTTCTTCTTTTTACTGACTTCGCAAATATACAGAAAAATCGTATATCTTACAAATAATTGGTTTACATTTCTTGAAAATTAGTTGAATAAGCTCATCTTTTTGCGCAAAAGGTTGATTCAATACTTATTTACCATATCATGAATAAAAACTAAATTGAAAGATTATCATGGTAATAAATCACAATGAAAAAATAGAAAAAACAAAGATGACTTCACAAAAACCAACCGCCCTTACAATCCATCCTGTTTTCCCAATATAAAAACATAGTTTTCCTTTGGTCGAACCCAAATGAACAAAAAAACATTCCAGCTTTATCGTAGGATTTCATATTACCCCAAATGACATAGCATAAGGATTAGAAAGGGCTGGAAGAAGGATGTACTGGAGGAGGCTATATAAATTGGTTTTTCATTAGACATCACCATATAATTTCTAAAAAAATCCACACAACATTGATGAACAATGAAGTGTGGAATACATCTGTTGTCCCAGGCGGATTCGAACCACCACTGACAGAACCAAAAACTGTAGTGCTACCATTACACCATAGGACAATCTGGGTGCAAAGGTAGTGGATTTTTCACCCACCACCAAATTTTCAAGCCTTTTTCTTTATTTGACGGTAATGAGATAATAGTTCTTCTTACCCCTCTGCACCAACAGATACTTACCGTCAATAAGGTCTTCTGCCATAACAAGACGGTCGAAAGCCTGAAGCTTTTCCTTGTTCAGAGAGACGCCGCCACCTTGTACGAGTTTACGCATTTCTCCCTTGCTCTGGAATATTCTAACTTCATCGGTAGCGAAGAGGTCTACTGCCGGCTGACCAAGCTGTTCTTTTGACATCTCGAAACAGGGAACCCCCTCGAATACATCCAGCAGAGTTTGCTCGTCAAGCTGCCGCAGGCTCTCTTTCGTGGCCTTGCCGAAGAGAATGCCAGAGGCCTCGACGGCAGCCTGCAGGTCTTCCTTGGAATGCACCATGGTGGTAACCTCTTCCGCAAGTCTTTTCTGCAAGACACGCTGCCCGGGATCCTGACTATGCTCGGCTACAAGAGCTTCTATGGTTTCCTTGTCAAGCGAAGTGAATATCTTGATATAGCGTTCTGCATCCTCGTCGCTTACATTCAGCCAGAACTGATAGAACTTATAAGGGGTCGTACGGTTGCGGTCGAGCCAGATATTACCACTTTCCGTCTTACCGAATTTCTTTCCGTCAGACTTGGTTATCAACGGACAAGTGAGTGCATAGGCCTCAGCCTCCTGGCCAAGGGTGCGGCGGATAAGCTCCGTACCCGTCGTCATATTGCCCCACTGGTCGTTTCCGCCGAGCTGGAGCTTTACCCCATGATGTTGGTAAAGGTAGAGAAAGTCGTAACCTTGTAAGAGCTGATAGGTGAATTCCGTAAAAGAAAGTCCGTCGCGAGCCTCTCCGTTGAGCCGCTTCTGCACACTGTCTTTCGCCATCATATAGTTTACCGTGATGTGTTTACCCACTTCGCGGGCAAAGTCCAGGAAGGTGAAGCCCTTCATCCAGTCATAGTTATTCACCATCTCGGCCTTGTTCGGCTCGTTCCCCTCAAAGTCAAGAAACTTCGAAACCTGCTTCTTGATGGCTTCCTGGTTATGGTAAAGCGTTTCCGCATCCAGCAGATTGCGCTCCTGGCTCTTGCCTGAGGGGTCGCCGATCATACCGGTGGCTCCGCCCACAAGCAAGAAGGGCTTATGGCCGCAACGCTGCAAATGACGAAGCATCATGATTCCGCACAAATGACCGATATGTAATGAGTCGGCGGTAGGGTCAGTACCCAAATAGGCAGAAACTACTTCTTTCTGAAGCAATTCTTCCGTACCCGGCATGATTTGAGCCAGCATACCACGCCATTTCAGTTCTTCTACAAAATTTTTTGTCATCGAATCGTAGATATTTTTATTTTTATATTTTTGTTGCCTGAGCCCGGCATGTCCGGAAACTTACGGCACGGGGTCATAGCCCGAACCACCCCAGGGATTACATCTTAATATTCTCCAAATGGCCAAAACAAGCCCCTTTATCGGCCCGTGTTTCACTAAAGCCTGACGGGCATATTCCGAACAGGTCGGCGTAAAGCGGCACGAAGGAGGTGTGTAGGGAGTGATAAACTTCTGATAAAATCTGATAGGAAGTATGAGCAGCCATGTCAGGCCATTCGAAATCCAGTGAACGAACTTCAGATTCCTCATATCTTTTCACTTAAACGGGTCAGGAGCCCCATGATATTCTGTTCTACCTTATCTGTAGAATACACCTTATTGTCAAGCCATATAAGTGCCATGACAAGCCGATATGTACCCATATCCAGCTTCTGGGTTATCAAAGCCTTATTCTTGCGATAGGCTTCACGAATCTGCCGCTTTACCCGGTTGCGCTTTACGGCATGCCTAAGACATCGCTTCGGGACACTTACGAGCATCATTGCCGATGGTTCCTCTACTGCTTCCCGCTCCTTCAGCATATATACCACTCTTACGGGATAGCTCGTCATGGAATGGCTTTCACCTCCCGTAAAGAGCTCGTCTATCAGCTTCTTGCTGCATATGCGCTCTTCCTTCTTTAGTGTGAGAGCTCCCGGCGCAGGCATATCCTTATTTCTTTCCCTTCTTCAGATATACCTTCAAGGCACTCGACATCGAGGGATATTCCTTTGAGGGAGCCTCTACATCAAGGCGAAGTCCCTCGTCTGCTACGGTCTTTGCCGTGGCCGGGCCGAAAGCGGCAATCTTGATATCCCCCTGCTTGAACTCCGGAAAGTTCTTCTTCAGAGCCTTTACGCCCGTGGGGCTGAAGAATACGAGCATGTCATAGTTAAAGTTGTTCTTCTCGTCTTCCGTGAAATCGTTACTCACGGTGCGATACATAACGCACTCCGCATGATTCAGTTTCTTCTCGTCGAGCATATTCTTCACATCATCATTGTGGACGCTACTCATCGGAACGAGGAACTTCTCTGCCTTATGCTTTGCCATGACAGGTACGAGATCGTCGATCTTTCCGGTATTTCCGAAGAATATCTTGCGCTTACGATACTGTACATACTTCTGGATATAGAGAGCTATGGTTTCGATGACGCAGAAGTACTTCATGTCCTCGGGAATCGTTATACGCATTTCCTTGGCGATTTTGAAGTAGTTGTCTATGGCATGACGCGAAGTAAACACTACGGCCGTATAGTCAAGCAGGTTTATTTTCTGCTGACGGAACTCCTTCGCAGACAATCCCTCCACTTTGAAAAATGGACGGAAAACGCACTGAGCGCCATATTCTTTCTCCAGATCATAGTAGGGCGACTTCTCACTAGAAGGCCTTGGCTGTGAAATAAGAATCTTCTTTATCATCTTTCTGTCTTAAAAATTTATTTTCAAATACCCGTTTATTGTAATCATAACTCCCCCCAATGCAAGCATTGGAATTATTTCAAGCGCACAAAAGTACAAAATATTTTGCAGAAAAGAGCCTTTCTTGCGAAAAAAGATGATATATGTCTTATAGAAGGTGAGCATTTTCACAAAAACCAAGAGGACAATGGCATAAATCACTGCAGTCTGCATCGGCATTCCGAAAAAAGCCTGAAGTACGACAACAGGAAAAAGAGCAACGCCCTCCATCGAAACTATAAATAAAAATGACTTCAACCATAGCTCGTTATTTCTCCTATCGAAAAACACCCATCCCGTGAACCAGTAAAGAAACACCTTCAACAGGAAATAGGAAAATCCGACGCCCGTATAGATTGCGATGACCGGATATGGAGCCAGCATGAAGGCCTCGCCCACATAAGCATTGCTATAGAAAAAGAAGAAAAGAGCCAGAAGCAGATAGGTCTGCAGCACCAGGAATATCTGAAAGCGAATCTCATTGGCCGTCTCCGGAATCTGGGTTACATGCTCATGGGGAACGAAGAAGAAGTTCTTGGCCTGCCGGGAGATGAACTTCCTGGACTGCGAGAAAGCCACCAATGCCAGGACAAAACAGCCTATCAGCAGGCCCGTAAAGAAATTATCGTTGGCAATGGCATAAGGAATCGGGTCGCCGGAAACGCCGAGACGCCCCCCAGGGAGTTCCGGATGAAAGAGCGAGTCTTTCATGAAAAACGACTCCTTGTAATAGGTGGGCAGTTCCATGTCGCGCACGCTCTTGCCCCGGGGATGCCCCGGCAGGTGAAGCGTGTCCGGCATCTGGCTCCAATGAATCTCCGAAGGCTTCACATGCAGCTGTATGGCAGAGTCCATCTGGGCAGGCGTGGCATTCTTCGGCAGCCAGCTCACCACCTCGCGGGGGGTGGGCTGGTGGCGCTGCCGGGCGGGCCGGGCCACTTCTTTCCCGAGTCCGGCTTCGCCTGTATGGCCTGAAAAGATGGAGTCTGCCTGCTGTATCATAAGCCGAAGGCCTTCTTGATGTCTTCTACCCTGTCAAGTTTCTCCCAGGTAAAGAGCTCCACTTCCACCGTCTTCTCCTCATGGTAGAGACTGGTAAAGGTCTTCTTCACCACCTCGTTCTTACGCCCCATGTGCCCGTATGAGGCCGTTTCGAAATACATGGGCTGGCGAAGCTTCAACGCCCGCTCGATGGCTTTCGGCCGGAGGTCGAACATCTGACCGATTTTCTTCGCGATTTCTCCGTCAGAGAGACCCACATGGCTCCGCCCGTAAGTGTTCACATAGATGCTCACGGGCTGCGCGACGCCGATGGCATAGCTGAGCTGAACCAGCATCTCGTCGGCAACGCCGGCCGCCACCATGTTCTTGGCGATATAGCGGGCGGCATAGGCAGCGCTGCGGTCCACCTTCGAGGGGTCCTTGCCCGAGAAGGCACCGCCGCCGTGAGCGCCCTTGCCCCCATAGGTGTCGACGATGATCTTGCGCCCCGTGAGACCCGTATCGCCGTGAGGCCCGCCGATAACGAACTTTCCCGTGGGGTTGACCAGATACTTGATGTCGTCGTTGAAGAGCGCAAGCACCTTCTCGGAGTGAATCTGAGCCTTCACGCGAGGGATAAGGATGTTGACCACATCTGCCTTGATCCTCGCCAGCATGCGCTCGTCGTCGCTGTCAAACTCGTCGTGCTGCGTGCTTACGAGGATGGTATCTATGCGCCGCGGGATGTTGTCGTCGCTATACTCCACGGTAACCTGACTCTTGGAGTCGGGCCGGAGGTAGGTCATCACCTTGCCCTCCCTGCGGATGTCGGCCAGTGTCGTCATAAGCAGATGGGCCAGGTCGAGCGACACGGGCATATAGTTCTCGGTCTCGTTGACGGCATAGCCGAACATCATGCCCTGGTCTCCGGCACCCTGCTCTTCCTCGTCGGCGCGCTCCACGCCACGGTTGATGTCGCCGCTCTGCTCATGGATGGCGGTCATGATGCCGCAGCTGTCGCCGTCAAACTGATACTCCGCCTTGGTATAGCCTATCCGGTTGATAGTGCGGCGGGCAATGGTCTGGAGGTCGATGTAGGCCTCCGACCTCACTTCGCCCATGATTACCACCTGCCCGGTGGTAACAAAGCTTTCGATGGCACAATGCGCCTTGGGGTCGTAAGCCAGGAACTGGTCGACCAACGCGTCGCTAATCTGATCGGCAACCTTGTCTGGATGCCCTTCGGAAACGGATTCTGATGAAAACAAATAACTCATTTTTCCCCAAACTTTTTTAAGTGGAAAAACACCAAACGACCGTAAAATCTTTCTTGGGATTTTGCAGTTTTAGCATTTTTTAGTGTGGTTGCAAGCAGCCAAATTCTTCCACAAGTGTTAAACCAATATGTTATTATCGACTGCAAAGGTACGGCTTATTTCCGACTTCTCCAAATATTCAGAGGCCATTTATCAACCTCGGGGCATCAAAAACAGGAGTGGCGGAGGTCATAAAGGTGCCACCTGCCGCCCCGGCACATTCCTCCCCGCAAACCAGAAAGCCGCTGACAGCGCGACAAAATCGGCGAGATTGAACGACAAAATCGCCGAAAACATGGGACAAAATCGGCGATTTTGTCATCCTCCTGACGGCAAACAGAAAAGCCGGAAGACGAATCCTCCGGCCTTTCCGTATAAGTAAACTGAACCGATGCCGCACTTGTGCCCCATGCTGAAGGCATCCTGCTTTCATTCTTTCTTACCAGAGAACTTCCGCCAAATCCACACACAGCCAGTAAATACTATCAATATCAAGAGTATCAAGCCCCTTACCTTTTCCTCGCCCAGTGCATAATAACGGCTGATCAGCCTGCCTAAGCAAATAGAGGCCGTAACCGCCAGACTGCCCAGGAAGAAAAGAGCCACCTTCCTCCTCTTGGATTTCTCCTCCATCTTCCGCAGCCAAGACCTTGCCAACACGAGATATGCACATAGCGCCACATAAATGAGCGTAAGGCCAATGACAAGCCATAAGGCAAGGTTTTTAAGATTGATCAACAGCAAAAACATGAAAACCACATATCCTGCCATCAGGAAAACCGACAGCAGACACCTTGGTTTATCACGGCCTGTCAAGTCGTAGTAGTTCTCCTCCAATGTGTCCCACCACCGGGTATGGAAAATCACGATATAGTTACAGACCACAAAAATGAGGTTTAAGAGAAGTATTAACTGCATTTCATTCTCCACTTTTTATAGTTTTATATTTAGTTCTCAGTATCTCTATTGGTTTTCGGTTAATACCACAAAATTACTCTTTTTTCTTAATATACCTATACTTTGGGCAGAAAAAAATTATAAGACATGCAATCCGGGTAAACTGTTGGGCTATTTTCCCTAAGTCTGCAAGGAAAAGAAAACATTTGTCAAATCCTGCGATCTCTCCGCTTTTGTCATCCTCCTGACAGCAAACAGAAAGGCCGGAAGACGAATCCTCCGGCCTTTCCTTATAGGGTTGCTTTCCGCAAAGGCTATTCCTCGGGGAGCATGATGACGCTTACCCCGCCGTTATCCTTCAGGAACTCGGCCACGAAAGCAGAGATGCTTGCCGGGGTCTGGCGCTCAATGGCCGCCTTGCGAACCTCGTAACTGGAATCGATGCCGTACTTGCGCTGCATGCCGATGACACCCTGCCAGAATGTGTTGGTCTTCAATGAGGTCTCCAACTGCTTGAGCATGGTTTTCTGCACCTTCTCAAGAATATCCTTGTCGCAGGTTTTGGCCAGGGCCGGGAGTTCTTCATTCATAATCTTAATGGCTATGTCCTTCTTCTCCGGTTTCATCGGACAGTAGCCGAGAATCTGGTATACATGGTAACCGTCATCAGACAGCGACGCTCCCGCATACGCCCCGCAAGAGTATGCCGCGCTGGCATCTTCGCGGATTTTCTTCAGGTAAATCTGCGAAAGCACTTCTCCCGCGATGTCGGCCCTGATACCGTCCTCAACGGTGTAAGGCATCTTCTCGTTATACCACACGAAGTAGCTGTTGGCCTTGGGGGTCTCCATCTTGCGGCGGAACTCGTTCACGGCCTTGCCCTGATGTAGCTTGGCAATGCGGTGTCCCTTAACCACCTTCCCCTTTGTTGGCAGTGCGCCGAGATACTGACACACCAACGGGCGGATGGTAGCCTCGTCATAATTGCCGATGATGGTGAACTCCCAGCCTCGGGCCGACGCCGTGCGTTCCTTGGCAATCTCGAGGATGCGGTCGTAATTGATTTTCTTCAAGTCGTCGAGCTTCAGGCTTGCCATGCGCGGATTGTGATCGTAGAGTGTGGCGGTAAGTGAGTCCGAGAGAGCTGTATCTGGCTGCTTGTCTCGATTCTTCAAGGCAAGTTCAAGCTGATTCATCAAGTTGTCGAACGACTTCTGGTCCTTGTTGATTTTGGTGAAATAGAGATAAGCCATCTGGAACATGGTCTCCACATCCTTTGGAGTAGAAGAACCGCCGAGACCCATCTTGCGGTCGCTCATCGTAAGGTCGGCATTCGCAATCTTTCCCGCGAGTGCCTTCTGGAGCTCGGTGCTTGAGAAATTGCCAAGACCGCTGATGCCGATTACATCATTAAACACTTTCGTGTTATAGAGATCCTTGTCGCCATAAAGCGAGCTACCGCCATCGCCCTCGCCGGAGAGACGCACTTCATCTTTCTTATAATCGGTTTTCTTCAGCACCACCTTGATACCGTTGGAGAGCGTGAGCTCCGTATAGCCGAGCTTGTCGTTCTTCACTTCCTTCTTGATGGTTCCTGCCTTAGGCAACTGCGCCAGCAGGGGCTCGTTTTTCACATTATCCACATAGGCCTCAACCTTTTCTGCACGGGCGTCCTGCAAGGCTCCAAGGAGCTGGGATTCCGTAGGATAGACTGCTCCTTCCTTTTCCGGATTAAGGTTGAGCACCACCAGATTGCTGTCGCTTGCAGGCACAAGCTCTTTCATATATTCGTTGATTACCTGAACGGGAATTCTCGGGACGAGCTGTTTCATCAGCGGATAGGTATACTCGATGCTGGGCATCGGCTCATTTTCCAGGAAATTATTCAAGTACTGCGAGAAGAATGCCTCGTTCGTGCGCTTGTCCTTATTGCTGTAAACCTTGTCGAGTCCGGAAAGATAATCTTCCTGATAACGCTGATATTCCGTAGGGGTGAATCCGAACTCTGCCGCCCGACGAGCCTCTACGAATACTGCCTTGAGCGCATCCGAGGTCTTTTCCGGAACCTTGGGAACCACTCCTAAGGTGAAGGCGTCCTTAGTCTTGGAGAAAAGATAGCTGCCGTCGTCGGCGCTGGCATTCACAAACGGACACTCCGGCTGCTGAGCCGTCTCCCTCATGCGATTGTTGAGCATTGACATGGCAGCCCCTTTCGTATAGCCTTGTATCAGATTCACAATCGTCCCCTTCAAAGAGTCTGGAAAGACTTCGTGCTTGAACATGAGCTGGGCAACGGCCTGGCGTTGCTCCTTGTCCTTCTCTACGATGACAATGGGAGCAGGCGTGTCGGGTACTTCTACATCTACAATGGGGGCAGGGTTCTCTGGATTCTTTATACCGCCGAAGAGCTTTTTGATCATGGCTTCCGTGTGGTCTACATCCACATCACCGACAACGATGATGCCCTGATTGGTCGGATGATACCATTTCTCGTAATAATCGCGTAGCTCCTTAGGCTTGAAATTGTCTACGACGCTCATTAGTCCGATGGGCATACGCAGCCCATACTTACTGCCGGGATAGAGTTTCGGCAGCGCGCGCTCGAGCATTCGCTGGCTCGCGCTCGATCGCAGCCTCCACTCCTCGTGGATGACGCCACGCTCCTTGTCTATTTCCTTAGGGTCGAGGATCAAGCCGTCGGCCCAGTCAGAAAGGATGAGCAGACAGGAGTCGAGAGTGCCCTGGCTGCCGGTGGGGACATTGCTGATGTTGTATACGGTCTCGTCTATACTGGTATAGGCGTTCAGGTCGGCCCCGAATTCTATTCCGTGAGCACGACACCACTCGATGACGCCGTTGCCCTCAAAATGAGTCGTGCCGTTAAAGCACATATGCTCCAGGAAGTGAGCCAAGCCACGCTGGCTCTCTTCCTCCTGCAAAGAACCCACTTTCTGGGCAATGTAGAAATTAGCCCGATGCTCCGGCCAGTTGTTGTAACGAATGTAATAGGTAAGTCCGTTAGGAAGCACGCCCTTCCGTACTGCCGTATCGGCAGGAATGGTCATGTCCATCTGTGCCCGGGCAGAACCGGCTACAAAAATCAGAACTAACACTAAGAGGTGTCTCAGTTTCATGTTTACTACAATTTTAAATTAAACGATTTCTAATGACAAAGATATTAAAAAAACCTTGGCTTACCTAATTATTTGGTATTATTTTGCAAAAAATCAAAATATATAGAGTCAGAAGCCGGGGAGAAGGTTAGGGCATCCTTTTTCTGTCTGGCCTACAAGCCACGGAAAAGAAAAAGAATAACTTTTCACTCAGAAGTCAGACGATCTGATATTTCTCGGATGGTGCTGGAGAATTTCTTCCCGCAAAGTCGTTGTGTCGATATGGGTATAAATCTCAGTGGTACTGATATCCTCATGACCCAGCATGGCTTGTATGGCTCTGAGATCGGCTCCGCCCTTCAGGAGAGCCGTGGCAAATGAGTGGCGCAGCGTATGGGGTGAGATGGTCTTATGGATACCTGCATCACGGGCGGTGCACTTGATCATTATAAGAATCATGGTGCGGGTGAGATGACGCCCCCGACGATTGAGAAACACATAGTCTTCCTCACCGGGCTTTATATACAGGTGTACACGGTCGGCAAACCAGAGCTGAAGCTCCTTGACCGCTTTTTGGGAGATGGGAACAAGGCGTTCCTTGTTTCCCTTACCCAAGACACGCACGAATCGCTCGTCGAAATAAAGCTGAGAGAGCTTGAGGTTGACGAGCTCCGACACGCGGAGACCACACGAGAAGAGCACTTCTATGATGGCTTTGTTGCGCTGCCCCTCGCGTTTAGACAAGTCGATGGCTGCCTCCATGCGGTCAACCTCCTCCACGGAGAGCACCTCGGGCAGATGTTCACCCAAGCGCGGGGAGTCAAGAAGTTCCGTAGGATCCTTCTCCAAGTATCCGTCCTGCAACAGGAAACGATAAAAGGAACGCACTCCGCTTAGGATACGAGCCTGCGAGGAGGCCCCTATCCCCCTCTCATGCAGTAGCACGGCAAACTTTTCCAAATCCTCAAGTTGCAGATTGAGGGGGCTCTTCTCCTGTGTCTTACAGAACTCAAGCAGGTGCTCCAAGTCGTGCCTATAAGCCTCTACTGTGTTTACGGAATAGTTCTTCCCTAACTTCAGATAACGCTGATAGACCTTCACAATATCTACGGAAGATTTGTCTTTTTCCATTTTATTTGCTATATTTGCCCACAAAAATACAAGGAAATTGTGAGAATACAAATTATAAACGGCCCAAATCTGAACCTTTTGGGAGTGCGCGAACCAGATATCTACGGTCAGGAGTCATTTGAAGACTATCTCGCAAGACTCATCATCCGGTATCCCGACATCCAATTCAGCTACTATCAGAGTAACATAGAAGGCGAGCTCATCAATAAAATGCAGGAAGCAGGCTTCAGTTTCGACGGCATAATCCTCAATGCGGGTGCCTACACACATACCAGCGTGGCCCTGCACGACTGCATCCGCAGCCTGAAAACCCCAGTCATAGAAGTGCACATCAGCAATGTCAGCTCGCGTGAAGGATTCCGCCATCAATCTCTCATTTCAGCTGCATGCAAGGGTGTGATTGCTGGATTCGGGCTCGACAGCTATCGGCTGGCCGTGGAATCTTTCCTGGAATAAAAGAGCCACAGTAACATGAGCAATGGTAAACGAAATAGCTCGCTCACACCGGGGACTGCGGCCACAGACGCAGAGGTCTCCACAATAGAAGCCCTCGACAGCTACATTCTCACCCATATAGACCCAGAGGGCGACTACCTGCACCGTCTTTGGAGGGCTACGAATGTGCAAACCGTACATGGCAGGATGGCCAGCGGGCACCTGCAAGGCCGTCTGCTCAAGATGATGGTAGAGATGATTCGCCCCAAAAACATACTCGAAGTGGGAACTTTCAGCGGCTATAGTGCACTCTGCATGGCAGAAGGCCTGCCACCGGAAGGTAGAATCTACACCTTCGAAATTAATGATGAGATGGAGGATTTCACGCGTCCGTGGATAGAGCAATCACCCTATTCCGACAAGATTGAGTTTATCATCGGAGATGCCAACCAATTGCTCCCCGAATTGGGCGTTACCTTCGACATGGCTTTTATCGACGGCAACAAGCGCACTTACAAAGAAACCTACGAGACGGTGCTGGCGGCCATGCGATCCGGAGGCTTCATCCTGGCCGACAACACACTGTGGGACGGGCATGTCATCGACCCCGCCTATGATGACGACCAGCAGACGCAAGGCATCCGGGAATTCAACGATTTCATCGCGAAAGACAACAGGGTGGAGAAAGTGATACTGCCCTTAAGGGACGGGCTGACCCTCATCAGAAAAAAATAAGACATTGACAAAGAAAGGCTCTGATGATTTCCTGTTCTCTAAGAAAGCAGCCTTGCAAAGGCCGTTTTCAATCACTCAACAGCCTTTTACTCAACGCCCGTACCGGATACCACACCGCAAGCCATCCCACGGCGATAACGGTAACGAAAATGAGAGCGACATCCGTATAGTGGACACTTATCGGATAGGCGTTAACAATGAAAGAACCATCGCTATCACCAAGATGTACAAAACCATAAGTCTGCTGCAGCCAGCAGAGTAGTAAACCTACTACGATTCCTGCCACGGCACCCATTACGGCTATCATCCTTCCCTCAAAAAGGAAGATTCTGGTAACTTGCCGGTCGGTAGCGCCAAGGTTTCTAAGGGTTAGGGCATCCTCTTTCTTGTCAATGATAAGCATCGAAAGCGAACCGACGATATTGAAACATGCCACCACGAGGATGAAAGTCAGGAAGATGTAGGCAAAGAACTTCTCGATTGACATAATCTTGAAAGTGTCCTCCTGCTGCTCATAACGGTCGCGAACCTTATATTTATCCCCGGCTATTTGCTTGATTTCCGCCTTTACATCGTTCAAGTTACTCCCTGGCTTGAGCCTCAGCTCAAGCGAAGAGAGCATGCCTTGCTGCTCAAAGAGGATGCGAGCCCAGGAAATAGGAACAATGATATAGCGGGCATCATACTTCGACTGCTTCACCTGAAAGACCACTCCGGGAGATTCCAGAGAGTCTACGATGAAGCCGCTGGTAGGATCCGAGAGGTCGAGCTGCCCCTCTTTCACAGGCGCATAGACGCGAAGCGAACCTCTCCAACGGGCACCCGTCCCCAGAGTCTGGGCCAACATAATGCCCAATGTACCATAGTTCAGATTGGCGGCACGCAGGCCAAACTCACCGTCGCCATACAGAATATCCGTAATATGGGTGAGTTCAGCGAAGTTATCATCCACTCCCTTGATGACGACCATGGCCTGTTTGTCCTGATATACGGCCAGCGCATTGTCCTCCACGCACTCCGTTGCCACATCAACCTCCGGCAACTGGCGGATTCGGGTGAGGATGGGATCGTCGCTCGGAGCCGTCTTTCCCATCGCCGGAACCACTTTTATCTGCGGGTCGAAGTTCGTAAAGAGCGAAGCCACGAGGTCGTGGAAACCATTGAAAGCACTCATCACGATGACCAAGGCCATCGTGGCCACCGCCACTCCGATAATCGAAATAATACTGATGACATTGATAGCATGCGTTCTCTTCTTTGAAAAGAGATAACGACGGGCTATGTAAAAAGGGAAATTCATGATCCGCTTCCTTGCTGAGAGCCTCAAAGGTGTAGTCGGTTTACTTCTTCAAGAGTTCGTCGATGTGGTCAATGTAATCAAGGCTGTCATCGATGAAGAACCTCAGCTCCGGGATAATGCGGAGCTGGTTACGGACGCGAGTGCCCAGTTCATAGCGCAGGGTCTTCTCATTTGCCGTTATATTTTTCAAGAACTCCTCACCTCTTTCCGAGGGAAAGATGCTCAGATAAGCCGTACAGATACTCAAATCCGGACTTATACGCACACGGGTAACACTCACGAGGATGCCGTGCGTTTTACGGGTTTGCGACTGGAATAATTCCGCGAGCTCCTTCTGAAGCAGGCGTGAGATACGGTTTTTTCTTGTCTCCTGCATGTATTTACTCTAAATCTATATGTTCTATTCTAACTTTGTCATGAAGGAAGATGCGTGCTCCTTCCTTGAATTTATCTGGATTCTCCGTAGTGTAGTATTCCACGCGGCCGCCCTTGGTACAGTTGCGTGCTATTTCCGGATGACGCTCTAAATAACCTTTAAGGCTCTCGGCTACAAATTTACCTTGCGAAATGATGTTTATCCCCTCCTTGACATACTTCCGGATCTTCGGAAGAAGGATGGGATAATGAGTACAACCGAGAATGATTGCATCGATGGCCGAGTCCTTGGACATCAGCTCGTCGAGGCGTTTCTTCACAAAATAGTCGGCTCCCGGGCTGTCAGCCTCATTGTATTCCACCAGCGGAACCCAGAAAGGACACGCCACGCCCGTAACCCGAATCCCCGGCCATAGTTTTGCTATCTCAAGGTCATAACTATGACTTCTCACGGTACCCTCGGTGGCAAGCAGCCCCACATGATTGTTACGAGTAAGCGTACCAATGACTTCTGCCGTAGGACGGATGACCCCAAGCACACGGCGCGAAGAGTCCCAGTTGGGCAAATCGTCCTGCTGGATGGTTCGGAGCGCCTTTGCCGAAGCCGTATTACATCCGAGAATTACCAGATGGCAGCCTTTCTCAAAGAGTTTCCATACAGCCTGCCGCGTGAACTCATACACCACATCGAACGAGCGGGGACCATAAGGAGCACGGGCATTATCGCCCAGGAACATATAGTCATACTGGGGCAACAGCTGGCGAATGCCGTCCAAGATGGTCAGTCCGCCATAGCCGGAATCGAAAACTCCAATCGGCCCTGGAGCCGGGGGCAGCATATCCGTCAACGCAATGTATCCTTGACGAGTGATGAAATATCCTCACCAACCACCGAGCTGACATAGGGAACGGCGTCGTTGTCGGTATTCAGGATAAAGGCATAGCCCCGTGCGTCGCCGATACCGCGGAGCACTTCCGAGAGACGAAGCCTGAGCGGTGCATAGGCTTCTTCCTCTGCCTGCTTGAGCAGGCGCTTCGCCTCCTCCTTGAAAGCCAGGTTTTTCTCCATCAATTCCTGCAGCTCGGCCTGCCGTTTCTTAAGAATTGAAGGAGCAAAATCTTTCTGCCCGTCGAGAAACTGCTCATACTTCTTGTTGAACTCGTCCTCCACGCGCTTCATCTCTGCATCATACTTGCCTTTCAGCACTTCCAGACTTCTCTTGGCAGCGGCGTAGGCAGGCATGGACTCAAACGCCTCCTTATAGCTGAAATAGCCATATTTCAACTGGCTTTGTGCATCAGCCACGAAAGGCATCACAAATAGGACTAAAGAAAGAATTAACTGTTTCATCACCTTTTTAATATATAATAGGGGCGGGCCACCTTCAGCCTGCCCCCCATATCGATTATCGGAAAAAATATTTTCTCTTACTTGAGCTGGGCCTGAACCTTGCTCGTTACATCCTCTACATTGGTGCCCGTATAGACTGCGGTACCCTCTTCAAAGATATAAGTAAAGTTGCCAGCCTTGCCGACAGCCTGAATGGCATTCATGATCTTGGCCTGAATAGGAGTCATTAGCTCCTGAGACTTCTTCTGGAGTTCCTGCTGACCATCCTGATAAGCCTGCTGAACCTTTGTATACATATTCTGCAATTCCTGCTCTGTCTCCTTCTGCTTGGTAGCGTTCAGGGTGCTCTTAGTCTTGTCATACTCCTCGCTCTTGCGCTGCAGTTCATCCTGAAGACCTTTAAGCTCGGTTTCCTTCTGCTTCTGCAATGCCTGGAGTTCTCCCTGAGCCTTGCCGTATTCGGTCATAGTCTGTACCACGGTCTGCGTGTTTACTTTGCCAAACTTCTGGGCAAATGCTGTCATCGGCGCCAGAAGCATCAACATAATGATTACTTTTTTCATTTTTTTTCTTGTTGTAATTTGATTAATGATTTATTCTTTTATTCTGGCAGGTTCCGGAATTCATCCTTCTTTCTGCTGCCGGGAAATTGTTTTTCGCCTCACCAAAACGGCCCTTTAACGAACGCTGTACCCCAATTTCTGGAGCACCTCGTTAGAGATATCAATCTTCGGAGATCCGAAAATGATACCAGAGTCGCTCGCACGGTCGAGCACAAGGCTGTATCCACGCAACTCTGAGATTTCCTTTACCACATTATACACTTCTTCCTGAATCGGGCTCATAAGGCTCGTACGCTTCTTGAAGAGCTCGCCTTCGGGACCGAAATACTTCTTCTTCAGCTCGGAAGCCTCCTTCTCCTTTTTCATGATTTCCTCCTGACGGGCCTTCTTCTGCTCCTGCGAGAGGAACACCAGCTCGTTCTGGTAGTTCTTATACATGGTACTGGCCTCGGTATTGAGAGCCTCCACCTCGGCCTGCCACTTCTTGCTCACTTGATTGAGCTGCTCATTGGCACGCTCATAGGCCGGAATATTCTTCAAGATATACTCCATGTCGAGGAGCGCGAACTTCTGTGCGCTTGCCGTCATTGCCACGAGGGCCAACAGACATATTGACATTAACTTCTTCATACCCTGATATTTTACATTTAAACTTATAGACGCACGAGGCACCCGAAAAGTTATTTAAATTATCTATTTTTAATATTCCGACTTAAAATTCCTGGCCAAGGATAAAGTGGAACTGGCTTCCGCCTTTTTCGAAAGTAGAACCATTATACACCTTGTCGAAACCATAAGCCCAGTCTATGCCCATCATACCCACCATCGGCAGGAATATGCGCACACCGATACCGGCACTACGCTTCATGTCGAAAGGATTGAACTTCTTGGTGTCATACCATGCATTGCCCGCCTCCACGAAGCCCAGTCCATAGATGGTGGTGTTACCCAGCAGGAACGGATAGCGCAGCTCGAGGGTGAAACGGTCGTAGGCATAGGCGTTATATCCCGTATTAGGAGAGTAAGACACGCTTCCATTCTCATAGCCTCGCAGACCGATGGTTTCCTCCGCATAGCCGGAAGAATAACCGCTCATACCGTCGCCACCTACATAATAGGTCTCGAACGGCGATTTCTTATACCGATTGTAGGAACCGAGGATCCCGATCTCGGCACGCGTCATCAGTACGAAGCACTTCTGACCACTCGAAAGAGCAGTAAAGGTACGGGCCTTGAACTTCCATTTATGATACTCTATCCAGCGGAACTTGTCCTGCTGTTCCTGAGAGTAAGTGGCTGACTGTGGATTGTTCGCCAGGTTCTTGTAATCTTTCTTTTCCCACTTCGACCAAGGCGGAGTGAGCGTTACGGAAGCCATGAACTCCGATCCGCGACGAGGGAAGAGCTGGTTGTCGGTTGAGGTGCGGCTCAAGGAAATGCTCAGGTTCAGGTTGTTGGCGTTTCCGTTCGACATCACGAAATAGCTCCAGTTTCTCAAAGAATAACGAGTGTACGACAACTGCAGCGACAATGAGAAGTAATCGTCAGGCCAGCGCAGGCGTTTACCCCAGCCCACATTCACACCATAGAGCTTGATATAGGTATCCGGGTCATAATAATTTTCGTAGTTGTTATAGTAACTACTACCATAACCAGCGAGATAACCATAGTAATTGTTCATATTATTATGATAGAAGTTGGACGAAACATCGCTCTGCTTGGAGTAGAAACCTCCTACACTGAACTGGATAGGCCGCTTCCCACCAAACCAGTTGGTGCTGTAACTGGCATTATAGCTCTGGTAATAGGTACCGTTGGTCTGCGCACCGAGGCTCAATACCTCGCCGTCGCCGATAGGCAGGATGCCCCGATGCTCCTTATTCTTATTAAAGAGGTTGCGCAACGAGAAGTTGTTGAGCTTCAGTCCGACACGGCCGATGACTCCCGTCTGGCCCCAGCCAAGCGAGAACTCTATCTGGTCATTAGACTTCTGCTCGAGGTTCCAGTTGATATCCACCGTACCGTCTTCTACATTGGGCTTCACATCAGGGTTCACCTTCTCGGGATCGAAGTGTCCCATGGATGCCAGCTCACGCGCCGAACGCTGCAACGCGTCCTTAGAGAAGAGATCACCCGGCTTGGTATGGAGTTCCCGACGCACCACATTTTCATACAGGCGGTCGTTACCATTGATACGAACACGATTGATATGCGCCTGAGGTCCCTCGGTAATACGCATCTCCAAGTCGATGCTGTCGCCAACGATGTTCACCTCAGTAGGGTCGAGGTTATAGAACAAATAACCGTGATTCCAGTATTCGTTGCCCACGGCATCATCGTCGCTCGAGAGCCGTTTGTCCATCAGTTTCTGGTTATAGACATCGCCAGTCTTCATTCCGAACACCCGGCTGAGATAGTCGGTAGAATAGACAGTGTTGCCTACCCAGCTGATGTTTCGCAGGTAATACTTCTTACCCTCATCGACTTTCACATAGATGTTTACGTGCTTGTTGTCGTAGTTCCAGACGCTGTCGGCCAGAATAGTGGCATCGCGGTAGCCAAACTCGTTATACTTTGCTATGAGATTCTTGCGATCTTCCTTCCAGCGTTCCGGAGTATATTTTTTCGACTTGAACAAGTTACCCAGCTTCCCTGCCTCGTGAATCTTGGCAAAGGCACCTTTGGAAAACAGGTTTCCCTTGAGCTTCTTGTCGGTAAGTTGCTCGTTTCCGTCGATGATGATTTCATGCACCCGCATCTTTTCTTTCTTGTCTACGAGAACATCGAGAATCACCTGATTTTTGCCGGCCACATCCTCGCGCTGGTTGATTTCTATCTCTGCGTTCTTGTACCCCTTGTCGTCGAAGTATTTCGTGGCAAGGATCTTGGCACGCGCCAGTGAGTTCGGCGTAACCTGCGAGCCTTTCAAGAGTCCCAGCTTTGCCTCCATATCCTCACGCTCTGATTTCTTTAAGCCTATCCAATTGATAGTAGAGACGCGTGGACGCACCTGCAGCGCGATGTGCAGCCAAGCCTTGTCTCCAATGAGGGAGTCGACTGATATCTGGACTTTGGAAAAGAGCCCATGCTTCCAATAGCGCTTCACGGCCTCCGTGATTTCCACGCCCGGCAATTCTACCTTCTGCCCGACCACGAGACCGGAGATGCCCGTGAGCACATAGTCCTCATAGCCCTCGACACCCGACACATTCAGGCCGGCAATGGTTACGGTGCGTGGTGCCCCGGCATAGCTGATTTCCGGATACACTATCTTATCCTGCGCCCGCATGCTCATACAGCCCATGAAAATCAGGGCGGCGAGCAATGTCAACACCTTATTTGTTTTATTCATTATTTGGAATTATTTTCTTTCTCTATTTGAGCTTCTGTCTTCCCGTATCGCCGCTGACGATTCTGATAGCTCCGGATGGCCCTGTGGAGGTCTTCCTCCCCGAAGTCTGGCCAATAAGTGTCGCAAAAATACAACTCGGTATAGGCACATTGCCACAACAGGTAGTTCGACAGACGCACCTCGCCGCCCGTACGGATGAGCAAGTCAGGGTCGGGCATGAACGCGGTTTCAAGGTTCTTTTCGAAGTTTTCCTCGGTGAGCTGCGCCTCCAGACCGGCATAGACGGCTGCCCCTGAATGACCGACAAGGGTCGCGGAGCCCTCGGTCAGGGCGTGGAATACCGTCTGCTTCATCGCCTCGATGATTTCCCAGCGCGATGAATAGCTGAGAGCCACCACCATGGTCATCGCGTCGTTCTGCGCCGTGCGCTCCATGGTCTGGCCGAGCTTGTCCTGCACATCCTGCGGAAGGCGCGCGATGTCGCCGATAACCTGAAACCTCACATTGTTCTTCATGAAGATTTCATCTTCCAAGGAGGTAAGCACCAGTCCCATCAGGGCCGATATCTCGTCGGCCGGACGGCTCCAGTTTTCCGTGGAAAAGGTATAGAGCGTGAGGAACTTCACGCCGAGGCGAGTACACTCGGAGGTAATCCTCCGCACGGCATCCACCCCTGCCTGATGACCGAAACTGCGAGGCTTGCCCCGCTCGGCTGCCCACCGTCCATTGCCATCCATGATGATGGCGATGTGTCCGGGAATGCGCGTCATATCGAGTTCTGCTGCCATTAATCGTCGTTGTTACAAGTTCTGCACTTTGCCATAAAACTATAGGTAAGCGTAAATTGCAGGGCCGAGTAGCAATCGGTGTTCTTAAACGCTCCCTTGCTCCTTACATAGTAAGGATCCTTCACTCCGTCGAGCTTGTCGCTCAGGCTGAAGTGGACAGCCCATTCCACGCCCAGATTCAGGCGTTCACCCATCTTATATCTCACGCCAAAGCCGAGAGGCACATTGGCCGTAAACACATTCTTGTCGCCTCCCGACACATAGGTGGCTCCCAGTCCGCCGAAGACAACGGGCGTGAGGCGCCTTGCGCCACGATAGTCGCGCCCCGTCCCGTAAGGCCAGAAGTTGTATTCGTAGACCAGACTGACATCCACCAGCGAGTTGTTGAACTCATACGGCGAAGCCTGGTAGTCGGGATAATAGGTCTCCACATCCTTGGAACTCCCCTTCAGCTTGCCGAAAGAGCCCGCAAGACGCAGTCCCATATGGGGATTGAAGTTCCTGCGGAGCACCACCGAGCCTATGGGCTGCATATTCTTCAGGATGCTGTTGTTGAAGTCGCCCTCGTAGGAGACCATGCCCACTCCTGCTCCGATTTCCATCAGATACTCTGGATCGCTCTGCGCATGCAGGGCAAGCGACGAGGCCAGAAGCAGGGCTATGACGACTATCTTCCGCATATCATGCTATTCGGTGAAGTAACGCTCTGCGGCATCCCATACCAGCCGGTTCTTTGCTCCATGCCACACCTGGCCCGTGCCGCCGCAGATAATCCACAGATAGTTCTTGCTGTCCTTCACCATCGTGAACACTTCGCCCGGTGCAGAGAATCCTTTCGGGAAATGGTAGTCGGCATCGGGCTTCCAGGTGATGCCCGCATCCCTGCTCCTGTAGAAGCAGGCAAACGGGGCGGAATCCGCCGCACCGATGACACGCCCCCCTGTCGCCAGGATGCCGCCGTCGTAGCCGACAGCCTGCAATCCGTTCAGGTTGGGAGCCTTATATTTGCTTCCCGACGAGACATTATAGTAAGCCCAAGGCTGGTTTTGTGCGTTGGGGTCGTTTTCCTCTATCTTCCCCCACACCCGAGCCTCGGTAGCCGTGGTGCCGGCAAGCACGATGCGACAGCCGGCCGTACTGCCGGAAAGAGGCAGGGTGATGAAGTTGAGGTTGTCGGCAGGAAGCAGTCCGGCGTCAGAGTCCAGCTCGTCGGCCGTCCATGTGGCACCGCCGTCCTTGCTGCTCATCAGCTGATGAGCGGTCGTAAGCCCGTAGAGACGGGCATTGCTTGCGCCGAGCAACAGCTTCAGGGCCGGAGTTGCCACCTTCGTCCAGGCCTTCGCGTCGGCAGAAGCCAGCAGCGAGCCGTTGCTGTAGACATAGAGCTTGCCGGCATAGGCGGCCACGCTCTTATAGGCATCCGCACTCAAGGTCGTGCCAGGGGTGATCTCGCTCCATGCGGCGGCATTGCTCTCCGGGGCGGCGAATATCCTTGTCTTCGAACCGTCATAGCCGAAAACATATACCTTGCCATCGCAGGCCACGCCCTTCATGGCCTTTAGCGAGCCCAGGTTGCCGTTGATGATGGCCGCGGAGTTCCATACCAACTCCTCCGGCTTCTGCTTGTGCACATTCAGGGTAACGGTGTAGTCGCGGTTGGAATCGCCCCGCAGACTGTACACGACGAAGTGGCGGGGCTGAGAGAAGTCGATGGAGTCGGAGCTGCTGTAATAAGACAGGGAGTCGCTTGTCAGACTCTTGATGGCCACGACGCCGCCGTTTTTCGCCACGGCGGTAACCAGCACCTTCGCCGCGTTGATGCCGCGGGGCAGTGAGTCGAGGTTGTAGATCAGTCCTCTCGTCTGGTCAATGGTGAATGCATAGCGGCTGCAGTCCAGCGTGGTGGTATAGGTGCTGTCCTCTCCCTTCGAGGAGACGGTGTCCTTGACGATTTTCAGAGTCCCGACGGAGAAGGCCGTCAGGGCACAGTCGTCATAATAAACGATGTCGTCCTTGGTGTCGCTCAGACAGGAGGAGAACATGAATATTGCTGAAAACAATACAGCAAATGCAATGAACTTGAATCTCATTTACGCTCTTTTTCTTAAAACCGACATTGCCATGAAGAAAGTACTCCGCTACTGCAAAGAAAAAGCATCCCCTGCATTGACGAAGCCACGCTTCACAGAATTTTGTCTGCAAATTTAATCAGAATTCTTTAAATAAAGGCCTTTTTTAATACTTTATTATGCAAAACAGCATGAAAGAGGCCGTTTTTTAAGTTTGTTTGTGATTTCATAAATAAAAAAAAGAGCAATAAGTGTCTCTACACCATGCTCTTTTAGCTAACCTAAACAAAATCTAAAAACCTTAAATCTACTAACCTAAAATGAAATGTATTCTCTCGAACACAATGCAAAATTACACATTGTGGCCGAACACAGCAAACATTTAGTTCGCTTTTTCCACAAAAACGGCTAATTATTGACATAGGTCAAAATAGGCTTCCCCACACTCCGGAGCCTCTTTGGACATACTGGCACGATACTTCCTGAGAATCCGGAAGACAGCCAGAGGCTTTCAGAAGGGCGCAAACCTCCTGACAAAATCGGCGATTTTGTGGCATGATTTCGGCGATTTTGTCGTTCAATCTCGCCGATTTTGTCAGGCAGGAGGCCGCTGTCTGCCTTACGAGAGGCAGTAAACGGCAGAGGCATGAGCCGCCGCCCATAGGACAGAACACCGTGAATGCGCCCGTCAAGGTCATGCCGCTCCCTGAAGATAGACATTAAGAAGCCTGCTCTTAGCCCTTTTCCGCCCGGGGCGAAGACAGATTTCCATGCCGCCGTCCGTGTCAGGAAACATTGGCGGGAAAGCCTTTGCCGCCCAGCTGAAGTCCTACGGCAACAATAAGCCCCGCACTTCAAGGTGCGGGGCTTATGATATAAAGATCTTCTGATTTCCAGATTAAAGCTGCGGACCAGCTGCTACGAGTGCCTTCCCTGCCTCGTTGCCTTCATACTTCTTGAAGTTCTTGATGAAGCGTGCTGCCAGGTCCTTGGCCTTCTCTTCCCACTGAGCTGCGTCAGCATAGGTATCGCGTGGGTCGAGGATACCTGTGTCTACTCCTTCGAGCTGCGTAGGAACGACGAAGTTGAAGTAAGGAATCTTCTTCGTAGGAGCAGCGTCGATAGAGTGATTCAGGATGGCATCGATGATACCGCGGGTGTCGCGGATGGAGATGCGCTTGCCCGTTCCGTTCCATCCCGTGTTTACCAAGTAAGCCTTGGCACCGCTCTTCTGCATCTTCTTCACGAGTTCCTCGGCATACTTTGTAGGATGCAGCTCGAGGAAAGCCTGACCAAAGCAAGCGGAGAAGGTGGGAGTAGGCTCGGTGATACCACGCTCCGTACCGGCCAGCTTAGCAGTAAATCCGGAGAGGAAGTAGTATTTTGTCTGCTCTGCGTCGAGTATGGATACGGGAGGAAGAACGCCGAAGGCGTCTGCGCTGAGGAAAATCACCTGCTTTGCAGCCGGTCCCTCAGAAGCCGGGCGCTGGATGTTCTTGATGTGGTAGATAGGATAAGACACGCGGGTATTCTCCGTCACGCTCTTGTCGGCGAAGTCAATCTTTCCGTCCTTGTCTACGGTTACATTCTCCAGCAGTGCGTCGCGACGGATGGCATTATAGATATCGGGTTCAGCCTCAGCGTCGAGGTTGATGACCTTAGCGTAGCATCCACCCTCGTAGTTGAACACGCCCTCGTCGTCCCATCCGTGCTCGTCGTCGCCGATGAGTCTGCGTTTCGGATCGGTAGACAGCGTGGTCTTACCTGTTCCGGAGAGTCCGAAGAAGATGGCGGTGTTCTCGCCGTTCATATCGGTGTTGGCAGAGCAGTGCATGGAAGCCATGCCCTTCAGAGGCATGAAGTAGTTCATCATGGAGAACATACCCTTCTTCATCTCACCGCCATACCATGTATTGATAATCACCTGTTCCTTGCTGGTTACATTGAACACAACGGCCGTCTCTGAATTCAGGCCCAGTTCCTTGTAGTTCTCAACCTTTGCCTTAGAAGCATTGTAGACGATGAAGTCCGGCTCCTGCTCGAAATCGGCCTCGTTCTGAGGACGGATGAACATATTGGTAACGAAGTGAGCCTGCCAAGCCACCTCCATGATGAAGCGCACCTTCATGCGGGTATCCTTGTGGGTGCCGCAGAATCCGTCTACCACGAAGAGTTTCTTGTTGGACAGCTCTTTCTTGGCAATCTCCTTGACAGCCTCCCAAGTCTCCTTGGAAGCACGGTGGTTGTCGTTCTTATATTCATCGGAAGTCCACCACACGGTGTCGTGAGAGGTCTCGTCGTCTACTATGAACTTGTCCTTTGGAGAGCGACCGGTATAGATACCCGTCATCACATTGATAGCGCCGAGCTCCGTCTCCTGACCAACCTCGTAGCCCTCGAGGCCTTCCTTGGTCTCCTCGTTGAACAACACTTCATAAGAAGGATTGTACAATACTTCAGTAGCACCTGTAATGCCGTACTGCTCAAGTGTCTTTTTGTCAAACTTTGCCATTTCTTTTCTGTATTTATTGAGTATTTAAAAGTTCCTTAAAACCGAATGCAAAGTTATATATTTCTCATGGAATACCAAAGTTTCCGCCTGTAAAAATCAAGCTCCCGACACCTTTTTAGGTTAAAGAATTAAAAAACAAAGGTTTTCCGGAGATATTTGCAATTTAGACTTTGCAAAAATAAATATCTTTTTCTACTTTTGCAAAAATTTATCAATTCAACATGGAAATTATTGATCTAAGCAAACAGAATTCTATCATTAACCAGTACCTGGCCGAGATTCGCGACAAGGAATATCAGAAGAACCGGCTGCTGTTCCGTAACAACATCATGCGCATCGGCGAGTATGAGGCCTTTGAAATCTCGAAAACGCTCAGCTATGAAGCCAAGGATATTGCCACACCGTTAGGCATAGCAAGGGTGAATGTGCCCACGGACAAAATCGTGCTGGCCACCATCTTCCGCGCCGGACTACCCTTCCACAACGGGTTCCTTAATGTGTTCGACCATGCGGGGAACGCCTTTGTGTCGGCCTACCGCGAGTATACCGATGCCGAGCACCACCAGGTGGGCATCCACATCGAGTATCTCGCCACACCGAGCATCGATGAGAAGAACCTCATCATAGCAGACCCGATGCTCGCCACGGGCGGCAGCATGGAGCTGGGATACAAGGCTTTCCTCACCAAGGGCACGCCGAAGCGCATCCATGTGGCCTGCGTCATCGCTACGCCGGAGGGCATCGACCACATCGCAAAGGTATTCCCCCACGACAAGACCACCATCTGGTGCGCAGCCATCGACCCCGGCATGAACGAGCATAAGTACATCGTGCCCGGGTTCGGCGACGCCGGCGACCTCTGCTACGGCGACAAACTGTAAGAGAAGTTTCCTGTACATCCCGCTTGAAAAGGGATGTCTTTTAACCATAGAAGCTATGACTGGACTCGTACTTGAAGGTGGAGCCCTGCGGGGATTGTTCTCCGCGGGATGCCTGGATGTCATGATAGAACATGGCATTCAGTTCGACGGGATGATCGGGGTGTCGGCTGGCGCGGCCTTCGGTTGCAACTATAAGTCGAGGCAACCGGGACGAGTCATCCGCTATAACCAGCGCTTCGCGAAGGACTGGCGCTTCTGCAGTCTCCGCTCGCTGCTTACGACGGGCGACCTCTTCGGGGCGGAATTCGGTTATCACTATATGCCTGAGAAACTGGATATATTTGATGCAAAGGCATTCGAAGACAACCCGATGGAGTTTTATGTTGTCTGTTCGGATATCGATACGGGGAAGCCCGTCTATCGGAAAATCATGAAAGGCTGTTACGAGGCTTACGAATGGATACGGGCCTCGGCCTCAATGCCGGTTGCCGCAAGACCCGTGGAACTGGAAGGATACCGCTTGCTGGACGGCGGAATCACGGATTCCATTCCGCTAAAGTTCTTTGAAGGCATTGGTTACACCCGCAACATCGTCATCGAGACGCAGCCTCGCGATTACGCTAAGACGCCCTATCGCATGTTCGGTCTCATGAAAGCAGCACTCCACCGGTATCCCGCGCTCGTGGAGGCCATGCGTCGCAGACCCCAGATGTATAATGCGCAGAAGGCCTATGTGCGGCGTCAGGAGGCCGACGGTATGGTTCTCGTGCTCCGTCCGGAGGAAAAACTGAAGATCGGGCACATAAGTCATGACCCGAAAGAGATGATGGAGGCCTATCAGACGGGCCGCAATCTCGCGACACGCCGACTGGCCGAAATCAAGAAGTTTGTCAACGGGAAATAGAAAGAAGGAAACTTTTCCGTTTACCTACAGGTATTCCAGCAGGATGTCCCAGACGGCAATGATGTGGCAGACGGAGCCCAGAAGAACGAAGAAATGGAACACCGTGTGCATATATCTGCGCCTGTGAAGGGTATAGAAAACTGCCCCCGTGATATATGCGACACCCTCGGCAAGAATCCAGACAACGGCTCCCGTGCTGACTGCTTCCAACAAAGGCTTGAACGCCACGAGCACGGAAAGTCCCATGCCAACGAAGCACAGCGTCTCGAAATTGCTGTGATCGCTGAGCTTCCGGAAAGAGACTATCGTGCCCCCGATGGCACACAGCCATACGAAGGCAAACAATCCCCACCCCCATAGGCCGCTCTCGCGAAGAGCCACGAGCGTGATGGGGGAATAGGAACCCGCTATATGCCAGTAGATGGCGGCATGATCCCACTTGCGGAGACGCTCTTTCCACTTGCTGCCGGCCCTCAACGCATGATAGGCCGTCGAGGCAATATACGAACAGAGCATGCCGAAAAGGTAGAGACTGACGCCTGCCGTAGCCCATCCGTCATGCTCACGGAAGCACCACACGAGGAAAACCACCCCGAACACCACGCCCAGCAGAATGCCTCCGGCATGGCTCCACGAATTCCAAAGCTCCTCGCTGCGGGTAAAGAAGGGCTTCCTTTCCGGCATCTTCATTCCTTCCAATGACTGCTATCTGCGCCGACGGTTTCTCCTCGAAGACTTCTCTTTGGAGAAGGGCGGCCTGCTCTCTTGCCGATTACGGTTCTCCGCACTCTTGTTCCCGGCTATCGTAAAGTCGAGCTGCCGCTTCTCAAGATCCGCCTTTGCCACAAGGATGCGGACCGCATCGCCCAACTGATAGCGATGATGATGCCGCCGGCCCACCAGACAGAAGTTGCGTTCGTCGAACTCATAGTAGTCATCGTCGAGGTCTCGCATCGGTATCATGCCCTCGCAATGGTTCTCGTCTATCTCGGCATAGATGCCATAAGCCGTAACCCCGCTGATATGAGCGTCGTACTCTTCACCGATATGCTCGCCCATAAACTCCACCATCTTATACTTGATGGAGTCGCGTTCGGCGTTCTGGGCAACCTGCTCCATGTCAGAACAATGCTCACAAAGCTCTTCGTAATGCTTCTCGCTGACGGAGCGGCCGCCCTCTGCATAGCGGGTGAGAAGTCGGTGCACCATCGTGTCGGGATAGCGGCGAATCGGGCTCGTGAAGTGGGTATAGTAATCAAAGGCCAGTCCGAAGTGCCCGATATTGTGCACGGAATACTTGGCTTTCATCATGGCCCGGAGAGCCACCGTCTGCACAAGCTTCTGCTCCGGGCGGCCCTCGCAGTCGTCCATGAGCTTGTTGATAGACTTTGCTATTGCCCCCTTAGTGCCGTCGGTCTTCACTTTATAGCCGAACCTGACGACATATTCCCGCAAGGTTTCCATCTTCTGGGGGTCTGGATTGTCGTGAATGCGGTAAGGCAGCACCTTGGCTTTCTTGCCCCTGACGGTCTTTCCCACACTTTCCGCCACCGTCTTGTTGGCCAGCAGCATAAATTCCTCGATAAGTTTATTGGCATCTTTTGATCGCTTGAAATAGCAACGGATGGGCTTCCCCTTATCATCGACATCGAAGTGAAGCTCCTCGGAGTCGAATTTCACGCTTCCGCTCTTGAACCGTTGCGCCCGCAGCTTCTTCGCGAGGCGGTCGAGGGTGATGATTTCCTCGGCATACTCGCCCTTATAGCCGGCCTTTCCGGGGTTCGGCGCAGGCTCTCCCGTGCCGTCCACCACGCCGTTCTGCTCCAATAGCTGCTGTGCTTCCTCATAGGCATAGCGGCGGTTGGAGCGGATAATGGTATGCACGATGCGATACTTGAGCACTTCGGCCTCATCGTTCATATCGAAGATGACGCTGTAGCAGAGCTTGTCCTCGTCGGGACGCAGCGAACACACGAAGTTGCAGAGACGCTCGGGAAGCATCGGAATGGTGCGGTCTACCAGATATATCGAGGTGGCGCGTTTCTGGGCTTCACGGTCGATGATGTCGCCCTCCTTTACATAGTGCGACACATCTGCGATATGCACGCCCACCTCCCAGAGGCCTTTCCTAATCTTCTTGATGCTCAGCGCGTCGTCGAAGTCCTTGGCATCGGCGGGGTCGATGGTACAAGTCCACACGCTGCGATAGTCTTCCCGCTCCTTCAGGTCCTGCTCGGTAATCTCACCGGAAATCCCGTCGGCGGCTTTCTCCACGGCCTTCGGATACCTGTAGGGCAGCCCGTACTGAGCCAGAATGGTGTTCATTTCGGTGTCGTTATCGCCCATCTGGCCAAGGACATCTATTACTTCACCCACCAGATTCTTGTGATCGGCGTCCGGCCACTGCGTAATCCGCACCACGGCCTTATCGTCGGTCTTGCCTCCTTTCAGCTTTTTCTTCGGCACGAGGATGTCATGGGTAAAGAGAGCCTCGTTCGTTACGAGGAACGCGATGTCCCTGTCCACCCGCAGCCGACCCACGAAAGTATCCTTCTTCCTCGACAGGATTTCTATCACCTGCGCCTCCTTGATATGCTTGGCACGGCGCGCCATGAACGAAACCTTGACCCGGTCGCCCGTCAAGGCCGACATCGAGTTGCGTTCCGAGACGAAAATAGGTGTGCCGCCACCGTCGGGAATAAATGAGTTTTTCCCGTTCGACTTGCGTATGAAGCGGCCTTCCTGCACCTGTCCTTTCGTGTTCAGCTGATAGGAAGTGTCCGAAACCTTGGTCAGGAAGTCGTCCCACGCCATTTCCTCCATCGTGTCGATGGCCAGCATCTTTGCCGGATGTGTGTTAAGATGGAGGGCTTTGAAGATGTACTTTAACGAGAATGATTTATCCGGTTGCGAGGAGAAAAACGCCTCGAGCTGCTCGCCCAGCTGGCGCTTCGTAACGCGCTTTCCCCCTTTTGTTTCTTTTCCCATAATGATAATATGTTTTTTGGTTCGGCTGCAAATTAACTAAAATAATTTGAGAAAAGACAATTTTATCCATATTATTTATAGAAATTTGCATCCAAGAAGTATTTTTCCGACAACAAGAGGCTAACAAGAAGAGATGCGGAGAGCCCTCCCCGCACGAAAAGCGATGCCTCGGGCATACGGCCCTGGCATCGCTTACTGTTTATTCAGAAGTCTGTTTCCACACAAAATCACACCTTCCACCCGAAGAGGTCTTCCAGCATATGGGGATGGAAGAGCCAAACAAAAACTGCAAAACACAGAATCAGCACTACCGAATTCCAAACTATCATGAAGCTGGACTTCTCTTTTATGCCTGTCCAAACATTCTTTGCCACCCCAATAATTATGTATGCATAAACCAATTCTAGGATAATCATCAGGATATAACCCAGTATTTTCAGGAGCATCATCATCGTTTTTCCTTATTTAAAAGTAATATTTAGAGTTCGGTTGATAGATCATCGGCATTCTATAACGATACAAATATACTAAAAAAAGCTATTACCTGTAAAAAAATACACAAAAAAATAACATTTATCAACCACCTCGGGGCTTGGCACCTATTATCAGATCCTAACAAAAAAACCATGAAAAGAGAAACTAAGGCCTACTGGCATCGATGCGACTGTCTGCCGGGAGGAAAACGGGCGGCGGCTTCCTTGTTGACAAAATCGGCGAGATTGTTCGACGAAATCGCCGAAATCATGGGACAAAATCGGCGATTTTGTCAGGCTGGAAGCCGTTAAAAGGAATATGGGAAGCCGCCGCCCGTCCTGCCATCCCTAAGAGACTGATTTTCTTGAAAAAACAATAAAATTACCCACCTGCGCTTGCGCACTCCGCTTTTTTGGAGTAACTTTGCAGCGGAAATCATTTTCAAGGAAAAGGAATGAAGATACTTATCACGGGTGCCAGCGGCTTCATCGGAAGCTTCATCGTGGAGGAAGCCCTCAAGCAGGGCTTCGAGACATGGGCCGCCGTCAGGAAGACTTCCTCCAGGCAGTACCTGCAAGACGGGCGCATCCATTTCATCGAGCTCGACTTCTCTTCCCGACAGCGGCTCGAAGAGCAGCTCAAAGGCCATGAGTTCGACTACATCGTGCATGCCGCGGGAACCACGAAATGCCTGGACCCTACCAACTTCTACAAGATAAACTACGAGGGAACGAAGAACCTCGCAGAGGCGCTCATCGCCCTGCAGATGCCCATCAGGCGATTCGTCTACCTGAGTTCGCTCTCCGTCTTCGGGGCTATCAAGGAGCGACAGCCCTATCAGGAAATCACCGAACACGACATTCCGAGGCCGAATACGGCATACGGGAAGAGCAAACTCGAGGCCGAACGGTTCCTCGACTCCATCGGCAGCAGCTTTCCCTACATCATCCTGCGACCCACGGGAGTGTACGGCCCGCGGGAGAAAGACTATTTCCTCATGGCGAAATCGATAAAGGCGCACACCGACTTCAGCGTCGGCTTCAGGCGCCAGGACATCACTTTCGTCTATGTGAAAGATGTGGTGCAGGCCGTATTCCTCGCCCTCGACCGCGGCATGAACGGCCGCAAGTATTTCCTGAGCGACGGAAAGGTCTACCAGTCGTCCACCTTCAGCAACTACATCCGCGAAGAGCTCGGCCGTCCGTGGTGGATACGCGTCAAGGCACCGGTATGGGTACTGCGCATCGTAACCTACTTCGGGGAACTCATCGCGAGGCGCACGGGAAAAATCTCTGCCCTCAACAACGACAAGTATAACATCCTGCGCCAGCGCAACTGGCGGTGCGACATCGAGCCCGCCGTGGACGAGCTCGGCTATAAACCTCGCTTCGACCTGAAGGAGGGAACGCATCTTGCCATCAAGTGGTATAAGGAAAACCAATGGCTTTAAATATGAATTTCTTCAAAATAGAGCAGAATCCCCGCAAGGGACTCTATCCTTTCGAGTGGGTGGTCATCGCCTATCTCCTGCTTACCCTCGCCTTCGTCTTCTTCGCCTACACGAAGTTGGAAAACCCGGAGTCGATGATCACGGGGCGCATACGCATCCTCGCTATGACCGCCGCGCTGTGGATTGTCTACCGGCTCGTGCCCTGCAGGTTTACAGAATTCCTGCGGGTGCTGCCCCAGATGGCACTCCTGAGCGTATGGTATCCCGACACCTACGAAATCAACCGCATCTTCCCCAACCTCGACCATTGGTTTGCCGCAGCCGACCAGGCTCTCTTCGGCTTCCAGCCTGCCCTGCTTTTCGCCAAGGCATTGCCGTCGCCCGTCGTGAGCGAGTTGATGGACATGGGCTACTCAATGTATTATTTCATCATCGCGCTGGTGGCCCTGTGGTATTTCTTCCGCCGTCATGACGAGTTCCAGAAGTGCGTGTTCATCATCATGGGCTCGTTCTTCCTCTTCTACATTATCTTCGACCTGCTGCCTGTGGTGGGGCCCACCTTCTACTACAAGGCCGTAGGCATCGACCAGATTGCCAAGGGTGCGTTCCCCTCCGTGGGAGACTATTTCAACCAGCACACCGACTGCCTGCCTTCTCCGGGCTACACCCACGGCGTGTTCTATCAGCTCGTGGAGACCGCCAAGCAGGCCGGCGAAAGGCCCACGGCCGCCTTTCCCAGCTCGCATGTGGGCGTGGCCACCGTCTGCATGCTGCTCATCCTAAGAACAGAGAGCAAGTCGCTCTTCTTCATCGTGCTGCCCGTATACTTCCTCCTGTGCCTTGCCACGGTCTACATCCAAGCCCACTACGCCGTCGATGCCATAGCAGGATTCTTCACGGGAGCGGCTTTCTTCTACGGTCTGTTGGCCGTTTCAAATAAAATGAGTACATTTGCACCCCCAAGCAAGAGAAAGAGAAGGAAATGAAGAAACTGTATATAGAAACCTATGGATGCCAGATGAATGTGGCCGACAGCGAGGTCGTGGCCTCCGTGATGGGCATGGCCGGCTACGAATTGTGCGAGAACGAGGCCGATGCCGACGCCATTTTCATGAACACCTGTTCGGTGCGCGAGAACGCGGAGAACAAGATCTATCACCGCCTCGACACTCTCCATGCGGAGCAGAAGAAGGGGCGCAAGGTCATCCTCGGCGTCCTGGGCTGCATGGCAGAGCGCGTGAAGGACGACCTCATACAGCACCACTATGCCAACCTGGTATGCGGCCCTGACTCTTATCTCAACCTGCCCGACATGATCGCGCAGTGTGAAAACGGCCACAATGCCATGAATATCGAGCTCTCCACCACCGAGACCTATCGCGACATCGTGCCGCAGCGCATCGGGGCAAGCCATGTGAGCGGTTTCGTGAGCATCATGCGCGGCTGCAACAACTTCTGCCACTACTGCATCGTACCGTTCACCCGTGGTCGCGAGCGCAGTCGCGATGTAGAGAGCATCCTGCGGGAAGTGAAGGATCTGGAGCAGAAAGGCTTCAAGGAAGTTACCCTGCTGGGCCAGAATGTGAACTCCTACGGCCTGCTCCCCAACGGCAAACGCCCCGAGAACGGCACCTCCTTTGCCCAGCTCCTGCGCAAGGTGGCACAGGCCGTGCCTGCCATGCGCGTGCGCTTCACCACCTCCAATCCTGAGGATATGACCGAGGACATCCTCCACGCCATAGCCGAGGAACCTAACCTCTGCCACCACATCCACTTCCCGGCACAGAGCGGAAGCGACAAGATACTACGCCTGATGAACCGCAAATACACCCGTGAGGACTACCTGAACAAGATTGCCGCCATCCGGCGAATCATTCCCGACTGCGGCATCACGACCGATATCTTCGTGGGCTACCACGACGAGACGGAGGAAGACCAGCAACTGACGCTCTCGCTCGTCCGCGAGGTAGGCTTCGACAGCGCCTTCATGTTCAAGTATTCCGAGCGTCCGGGCACCTATGCGGCCAAGCATCTGCCCGACAATGTGCCCGAGGAGGTGAAGGTGAGGCGGCTCAACGAGCTCATCCACCTGCAGACCGAGGTGAGCGCGGAGCAGAACAAGAAGGACGAGGGCAAGGAGTTTGATGTCCTCATCGAGGGCTTCTCGAAGCGGAGCCGCCAGCAATTAATGGGGCGCACGCCACAAAACAAGGCCGTAATCATCGACCGCGGCAACCACCACATCGGCGAGACCGTGCGCGTGAGGATTACGGGAAGCACCAGCGCAACGCTCTTCGGCGAGGAGGTAAACCGTTAATTCCTCCGCCTTTCCCCATAAACAATTCCGCCGATGGCGGCATTTAAAAAAAGCAAAGGGTACCCCCACCATGGTTACAAGCCGTGTGTAATCGCGTTACACGCCGTGTGTAATCCTGTTACACACGGCGTGTAACAACACAGAAAGCAGCCCCTCGACCTACCGCCCACAGCCGATGCCGACGGCGCAAGCCACTTTCAGGCCTCCCACAAGAAACCTTTCCGGAGGCAAGCCGTGTGTCTTGGCTGTGATTCCATGCCTTTCCAATCGTACTTTCAGAGCATTTCCCGTGAAAAAACGGAGGCGAAAAAATCGGCATATAATTTGGCTGTCCTATATAAAAGATGTATCTTTGCAGCCATGAAGGAATTCCTACAAGTCATCAGGCGCTTCGTGCCGCCCTACAAGAAGTATCTGATCTGGTCGATTGTATTCAACCTGATATCGGCATTGCTGAACATCTTCTCGTTCGCAGCCATCATCCCGATCCTGCAGATACTGTTTGACACGAAGGGACACGCTACCGCCACCCAGCTCATGGCATGGGGTTCGGGCAAGTTTACCGAGGTGCTGAGCAACAACGCCGACTACTATGTGCGCCAACTTATAGAACTTACCAATCCCGTAACGACCATCCTCATCATCGGGCTGGCACTCACTTTCATGACCTTTCTCAAGACCGGTTCCTACTTCCTGTCGTCGGCATTCATCATCCCGGTACGCACGGGCGTAGTGCGCGATATCCGCAACCTGCTCTACCGCAAGATTACCTCGCTGCACATAGGATTCTTTTCCGACGAGCGCAAGGGCGACATCATCGCCCGCATGAGCGGAGATGTACAGGAAATAGAGAACTCCATCATGGCTTGGATCGACATGCTCATCAAGAATCCGATACTCATCGTGGCCTATTTCATAGCCCTCATGCTGGTGTCTTGGAAGCTTACGCTCTTCACCCTGTTCTTCGTGCCCCTCTTTGGATGGTTCATGGGCTTCGTGGGCAGAAAGCTGAAAGCCAACTCCATCAAGGCGCAGGCTCTCTGGAGCGACACGATGAGCCAGGTGGAGGAGACCCTCGGCGGCCTCCGCATCATCAAAGCCTTCGGGGCAGAGACCAAGATGAACCACCGCTTTGACCGCACCAACTCGGCCTACCGCAACGACTTGATGCGGGTGCAGATACGCCAGCAGGCCGCTCACCCCATGAGCGAGTTCCTCGGTACGCTGATGATTGTCATCGTGCTATGGTTCGGCGGCATCATGGTCATGCGCAGCCACCAGATCAGCGGACCGGTATTCATTTATTATCTGACCATTCTCTATTCCATCATCAATCCCCTGAAGGAGTTCTCGAGAGCCGGATACAACATCCCGAAGGGACTGGCCTCCATGGAGCGCATCGACAAGATACTCCAGGCGGAGGTGGAAATCAAGGAAACGGAAAAACCCATACACATCGCAAACTTCGAGCACCAGATAGAGTTTCGCCATGTTTCGTTCAAGTATGAGCAGCAATGGGTGCTGAAAGACATCAACCTCGTCATCCCCAAGGGCAAGACCGTGGCATTGGTGGGGCAGAGCGGAAGCGGCAAGTCGACCCTGCTCGACCTCATTCCCCGCTACTATGATGTGCAGGAAGGCGAGGTGCTCATCGACGGAATCAATGTGAAGGAGCTCGGCATCCACGACCTGCGCAAGCTCATCGGGAATGTAAACCAGGAAGCCATCCTATTTAATGACACCTATTACAACAACATCACTTTCGGCGTGAACAATGCTACGAAGGAAGAAGTGGAAAAGGCCGCGAGGATTGCCAACGCCTACGACTTCATCATGGAGTCGGATCATCAGTTCGAAACCAATATCGGCGACCGGGGCGGCAGGCTCTCCGGAGGACAGCGGCAGCGCATCTCCATTGCCCGCGCCATCCTGAAGAACCCGCCCATCCTCATCCTCGACGAGGCGACATCAGCCCTCGACACCGAGAGTGAGCGGCTGGTGCAGGACGCGCTGACCAAGCTGATGAAGACGCGCACCACCATTGCCGTGGCACACCGGTTGTCTACCATCAAGAACTCCGACGAGATCTGCGTGCTCCACGAGGGAGAAATCGTGGAGCGGGGCACGCACGACGAACTCATAGAGAAAAACGGATATTACAAGAAACTGCACGACATGCAGGAGATATAAAGAACTTTAAGCCCGCCGCTCCCTGACAGCCAAAAGGGAAGCATCGACTCCCTACCCTCGAAAAGGGGCACGGAGAGACGGACTTGAATAGCCATACCTATGAAGAAAAGAACGATTCTAAATACCCAAATGGGACCCGTCATAGCACTTGTGGCTAATCTGGCGATGGCATTCGTCTATTATTCTATAGCCCGGGTGGAATTCTTGCTGGAGAACTGGGACCTGTTCTCGGCTGATCTCACCTTTGCCCATCTGTGCCGGATGTTCGGCGGAGGATTCATGTTCGACCGCACCGCCATCGTCTACACCCACATGCTCTACATCCTGATGATGCTCTTCCCGCTGCTCATCAAGGAGACTCCGCTCTATCACAGAATCTGCAAGTGGCTTTTCGTAGTGGTAAACGCAATCACCCTCGTAGCCAACCTCGCTGATTCCGTCTACTTCCCCTACACTTCAAGGAGAACAACGACAAGCGTGTTTCAGGAATTCGACAACGAGAACAACCTCGGCGGCATCTTCCTGACGGAGGTTGTCAATCACTGGTATCTGGTATTGCTCGCCATCGTGGTCGTCTGGCTGATGTGGAAACTCTATGTGATGCCAAGAACCCAACGCACGGACTACCCCACCCTCAGACAGCGATGGAAGTTCGCCGGATGGTACACCCTCTTCCTCGCCGCCGCCGTGCCCCTCTGCATTGGCGGAGCCCGCGGAGGATTAGGAACGGGAATCCGCCCCATCACCATCAACAACGCCAACCAGTATGTAGACCGGCCCGTGGAATGCGGACTGGTGCTCAACACGCCGTTTGCCCTGCTGCGCACCATCGGCAAGAGTGTCTTCGTGGTTCCTGACTATTATAAGAGCCAAGACGAGCTGCAGCGAGTCTTCACGCCCATACATATTCCCAGTCCCACACATGCCTTCCAGAAGAAGAATGTGGTAATTCTCATCGTGGAAAGCTTCGGCAGGGAGTATATCGGAGCCCTCAACAAAGATCTTGAAGGAGGAAAATACAAGGGCTATACGCCGAATGTGGACAAGCTCGTAAGGAAGAGCCGCGTCTACAAATACTCTTTCTGCAACGGACGCAAGAGTATTGACGGCATGCCCTCCGTGCTCTGCGGCATCCCGATGTTCGTGGAGCCGTTCGTGCTCACGCCGGCCTCCATGAACTCATATACCAGCATTGCGGGAATCCTGGGAAAGGAAGGGTATGAGACGGCCTTCTTCCACGGTGCCAACCGAGGCAGCATGGGGTTCCTGGCCTTTGCCAACAAGACGGGATTTCAGGAATATTACGGCCGGCAGGACTACGATGCCGACAGTCGATTCGGGGGCGACAAGGACTTCGACGGCAACTGGGGAATCTGGGACGAGCCGTTCCTGCAATACTGGTGTGCCAAGATCGGAGAACTCAGACAGCCCTTCATGACGGCCCTCTTCACCGTGTCGAGCCACCATCCCTTTGAGGTTCCGGAACAATACCGGGGTGTATTCAAGGAAGGCAAGGTGCCCATCCATAAATGCATCCGCTATACCGACATGGCCATCGGCAAGTTCTTCGAGAACGCAAGCAAACAGCCGTGGTTCAAGAACACCATCTTCGTGATGACCAGCGACCACACCAACCAGAGCTGCCATGCGGAATATGAGACCGACCTCGGCCTCTTCGCCTCGCCCATCATCATCTACGACCCGAGCGGCGAGGTGCAGCCCGGCATGCAAGATGCCGTTGCCCAGCAGATAGACATCATGCCCACCGTGCTCGGAATATTGGGCTACGACAAGCCTTATCTTTCCTTCGGATGCGACCTCATGAGCACACCGGCTGAAGATACCTATGCCGTAAACTATCTGAACGGCACCTATCAATATGTGAAAGACGGCTATGTGCTGCAGTTCGACGGGCAGAAGACCAAGGCCGTATATGCCCTTTCCGACAGGCTCATGAAGCACAACCTCGCAGGGAAAGTGTCCCAACAGCAACAGATGGAGCGCGAAATCAAGGCCATCATACAGCAATACATGCAACGAATGGTAAACGACAAACTGATGCCTGACCCATGAAAATAGTCTACTCCATATACTATGCCTTCTGGTGGCTTATCTCACTACTGCCTTTCCGAGTGCTCTATCTGCTCAGCGGCGGGCTCTATCTGCTGATAGCACACGGAGTGAAATATCGCCATAAGGTGATATGGAAGAACCTCACGGATTCGTTTCCAGAAAAGAGCGAGACAGAGTTGCACACCATCGAGAAGCAGTTCTATCGCCTGTTCTGCGACTATATCGTAGAAACCATCAAGATGATGACCATCAGCAAGGCAGAGTTCCGTCGCCGGATGGTCTATACTGGTACTGAAGAAGTCAATCGTCTGCTGAAAGAAGGACAATCGGTAGCTGTCTATCTCGGCCATGTCTTCAACTGGGAATGGATGACCTCATTGCCGCTCTGGATAACAGAAGACTGCCAGTGTTGCGAACTTTATCATCCCCTTGAGAACGCGGCGATGGATAAACTCTTCAAGGTTGTCCGGGAGAAACAGAACGCCCTTTGCATCCCCATGCAGGAATCGCTGCGCAAAATCATGCAGTTCAACCGGGAGGGACACCCCGTCGTAGTGGGATATATAGCGGATCAAGTGCCCCTGTGGTGGAACATCCATCATTGGACTGACTTCCTCCATCACGACACGCCTGTGCTTACAGGTACCGAGCGAATCGTGCGCCATACCAACCAAGCCGTGTTCTACGGCGACATACGCCGCTTGAAGCGAGGATATTACCAATGCGACATGCGCCTGATGACCACGGAACCCAAGAAAACCACGGAATGGGAAATCACCGACTGGTACTTCAAGATGCTCGAGGAAAGCATCCGTCGCGAACCTGCCAACTGGCTCTGGAGCCACAACCGATGGAAACGGACTCATGAAGAGTTCGACCGCGACTGGATTGAGAAAGACGGCAAGGTGGTGCGCCGCGAGAACAACGAAACATCAGAAAACCTTAAAACAAGATTGGAAAGATGAAGATTACGGCAGTCGTAGTAACCTATAACCGTAGGGAACTGCTCGAAAGGGGCATCAACTGCCTGCGCGGGCAAAGCCGACGACTTGAAAATATCATCGTCGTAGACAATGGAGCTACCGACGGCACCCATGAATGGCTCGACAGCCAGCCTGACCTTGAAGTCATCCATCAGGATAATGTGGGCGGATCCGGTGGCTTCTATACCGGCATCCGGAAAGCCTACGAGGGTGGGTATGACTGGATTTGGTGTATGGACGACGATGTTTTTCCTCAAGAAGAATGTCTCGAAAACCTAATCAAAGTTGCCGAAACCGAAGGTGCAGGCATCGTCGCTCCCCACCGGAAAATGGGAGGAACGACCTTTACGCACGAGTTCCGACACTATGATTTCTCGCATCCTTTTGCCTCCATGCATGGCAGAAAGTTGAAGAACGAGGACATAGATCATGCAAAAGAGCCCTCCATTCCTATCGTGGGATGCGATTTTGAAGGACCTTTCATCCAACGCGAGGTCGTAGAGAGGATAGGGTTACCCAACAAGGACCTTTTCATTTTCTGCGACGACACCGACTACTGCCTGCGCACCCATCTGGCTGGATTCAAGTTGGTTTACGCCATCCATGCCCTGATGGACAAGCACAAGTTCTTCAACAACGACACCTGGACTACCCGAAACCAGAAGAAAAAATGGAAGCGTTACTACCAAGTGCGCAACGAGGCCTACCTGAACTACCACTACGGACGCAACTGGGGCGTGCGCTATCTGCGCAGCTTCATCGGAGTCATAGGCTACACCATCCCCGCCATCTGTAGCATGCCTTTCACCAAGGCATGGCAATGGAAAGACCTCGGCATGCTCTGGGGTGCCTATCAGGACGGAATCCATGAACGCTTAGGAAAAAGAAAATAGCCCATGCTTGTCAAGATCGTCATACCTATATACAGACTACCACTAAGGTCGGAAGAAGAAGCTTCGCTCGAAAACACAATGAGAAAGCTTGCTTCACATCCTATTGTGTTCCTGGCTCCAGACTCTTTAGACATCTCGCAACTTGCCAAGCTCTATCCACAAGCCGGGGTTATGCGTGTCAGCAGTGATTGGCTGGGGCTGGAACGGGGCATTACAGGATACAACGAGATGACAATGTCGAAAGACTTCTACGACAGGTTTACCGACTGCGAGTATATCCTGATTTGCCATACAGACGCATGGATCTTCCGCGACGAACTCGAACAATGGTGCCGACAGGGCTATGACATCGTGGCGGCACCATGGCCGATGAGACCTCGCTACCGCAGGTTCCCCCTCAAGCAATATCTCAGACTGCGCAGGAAGCTTGCTCCCAAAGGCAAGATTCTGCATCAGGACATGTTCGGGCGCATAGGAAACGGAGGACTCTGCCTGCGCCGGGTGAAGGCCTTCAGCGAGGCCTGTGAGAAATATCAGGCTGAAGCGAGGCAGTTTGTCGCCCACTCCCTGAAGGATGTACTCTACAATGAGGATCTCTTCTGGGCGTTAGTACCCGAAGAATTCAACTATCCCAGCGTGGAGACAGCCCTCAAATTCTCGTTCGATTTGAAGCCCCGGCTCTGCTACGAGCTTAACGGAAGCCAACTTCCAATGGGTTGCCATGGCTTCAACAAGCCGACAAGAACTGATTTCTGGAAACAATTTATTCCCAGGATTTCCAGCCAAGGACACGAATAGAACACGATTCCATATTCCTAAAAAACAGTATTCTCATGAAGATTATACACATCAGCACAGACGATTTCAACGGAGCCGGACTCTGCGCTTACCGCATCTGCAAGGCCCAAAGGGAACTGGGGCTTGACAGTCAGCTTATCGTACGCCGCCGGAAGCATACTGACGACTTCGTCCACAGCTACGGCAACTATACCTACTTCACACATAGCATATTGCACAAAGCCCGCAAGTTACTTCATATAAAAGACGACCGCAATATCTGCCGGAAACTCACCAAACTGTATAATGCTGTCTATACCCTGCCGACCTCACCCATTGACCTGAGTCGGCATCCACTGGTACAGCAAGCGGATATCATCCATATCCACTGGGTGGGCGAATTCCTCGACTACAGAACCTTCTTCGACGCCCTGCGGGAGAAGCCCATGATTTTTACAATGCACGATGAAAACCTGCTTTACGGCATCACCAACCTTGAACAACAACGATTGTCGCAGCATCCTTTAGAACAAAAATACTATCAATTGAAACTCGAAAAAATCAGACTGCTGCAGCAAATGGGTGTAGTATTTCTCTCTAAAATGGGGTTCCGACAATACGGAGAGCACGAAATGATAGCACACGCACGAAAGACTCTCATATATAATATGGTAGACTATCGTCTTTTTCAGCCCAAGAACAAGGCGGAGGCAAGAGCACGACTCGATATTGCCCCGGAGACTAAAATATTTGCTTTCTGTGCCTGCAATATCAATGAGCCGCGCAAAGGACTCAACGAACTCTCGCTCGTCCTTGGCCGAATATCCCCAGAGTACCGTATTCTTGCCATCGGAAAGAACCGCAGCAGATCCTCCTGGGACAATGTAATTGAAATAGGCCGAATGGATAATCCCGAACAATTATCATGGCTCTTGTCTGCCGCCGACTATTTCTGTCTGCCGAGTTTCAAGGAAAACTTTGCCCAGACTCCCATTGAGGCTATGGCTTGCGGGTTGCCCGTCGTAGCTTTTCCATGTAGTGGAATGGAAGAGCTGATTACTCCCTTTAATGGCATCCGCTGCTCTGACTTCACGCCCGAGGCGTTAGAAGAGGGCATCCGAACCGCTCTTGCCACAAGCTACGACGCCAAGGTCATCCGTCAGGATGTGATTGAACGATTCTCGCCAGAGAAAATCGGGAAAGACTATCTTCGCTTCTATCAAGAAGTAACGGGCTCATGAGAGGATAATGGCACCGTCCGCCATCAAGCTATATTTCTTCCTGCGCTTCAGCGTTGTTCCTTTTCTTTAGAACTTGAAGCATAATTGTAGCTCAAGATCGGTCATCGCACTACCGTCAATCTGCTGGTAGCCGCTTGAGATATGGTCGCGATCGAAATAGTCGGTCGTGCCCACCTTTGCCGTCAAGTCTACATGTTTGCTTATACGAGCTTCGGCATCCAGCATATAGCGAATCCCCTCTCCATAGAATACCGGGAAGGAATAATTGTATAAGAGGGCATGCTCATACAGATAGACGCGTGAGCTGAAGTCCTGCGTATGGAAGTAGCCCACGGTGGCGAAGAGCCTCAGCCAACGATGCCTGAACGACAGATGCTCGCTCAGCATCCAGCCAAAACTGCTCTTCTTATATTGGGAAAACGCCATGTCAACCTGCGTCTTTGTGCTCCAACTGTCGTTCCCATACATAGCGGACAAGCGCCCCCGCTGGGTGGTTTCATTCATCAGCCCGGTCTTCTCTTCATTGTCTTTCTCCCTAACCCTGACGCGATAGCGAGCCAGAAACGACCAGTGGCCACGAGTATAGGTTGCCTGGAGCAAGTTGTCCCATGCAGAGCTCGACGCATCGGCCTGATATTTAGGCCATGTGAAATAGGCGTAGTCGCTATAAAAAATCAGCTTCCACCTTCTTGACGGTTGCCAGTCGACTCCTACAAAGATGCCGCTCTCATCGTTCACCATGCTCCCCTCGCCGAAACTTCGTGCATGAAGCGAGTAATATTTATAACTATAAAACCGCTGTAGAGCCATGAGCGTGAGTCCGTGAGTAAGCTTATAACTCGCAGTATTGAGTGTGGCAAGAGCCTTACTGTCGCCCATGGCGGTCTCCCCGGAGAAAGTAAAGCGGGAAGACACATAGCTATAGTCCACACTCATGTTCCAGAAGTTCTTTCCTTGAGGATAATAGCGACGATAGCGTTGTGAGGTATTAGGTTGCAGGGAACGATTGAATGCCGAGTAAAAAGCCGTTATCCCAATCGTAAAAGGCAACCTCTTGAATGATAAATTACCTCCTCCAAGAAACTCCGTGGTATTATGCTTCCTGTCCATCTCACTTTGCGTGCGGTGATACCCCGTCTTTAAAAGGGTCGCAACGCTGCTGGAGTCCTTGTTCAGAGTTGCATCTATATCTCTATACGACACGAAGCCTGTCAACTCGAGACCTTTCACCAGACTCACCGTAGCTGCCGCTCCCTGCAGATAGTTTGCTTCGGAACGGGAAGAATGCCCGAAGATATGGTTCGAATTCCTGCCCAACGACGACAGCATAGCCAATTTGCCGAAAGAGTATGAGTTGTTAAGAATAAGCCCTGCACCGAACCGTAGCCGATACCTTCCTAATGCCAAGGCCTTTAGACGGCCGATATCCTTGAGCAGGAAATAGAAGCTATAATAGTCATACCCCAAGGAATTGCGATTCGCAAAGAAAGGTTCCCCCGCATCTTGAGCACCTACCAATCCTACCTTCACCTGCTGGCCGTATCGGAAAGTATAACGAACCCCATGCTTGTATTTGTATCCCAGATAACCGAATTGGTCTCCTTTGCGCTCGTAGAAAGGAATCTTCATGCTGCCCACCGCCTCATGCCGGCCATACTTCAAGATATTCTTGAGGGTCGGCACCTTTGCTTTCTCTGGCTGTGGAGCCACCGTCAAGAAACATTCCAACAAAGCCCTTCGGTGAGCGTCGAGACTCTCTACCATGGCAAGCTCGTGAACCGACTGCAAGGGAGCATACTTATAGACATACTCACAAATACCCTCTATTTGCCGGGCCGTAAGAAAAGGCAACTGTTCCAGATCCTCGCGCGTTATCTTATTTATATCAAGGGGGTGGGCCGCGAGTTCCGCCATCAACTCATGCGACGACTCCCAATCGTCGCTTTCTACATCCTCCATGCTTTCAAGCTCTCCCAAGAGCTGTTCCCAAGACACCTGAGCCTGGACATGGGGCATGCTTCCCAAAGACAGGAGAAGCAAAAATAAAGCGGTTTTTTTCATAGCATATACTTATGGCTTGCCGTTACCGCAAAATTAACACATATATATTAATTAAGCAAATAAAAATAAAAAATATTTTCCGAAACGGGATTTTATCCGTACTTTTGCGGCGATGTACAAGTTAAAGACCTTTTTGACGGGAGTCTTTGCCTTCCTCCTCTTCCAGGAGGCGGAGGCACAGAATACGCAACCTGGTTATATAAACCCGGAGGATCGACCCGTGAAAATGGATTCCCCGAGTTTCGAGCCGATGGTGAAAGTCGGCAAGGTGCTCAACAACGGAGACTCTATACAATATGTAGAGCTTAACAACATCTATGTCTACCCTGTCCCTTTCTTCAAGGACGAGGCACAGAAAGCCCGCTATAACCGCTTGGTCTACAATGTGAAGAAGGTGCTCCCAATAGCCAAAGAGGTAAGCACCGTCGTCATAGAGACCGGAGACTACCTCAACACCCTTCCCAACGAAGAAGCCCGGAAGAAGCACATGAAATATGTGGAGAAGAGCATCATCAAGGAATACACGCCCCGAATGAAGAAGCTCACCTATCAGCAAGGCAAGCTGCTCATCAAGCTTATCTATCGCGAGTGCGGTTCTTCATCCTACAATCTCATACAGGCCTTCTTCGGGCCTGCCCGCGCCGGTCTCTATCAAGGTGTTGCCTGGTTCTTCGGAGCCTCGCTGATGAAGCAATACGAGCCGAACGGCATCGACCGCCTTACCGAAAGAGTGGTCCGGCAAGTGGAAAGCGGACAGATCTGAAAATCCGCCCGCCTTATCGTAATTTGCTACTCCTATCAAAGTTTCACCTTAGCTCTTTGCGCAGAATCAGCCGCTTCAGCGTTCTTTATTCTCCGTGAACAGCACCTCCACCAGCGTCTGTCCCACGGCCTTTAGGGTTGCCTTGTCGATATGGTCCATATCATCGGCAAGGGTATGCCATGTCGGTCCGAAACTGCTCTGCTTGCAATCTGGGTAATAAGGGATGATGTCTATCGTGGGAATCTTTGCCACTTCGTTCATGGGGATGTGGTCATCGGTGATGGCTCCTCCCGTAGTCTTGGGAAAGTAACTGCCATAACCCGCCTTGCGAGCGGCTTTCCACACTTTCTTGACAATCTGCCCCGCAAACTGCTGCGACATAGCCTCCTGATAGAACTTGGCGCCTTGTCCGCCCACCATATCAAGCAGGATGCCGTAACGGGCTTCGTAGCCTTCGGGCAGATGGGCGGCGAAATACTGAGCCCCTAAGGCCCAGCTGTCAGCACGGTCTTCCACTTCCGCCCACTGGGGGGTACCCCAGTCCTCGGCGTCGAAGCACACGAAGTCTATCCCTATGTTGGGAGCCTCGGCCTTGCGGGGACCCGCCGCCACCTCTTGCAACAGCCGTGCCACCTCTATCATCACGCCCACACCGCTGGCTCCGTCGTTCGCCCCTATGATGGGTTTGCGCCAATTGGCGGGGTCGGGGTCGTTGTCAGCCCATGGACGGGTGTCGTAATGTGCGCAGAGAAGCACCCTCGTGGTGAGCTCCGGGCGATATTGCGCCATGATGTTCGTGGCATGGAGCGTGGTACCGTCATAGCCTTTCAGGTCAGCCTTCTGCGTGGTTACCTTACATCCATACTGCTCAAATTTCCTTACTATATCACCAGTACAGGTGCTGTGGGCATAGAAATTCATGGGGCGGGGCCCGAGATCACACTGCTCCTTGATAAAGACATAGGCCGAATCGGCATTGAACTCAAAGCTCACCCGGGGTGTTTTCTCTTCCGCCTCAGCACCCCAATCGACGCCGTCGGCTGTACTCCCGCCTTTTTTGAAACCGCCCCAGCCGTAAATGGCGACGCCGATAACGGCAGCAGCTACACATCCCAGAACTATCTTCATTCGTTTTGTCATCTTTATTTCTGTATATTTTGTTTTACTGACTGTACCTGGCGCATCACCCTGAGCCAGTTTCCGCCCCAAATCTTGGCAATGTCCTCCTCACTGAACTTCCGCCGCAGCAACTGAAGGGTGAAGTTAATCAGTTCCGAAGAGTCGGCCAGCCCGCGCACTCCTCCGTCTCCGTCGAAGTCGGTGCCGAGCCCTACATAGTCTATGCCCATCACCTGAATGGCATGCTCCAGATGCTGCATGGCATCCAAGATACTTGCCTCGCCCTCTTTCCGGAGGAATCCATGGTAGAGCGTAACATGCGCCACACCTCCCTTACGGGCAAGGGCACGCAGCTGATTATCGGTCAGATTGCGCGGCACATCGCACAGAGCCTTGCAGTTGCTGTGGCTGCAGACGATAGGCATCGTACTGATTTCGAGGGCGTCATAGAAGCTTTGCTCCGCCCCGTGGCTGAGGTCTACCATCACGCCCTGCCGGTTCATCTCACGGATAACCTGCTCGCCAAACTCGCTCACGCCGTCGTGGGTATGGCTGCCGCGTGCTGAGTCGCAGATGGCATTGTCCCCGTTATGGCACAGGGTGATGTAAACAATGCCGCGCTCGGCAAAGTGCCGGATGTTGTCAAGATGATCCTCGATGGCCAGACCATTCTCGATGCCCAACATAATAGACTTCTTTCCGGCTTTCTTGTGCGCATAAAGCTCTTCCGGCGTACGGGCTTGGGCGATGTAGGGAGCATTTTCCTGCAATATAGTTTCTATCTTGTCGAAGATGAGATCGGCATAGGCTCTCGGTCCTTCCACTTCAAATGGTGCTATCTCACGGAAGCTCTTGCCTTCCTTGGGCTGCTCCAGATAGGCTACCATGGTAACGGCATCCTGCCTTCCCTCCGTCATTTTGTGGAGGTCGACGAGGATACGAGGATCACGGGCGGCAAAACGGATGCCTTGCGGGAAGAACATCGGAGTATCGCAATGGGTGTCCAAAGTGAGAATCCTGGCGTGCAAAGCCTTAGCCCGGGCAAACTCCCCAGCATGGCCTACGAGCCATTGGAAGAGCTTCAAGCCTTCTTCTTTCAGCCATTCCGGGTGCCACTGCACGCCCAGAATCGGTTTATATTCCGTGCTCTCAATGGCCTCCACGATGCCGTCTTCCGACAGAGCGGTAACACGGAAACGATTTCCCGCCTCGCCGACAGCTTGATGATGGAACGAGTTTACATAGATTTCCTCCTCGCCATATATATTATATAAGGTGGAGTCGGCAGCAAGCCTCACCCTGTGTGTCGGCAGGGAGCGGTCGGCATCCTGTGAATGTTTGAGCCTTGCATCAATGTCCTGGATAACGGCTCCTCCCAAAGCCATGGCCAAGGTCTGGATGCCGCGACAGATGCCCAGCATCGGGATCTGCCGGTTATACGCCAGCCGGGTAATCAGAAGTTCTGGCAGGTCTCGCTCTGCATTGATAGCATGAAGCCCTCTCTGTGGCTCCTCTCCCGCCCATAGGGGATTGTAATCTCCGCCACCAGTCAGCAACAATCCGTCAATATGCTCCAGAGTATTGATAATCACCTCCTGGTCGGCGATGGGAGGAATCAGCATCGGTATGCCTCCTGCTGCCACCACCTGTTTATAATAACGGTCGCGCAAAGTGGCATCGCCGTCTGTATAGTTGGCCGTTATCCCAATAACAGGCCGTTGGTGAGCCTCAGGAAAAGTTGCATAGATATTTTCCAGATGTGCCTCTAAACTGAATTCATTCATTTCTCCGTATCGAAAACTTTCCTACTAAGTCTTAATCGTCAGTCTTGACCACGATCTCCCGCTTGATGCTTTGCTCAAGCGAGATCAGCGTTTCCGTGGAAACTACGCCCGGAATAGTCTGCAACTGGTTGTTCAGCAAGTCCATCAGCTGTTCATTATCACGGGAGTAAAGCTTTATCAGCATGGTGTAAGGGCCGGTAGTGAAATGGCACTCCACGACCTCCGGAATCTTCACGAGGCGTTGCACCACTTCCTTATACATGCTGCCGCGCTCCAGATTCAAGCCGACATAAGTACAAGTGGTATATCCCAGAGCCTTCGGATTTACATCGAAGCCACTGCCTGTGATAACCCCGTTTTCTACAAGATGCTGTACTCTCTGATGGATGGCAGCACGGGAAACACCGCATTCTGCTGCCACATCCTTAAAAGGAATACGGGCATTGCCAGCCAGTATGCTCAATATCTTTTTGTCAAGCTTGTCTATTTTTTCCATCGCTCTGTTTAAGTTTAGTTACTATGACGATAGCAAAAATAGGTAAATTAAATGATATAAACAAACAAAATGCACGAATTCTTTATAAAATTCGTGCATCGTGTCAAAATCTATATAGATTCTTACTTCTTTGCCTTAGCAGGCTCAACAGCTTCCAGTTCTACCGTGAAAATCAAGGTGGAATAGGGCTTGATATTACCGGCCTGGCGACTTCCATAAGCCAGTTCCTGCGGGATATACAACTCCCACTTGCTGCCTACGGGCATCATGCAAAGCGCTTCCGTCCATCCCTTGATAACCTGGTCAACTCCAAAGGTGCTCGTTTGGGGATTGCGCTTATAGCTGCTGTCAAACACCGTACCGTCAATCATCCTCCCCTCATACTTCACGGTTACCTTGTCGTCCTTGGTGGGAATGGCACCGTTGCCTGCACGGAGCACCTTATATTGCAGTCCGCTGGCAGTAGCCTTCACCCCTGCCTTTATCTTGTTCTCGGCAAGCCATTTCGTATTTTTCTCTATATAATCCTTCTGGGAGGCTTCACGAGCTGTCTTCAGATGGGTTTCAAAGAACTTGCGGGCAGCGTCCATCGTATAGATAGATGAGTCATTGGCCAGCTCAGAGAGAAATCCTGCATTGAAGAGGTCAGCGGTGATGCTGTTGCCGGTACCCTCAAACTGCTCCTGCGTACCGGGGAGAATGCGTTCCATGGCCATCTTCGCAATCTGCACACCGGCATCACGAGCCTTGAAACGGGGGTCGGCACCCTGCTCCATTGCCTCCTTGAAACCGTCGATCACATCGGCCATATAGGCCGTGTCTACCTGGTATTTCCGTTGCAGATATTCCATCAGGCCGAGCGTAGAAGCCTTTCCGGCAGCATAGCTGATGGAATCCGACAAACTGACAAGCCTCACCTGCTGCTCAGCAACAGGTTCTCCCTTCTTTTTCTTGGGTTTTCCGGCCGTCGCCGTTCCTATATTCAAAGAAGCACCCGCCATTACGACGAGTGCCATGATTATCATCCGTTTCATTGATTCTTACGAATTCTGCCAGTTATTTCTTGTTGACGCTGCCTATCTTGACAAGCTCTATCTTGAAGATCAGGGCAGAGAAAGGCTTGATCGGGCCGCTCTCACGCTCGCCGTAAGCAAGGTTCTGAGGGATATAGACTTCCCATACGGAGCCTTCCGGCATATGAACGAGGGCATCCGTCCATCCCTTAATCACCTGATTTGCGCGAAGCTGCACGGGCTCGTTGCGCTTATAAGTGCTGTCGAACACTTTGCCGTCGAGCGTCTTTCCCTCATAGTTCACCGTTACCAGAGAGGTGTCCTTGGGCATGGCGCCCGTTCCTTCCTTGATGACCTTATACTGAACACCTGACGGAAGCACTTTCACGCCTGCCTTTTTCTTGTTCATGGCCATGAACTTTTCGCCTTCTTCCTTGTTGGCACCATACTGCTTGAGCATGTTCTTGGTCTTGAGGGCGGTCATCTTAGACTGAGCTATCTGCTGCGCCTCCATCATGCCGTAGAGACCTTTCTGCCCCGTCGCACCTGTAACAAAACCAGCCAGGAGGTTCTTCATGGAGATGGTCTTGGTGCTATCCTCACCGAAAATTTCGTGGTTGATGCCCTTCACCATCTGATTTGCCACCTGCTGCCCAATCTGGATACCGGCATAGTAGGCAGCCTTGCCCTTGTCGTCGCCGGCTGCCGCACCGTCGTTCAGGCCCTTGATGAACTGGTCCATATAAGTGGTGTCGATGCCCATACGGCCTACGAGGTAATCCTTCAGTCCCTGGGACTGTACCATACCCATAGCGTAGCTCAAAGTATCCACATCGGTCTTCAAGTCTGCTTTTGGGGTTGAATTGCCACAACCGGTGAAAGTTGCGACTGCAATAGCCATGACGGCTACAATTGTCAACTTTTTCATTTTCTGTTTATTGTTTTTGTTTGATTCTTGATTCTTTGTTTTCCGGCAATGCTATGCAGGCTTCTTCCTGTTGCCTTAACGCCTTATTCCCTCATCCTTAATCTTTAATCCTATAGCCCTGTACAGACTACAGCACTTCTATGAGTTCCACATCGAACACGAGGGCGGAGTAAGGAGGTATCTGCTGACCGGCTCCCTGCTCGCCATATCCCAGCTGATAAGGGATAAAGAAGCGATACTTGGCGCCTTCCTGCATCAGCTGCACGCCCTCGGTCCACCCCTTGATAACCTGGTTGAGGCCGAACACGGCCGGCTCGCCACGCTGCACGCTGCTGTCGAAGAGCGTTCCGTCAACAAGCATTCCCTCGTAGTGGCAACGCACCTGGTCGGTAGACTTCGGCTTTTTGCCGTTCCCTTCCTTCAGCACTTGATATTGTAATCCGCTGGGCAGAGTAACCACGCCCTCTTTCTTGGCATTCTCCACGAGGTAGCTCTCGCCCTGCTCGCGGTTGGCCTGAAAGCGCTTGGCCGCAGTCGCACGCTGCTGCTTCTCCTGCTCCTGGAAAAAATTCTGTACCAATGTCTGCGCTTCCTGATCGCCAATCTCCGGTTTCCTGCCGGCGATGATGTCCTTGATGGCCTGGGCGAAATCATCGATGTTCAAATCCCGAGCACCCATGTCAAGCAGCTGCCTGCCGATGCCAAGGCCTAAAGCGTAACTTACTTTGTCCATTTCTGAAAATCTTTCTATGCTTTATAAATAATGTGCAAAGGTAATACTTTTCTCCGACTACCCACACACAAATGGGAAAAAAATAAGTTTTTTAAGAATTATTGCCTATCTTTGCACAAGGAACCTAACTACTGGAATCATGAAGAAAATCGTATTTCTGACGGGTGCAGGCATGTCGGTGGAGAGCGGATTCAAGACTTTCCGCGGCAACGACGGGCTCTGGGAGAACTTTCCCGTAGAGCAAGTGGCATCACATGAGGGATGGGAAGCCGACCCTGCCCTGGTAACCAACTTCTATAACATGCTGCGCAAGAAACTCTGGGCGGCGCAGCCCAACGAGGGACACAGGCTCATCAGCCGGCTGGAAGCCGACTTCGAGGTAACGGTCGTAACGCAGAATGTGGACAACCTGCACGAGAAGGCCGGCTCCTCCAAGGTCATCCATCTGCACGGCGAACTCTCGAAAGTGTGTTCCAGCCATGACCCCTATAACCCGAAGTACATACGGGAGCTCACCCCCGACGATTCCGACATCGCGGCGGGCACCAAGGCCGGCGACGGTTCGCTGCTCCGCCCATTCATCGTCTTCTTCGGCGAGAGCGTCCCGATGATAGAGCCGGCAGCCCTGGAGGCCGGCAAGGCCGACATCTTCGTCATCATCGGAACCTCGCTCAATGTCTATCCCGCCGCCGGACTGGTGGGCTATGTGCGGTCTGACTGCCCCGTATTCCTCATCGACCCCGACGATGTGGGCAGCGGAAACTACCGCGAGATCACGCACATTAAGAAAGGGGCAAGCGAGGGCATGAAAGAACTTTACGGCATCCTGAAAGGGATGAAGTAGCCCCTGACATTCACAGAGGTAACAAACGATCTGACAAAATCGGCGAGATTGAGCGACAAAATCGGCGATTTTGTGCCATGATTTCGCCGATTTTGTCAGGCTGTTTGCCGCTTGCGGCAGCACCGACAAGCCTCTACGGCAGGATGAAAGACTACTGACAGCTGGAGAGAGGGCTGTTGCCGGCACGGCCGTCAGGTGTATTCCTTGGCCTCGCTCTCACCCCGCAGCACGGCAAGGGCATTATGGGCGAGGGCCGAAAGCTCGTCCTCGCCGGGATAACAATAGGTGGGAGCGAGGAATCCTATGCGCTTCCGCAGTCTGGAAACGACATAATCCTCGCGAGCCATGCCGCCCGTGAGCAGGATGGCATCTATCTTTCCGCACAGCACGGCAGCCTCGGCACAGATGCATTTGGCGGTGTGATAGATCATGGCATCCACGACGAGCTCGGCATGCTTGTCGCCCCCGGCAATGCGCCGCTCTATCTCCTTCATGTCGTTGGTGCCCAGATGGGCGATGAGGCCGGCCTGCCCGGAGATGCGCTTCAGCAGCTCCTGCTCCGTGTATTTCCCGCTATAGCAGAGTCGCACGAGGTCGGCGGCAGGGAGCGAGCCCGCCCTCTCGGGCGAGAAAGGGCCTTCGCCGTCGAGCGCATTGTTGGCATCCACGGCCCTTCCATGGTCGTGGGCGGCTATGGAGATACCTCCCCCGAGATGACAGATGATGAGATTCAGGTCCTCGTAGCGGCGACCTATCTCATTGGCAAACCTCCGTGCGATGGCCCGCTGGTTCAGGGCGTGCCAGATGCAGATGCGGTTCATGAGCGGGGAGCCCGATATCCGCGCCAGCGGCGATAGTTCGTCGACCACGCCGGGGTCGGCAATGAAGGCTTTGCAACCCGGAATCTTCCGGGCTATGTCATAGGCAATGATGCAGCCGAGGTCGCAGGCATGCTTGTGCACGGCATGCCGGGTATCGTCAAGCATCTTCTCGTTGATGGTGTAGACGCCGCCCGCAACGGGCTTGGCAAGGCCTCCCCTGCCGATAACGGCATCGAAGACAAAGGGGATTTCCATGCGCTTGAGCTCGTTGATGACGAGGTCGCGGCGGAACTCATATTGATCGGTGGCCTCCTTGAAATGGCTCAGTTCCTCGACGGAGTGGCGTATCGTGCGGAGCATCACCGGCTTCACATCTTCATAGACGGCAATCTTGGTGGAGGTGGAGCCTGGGTTTATGACGAGTATATACATCTTTTGGGGAAATAAAGGTTAAATTTCAGGAGCGCCGGCTCCCATGGCCGCCAGCGCAATACTATAGAATTTGGCCTCCGGACTGTCGGCCCGTGAGGGCATGACTACCGGCACCAGAGTTCCCTGAAGCACACAGGCTACCGAGGAACGGGCAAAGAGCGTGATGGCTTTATGGAACAAGTTGGCTGCCTCGATGTCGGGGAAGACGAGGGCGTCGGCCTCTCCCTCGATGGACGAGGAGAGTCCCTTGACGGCGAGACTCTCGCTCGAACAGGAGGTTTTCAGGTCAAGGGGACCGTCGACAAGGCAGTTTCCGAACTCGCCCTGTTCGGCTTTCCGGATGATATCGGCATATCCCGCCGTGAAGGGAAAGTGCCGTTCGTCTACCTTCTCGCTGCAGTGAATGAGCGAGATTCTCGGTTGCTCGATGCCGAAAGTGTGGCACAGCGCGGCCAGATACCGCACCTGCTCAACCCGTTGCTCCTGAGTGGGATAGGGAATCACGGAGGCATCGGTATAGAAGAGCAGCTTGGGATAGTCGGGAATGGTGGCACACCCGATGTGGGTGAGCACATGCCCCGGTTCCAGGAGCCCTTCTTCCTTGTTCAGGATAGCGCGGAGGAGTACATCCGAGTTGATGAGTCCCTTCATCAGGATATCCGCCCCGCCCTCCCGGATGAGGCGAATGGCCTTGCGGGCAGCCTCCAGCGGGTCGGCTTCCTCAAAAAATACAGGGTCTATGAAACCAAGTCCCGCGGCTCTCTCCACCGCTTTCCGAGTGGATTCATCCCGCGGACAGACTACCGCAATACGCTTCCTCACCCCTCGTTCGGAGAGGTTTCCTATCAGTTGTTCAAAGTTTTTAATGTCTTTCATTTTGCCAAATTACAGATAATAATCAACTTTTGTATCCGGCTCCTTTCATGAGCCGTGTAGTATTTTGTGCAAATATAAGAAAAAAAACGATATCTCTTGGTTTTCTCAGAAAAAAAAATTACCTTTGCGCAAACATAAAATCTACCTACACATGAAGAATTATCTCACTCTCCTCTTCACACTCTTACTGGTATCCTGGGGCGCTCAAGCCAAGGACTTCAACCTTTCTTCACCCGACGGAAGGCTCAAGGCTACCGTGAAAGTAGCACAAACCGTGAGCTACACACTCACCTACGACGGGCAGGCTATCCTGCAACCCTCGCAGGTTTCGGTCAAGATAGCAGACGGGGCAACATGGGGCGTAAACTCCAAATTCAAGGGAGGCAAGGTCTCACAGCACAAAGGCATCATCAAACCTTTTATATATAAGAAAAATACCGTCAGCGACAACTATCGCCAGCTGTTGCTGCAGTTCAGCGGATTCAACATCGTATTCCGGGCTTACGACGAAGGCCTGGCCTACCAGTTTATGTCGGCGACGCAAAAGGAATTCAATGTTGAGGACGAACTTGCCGAGTTCAACTTCGCCAAAGACTTCGGAACATGGACTCCCTATGTACGCGACAACAAGTCGCTGGAGGACATGTTGCACAACTCCTTTGAGAACTGCTACGATGAGATCAATATCTCGCAGTTTGACAAAAAGCGGTTAGCCTTCCTCCCGCTCGTCGTGAAAGCCGACAACGGGGTGAAGCTTATCATAGCCGAATCGGATGTGGAAGACTATCCCTGCATGTTCCTGAAGAGCGGCAACCAGTCTACAGGGCTCAAGGCACTATTCGCCCCCTACCCCAAGGAAGTGAAGCAGGGCGGCCACAATCAGCTCGAGCAATTCGTAACAAAGGCCGAGAACTACATTGCAAAGTCAAAGGGCATGCGCACCTTCCCATGGCGAATCATCGGCGTTTCGGCCAATGACGGGGATATTCTGAACAACGACATGGTCTATCGGCTGGCATCGCCCTCCCGCCTCACCGACACCTCCTGGATTAAGCCCGGCAAGGTTGCCTGGGAATGGTGGAACCACTGGGGGCTCTACAAAGTAGACTTCAAGGCGGGCATCAACACCCAGACCTACAAATACTACATAGACTTTGCGGCACGCCACGGCATAGAATATGTTATCCTCGACGAAGGATGGGCCGTAAACAAGAAGGCCGACCTCTTCCAAATCATACCCGAGATAGACCTTCCCGAGATTGTGCGGCATGCCAACAGGCAAGGCGTGGGCATCATCCTGTGGGCTGGCTACAAGGCTTTCGACCGCGACATGGAAAAAGTCTGCAAGTATTTCTCGGAGATGGGGGTGAAGGGCTTCAAGATAGACTTCATGAACCGCAACGACGCAGAGTGCGTGGCATTCCACTACCGTGCGGCCAAACTGGCAGCCAAATACCACCTCCTTTGCGACTTCCACGGCACTTTTGCTCCCACGGGACTCAACCGCACCTATCCGAATGTCATCAATTTTGAGGGCGTAAACGGTCAGGAGCAGAACAAATGGGCAACGATGAAGGAATATAATCAGGTTCAGTATGATGTAACCGTACCCTTTGCCCGCATGTTCGCGGGGCAAATGGACTATACGCAGGGAGCCATGATCAATGGTACTCAGCAAACCTACGCACCCAACAACTATCGTCCGATGAGTCAGGGAACCCGTTGCCATCAGCTTGCCGAATATGTGGTATTCTTCTCGCCGCTGAATATGCTTTGCGACAGCCCTACCCATTACGATGAAAATCCCGAATGCACGAAGTTCATTGCACGGATTCCGGTGGTATGGGACGAGACCGTTCCGCTCAAGAGTGAGATTGGGGAGTATGTCGTAGTGGCACGAAGAAGCGGACAGAAATGGTATGTCGGAGCCATCACCAACTGGACTCCGCGCGACCTGACGCTCGATCTCGGGCCGCTGAAAGCAGCCGGAAAGACGGCCACGATTTATGAGGACGGACCCAATGCCCGCATTTTCGCCGAAGACTGGGCAAAGAGAGAAGTTCAGATCCCTACCGACGGCAAGCTTCAGGTGCATCTTGCTCCGGGCGGCGGCGTGGCCATAGAACTTTAGGAAAACACCTGTGAAACATCCCCCTGTTGTCAGCAATGGCAGCAGGGGGATGTTTTTGTCTACATTGAAAAACACTTGCCCACCAATAACCCACAACTGTTAAAAAAGAAAAACGAATAGGGGATTCCTGTTTTTTGAAGTTATAAAAACAGAAAAGGGCAAAGCCCTGCAGGATATAAACAATAGGAAATAAGGAAACAGGATACAATGACAACTATAGAATCTGGCAAGGATTTCGTCTATCAACTCTACCAATCCTGCCTATGTCATAAGGGGAATAAGGCTTTTTGCGTGGATGATACATTCTACACCTATGGACAGCTGGCTGCCCGGGTGGCTGACATCCGTAGCGTTATCTGTAAGGAACCGGACACAACCATCGGTCTTGTAGCCAACGACGACATTGACACCTATGCTTCCATCCTCGCCTTATGGATGGAAGGAAAGTGCTATGTGCCGCTCCATCCCCTTCAGCCTCTGGCAAGATGCGGCGACATTATCAGCCAAGTGGGCATTACCGTCATTCTCGACTCAAGCGAAAACACCCGCTACAATCACCAAAAGGTAATCCATACGGCCCTCCTGTCTGGGACGGAAACCCTCACCCCACCCACAAAGAGCCTTGACGCAGAGGCTTTGGCCTACATCCTTTTCACTTCGGGAAGCACGGGAAGACCCAAGGGAGTACCTATCTCTTTTGGCAATCTGAAGGCTTTCATACACTCCTTCCATGCCCTCGGTTTCCAGTTAGGCGAAGACGACCGGTGTCTCCAGATGTTCGACCTCACTTTCGACCTTTCCGTAGGCAGCTATCTTTTGCCCCTCCTTCACGGGAGTTGCCTGTATACGGTAAAGCCGGGAAAGGTGAAATGGCAGGAGGTATTCCGCCTGCTGGACGAGTATCGGCTTACTTCCGTCCTCATGGTTCCCTCCGTCATCCATTATCTCATTCCCTATCTTGACGAACTCGAAGCCCCTCAGCTGCGCTATTCGCTTTTCTGCGGCGAGGCCCTCGACGCCAAGGAGACCGCCTTGTGGCAACAGGCCGTGCCCGATGCAGAAGTCTGGAATGTATACGGCCCTACCGAAGACACCATCTATTGCACAGCCTATCGCGTGCCTCGGATTGGGGTAAAGGAATGCAACGGCATCGTCGGCATCGGAAAACCTATGCAAGAAGTGCGGACACTCATCGTTACGCCCGACCATAAGGAAGCCCACAGGGGCGAGAAAGGCGAGCTCTGCCTTGCGGGACGGCAGCTCACGCCCGGATACTGGGACAACGACGCGAGGAACAAGGAGGCCTTCTTCTGCCACGGCGGAGAGCGATGGTATCTCACGGGAGACATCTGCGCCATGGATGAAGACGGCGATCTTCTCTACTATGGGCGTAAGGACTCGCAGGTGAAGATACAGGGCTACCGCATAGAACTCAGCGAAATAGAGCATGTGGCACGCCGTTTCTATGAAGAAAATGTGGCCGTGGTGGCCGTTCCTGTCAAGGATGCGCACGACAATACGGTGATAGCCCTTGCCGCAGAGACGGAAGACGACTCCGGCACTAACCAGCTCGTCGACATGCTCAAGCAGTATCTGCCTCCCTATATGGTACCCTCCAGCGTGGTATGCATGCCGCAATTCCCGCAGAACGCAAACAATAAAATAGATAGGAAAACCATCAAACAACTCATAGAACGATAACGAGAAAATGGAAAAAGAAGAGATTTTGAAAGAACTCAACGCTATCTTCCAAACCGTGCTTAACCATCAGGATCTGCAACTTGGGTATGCGACTTCAGCCGATGATGTAGACGGCTGGGACTCCCTGGCTCACATGACGATTATCAGCGAGATAGAAAAACGATACAACATTCACTTTAAACTTCGGGACATCATCAAGCTGTATAGCATCGGCGACTTGTGCGACATCATCCTGAAAAAGACCGAAGGCAAGTAAGCTCGCCGCATCATGGAATTCATCTCTATACCGTTTGTGGCATGCATGGTGCTCACTTTCGTGTTTTATTACGCCCGCACCTCCCGTCGCTGGCAGCATATCGTGCTGCTTGCAGCCAGTTGTGTCTTCATCGGATATTATCACCCCTCCTATTTCCTCACTGTGGCAGCAATCACGGTATTTACCTTCGTTGCCGGCAAGTGGATCCATCGCTGGATTAATACATCCCGGGCCACGCTGCTCCTGTGGGTAAGCATCGCCGCCCTCGTCGGTTTCTGGCTCATGGCAAGATACCGGTTCAGCCTCTTCCCACTCGGCATTTCCTTCTACACTTTCCAAGCTCTATCCTACCTCATAGAGATTTACTGGGAGGAAGACCCCGAAGAGGATTTCTGGGATTTCTCGCTCTACATGATGCTGTTCGTGAAGTTCCTCTCCGGTCCTATCGAACGCTCTTTCGACTTGCTGCCACAACTGAAGTCGGCAAAGACTTTCGACTATCAGGCCGTAACTCGCGGACTGAAGCTCGTGGCATGGGGAGTATTCCTCAAACTCGTCATCGCTGACCGCATCTCTCCGTCGCTCGACCTCGTACTCGACCATGTGCGCACTTCCTCCAGCATGCAGCTTCTGGTGGCTATGCTGCTATATCCCTTGCAGCTATATGCCGACTTCGCAGGCTATACCTGCATGGCCCTGGGGTTAGGCCAGATGCTGGGATTCCACCTGAAGCCCAACTTCAACCGCCCCTTTACAGCCTTGTCTACCGGCGATCTGTGGCGCCGGTGGCATATGACGCTCTCCTTCTGGGTTCGCGACTATGTGTTTACTCCCCTCAACGCTTCGCTCCGCCACTGGGGCAAGGCAGGAGTATGCCTCGCCCTGCTGGCCACCTTCGTTGCCATCGGCGTATGGCACGGAGCCGGATGGACCTTCGCGCTCTACGGATTATTCCAGGGCGTAGTGGTCATTTACGAGACCCTGGCCTCCCGCCAGCGGGAATGGGTCCGGCAAAAAATAGGTTCCAAGGTGTGGGCGGGGCTCATGATGGTGCGCACCTACCTGCTCTTCGCCCTCTCGCTGCTGTTTTTCCGTGTGAAAGAGGTGGACAATGTGTTCTATGCCTACGCCCATCTGTTCGACGGGTTGCAGTCGTCGGTCAAGGAATTGCGGTTGGGGATGACCGACCGCGACTGGATATCCTTCGGCACAGCCGTATTGCTCATGTTTCTCTTCGAGTTCTTCCATGCCCGCGGCGACCTTTTCGTGCGCAGCGAGAAGCTGCCTCCGGCCTTGCGATGGGCTACCTATATAGGCGTGGTAATGGTTATCTTCCTCTTCGGAGCCTTCGGAGTGGAGAACTTTATCTATATCCAATTCTAAACGCAAGCCGATGAAACTCATACCCCTCCATAGATTTTATCTGAAATGCCTGTTGCTGGCATCCCCCTTCCTGCTGCTTCTGGGCATCTATGTGGCCGACGATCCTTTCATGGTTCTACGCAAATATACCGACTACGACCACAGTCCTGTCTGCCTGAGCGAGGGTGCCACGGCATGGACCAAATACAAGATGCTGCGCTCTGAGCGTCATTACGACTCCTTCATCATGGGCAACTCGTGCACCCGGGGCTTCCTCTGCTCCGACTGGAGCCAGTATATCCAGGGCAGCCCGTTCCGTTTCTTCTCCAACGCGGAAGGGCTCGGCGACATCTGCGTGAAACTGGAAGCCCTCGGAAAGCAGCCTGACCAGTCCGTGGCCAACCTCCTCATCGTGGCCGAACTCAGCACTCTGGAAAACTATACACCGCGCGGAGGCCTCATGCACATCATGCCTCCCGATGTTACCGGCAAGAGCTGGATGAGCTATCAATCGGCGTTCCTGCAAGGATTCCTCACACCGAAATTTCTCTTTCCCTATCTGAAGTATCAGCTCACGGGCACTTTTGAGAAATCGATGGAAGGCATCATAGCGGAAGGGCCTGCCTCGCACGAACTCTATACCAATGACTATGTGCCCTTTCTGGAAGACAGCATCCGCCGCGAGGGCGAACGCTTCTGGCAACGCAGGATAGACCTGCGAAGACTGGCAGCAATCAGTCCCACCACGGCTCCCAGCGTGATTCATCGCCCGCACATGGAAAAACTAAAGGAGCTGGCCGACTTCTGCCAACGCCACCATACCCACCTGAAGTTCGTACTCATACCGAACATTGAACGGCAACGCATCAACCCACGCGACATCAAGTGCCTGAAGCAGGTGCTGGGCGCAAAGAATGTCTACGACTTCAGTAACCACAGAACCCTATCCGACTATCATAACTTCTACGACTGGGCACATTTCAGAGTGAAAGTAGGCAGACATATTATGAAGGAAATCTACAAGCAATTATGAAGGAAATCTACAAGCAATAAAGCTTTCTGCCGCCTCCAGCAGAGTAAAATCGGTTATTTTTCCTCGCAAATTCGGCGATTTTGAAGGACAAAATCGCCGAATTTGTCAAACCGCCGGCCAACTCCCATAAAAACTAAAAACACAAAAAAAACACCCAAAAAGCTTTGAACATTCGAAAAAATTCCTATATTTGCAGAAGATAGACGGGTCGAGGCATGCGGGAACAAGCCCTCCCGAGACTCTGCACCGCCGTCCACACGATGAGATAACCCTATTTTTAACTAAACGAATGACGCCTATGGGAAGTTTTTTTGAAAACATATTGAACAGCGACATCGCAAGTTCTGTCCTTGAGGGAGCCAAAACCAAGCTCAAAGATGGGAAGATTGGACAAACCCTTAGCAAGTTCGGCATCGATATCGAGAGTGCTGATCTCGGCCAGATGGCCAAGAGCGTGATCAGCGTAATCGGACTTGCGGGCAAGTCGGTGAAAGGCAATGACGAAGAAGCCGAGGAGGAAGAGAATGCCGGAGAGACTGCCGGAGAAGAAGAACTAACAGAAACCGAGGAGGAATGAGCCATGGAGAAGATCATACAAGTAGTAAGGTTGATGGCCAAGACGGGCCTGTTTTTTGCCAGCGTCGACGGCATCTATCAGGAGAGGGAGCGGCAATACATCAACGACTATGTGTCGGGAATTGAGCAGATCGGCGACATCACGCCGGAACTGAAGGGAGAAGTCTATGGAACGCTGAACCGGAAATTCACGCTCGACGAGATTATCTCCGATACCCGCAACCTGCTCGACGGATTCCATGAAATGGAACGCCTGTCGATTCTCAAGGGCATTAGGAGCTTCATTACCAAAGTGATGAATGCAGACGGACATGTACATCCGTTGGAGCACGAGAACTACAAGCTCTGGAAACTGGCCTTCGGCCTGCAATAGAGCTTCGCTTTCCTGCCCCGGGCTCTTATTCCGGGGCAGGAAAAAACACACCTACCATGAAATATTCACTTTATTAATACCTTTATAATTTAAAAAACACTTATGGTTAACAGATTTATTTTGAACGAGGTTTCTTACTTCGGACCGGGTGCTCGCAAGGAGCTGCCGGGAGTAGTGGCACGGCTTGGATACAAGAAAGCACTCGTAGTTACCGACAAGGGACTTATGAAATTCGGCGTGGCCAAGCAGGTAACCGATGTGCTCGACGAGGCCAATATTCCCTACGAAATCTACGACGAGGTGAAACCGAACCCTACCGTTACCAATGTAAAGAACGGCGTGAAGGCCCTGAAGGACGCCCAGGCCGACTTCATCGTGGCACTCGGAGGCGGCAGCTCCATGGACACAGCCAAGGGCATCGGCATCGTGAGCAACAACCCGGAGTTTGCAGATGTCGTAAGCCTTGAGGGCGTAGCCGACACCAAGAAGAAGACCGTACCCATCATCGCACTGCCCACCACCGCAGGGACAGCCGCCGAGACCACGATAAACTATGTGATCATCGACGAGAGCAAGCAGAAGAAGATGGTGTGCGTAGACCCCAACGACATTCCCGCCGTGGCCATCGTAGACGCAGAACTGATGTATTCGCTGCCCAAGAGCCTCACTGCCGCCACGGGTATGGACGCCATGACACACGCCATCGAGGGGCTCATTACCAAGGCGGCATGGGAATTGAGCGACATGTTTGAGATCAAGGCCATCGAGATGATACACCGATATCTGCCCATCGCAGTAGACGAACCCACCAATCCCATCGGCCGCGACGGCATGGCCGTGGCACAGTATGTGGCAGGCATGGCCTTCTCGAATGTGGGCCTTGGCGTCGACCACGGCATGGCGCATCCGATGAGCGCGCTCCACGATGTTCCCCACGGCGTAGCCTGCGCCATCCTGTTGCCCACCGTCATGCGATTCAATGCCCCTGCGGCACTCGACAAATATGTGGAAATCGCCAAGGCCGTGGGCGTCTACAAGGAAGGAATGAGCAAAGAAGAAGCCGCCGAGGCCGCCTGCAACGAAATCGAAGCACTCAGCCGCAGAGTGGGAATCCCACAGCACCTGTCGGACCTGGGCATCTACGAAAAGGACATCGACGCACTTGCCGACCAGGCTATTGCCGATGTATGCACGCCCGGTAACCCGCGCGAGGTAACCCGCGACGACATCGTGCAGCTGTATCGCCAAATACTCTAAACAGTCCGGAGGACACCCAACGGCTTTCAGACCTTATAGACGAGGTGTCTCCCAGAATAATTACCAGCCGTTGGTAACAGCATTACCGGTAAGTGGTAACAGTGTTACCAGCGGCTGGTAACATTGTTACCACTTGCTGGTAACTCTGCGGTAACTTATTCCTGGCCGCACAATCTGCGTCAGTTGCCCTTGAGGATGATGAGCGTGCCTCGCCTTTCAGCCTGATAACGCTCCAGCTCCTTACGGGCATCCGCATTCAGGGAAGCCGTGTCGCCCTGTCCTGCAATCACATAGTGGAACCTGTCGAAGACACCCTTATCATAGCCCGTGAAAAGGCTGAAACTCGTATTCTTCAAGCTCTTGATATCCTTGACGAGCGGGTTCTCGGAATCCATTGCCGCCCTGCTCAGGAAGAGCACCTGCCGCTGCGGCACCGTGGCCTTGCCTTCCTTCAGCAAAGAGAGGTATACAGTCTGCATCAGGTCTTGCTGGGCATCGTCCTCGGTGGTTTCCCAGTACATGCCTCCCAGCAGTCCCCGGTCGATAATCAGCTGACACTTGGCCGCTATACTCCGAGGATTCTCAATGCCGAAGACCAGCTCGCCGTCTTCGTTTGCGAGGTAGGGCACCTGTCCCTCGTCGTCCCAAACCTCATGATAGATGCCGGCGGCATCCTTCGTCTTCATGTATTTGTCGAGAATCTGATTGGCATGGTCGCCACGACCGTAAAGCGGCATGCCCAGACAAAGCCTCCCGGCAGGCACTCCGGCACGAAGATGAGCGTCTACGGCATCCTCCACCGTCATTCTCCCGCTTATCTTTGAGCGGTGCAGGGTGGTGTGGTGCTTGGGCGGATCGGCCACATCGTAGGCCATGATATTCACGAAGTCGAGATAGGGCATGCAGCCCTTGAAGTCGATATAGCGCGCCGCAGCCTGAGTGGCAATCGTCAGAAGAAGGTCGTTGCCGAGTGCTTTTCGCAGGTCGCGCATCAGCAAGGTGAAGTTCCTGGTGTCGTCAGGCGACGAGGAAATGCCCGCCGCACTACTGGTAGGATATTCCCAGTCGATGTCGATTCCGTCAAGTCCGTATTCCCTTACGGCCTTCATGCAGCTCTTTGCAAAGCTCTTGCGAAACTTGGAACTGGCAGCCATCTCGCTGAAATTTCCACTGGTCCATCCGCCTACCGACAGCATCACCTTCAGCTCCGGGTTGTCCTTCTTGAGGGCTACCACCCTCCGCAGCATGTCGGGATTCTGCACCTCCATGCCGTCGAAGGTTTTCGTTACATGACCGAAGGCATAGTTTATATGCGTCATCAGGCGCGGGTTCGGCAACTCGCCGGTGGTCCATCCGGCCACATAGGCAACCACGATGCGCTTCGGAGTGTTCTGAGCGCAGAGACCCATAGCCATAAGCACCAGGGTCAGGGTTAAGAAAGCCTTTCTCATTGGGCGTATTGAATTAAAATAGGTCCTATAGACTATCGGGACGAGAGCCTACAGGACCAGTTAGACATTATGCTTGCGGCCAGGATTCCTACCCTTCCTTGACTTCCCAGATGTCGTTGGTCTCAAGGAGTTCGGCAAAGTTATGGTAAGGTTTCTTGGCCTTCACCTCCTCTATCTGGGCGTTAACGGCCTCATCGTAGGTGGGTGCCTCGACATCACGAATCACTCCGAGAGCCATGGGGAAGCCATGCTCGTTGTCCATCATGGCCAGCTTCAGTTGCAGCGTGTTGTCCTGGCAATGGCTGTCGTGCACCAGAATGTCGTCCAAGGTGATGCCGTTCTCGCCAATCTTGACGACCTTCAGGCCGAATCCCTCTTGCATCAGCCCGTACTCATGATTCTCGCCGAACACCAGGGGCTTGCCATCCTCTACATAGATGGCATTCTTGCCGCGGCCTTCCTTGGTGTAGACAGGGTCGTAGGCACCGTTGTTGAAGATGACGCAGTTCTGCATAATCTCACACACCGAGGCACCCTTGTGCTCATAGGCCCGCTTCAGAATCTCGATGGTATGCGGTCCGTCGTTGGCCACGGAACGGGCAAAGAACCTGCCGCGGGCACCGAAGCAGAGTTCCGCGGGACGGAAGGGATCCTCCACCGTGCCGTAAGGGCTCGACTTGGAAACGAATCCCCGGGGAGAGGTAGGACTGTACTGTCCTTTCGTAAGACCGTAGATGCGGTTGTTCAGGAGAATCATGTTGAGGTCGATATTCCGCCGCATGGCATGGATGAAGTGGTTTCCGCCGATGGCAAGGGCGTCGCCGTCGCCGCTTATCTGCCACACCGTGAGTGCAGGATTCACCACCTTGGCTCCCGTGGCGATGGCTGCCGCACGGCCGTGGATGGTCTGCATGGCATAGGTATTCACATAATAAGGCAGTCGGCTGGAACATCCGATACCGCTGATGACCGCCGTTTCGTAAGGTGCAATGCCCAGTTCGGCCATCGCCTTGTGCAGACTTGCCAGGAAGAAGTGGTCTCCGCATCCCGGGCACCACCGTGGCTGGCCTTTCTTGAAATCTTGTGCTGTATATTCGTTCATGTGCTTTCCCTTTCTGCTTTAAGCTTCAATAATGTTCTCCTCAAATGTCTTGGCATGGTTAGAGAGGCCATTCGAGAGGAGAATCCGCTCGAATCCGCTTACCAACTCACTCACCACGAAGGGCTGACCCTTGACCTGATTATACTGATAAGGCGCAAAATTGTTGACTCGGATGCGCAACAAAGCTGCGAACTGGCCAAGATTCTGCTCGGCCACGACCACCTTCTTGTACTTCAGGAGCACATCAGCGGTGTTCTTCGGCAGGGGATTTACATACTTGAACTGGGCAAGTGCCACCTTATGGCCTTTCTTCCGCAGTTCGTTCATGGCGGTATAGAGATGGCCATAGGTGGAGCCGAAGCCCACGATGAGCAATTCCGCATCGTCGGCATCGCCAAGAACCTCAATGTCGGGAACCTCAATCTTTGCCACTTTTTCAAAGCGCAGGTGGTCCATCAGGTCATGATTTTCGGGCTCGGTAGAGATTGCGCCGGTCTCGCCATCCTTCTCCAGCCCGCCGAGGATGTGCGTATAGCCCTCCTGACCGGGAACCGCCCAATAGCGGGCAAGGGTTTCCGGGTCGCGGCGGTATGGCGTATACTTATATTTCTGGTCTTCGGTTACATAATGGGGCTTTATCTCCGGCAACTCTTCTATGTCCGGCAACTTCCATGCCGCAGAGCCGTTGGCGATAAAGGCATCGGTGAGCAACACCACGGGAGTCATGTGCTCGAGGGCTATCCTGGCCGCCTGGAAAGCCGCATCGAAGCAGTCGGTAGGACTGATGGCGGCAACCACGGGCATCGGACTTTCCCCGTTGCGCCCGTAGAGCACCTGAAGGAGGTCGGTCTGCTCGCTCTTCGTGGGCAGTCCCGTTGACGGCCCGCCTCGTTGTACATCGATGATTACCAGCGGAAGCTCGTCCATCACGGCGAGGTTGATGGCCTCCGACTTCAGCGCAATGCCGGGACCGGATGTGCTGGTAGCAGCCAGCGCACCGGCAAACGAGGCTCCCACGGCACTCGCACAGGCCGAAATCTCGTCTTCGCACTGCACCGTTATCACGCCGAGCGACTTGTGCTTGGCCAGCTCGTGGAGAATGTCCGTGGCCGGGGTGATGGGATAAGAGCCCAGATAAAGCTTCAGGCCCGACTTCTCGGCTGCGGCTATCAGCCCGTAAGCCGTGGCTTTGTTGCCGGTAATATCCATATATCGGCCAGGATTCTTGACTTTAGAGTCGATGCGATAAGTGGCAGGAACGCTGGCGTGCACATTGTGGCCGTAGTCGTATCCGGCGTTCACCACCTTGATATTATTCTCCGCTATCTCCGCCTTCTTCGCAAATTTCTCTCTCAGGAAGTTCTCCACGAGTGAGAGATCCCGGTTGAAAAGCCAACATACCAATCCCAGTGCAAACATGTTACGGCACTTCAGAATGGCGCGGTTGTCCATGCCCGAATCTTTCAGGCATGCCTTCACCATGGTAGTGATGGGGCAGGCTACTACACGGTCGGAGTCGATTCCCAGCTCACAGAGATAGTCGGTACTGTTGAACTCAGCTTTCTTCAAGTCGTTGGGACCGAAACTGTCGGTATCAATAATGATGGTGGCCTGCGGCTTGGCATACCTGTACTGCGTCTTCAGGGCCGCGGCATTCATCGCAACAAGCACATCGCACTGGTCGCCCGGCGTGTACACCTTCCCCGTTCCGATGTGAACCTGAAAACCCGAGACACCCGTCAGCGAGCCTTGTGGCGCCCGGATGTCAGCCGGATAGTCTGGAAAGGTTGAGATACCATTACCTACGGTTGCAGACACAGTGGAGAAAATGTTCCCGGCAAGCTGCATTCCATCGCCGGAATCTCCAGAGAACCGGACAACAACCTGGTCCAGTTCCTTAACTTCTAAGTCTTCCGCCATTATCTTTTTATTAGTTTAAGTTCACAAATGCAAAGATGCCAATTTTTCTTGATACGGCAAAATAAAAAGTGAAAAATAAAAGTTTTTTCCACTTTTCTTTCTTTCCGGAGGCAGTTTTCAGAACTTTTCCTTCCGCCAATGGAGGATGGCACAGTCTACTTTCCGCCCCCGGAACAAGCGTACAAGCCCCGCCTTGCGAAGACGGATTTTATTCTCCGGCAATAGAGCCGTGCCCCGGAAACGGGAAGAGGGGGCTATCCAAGCACAAACACTTTTGTCTCGTGAGCCTCCACCCGGCCTTTCCAGCGAGTGGCTTTCTGCGCTATCTGCCTATGCGCCCATACATCCCGCACGGACCGGTTGCCGTCTATGCCCAGCGCAGGGAAATCTACTCCGATTACCTGCGGCAGCTCGCCAGTATTCAGGACGGCCACCGCCCACCGGCCTCCAGAGAGCAGTCGCACGAACACCTGATAGGTATCCTGGAACACCTTGCGCTCCGCGGCCTTGCCGAGGACATCCTGATCGATGGCAATGATTTCTTTGTTCAGCAGGATGCGGCGCGTCTCTTCGTTCTCGCTACGCAAGTCGTGGGTCATAGCCAGCGGCGACGCCTCCATGCACCAGAGGCTCATCTGCGACTGATACTCGGTATAGCTGCATCCTTTTCCTCCCAAGTCGCTCGATGGACCGCCCTTGCCCTCCAGGCCCACGACAAGCATGTCCATGTCGTTCCAATGCCCTGGACGGGCGTAAGAATACAGGGGAGCGGTAACATTGACGATGTCGAGGATACCCATACCCCCCTGACGAGCCTTGTCGGCCCACATGTCCCGCACATCATAAGTTGTCCGCCAGACTACTCCGCCCGCCTCAGCTGCCCACAGCTCGGGATGGAGCTGACCCCATTCGCACACGCCGAGAAGTATGCGCCGGCCACTCCTGGCCAGCGCATCGCCCATGACCTTATAGCGGCGATGCGCCTCCGCGCTGTCGGAGGGAGCATTGCAATAGTCGTATTTCAGATAGTCTATGCCCCACGAGGCAAAGGTGCGTGCATCCTGCTCCTCAAAGCCGTAGCTCGCCGTGCGGCCGGCACAGGTGAGCTGTGCGGCATCGGAGTAGATGCCCAGCTTCAGGCCTCTGGCGTGCACATAGTCGGCAAGTGCCTTGATGCCGCTCGGGAACTTTTCCGGATCAGCTATCAGGTTGTTGCGGCTGTCGCGTCCGCCCTGCCAGCAGTCGTCTATGAACACATATTCATAGCCCGCGTCGCGGTAGCCGCCCGCCACCATGGCATCAGCCATCTCACGCAGCAGCTGCTCGTTGATGTGCTCGCCGAAGAGATTCCACGACATCCACCCCATGGGCGGCGTTAGCTTTTCCTGAGCCTGGGAGCAGAGGGAAAACAGGCAGAGGGCAACCGTAGCCAGCACCTTTCTAATCAAAAAGCGGGATTCGAAATCACCTGAAATTTTCATATTCTTAATCTATTGGTTTTCTTCAAGTTACGAACCACCCTGTAAAAGGCGGCTAAAAGCCTGCCTTCTAACGGCTAAAAGCTCGCCTTCTAACGGCTAAAAGGCGAGCTCTTAACGGTCTTTTACTTTTCTGGTTGCCGCCGGCCTTGAAAAGACAGGCTGCCGGCACGGTTTCTCAATACTTGAAGGAGCTGCCTCCAAGGAACTCCCGCAGCAAGCTCGTAGGCGGCAGCTGGCGATACGGAATCTCCCGGAAGTAACGCAGGAACTTGAGCAAACGATGGGCTTCGCCGAACTCCTCACAGTTCTCGGGCACCTGCTCAAGCAGCGGCTCGGCCTGTTGCTTGATAACGGAAAGCTCGTAGAGCATGGCACTATTGAACATCGCGTCGGCATTTTCCTGATAGGGGAATATCCATTTCTCCTCTCCCGCCCGCACCGAGGGCCAGCGGTGGATGGTCTCCTGAGCCGTAACGCCACGATACTTATTGTCGCGGATGATGCGCCGAAGCAGTCGGTTGTCGGTCGTAGGGATGTAATTATGGTCGTCGAGGAGGATGGTCGTCAGCGCCGAGACATACACTCTATACTTCTGTTCCTCGGGAATCTGTGCCGTAAGCTCCGGGTTCAGGGCATGGATTCCCTCTACCACGAGCACATTGTTGTCGTCCATCTTCAACTGCTTGTCGCTTTTCTCGCTCGTTCCCGTCTGGAAATCATACCTTGGAAGAATCACCTCCTCACCCCGGAAAAGAGCCTGGAACTGCTCGTTGATGAGCGGGATATTGAGAGCATAGAGGCTCTCGTAGTCGTATTCTCCGTTCTCGTCCTTTGGCGTATGCTCCCGATCCACGAAGTAGTCGTCGAGAGAAATCTGAAGGGGCCTTATCCCGTTGGCCAGCAACTGGATGCTAAGCCGCTTGCAGGTGGTGGTCTTCCCCGAAGATGACGGCCCCGCCAGCAGCACAAGCTTAACGCCCTGACGCGCCTTGATTTCATCGGCGATGCGAGAAATCAGCTTCTCCTGAAGAGCCTCGCTGACATTGATGATCTCAGTGGCATGCCCGTTCTCGACGGCTTCGTTGAAGTCACCCACGGTACGGAGGCCGAGGAGATGCTGCAGGTTGTGGTGCTCCTTGAAGATGCTGAACATCTTGTCCTGACGCGGCTTGGGGCTCAGCCTCGACGGATCCTCCACAGCCGGGATGCGGAGGAGCATCCCGTCGATATACTTCTCGAGGTCGAAAAGATAGAGGCCGCCAGTGTCCGTGAGCAGCGTGCCATAGAAATAGTCCACGAAATCGTCGAGCTGATAGTAGACGGTATAGAGCCTTCCGCTGCTCTCCAGCAGCTTCACCTTAGCCTCGTCGCCCTTGCGGCGGAACATCTCGATGGCATCCTCAGTAGGCACTTCAAAGCGCCGGATGGGCATCTTGGCGTCGATAATCTGCTGCATGCGCTCCTTGATACGGGCTACATCTTCTCCCGTGAGCTTCTGACAGCACTTCACGCTCACATAATATCCCTTCGAGACGGGAATGTCTATCAGCACCTTGGAACCCGGGTAGAGGTCGTGGATGGCCTTGCAGCATACCAGGAACAGCGTGCGGGTATAGACCCGCGAGGCCGAAGCGTTGTGCATGTCGAGGAACTCTACATCCTTGCAGTGGTAGAGGGAGTAATGCATGCCCTCCGTCGAGTTGTTCACCTTGGCGGCAATGGGCCCGTACTGCATCTCGAGCCCCAGTTTCTTATACAGCTCGTCGAGTCGGCAGCCCATCTCGACCTCGACAGCCTGGTTGTTGTTCTTACACCTGATTGTAAGTTTTCTCATGTTTCGTCTCGTAATCTTTAGATTTGCCGGTAAAGGTAATAATAATTATCGACACAAGAATAACAATTAAATTAAATTAAGGTTCTGCCCTTCCCGTAAAGAGCGTAACATTTTCTGCCACGACCGACATTTTCTAAAATAAATTCATGGAAGAAGTCATACGGAAACATTTTTTTATTATCTTTGCAACAGAAATGAAACATCCGGAAAGAAAGACGATGCTGGGCGAAGCCCTCTTTCCGACGGAAAGAGAAAACATTATTCTATGACAACAGGCGACTACATCTTTATTTTCTGCAAGATTCTCGGCTCTCTTGCACTGCTTATCTATGGTATGAAGGTAATGAGCGAGGCTCTACAGAAAATGGCAGGTTCGCAACTGCGCCACATTCTGGGCGCCATGACCACCAACCGGTTTACCGGCATGCTTACCGGAACCTTTATCACCTGCGCCGTGCAGTCGTCGTCGGCAACCACTGTCATGACCGTCTCTTTCGTCAATGCCGGTCTGCTCACCCTGGCTCAGGCCATCTCGGTCATCATGGGTGCCAACATCGGCACCACGCTCACGGCCTGGATCATGTCGCTGGGATATAATGTTGACCTTACGGTAGTGGTCTTTCCGGCCTTCTTCATCGGCATCATGCTCATCTATAGCAAGAAACGACGCTACATCGGCGACTTCCTCTTCGGCATCGCCTTCCTCTTCTTCTCCCTCGTCTTGCTGAGTACGGCGGGCAAAGAGCTGGATTTAGCCCATAACTCAGGCGCCATCGAGTTTTTCTCTTCATTTAATGTGAACAGCCATTGGACCATCCTGATTTTCCTTGCCATCGGCACTGTCATCACTTGCATCGTGCAGAGCTCGGCCGCAGTCATGGCCATCACCATTCTACTCTGCTCCACCGGGGTGCTCCCGATATACATGGGTATCGCGCTCGTAATGGGTGAGAACATCGGTACTACCGCCACCGCAAACCTCGCGGCGTTAGGAGCCAACACGCAGGCAAGGCGTGCCGCCCTCGCTCATCTCGTCTTCAATGTCTTCGGCGTGATATGGGTCATGTGCTTGTTCTATCCCTTTGTCAACTTCGTCTGCAGCCTCGTGGGGTATGATCCGGAGAATACGGCGGGCCTCTCTGCCACCGATATCACCCTCAAACTGCCTATCGTGCTGGCCGCTTTCCACACTTGCTTCAATGTTTGCAATACCTCCCTTCTCATCTGGTTTATCCCCCAGATGGAGAAACTGGTATGCTGGCTCATCAAGCCAAAGGCAAATCAGGACGAGGAAGAGTTCCGTCTGCGCTTCATTCAGAGTGGCCTCATGAAGACACCGGAGCTTAGCGTTTACGAGGCTCAGAAGGAAATCCAGAGCTTCTCGGAGCGCATCCAGCGCATGTTTGGCATGGTTCGTGAGTTGTTGAACGAAAAGAAAGCTGAAGATTTCGTGAAGCTCTTCACGAGAATAGAGAAGTATGAGACCATCTCCGATAACATGGAGATAGAGATTGCCAAGTATCTTGACCAGGTATCCAATGCTCACCTGAGCGACGAGACCAAGGGCAAGATTCATGCCATGCTGCGTGAGATCAGTGAGATAGAGTCTATCGGCGACAGCTGCTACAACATCGCGCGCACCCTCAACCGTAAGATGAACGAGAAAGAGGACTTCGTCGAGCCGCAATACGAGCACTTGCACCAGATGATGGAACTCACGGACGAGGCACTAACGCAAATGAACCTGATTCTGCAAGGCCACCACGCCAGCTACGATCCGAACCGCTCGTTCAATATAGAGAACGAAATCAACAACTATCGCAACCAACTCCGAACCCAGAATATCGATGATGTGAACAACCATCTCTATACCTATGGCGTGGGTACCATGTACATGGATATCGTGCAAGAGTGTGAGAAACTCGGCGACTATGTGGTTAATGTCGTCGAGGCTCGCATGGGCATCAGGCAGACAGGAGCATAGAACAAGAAAGAGAAATCAGCCTCAAGGCATATGCCCGTCTGATTTCTCTTTCTTGTTTTCAGACCACTTCTCCCATCTTTTCCCACATACGGAGAAAAGTGGGATGGTCTACCCGTTTCTTATAGGTAACCTTGACGCCGGCATCGTGGAGCACATCGTAGGCCTGGTCGCTGATCAGGTCGGCATAGACCTCTACAACTCCGCCTTCCACCATTGCCTTGGCAGCCGTCCTTCCGACAGCCTTGTCGGCAAGTTTGGCACCGTGCAGCAACTCCGGCTCATCGTCTAATATATTATATAAGGTACGGACGCCGCGTCCCTTAAAGGTCGAAATGTTCCCTTCATGCAGCACCACCAAGGAATAGTCCTCGTCGTGCAAGGTGTCTTTCAGTACATTCATCATAATTCGTGTCCTCCATCCTTTTTTCGCAAATATAGGAATTTATTTTGTAATCGCATGTAAAGATTTTACTAAATTTACAGGTTCGGCATGCAAGAGTCGGCTTCACCTGATTTCACATGCGGTTCAAGTCATGACTCCTCCGCGTTTTTATTTTCATGAAAACCTGCCTCAGGTTTGAATATCTCACGAAAAAACACTACTTTTGCACCAGCATCTAAAAACCAAAAAACAACAATATGAAAAGAAAACTTATATTCCTGATTGCGTTCATGGCAATCCTCCAGGCGGCCTCAGCCCAGATTGACTACACCAAACGGCTGCAGCAAGGCATATCCTATACAGGCCGGACACTCGCTCTGAGCGACGGAAGCGTGAGATACGACTGGACGGGCACCTATCTCCAGACCGACTTCACGGGAGGCAGCATTGCCATCGAGGTGAGCGATACGAAGAAAACCTATCATAACCTCTATATCGACGGACAGCTGATTCGCCGCATCACCGTCGAGGGACAGAAGCCCCACCGCGTCGTGTTGGCTGAAAACCTGACCGCCCAGCCCCACCGCCTGTGCCTGCAAAGGGTAACCGAAGGCAGCGGCGGATGCACCACCGTCCACGGCTTCTACCTCGCCAGGGGCGGCAAGCTGCAGAAGGTAGCTCCCCGGAAACGCTTCATCGAGTTCTACGGCGACAGCTATACCTGCGGCTATGGAACCGAGGCTGCGGGACCGAAGATACACTTTACCTACGAGACCGAGGACTTCAACCACTCCTATGCCTGCCTGATAGCCCGGTATTTCGATACCGACTACGCCGCCATTGCCCACTCCGGAATGGGCATGGTACGCAATTACGGCGACAAGAAACAGACCTCCGAGTACACCATGCTCGACCGGCAAGGGCACATCTTCGACGACTTCGACACCCTCAGCTACGATTTTCGAGCCTACAGGCCGCAACTCGTATGCATCCAGCTGGGCACCAACGACTTCTCAAGAAACAACACCCCCACCGTAGACCAGTATTGCGGAAACTACCAGAAGTTCATCCGTAACCTCCGAAAGGCCTACGGCGACATCCCCATTCTGTGCATCCTGCCCTATTCGGCAGGTGCCTATCTACAGACAGCCTTCAAGGATTTAGCCCGCAGAATGGAGCCCGACAAGCATGTCTACATGGCCGAACCGATGCTGAAGGTCATCAACAATCCCGCCGATCTCGGTGCCGACTGGCATCCGAATACGCAGGGACAACAGAAGATAGCCATGAAGCTCATCCCTCAGATATCGAACATCATGGGATGGAAGCTGGAAGACAAGGTTGTGAAATAGCCCCCTAAAGGGAACTGACATCCCTCCGTATAGGAAAAAGGTAGCTCCCGACGCGTCCGGCATACCGCCTAAAACCTTGGTGGCGATGGGGGATTGTAACTTTCAGAACTTTCCCTGGCAAACCTTTCCGCAAACTATTGCTGCGTTTCAGATTTTTTTCTATCTTTGCCTTGGTTATTCATCTCATGCAATGAAGAGGTTCGTAACGATGGAAAAAGTAATCGAGTGCCGGCAGGCGAGACTTTCCGTGCTCGCCCTGCTGCTCATTCTAACGGTTGGAAATATGGATGCAAGAATTCGGAAACCTGCTGTTGCAGGACAGTTCTATGAAGCGAATGCCGCACAACTCCACAAGGATTTGCAGACTTACTTCGGTAAGTATGCGGCCGTGAAAGGCTCTCGCACGATACAGGCCGTCATCGTGCCCCATGCAGGCTATGTTTTTTCAGCGGGCGTAGCGGCATCGGCTTTCGCGCGGATAGCCCCCGATGCCGACTATGAACACATCTTCCTACTGGGCCCGAGCCACCATGTCTACCTCGACAAAGCCTCCGTGGCAGGCGGCTATGACTATTATGCCACGCCTTTAGGAAACCTGAAGGTGGACACGGCGCTATGCGCCCGTCTCATAGAGGGCTGCGAGGCCTTCTGCTTCGACGAGCGGGCTCACCGGCAAGAGCACAGCTTGGAGGTGCAACTGCCCTTCCTCCAGTATCGGCTGAAGCGAGTGCCGCCGATTGTGCCGATTGTCGTCGCCACCCAGAGCCACGAGCGGCTGCGGCAGATAGCCAAGGCGCTGAAACCCTATCTGAATGCCAGAAACCTCTTCGTCGTCAGCAGCGACTTCTCCCACTACCCGTCGTATCAGGACGCAAAGAGAGTAGACGCACTCACCGCCGACGCCATCCTCACGGGCAGGACACAAGATTTCATCGGCCAGCTTGCGGCCAACGAGCGGCTGGGCATCGATTCCCTGGCCACCAGTGCCTGCGGCGAAGCCGCCATCGCTACACTCCTGATGATGACCGAGGGCGACGACGCCATACGCATCCGGCATCTGGAATACCGCAACTCAGGCGACTCCCCGTACGGCGGAAGACACAGAGTGGTGGGCTACCATTCCTTCGCCTTCAGCCGAGAGGCGGGTTTCCGGCTCACGGATGAAGATAAAGCCGAGCTCAAGAAGATAGCCCGCGAGAGCATCCTCGCAACCTTCACAGGCAAGCGATACCAGCCCCACGGCCTGAGCCAGACGCTCCGGCAACGGTGCGGAGCCTTCGTCTCGCTTCACAAACACGGCCTGCTGCGTGGCTGCATCGGGCATTTCGGCGAGGACTACCCTCTCTTTGAAATCGTTGAAAAGATGGCTAAGGCCGCCGCCTTCGAAGATCCGAGGTTCCCGAAAGTAAGCCGGCAGGAACTCCCGGAACTGGATATAGAAATCTCTGTGCTCACCCCCATGCGACGCATCCACGACCTGAGCGAGTTCATTCTGGGCAGGCATGGCATCTACATCCGTAAAGGCTACCACTCGGGAACCTATCTCCCGCAGGTGGCCGAGGAAGTGAACTGGACGAAGGAGGAGTTCGTGAGCCATTGCAGCCACGACAAGGCCGGACTGGGCTGGGACGGCTGGAAGACGGCGGAGCTCTATGTCTATGAGGCTATCGTGTTCTGAATATGAAGGAATGTCTTTACTACCACAGGCTCGACGGCAATCGCTTGCGTTGCATGCTCTGTCCTCACGGCTGCACGCTGGCCGAAGGGCAGCGGGGACGGTGCGGCAGCCGTCGCAACCTCAGGGGAACGCTCGTCTCGGAGGTGTACGCCCGCCCGTGCGCCGTAGCCGTCGACCCGGTGGAGAAGAAGCCCCTCGCCGAATTCCATCCGGGCACGAAATGCCTCTCGCTGGCCTGCGCGGGGTGCAACCTCCGGTGCCTGAACTGCCAGAACCACGACATCTCGCAAGCCCGGCCCGACGAGGTGGAGTGCTACGAGCTGATGCCTGAACGGGCAGTTGACCTTGCCCTCAAACACCATATTCCCGGCATTGCCTACACCTATACCGAGCCGCTTACATGGTATGAGTACACCTACGACACCGCCCGGCTCGCCCATGAAAAGGGCTTATGGAACATCCTCGTCTCGGCGGGATTCATCAATCACGACCCCCTGAGCGAGCTCATGCCCTACATCGACGCGGCAAACATAGACCTGAAAGCCTTCTCCGACGACATCTACCGAAAGGTATGCGGAGCCCGGCTGCAACCCGTTCTCGACACGCTGCTTAACCTTCATGAGGCAGGAGTCCATCTCGAGATTACCAATCTGCTGATTCCCGGAGTCAACGATGGCGGGGAACTGGTGCGCAGCATGTGCCGGTGGCTCGTCGAGAACGGCCTCGGAGACTGTCCGCTCCACTTCAGTCGCTTCTTTCCGCAGTACAACATGCGCAACTCTCGGCCGACCCCCCGGAAGACGCTGTTCGATGCCCGCGACATCGCATACAGCGAAGGCATCCGGAAAGTGTATTTAGGAAACCTGTAAGAAACAATCCCCGACATCGGTGTAAACGAACTTTCCGCCTTGTTTCAATGGCTGAAACACGGAGTTTCAACGGTTGAAACAGCTTGTTTCAGCCGTTGAAACAAAAACTGAGGGAAACCATTGGCAGGTTAAGGAAAAACCATTATCTTTGCATGCAACCATCTTGAGAACTATGGACAAGAAAGAAAGAATACGCGAACTGCTTGCCGAGGCCCTGCCGCTCGTAAACCTGGACTCCGATTTCCTCTTCAGCGAGCTCGACTCGCTGGGAGTTACCACCATTCTGATGATGCTCTCCAATGAGTATGGCATCGAACTTGAATCACAGGACGCGACGCCTAAGAACCTCCGTTCTATCGACAGTCTGGCCGCCCTCGTAGACAAGAAGCTCGCCGGAAAACAGCCATGACCACCCTCGAAGACTATCTGGAGCGCAACGCCCGGCTTTATCCCGAGAAGACAGCAATGATAGACCCCGACGGGCAGAGCCTGAGCTATGCCCGCCTCTATGAGTCGGTCGTGCGGAAGGCCGCGCAGTTCAGCGACCGCAAAGGCCGCGCGGTAGTGTTCCGGAACACGCAGTCATCCGATTTCCTGATCACCTATCTTGCCCTCCACAGAGCCGGTGTCATTGCCGTCCCGATGGAATCCGGCACGCCCGAAGCCACCATGCGGACGGTGGAAGCTGAACTGGCGGCGGTGGATTTTCCGTCGGAAGTGGCCGATGTGCTCTATACCACGGGCACCACGGGCAGGTCAAAGGGCGTCATGATCAGTCATTCCACGCTCGTGGCCGACGGTGAAAACCTCATCGAGGCACAAGGATTCTGCCATGAGACGGTGTTCGTGGTCTGCGGTCCGATGAACCACATCGGCAGTCTTTCCAAGCTCTACCCCGTTATTATGCAGGGAGCCACGCTCCTGATTCTCAAGGGAATGAAAGACCTGAACGCCTTCTTCCATGCCCTCGACTATCCGGAAGGCCGGCTCGCTACCTTCCTCGTGCCCGCCAGCATCCGCATCCTGCTCGCCTTCGGCGGGCAGCGGCTTGCGCATTATGCCGACAAGATAGACTTCATCGAGACGGGGGCGGCTCCCATGGCGCATAGCGATATGCGGCAGCTCTGCCGCCTCCTGCCCCGCACACGGCTCTATAACACCTATGCGTCGACCGAGACGGGTATCATCGCCACCTATGATTTCAACGACGGCCGGTGCCTCGAGAAATGCCTCGGACACCCCATGAAGCACTCCAGCTTCCATATCACCCGGCAAGGGAGGATAGCCTGTGAGGGGAAGACGCTGATGATCGGGTATGCAGGCAACGACGAACTCACCCGGCAGGTGCTGCGCAACGGGGTGCTCTACACGGCCGACTGCGGTGAGATTGACGGCGAGGGCATGCTCCGCCTGCTGGGCCGGGAGGACGATGTCATCAATACCGCCGGCTACAAAGTAGCCCCCTCGGAGGTGGAGGATGCCGCTTCTGCCCTGGCCGGCATCGCCGACTGCATCTGCATCGCCGCCCCGCATCCCGTGCTCGGCACGGTGCTCAAGCTCCTCGTGGTGATGAAAGAGGGCTGTAAATTTGACAAGACGACCGTGGCAAAACACATTGCCAGCCGACTGGAAGCCTATAAGGTGCCCGTCTACTATGAACAAGTGGCCTCCGTCAGGCGAACCTTCAACGGTAAGCTCGACCGCAAGTCCTATCGGTAGAACCGCCAGCCTGAAAGCCATACGCTTTCTTCAGAAACTATTTCTTCACGCTTACATCAGCGCCCTTGCCGTTCCGTAGCAGGTCGGCAATGGCCGCCTTGCTCACCGTGGCCTTCTTCACCATCAACTCCGGAATATTATAGGAGAACATCAGGGCCTTGTAATACTTCAGGGGATTCTGCTGCGGAAGGAGGAAAGGCTTGCGGGCCTTGCCGTCCTTGCCGATGTAAGCAATGTAGGGACGGGTATAGAGTCCGTCTCCGCGCCGCGAACTGAACACCAGCCAGCGGCTGTTGCGACTCCAGGAGTGGTAACTGTCCACATCTTTAGAGTTGGCCTCGCTCAGCGGATAGCAGTCTCTTGTCCGCAGGTTGACGGCATACAGGTCGGCATCCTTGTGCCAGATGGCGAAGTTGCCGAACTCCTGAAGGGTGAAGACAAGCATCCTGCCGTCGGGAGAAACGCGTGGCAGACAGACGCTCCTGCCATTCCTGACGGCATTGTAGAGCGTGTCCACCCGGTTTCCGAACGACATGTCGGCGGGATGGAAGTCAATGCGGCAGAGGCTGTATTTCACCTTCCTATATTTCTGCGGCATCGAGTCGACGGCCTCTGCCGTACAGAAATACAGGCTCTTACCGTCGGGTGAGAAGGTGGGGAAGGTCTCAAAGGCCTTCTCCGACTTCGTCAGAGGGGAGTAGGCAATCTGCTTTGTCGCCACATTATACACCACCACATCCGACGCGGCGTCGTAAACCTCGATGCGGTTGGCATGGTGATTGAAGAAATCCTGATAGGTCTTGTTCACGGAAAAGGCCACATACCGCCCTGACGGATGCCAGTAGGGATAGACCAAGGCACTAAGGGTGGAATCGGTCTTGGTGTTCAGTTTTTCCAGTTCTCCTCCCCGCAACATCACCGTACCGGCAAAAACGGCGCGGGAATGAAACAGCATCCGGTCGGGGTTTCCCTGACAATAGGAATGGCAATTCACGCAGTTGCGATTGGTAAGCGTGTTCTCGTAGATGGCCGTCTGCTCATAGCTTTCCAAGTCGCGCTGGTAAATGCCCATCTGATCCCAGCCTCTGTAGCCGGGAGGAATCAGCCGATAAGACAGATAGGGATCGATGCTGTCGGGCGAGACATGAATCTGAAACGCCCTGTAACCCGCCCATTCGCCGTTCTTTTCAACAGCCACCGTGAGCTTCAGGCTGCCCCCCTTGTTGGCTTCCATCAGTTCCGCCCAGGCGGAGGAGAGGTCGAACAGACCGCCGTCGCCCTTTATCTGCACCGTTCCCGACCTGCCCTCGACAAGCAGGCAGCACTCTCCGCCGCCCAGATAAGAGAAATTCAGGGGGGCGATGTTACACGGAACGGTAACATTCCGATAGTCGGGATACACCGACGGCAGGGCATCCAAATGCCCCGTCAGCGTAATCCGCTCCTGCTGGCAGGCTGCCAGGAGGAGCATCGCAATGAGGCTAATAGATATTATCTTTCGCATAAGGCGCTACTTGTTTTGTCTGGATGAACAGTATATAATACCAGAAAGTGTCGCGGTAGTCGTACAACTCCGCGGAAGGATTCTGCTGCGCACGGCCGTATGCACTACGGAAAACGGCGAAGCGACTGAATGTTTCCTCTTCCACTCCGTGCTCCCGGCAATACTGCTGGTCGACGCTCCGGTTACGGGCAAACTGCTCCGGTGTCAGTCCGAGCTCCGAGGCATAGCCCTCGTCCATGGAGTTGAAGTAGTCGGAATAGAACAGCAGTGCCTCCTGCGCCGCCTTCGGAAGCCTCCGGAGGCCGGGCGTGCCATAGTATTTGTCGATGAACTGGCGCACATGCTCTATGTCCTTGCAGAGCAAGAGATAGGCCAGGGCATAGTCCATGACCATTCCGTCGGCAGGATTTGTTTCCACAATCTTGTACATATCGTCCATAGGATTGGTGAAAAGGACGAATGCCTCCTCCCGAGGAAGGTCTTTCCTGCCACGGCCGAGGACGCTGTCCTGTTCCACGAGCTTGTCGTTTTTCAGGAAGCGTCGCCGCCCGACGGCCCAGTCGCGGTAATGCCCGTTCTGCCCGAGCAGGGTCAGATATTTGTCGGCCAGCTTGTAGTCGCCGCGAATCAGCTCGCAGTCGGCCAGCATCTTCAGCATCGTGGGATTATATCCACTCAGCGAGAACAACGCGTTGAAAGCCTCGCTCTGTGCGGCGGCAATATTCCCCATCGCATAGAGCACATGCGCATTCAGCGTGAGCTGGCCCAAGTCCTGACTGTTGCCGTTTGCCAACAGATACTCCGGCCCTACCTGCTGATAATCGAAAAGACGCTCGCACAGCTTGCTTTCATGGGCTAAGGCCAGGTTCAGGAAGTTGGCCTCGTGGGCATTGGAGGGACCGCCCTGACAGGCGGAGACAATCGACGCCCACTGGCCATGCTGCAAATGATAGTTCAATTCCATGAAATGTTCAGCCGCAGGATGCTGCTTCCAGCGGTAACTCCACACAAAGGCAGACACCACGGCCAAGGCTGTCAGTAATGCCGATGCGGCCTTCGCCGCCCTGTGTCCGCCAGAAAGACCGGACAGGAAAAAGGCCGCCGCAAGCACCACGGGCAGCAGAATCCAGGCCAGCCAGTGGACAAACGGAAGGGTCTCGTCGACAGCATAGACATAGAAAAGCGGGGTGAGGGCATGCCTGTAGGTAGCTACATATCCCGCCTTGACCGCTACGAACGCAGTAAGCAGGGCCACGGCGACAAGCACGAGCGACCATGCCACCCGCCTGCGCCTCTTGAAAGCATCATAGAGCACGGCACTCACCGCAAAGGGCAGCGCCACGGAACCTGCCGTGCAGAACAGGACGATCACCAGCAAGGCACCTATCGCGATTCGCCCCCACACTCCCCTGCCAGAGCAGAAGGTGTAGGCATACAGAGCCATAACGGCCAGCAAGAAGGCCGTAAGCCCCTGATAGAGGAACGCATTGTCGAGCAGGGAGATGACAAGGAACAGGGAAGGGAGAAAGCAGAGGGGGAACAAATGCCACCCACCGCCTATCTTCCAGATGACCAACCATGTGAAGAACGACGACAGACCGCACACGACGGCCGTACAGACAGCTCCCGCCCACAGCCGCCAGAAGCCGTCCACCAGATAGCGCGACAGCAGAGTAGCAAGGCCTCCGGCCTCTTCCAGCACGCCTGTCCGATAGGCTGCGGTGTCCAGATAGAGCTGTTGCTGCTCGCGAAAAGCCAGCCCGTATTTCTGCGTGGCATACAGATAGAAGCCCAGCATCACGACAACGATGACGCCGGCAAGGGCAAGAAGCAGGTTGATTCTTTTCTGGTTCATAGGCTTTTCTTCATTTAGCGTAGGCTCTCATGGTATTCTTCCGATTCCGACTCCCCGCTCGCACACGGCAGGAATATGCCCCCGGGGAGGCGCATACAAAATTAAGAATTTAGATTCAAACCGCCAAGAAAAACCAGGGAAATGTGAATCCGCCGCCCTCAAAGCTGCTTACCATGGAATTACCAGCAAGTGGTAACGCCGTTACCAGCCGTTGGTAATGAGATTACCACTTGCTGGTAATACTGTTACCAATGGCTGGTAATCATCCCCCGAGCCACATCGGCAAACTGCATTTACCACCTATGGGAAAAATCGAGACACGCCCGAGGAGATTACCTTGCCGCCCTGTACTGCTGCGGCGTGCATCCGGCCAGTCGCTTGAAATACTTGCAGAAGAAGCTGGCATTCGGGAAGTTCAACTCGTCGGCTATCTCCATCACATTCTTGTTGCTGTAGCTAAGCATCACCTTGGCCTGCGTAACGAGCGATCGGTCTATCCATTCCTTGGCCGTAACGCCGCTCGCCTTGCGAATCATCGTGCTCAGATAGCGCACCGTGATGCACATCTTGCCGGCATAGAAGCCGAGGTGGTGCTCTTTGCGGCTATGGTTGTTGACGAGGGAGAGAAAACGCTCGAAGAGGAATCGCTCGCTGACATTATGGCCTACCGGCATTTCCATGCCTTCGGCAAACTGCTGGTCGAAAAAGTTCAGATAGGCCGCGATGAGGTTCAAGACAACCTGATTGTCGTAGCGGGTCTTGTGAGAGACATCGAAAAGCAGATGTAACATGCGGTCGCCTATGCCGCAGGTCTCCTCCGACACCCGCACCCGCCCATCGGTCTTGTGTCCATTGAAGATTCTCGGCAGATGGTTGTTGAGTGCCAGATGCACCAACTCGGCCGACACGGCCATGCCCTCCAGCATAAAGTCGGCGCTACACTCCAGAGGCTCCGCGATGCTCCCGGGCGTCAGGAAAGCCATGGTACCGGCACCGATGGTATATTCCACGAGGTTTATCTTCGCCCGTACCCAGCCCCGACGGATGAATCCACAGCGATAGTCCGGCATCTGCAGCAACAAGCCCGACTGCACCACACGCTGCACGCCCGCGCTGACATCGAAGATAATGGACATCTCCTTGCCTAACAACACTTTGTCGGACTGACGAGCGGAGTCGTCATTGAACAATTCAGTCATACGCTCAAAGGTGAGCTTTTCTGGTTTTCTTGCCTGCATATTCCAACCTTGATATGACGCAAAGATAATAAAAAAACATCATATCGTATTCTTTTTCGACATATTGTGTACGAAAAGAGCTTTTTCTTCTACTTGCAGATAACGGCATATAAGAAATTGGAGCGTATCTTTGCAGCCAGACTTACGACAAAGAATTAACACCGGAACTATGAGGAAAATCATCTATGTCATCCTATACATGCTGCCTCTGATGGCACAGGCACAGTCGATTACGCTCGAGGAATGCAAACAGAAGGCCCACGACAACTATCCCGCCGTGAGGCAATATGACCTCATAAAGCTGTCGCGCGACTATACTCTGAAGAACGCACAGAAAGCCTGGCTGCCGCAAGTCAGCGTTTCGGCCGCGGCCGCGACCTTCACCGATGTGCTCAAGACAAGTCCCCCCATGCGGCAGATGGGGCTCGAGACAGAGAACTGGATGGCTGCCGGCTCGGTCGTCGTCAACCAGAACCTGTACGACGGCGGACAGGTCAAGGCGCAGAAAGAGGTGGCAAGCGCACAGGCAGATGTGCAAACCCAGCAGCTCAAGGTGTCGCTCTATGAGCTCAACCAGCGCATCGAGCAGCTCTACTTCGGCATACTCATGCTCGACGAGCGGCTTAGGCAGACCCAGTTGCTGCAAAACGACCTCGGCATTGCCCGCAAGGGCGTGGAGAGCATGATGCGGGGAGGAGTGGCAAACCAAAGCGACCTCGATGCCGTAAGGGTGGAAGAAGTGAAGGCCCAACAGGCCTATGATGCCCAACAGGCCTCCAGGACGGCCTATCTGCACATGCTCGGCATCTTCATCAGGCAATCCCTCGGGGAAGAAACCCGGCTCGCCGTTCCTCCTGTCAAGGATAGCCAACGGGAGAACACACGCCCGGAACTGCAATACTACGCAGCCCAAAACCGAATGATAGACGCACGGCGACGGCAGTTGGACACACGGCTCCACCCTACCCTGAAAGCCTTCGGGATGGGCACTTATCACACCAAGGTAACCGATATGATGAGGAACGGCATGCTCGCAGGCGGCTTCACGCTGAGCTGGAACATCGGCGCACTCTACTCGCGGCGGAACGACCTCCGACTGCTGGAGACCCAACGCCGACAGATAGACGCACAGCGGGAAACCTTCCTCTTCAACAACTCCCTGCTGGAAGAGAACGGCAGCAGTAATATCAATATCCTACGGAAACAGATCAAACAAGATGAAGAGATTGTAAACCTGCGAGAGAGCATCCGCGCCAAAAGCGAGAGCAAGGTGAGGCTGGGCACGGAAAGCGTCAACGAAATGCTCCGCGACATCAATGCCGTCGCCCTGGCACGCCAGCAGAAGGCGCTCCACGAGATTGAGCTCCTCAAGGAACTGTATGCCCTGAATACCCTCAAGGGAAACTGAATAGAACTATCCTACATAAAAATCATAGACACATGAAGATATTAAAGAATGCCATCGTAATGATATTTGCGGCGATTATTCCTGTCGCTTGCGACAACGAGGAGAAAGGTAACTTTGCCTCCGGAACTTTCGAAGCCACGGAAATCACCGTCTCAGCTGAGCAAACGGGCAAGCTGCTGCGACTCGACATCACCGAGGGAGACAAGGTTGAGGCCGGAACCCAGGTGGGACTCATCGACACGGTGCAACTCTATCTGAGGGCACGGCAGGTAGGAGCGACGAAGATCGTCTACGAGAGCCAGAAGCCGGAGGCGCACAAACAAGTGGCCGCCACCACCCAGCAGATCAAGAAAGCCCGTGAGGATGTAAACCGCTATGCGCAGCTCGTCAAGGAGGGAGCTGCCAACCGCAAGCTCCTCGACGACGCACGGAGCCAGCTGCAAGTGCTCCAACGCCAGCTCGAGGCGCAGACCTCGGCTCTCAACACTTCCACGAAGAGCCTCAATGCACAGATGGGAACGGCCGATGTGGAAAGGCTCCAGATAGCCGACCAGCTCCTGAAGTGCCACATCCATGCGCCCATCACGGGCATCGTGCTTGAGAAATACGCCGAAGCGGGGGAGTTTGCCACCACAGGAAAGCCGCTCTTCAAGGTCGCGGACATCGACCACATGTATCTCCGCGCCTACATCACGACGGCGCAACTGAAGCAAGTCCGCATCGGACAGACGGCAAAGGTCTTCGCCGATTACGGCAACGGCGACCGCAAGGAGTATCGGGGCACGGTAACATGGATATCCTCGAAGAGTGAGTTTACGCCCAAAACCATCCTTACCGACGACGAGCGGGCCGATCTGGTATATGCCATGAAGGTGGCCGTAAAGAACGACGGTTACATCAAAATCGGCATGTACGGGTCGGTGGAAGTACGGACGGCAGAATAAAGAATAAAGATGAAAGAAGAAGGCGCAAGCATGCAGCCGGCCATCGAGATAAGCCACCTGTCGAAAAACTATGGAAGCAGACAGGCTCTGAGGGATGTCTCGCTCTCCGTAAAGCCCGGGGAACTCTTCGGACTCATAGGACCCGACGGAGCCGGGAAGACCACGCTTTTCCGTATTCTGGCCACGCTCCTCCTGCCGGATGCCGGCACGGCCACGGTAGACGGGTTCGATGTCGTGCGCCAGATGACGCAGATACGCAGCCGGTTGGGGTATATGCCCGGCAAGTTCTCGCTCTATCAAGACCTCTCCGTACAGGAAAACCTCGAATTCTTCGCCACCCTGTTCGGCACGACCATCGACGAAGGCTACGACCTCATCAAGCCCATCTACTCACAGATAGAGCCTTTCCGCAATCGTAAGGCTGGCGCGCTGTCAGGCGGGATGAAGCAAAAACTCGCCCTTTCGTGCGCCCTCGTCCATCAGCCGAGAGTGCTTTTCCTCGACGAGCCTACTACCGGCGTCGACCCCGTCAGTCGCAGGGAGCTGTGGGAAATGCTCATCAATCTGAAAGAGAAAGGCATCACCATCGTGGCCGCAACGCCTTATCTGAACGAAGTGAGGATGTGCGAGCGCGTGGCCTACCTTTCTTCTCCCGACGAGGAAGCGAAGAACCAAAGCTCCGTGAAGGGTATCGGTACGCCCGACGAACTCATCACCCGGTTCAAGGGAGTATTCAATCCCGCTCCTCCGAGCAAAGCCCCGACAGGCCCGGAGGAGCCTTCCGCACCACAGAATGTGATAGAAGTGTCGCACCTTGTCAAGGCCTTCGGCTCCTTCCGCGCCGTAGACGACATATCCTTCACGGTCAGAAGAGGTGAGATATTCGGCTTCCTCGGGGCAAACGGGGCCGGGAAGACCACCGCCATGCACATGCTCACGGGACTGAACCAGCCCACCAGCGGCAGGGGCAGCGTCATGGGGTTCGACATCTCGAGAGAATATGAACAGATAAAGAAGCACATCGGCTACATGAGTCAGAAGTTCTCGCTCTACGAAGACCTGACCGTGGCGGAGAACATACGCCTCTTCGGGGGCATCTACGGCATGGACGAACAGGAAATCAAGGCGAAGACCGACTCGATGCTGGCCTACTTAGGCATGGAGGGACAGCGCGACAGCATCGTCAGGAAGCTGCCGCTGGGATGGAAGCAGAAGCTCGCTTTCTCGGTAAGCATCTTCCACGAGCCCGGCATCGTATTCCTCGACGAACCCACGGGAGGCGTGGATCCCGCCACCCGCAAACAGTTCTGGCAACTCATCTATGATGCTGCCGCACGGGGCATCACGGTATTTGTTACCACCCACTACATGGACGAGGCGGAATACTGCGACCGAATCTCCATCATGGTGGATGGGAAAATCAGTGCCATGGGAAGTCCCGAGGAACTTAAGCAGCAGTTCGCCCTGCCCGACATGGAGGCCGTCTTCACCTATTTAGCCCGACAGGCAACCCGCAAATCAGACTAAGTCATGAAAGAGTTTATCGCATTCGTCATCAAGGAAGGCCGCCATATCACGCGCGACAAGCGCACGATGCTCATCCTCTTTGCCATGCCCATCGTGCAGATGCTGCTCTTCGGCTTTGCCATCAGCACGGATGTGCGCAATGTGCGAACCGTCGTCGTTACCTCAAGGATGAGCCCCCTGACCCAGCAGAAGATGGTGGAGCTTGACCAGTCGGAATACTTCAGCCTGGCCGACCATGTCCATACGCCCGCCGAGGCGGAGCAGCTCATCCGAGGGCAGAAGGCAGATATGGCCATCGTCTTCAGCCCCGACTTCGACAGCCGGCAGGGCGGAATACAACTGATTACCGACGGAGCCGACCCCAACATGGCCCAGCAGTATGCCAACTATGCCTCGCTCGTTCTGCAAAACGCCTCCTCCAGCAGCCCGATATCCATGCGACTGCTCTATAATCCGCGGATGAAGAGCAGCTATAACTTCGTGCCCGGCATCATGGGGGTGCTGCTGATGCTCATCTGCGCCATGATGACGAGCATCAGCATCGTCAAGGAGAAGGAGCGCGGAACGATGGAGGTACTGCTCGTGTCGCCCGTAAGACCGCTCATGATCATCATCGCGAAGGCCGTGCCCTATCTGGCTTTGGCCTTCACCGTGCTTATCTGCATCCTGCTCATGTCGCGCTTCGTGCTTGGGGTTCCATTGGCAGGAAGCCTCACGGCCATCATTCTCGTCTCTTCACTCTACATCCTGCTGGCTCTCTCGCTGGGACTGCTCATCAGCACGATAGCCAAGACCCAGCTCGTGGCTCTCATCGTCTCGGCCATGATTTTGCTGATGCCGAGCATCCTGCTCAGCGGTATGATGTTTCCCATAGAGAGCATGCCGGCGGTTCTGCAATGGATCTCCGCCGTGATACCACCTCGCTACTACATCAGCGCGATGCGTAAGCTGATGATTATGGGAGTATCCGTGGGGAACGCAACACAAGAGGTCCTCGTGCTCGCAGGGATGACTCTCTTCTTCCTGCTCGTGGCTCTCAAGAAGTTTAACACAAGACTCGAGTAACTATGTCGACCCTCAAATATCTCATCTGGAAGGAGTTCCTGCAGATTCGGCGCAATCCGTTCCTGCCGAAGTTCATCGTCGTGTTTCCCGTCGTCATCATGTGCGTGATGCCGTGGGTGATGGACATGGAGGTGAAAAACATCGTCGTGGATGTGGTGGACAATGACCGTTCGCCCTTCTCACAGCAATTGGTACATCGCATCGAAGCCAGCCGCTACTTCATCTTCCACGGCCAGAAGCCTGACTACCAGGCCGCCCTGGAGGATGTGGAGCGGTCGGAAGCCGACCTCATCGTGGAGATTCCCGCGGGCTTCAGCCGCGACAGGCAGAACGGACACAAGGCGCAGATTCTCATTGCAGCCAATGCCGTGAACGGCACCAAGGGCATGATGGGCGGCAGATACATGTCGCAAATCGTGTCGCAGCACCTTGACCTGCCTGCGCTCGACAAGGCGGAAGATGCCGTGAGCGTGCTCTATCTCTATAACAAGCACTTGGACTACAAGCTTTTCATGATACCCGCTCTCATGGCCATCCTCGTCATGCTCATCTGCGGGGCACTTCCGACCCTCAACATCGTAGGAGAAAAAGAGGCGGGAACCATCGAAGCCATCAATGTAACACCCGTGAGCAAGGTGGCTTTTATCCTCGCCAAGCTCATCCCCTACTGGCTCATCGCAGTCGTCGTGATGACCATCTGTTTCTTGCTTTCATGGCTCATCTACGGCATCACGAGTGCCGGGAGCTTGGTCCTGATCTACCTGCTGGCCCTGCTGCTGGCCCTCGTCATCAGCGGATTCGGCCTTGTCATCTCCAACTATAACGACACCATGCAGCAAGCCATGTTCGTACTGTGGTTCTTCGTGATGATATTCATCCTGATGAGCGGCCTCTTCACTCCTGTGCGTTCCATGCCCGAGTGGGCACAAATGACCACCGTCATCAACCCCATACATTACTTCATTGACGGCATCCGGACGGTATTCGTCAGAGGAGGAGACTTTCAGAGCATAACCCGTGAAGTAGGGGCGCTCGCCCTCATTGCCCTGGTGATGGACCTATGGGCTGTAGCCAGCTACAAGAAAAACCAGCGATGAAAGCCGCCCCTGCCGTGGCGAGGAGATTCCCCTATCACAAATCCATGCCCGGGAAATCTCTCCTCACTACAGATAAAACAACGGGCGGAAAAACGCAATGAGATTGCCTTCTTGACAAAAAACACCTGAAAGACAGACCGTCTATGTCCGCAGAAAGGGAAAAAGGCCGTTAGAAGCTCAGTAAAATAAGTTATTTTACAGGCTAAAATAAGTTGTTTTGGTCGGTAAAATAAGTTATTTTACATCACAAAATAACTTATTTTGGGCTTAAAAACAGCCCGTTTTACTCATATGGAGGCAGTTAAACGAATCGGCGGATGCCCATGCCGCCACCACCACCGATTAGCAACCGGTACCGTCAAGGCGACAGGAAGCACCCTCAGAATCCCGGGCTCTCAGGCCGGCTTCTTCCGGATTCAGGGTGATGGTGCCGTCTTCCAGCACAAAGCAGGGAATGCCGGCATAGCCCATCTGCCTGGCCTCAGAGAAGACCGGGCTGCCATCCCGCAGGCGCAGGAATTCCTTCAGATAGCGTATGTGTTCGCCGATGTCGATAACCTCGTAGCGATCGTCGCCCTTCACCTGCGCTTCCACGAAGGCACAGTCAGGGCAAGTCTTCATGCCATAAATCTTAATCATACTTATCAGGGTATTAATGGTGGTTGCAAACCTTAGTTGTGTCTACGGTGAATCCGTCCTGCCGTGAAGGCATGAACTTGCCCCGGGCCTCGAGGAAGTCTACAAGCTGCGCAGCCGTCATGTCTTCCGCGGAACAAGTGTAGAAGCGCTCCTCCGCACCGAACCTCGCAATAATTTCGCTGACGAGTTCCTCTCGCGTAGCATAGCTGTTGCCCTCCATCATCTGGAGTACTTCATGTCCGTGTATCATATACCTTATTCTATTGTTGTCGCTGCAAAGTTACTTAATTCTTCCCCTAACGCGGGCAAATCCGAGGAGTTATCCCGAGTTTTTAACTTTCTTTATTTCTTCGCCGGCACTGGAGGCTGACTTGACGGAGGGCGAGTGCAAACAATTGGTTTTTTAGCACTTCGCCACAACATGGCGGGACATTTTCCGTTATTTCCATGTGAACCTATCTGCATTCTTATAACATTTAAAGATATGAAGACAATCAAGTTAAACAATGGAGTTGAGATGCCCCAGCTGGGGTATGGTGTTTATCAAGTTGACCCAGCCGAGGCCGAACGCTGCGTGAGCGATGCGCTCAGCGTGGGCTATCGCATGGTGGATACGGCACAGGCTTACGGCAACGAGGAGGGCGTGGGAGCCGCCGTCAAGAAGTCGGGCATTCTCCGCAACGAGGTGTTCTTGGTCTCGAAGGTATGGATAAGCAATTACGGATACGAGAAGGCAAAGGCCAGCATCGAGGAAAGCCTGCGCAAACTACAAACCGAATACATCGACCTGATGTTGCTTCACCAGCCTTTTTGCGACTATTACGGTGCCTACCGTGCTCTCGAGGAAGCCTGTCATGAGGGCAAGCTCCGTGCAATCGGAGTGAGCAACTTCCAACCGAATCAGTTCATAGACCTTGCAAGCAATGTGGAGGTTGTGCCTGCCGTGAACCAGGTGGAGACCCATGTGTTCTGCCAGCAGCAAAAAGCCAATGCATACATGATGGAGTGCGGCACCCGGATCATGTCCTGGGGACCGCTCGCAGAGGGGCGTAACGGGCTCTTTTCCAACCCCGTACTCACCGAAATCGGCAAGGAGCATGGCGTGAGCGCGGCAGCTGTAGCACTACGATACCTCACCCTGCGCGATGTCATCATCATTCCGAAGTCTACGCACAAGGAGCGTATGATAGAAAACTTCAACATCTATGACTTCACCCTTACCGATGCCGAGATGGAGCAAATACTGGCACTTGACCTGAAGAAGAGCCAGTTCTTCGACCATCTCGACCCGGAGACCGTGAAGATGTTCATGGGGTGGAGGTGAGCTTCTGACCGTTTTCTGTTTTTCCGGCAGGAATGTTTCGGAGTCTAAGAGAAAATGACTAACTTTGGCACCGATAAGAACAATAGAAACGCAAAACAATAAGAAATGGAAGCAATAGAAGCGCTGAAGACCCGAAGGAGCTGCCGCACATATACCGGGCAGCAAATCTCGGAGGAAGACCTGAATACCATACTCGAATGTGCTCTCAACGCCCCGAGCGGCAGCAATAAGCAATCGACGAAAATCGTAGTGGTTCAAGAGCCTGAGAAAATCAAGCTCCTCTCTGACCTGAACGCTGCCATCATGGGCACGAAGGGCGACCCTTTCTATGGCGCGCCCACGGTCTGCCTCATCGTGGCACCCGTAGATCCGGGATACGACGGCACTCCGAAGTATGACCTGAACCCCGTGAAAGACGGCTCGCTGGTCATCGGTGCCATGCAGACGGCGGCTTTTGCCATCGGCGCAGGCTCCTGCTGGATTAACCGATGCAAGGAAATGCTCGAGCTGCCAGAGGGACAGGCCATCATGAAAGAACTCGGACTGGAAGGCTATCAGGGCGTAGGCTGCTGCATCCTGGGTTATCCAGCTAAAGCTCCTGCCCCTAAGAAGATAAAGGAAGGGCGCATCATGCGCTATTAAACACACGGGGTATCGGCCTTTGAGGCTGATACCCCGTGTCCATGCAATACATTCCAGCGGAATGTATCTTATTTATATTTTCCGCATGTAATTTCCTCTACGGTGAGCCTACGGAACATTTCGGTGTAGGCCTGGTCGTAAGTGGCCTCTTCCCAAGCAAAGGCTATACTGCCATCGTGCAGCTGAATCATGGTGCTATAGGCAGAGTTGCGTGCCGTAACCTGGAAGAAATCCTCCCAATTCCGTGCAATGACGGCTGGCGACGCATAGTCGGCCTTGCTCTCGAGGGCCTTATACCAGATGCCCACATGCGAGCGACCTGGCCCCAGCGGCACGCTCTGTAGCAGGAGGGTTACCTCTTTCTGGTCTTCCTGCCGTACGGCCTTCACCGAAAGAATCTCGCCGTTGGTGAAATTATCTGTCGCCCGGCATCCGTGGTTATCATCCTGCGAGGCGGCACACTGCTGCCATGTTCCCCTGCCTTTCTTCACATCCGTATAGTTGAAGATATTGAAGAAGCGCCCTCCATGCTTGCGGGAACTCAGGAGCACGGAGCCGTCGGGCAGTTCCTCACACTTGGCCTCGTCGCCCTTAAGGCAGGGCTGCACCTGATTTCCACCAAGGATTTTCCAATTGTTCCCAAAGTCATCGGAATAGAGCACATAGTTTCCTTGTTCGCGGACGAGGATAGCCACATAGAGCCTGTAATACCTGCCCTTCTTCACCATGCGGCTCTGCATCATCCTTCCACTACTGAAGAACAGGCTCTGCGCAGGCCCCAGGCTGCCCTTGTCGAGCATCCCGTAAATCTGTTCCGTTATATTCCGTGGCCGGCTCCATGTCTTGCCCCCATCCTTGCTGCGCCAGTTCACCATCGGGAAAGGATTCTGTCGGGTGGTAGTGGCTGCATAATAAGGACGGTCGCAGCATCCCGTGCCCAGATAGAGCTCATCGCTCTCGCGGTCGGCGGCAATCACCGGGTCGCCGTAGGCACAGTCCATGGCACCCTTTACGCCCGTTCCCTCTACAAGAATCTGCTCCGCTTCCCAGGTTTTTCCGCCATCCCGGGAGATGCGATAATGCTGGTCTACCCGTCCGAAACCGATATCATCCTTACAGGGACGATAGTCGGTGAAATATATAAGGTCGCCCGTCTTGGTCTGCGCAATGGCCGGAATGCGGTAAGGCACTTCGGCATCACGAGCCGTAGTGAAGACTTCGGTACCCGTTTTCTTATATTTATATACGAGAATACTCCACAAATCGGTCTTCACGCTGTCGCGCGGATTCAAGAATTTGAAGGTAAGCACATGGGGCATATCAAGCAAGCCGAAAAGGGAATAGGCCTCGGGAGCACGGTTTCTCCACTTCCGGGAGGGCCATTTCCGCGTCTCAATCTTCTTGCCGTCAAGCCAGACCTCGACCTCGCCCACATACTTTTTGTCGGCACAGTCAAGCTTGCCACGGACCACGATGCCACAGCCATCGAATCGGATGGCTCCCACATCCTGCACCGACTTGTTCCCCAAGCCACGCTTCTCGGCAAGGTAAAGCCCGTCGTAGCTTTGCTCGAAGCGCACCACGAGAGGCTCCTCCACCCTTATCTCGACAGCGTTGGACCCCACCTTGCCACCAAACTGCTCGATGACCTGCAAGGCCTGCCCATAGCTCATGCCGTAAGCCTTGTTCAGGGAGATACCTGTATACTTGAACGGAATATCCTCTATCTCCCTCAAAGGCTTCATCCAAAGCTCAGGAATTCCGTCGTAGCCCAAGATAACGCCCAAGATTCCACCTACGGTAGACGGATTGCAGTCGGAATCCTGACCGCAGCGGGTGGAAATCTCCAATGACTTGCCAAAGTCTCCTTCTCCATAAAGCAGACCCATCACGACATAGGCACTATTGAGTTTCGCATCGATGTTAAACGGTTGCATCACCCCGTCGGGACAGGTTATCTCGTCGGCCCATTTATCCTGCACAAGTTGCCAGGTTGTTCTCCAGTTGTCCGGATGTTCCTTGTGCCAGCGAATGACATCACTAATGCATTGATAGAATGTGCTCTGGCGCGGTATGGCCCTCAGCGCCGTGTCTACGATATAGGCAATATTACTACTCACGAAGGCAAGGGAATACATTGCTCCCACGAAGACGCCGCCGTACCAGCCGTCGCCATAGTTCATCAAATGGCCTATCCGGTCGCCAAAATGAATGGCTGCATTCGGCATTCCGGGACTCATCAGGCCTGAAAAGTCGGCCTCTATCTGGAAATCGATATCGTCGGCATGCGGATTATTCTTCCAATGACCGGACTCCAAAGGCTTCAGATGTTTTACGGCAATGTTGTAACGAGCCTGCTGGTTGGCGTGTGCCAACTCGTATCGAGCATAGGCAAAAGCCTTGGCAAACGCATCGGCAGGCGCATCCAGCCCTAACTTATCGTAGACTCCCACGAAGGTAAGGTCCATATAGATATCGTCATAAAGGAAGGGCTCATGGTCGAAATACCACTTGCACTGATGCTCCGGCCATGTGATTTCCGTGGTGTCTGGAATGGTACGCCCCAAATACTTGAACTCAGTAGGGCCGCCATAGGTAACTCCGATAGTCTGTCCGGCCCATCCTCCTTTTATCTTATTTAAAAGGGTATTCTTGCTCATCTTATAAGTCGAAGGCATCCTCCCCGCCAAAGCAGGAAGGATGCTTAACATAAAGATGAGAGATAGGGCAATCTTTCGTCTTTTCATAAATTGAATGAGTCTAATTTTCTGCTTTCTTGTAAACGATTAAGCTCCAAGCCGTTGTCTTTACATTATCCTTGGGATTCAGCCGCTTCACGGTAAGCACATGATCGCCTTGCTCCAAGTCATAGTTCCAGTAAATATCATTGGCCCTGTTATGGTTAGAAGCCGGCAGCTGGACGGTCTTCATCTTCTTTCCGTCGATATATACATCCAGCAATCCCACATAGGCTTTGTCATCTGCTTCAAGTTTCCCACGGAGCACGATGCCGCAGCCCGTGAACTTTATTTCACCCAGTGAATCGAGCGGCTTGTTCTTCAAGCCCACCTTCTTGACGAGCGCAAGACCTTCGAACGATTGCTCAAGGCGTACGGCCTTCGGCCTCTGCGTCTTTATGGTTACAGCCTTAGAAGAAACTTTCCCGCCATTCTTGGCAATTACCTTCAACGCCTGGTCAAAACTCATCTGACTGGCCTTGTTCAAGGAAATATCTGTATACTTGACCGGACGGTCCTCCACTTCCTTTAAAGGCTTCATCCAATAATCAGGTATCTGGCTATACCCCATCATGGTTCCCAGGATACCTCCCACCGTGGAAGGATTGCAGTCGGAGTCTTGACCGCAGCGAGTTGAAATCTCCAAAGTCTTGGAATAGTCTCCCTGACCATAAAGCAATCCTATCACACAATAGGCGCTATTGATTTTGGCATCAATATTAAAGTCGCTCAGCACACCTTCGGGGCAGCCGATTTCCTTTCCGTACTTATCCTGAATCAGCTGCCAAGTCTTCTTCCAATCAGTAGGATTCTGCTGGTACCCCTTAATGACATCGGCAATACACTGATGGAAAGTGGACTGTGCGGGGATGGTCTTCAAAGCCTCGCTGACAATATAGTTGACATCATTCGAGACGAAAGCCAGCGAGAACATTGCCGCCACATAGACTCCTCCATACCAGCCGTCGCCATAGTTCATAATGTGGCCAATCTGGTCAGTATAGCCTACTGCCGTATTAATCATACCCGGACTCATCAAGCCTGCATAGTCGGCCTCTATCTGAAAATCAATATCATCAGCATGGGGATTGTTCTTCCAATAGCCAGACTGTGGAGGCATCAATTTGTCGATTAGGATATTGTATCGTGCACTTTGATTTGCATGCCACAATGGATAACCGGCATTGGCAAAGGCATTGGCAAAGTCATTGATGGGGGCATCCAGCCCCTTCTTCTCAAAGATGTCCACGAAAGTCAGATCCATATATACATCATCATACAATCCCGAGGCATGGTCATAATACCACTTGATTTGATGGTCCGGCCATTTGATTTCCACATTATCGGGAATCATCCGGTCTTTATACCTGAATTCCGTGGGGCCACCATAGGTACAGCCAATTACTTTTCCGGCCCATCCCCCCTTGATCTTGTCCATCAAGGTAGCCTTGGAAATCGTTACACTTTTGGCAAAGCTACCCAAAGGCAAAAGCAAAGCCATACTCAGCAGTATCGGAAACTTTAAGATTTTCATCATTTTTTCGTTAGTCTATTTTTAGTTATTTCAATTCTGGCCATTACCTTGCGGCTACAATCATTCCCAAGCCTACGATGAAAAATACAAACATGAGGGTGAGCAATGTGTAGACCGACTTATTGCTTCCCTTGAACTCCTTCCAAATAAAGAGTCCCCAGAAAGCAGAAATCATCGGGGCACCCTGTCCTAAAGCATAGGAGATGGAGGCACCAGCCTTCCCTGAGGCCACATAGCTCAACACGGTTCCAAGTCCCCAGACAAAGCCACCAAGCACCCCGACAAGATGCGTGGACATCTTTCCTTTGAAATAAGTAGCATAACTTACGGGAGCTCCCGCAAAAGGCTTCTTCATTACGATGGTGTTGAACACGAAGTTGCTGATGAAGATGCCCAGAGCGAAGATGAAGAAAGCTACATAAGGAGTAGCCTTTCCTGTTGCCGGAGCCTCGAAGTTGTCAAGGTCCATGGCACGAGCTACGAAAGCGTAGAAGGTTGACATCAAGATTCCTGAGACGATGGCCAGGATAACACCTTTCTTGTTATTCGCCTTATTGGCATCGTCAGAACCTTTCTTGGCCGACGCAATGCCATTCAAGACAAGGGCTATTACGATGAGAGCTACGCCACTGAAGATAAGCACGGGATTCCCCTGATTCTCTGATCCAGAAAAGAAGTAGGTATTGAAGACACCCAGCACCAGTGCCAGACCCACGCCCAATGGGAAAGCTACGGCAAGACCTGCCAATGAGATTGATGCTGATAGCAGAATGTTGGAAAGGTTGAATACAATACCTCCCACGATAGCAGAAGTAAAGGCGGCAGGCGCTACCTGTTTAATATTCTCAAGGAAAGGAACGCCTTTCTCGCCAAAGCTGCCCAGCGTGAAGCCTATAAGCAGCGAGAAGATCAGGATGCCAATCACATAGTCCCAATAAAAAAGTTCATAACGCCATGTCTTACCTGCCAGCTTCTGGGTATTGCCCCAAGAACCCCAACAAAGCATTGTAACTACGCAAAGCACAATGGCCAGCGTATAACTGTTTACTATAAACATACTAATTCATTTTTTTGGTTATTATCACTTATAAATTCACTTCATTCAGATACGGCATCGATATCTGGGCACCGCGACGGGTAACAGAGATAGAAGACGCCTTGTTGGCAAAGAGGATGGCTTCCTCTAAATTATTTCCTTTACAGAGGGATACGCAAAGAGCACCGCAAAATGTATCGCCGGCTGCCGTAGTATCCACAGCCTTGACCTTAAAGGCCGGAACCTTCACCAGTTTTCCGTCAATGCGAGCATAGACTCCCTTATATCCCTCGGTAATAATAACATTCTTTACGCCCAGCTTCTGAATCTTATCCATTACCGTAGCAACATCTTCGTCAGTCTGGATATTAACTCCCGCAATATATTCTGCCTCTGTTTCATTTGGAATGAGCAAATCTACATTCCTCAGTAGTGCCTCTGGAAGAGGACTTGTCGGAGCCGGAGCCGGATTCAGGATTACACAGGCTCCGTGCTTTTTCCCAAGCTCGGCAGCCTTGATAACGGTTTCAATCGGAGTTTCCAACTGCATTAGCACGACAGCAGCGTCGGCAAAAAGAGGTTCGGCAGCTATCATATCGTCTGGCGACAAGAGCGCGTTGGTTCCCGAATCTATTATAATACTATTTTCTCCACTTGGAATCGTGCAAATCAAAGCTACTCCGGAAGAAGCCTTATCAGAGAAGGATGAATGCGAGACATCAATACCTTCCTTTTCCAGCATCTCCATTGTGGAATGCCCAAAGCTGTCATCTCCTAACTTACATATGAACGCCGTATATCCTCCAAGGCGTGCAGCTGCCACTGCCTGATTCGCACCCTTTCCCCCATGATTCGTCATAAAGTCATGGCCAATCAAAGTTTCGCCGGGTTTAGGAAAGTGTTCTGCCGATATGACCATATCCGTATTGGCACTCCCTATAACCAAAATTTTCTTTTTCTCGTTCATTATCATGGTACAAATGGTTAATATTTTTGCTCAATCGATTGTGCGAAGATAAAGAATAAGCATGAAAACTCCAAAATATTTCTTATTTTTTTGGCATCAAGTCGTTTTTTTCTTATCTTTGCGCCATAAATCACCCCCTTTGACACCATGAAGAAAGAAACCTTAGAAGACATCGTAAAAATTACGGGCTTTTCAAAGACTACCATTTCACGAGTGCTGAACGGCAAAGGAGAAGAGTTCCGAATCAGTCCCGACACCATAGAGAAAGTCTTGAATACTGCCCGTGAAATCAATTACAGGCCCAACCTTCTTGCACAAACATTGCGCAAGAAATCCGGCAACACCATCGCTCTTGCCGTTCCCCACCTGAGTAATCCGTTCTTCGCGAGCATTGCCAGCCACATCTCCATAGAAGCAAAAAAGAATGATTTCATGGTGATGCTTTTCGACACCCAGGAAGATCCCCAGCTTGAGAGCAATGCCATTGACGCCATGGTAGACTACCATGTAGACGGAATCATCATCGTTCCTTGTGGCGAAAGTCCAAAGCGCCTCGAAGAAATCAGTAAGAATACTCCTGTCATCCTTGTCGACCGTTACTTTCGAAACTCATTCCTGCCCTATATTTCTACCAATAACCTCGAAGGTGCCTTTCAGGCAATGAAGCTCCTCCTCACGAGCGGCCACAAGGAGGTGCTCGTCATCGGAGGCCCTACAGTCTCTGTTACCACCCAGGAGCGAATCATGGGATGCCGCAAGGCCATGGACGCCTTTGGGGAAGGAGCCCACATGCAGGTGCTCGGCAATGAGTTTTCCATCCAGAACGGATATATAGAAACGAAGCTTGCCTTACAAGGAAACACGCCGCCGACAGCCATTTTTACGCTCAGCAACACCATTTTCCTCGGCACCTACAAAGCTCTCGAAGAACAAAGGTTGAGCATTCCCGACGATGTTTCCGTCATTACCTTTGACAATAACCTTTCCCTCGACTTTATGAAGCCAGCCATCACGCGCGTTGCGCAACCTATCCAGAGCATGGGCATTGCGGCTATCAAACTGCTCGCTACCTGTATTCGCGAGCACCGGGAACTCCATTCCAAAATGCTCATGACGCCGACGCTTACCGTCCGAGATTCCGTGAAAATAAGGAGATGACATCAGATTCGGCAGGAACCAAGGATTCTTACCAAGTTTTTTGAGAATTACTTACATGAGGAGGAAAATAGAATTACCTTTGCCGTGAAAACAAGAAGTAATCCAATCAAGGAAATGAAACAACTCTTTTCATGCAGCCTATTGTGCCTTCTGGCAACATCCCTGTATGCCCAGAACCGAGAAATCCCTGTACGCCAATGGTCTGTTCAGGCGAGTTTTGGCGGCACAACGCTCTCCGACGACTCTCCCGACGGACAAGATTTCTATCTCAACGAAGACCAGGGCAACACTTTCCATCTCACGGCCGACTACTTCCTGACCCGCCGACTGGCACTCACGGGTGGAATCTACTGGGAGCAAGACGGCATGATGACCGACGCCGCGGACGGAATCGGAATGAAGAAAGTCAACATGGCAGGCCTGCTGGGCGGTGCAAAATTCTATTTCTTCCCTACCAAATGGATAGTTCAGCCCCATGTAGGAGCCTCGCTCATGACCAACTTCCTGAACCTTGGAAACAGGAAAGGCTCAGGAACCTACATAGCAAAACAGGCCTATCCCGGAGCTTATTTCCAAATGGACTACGATGTGCAGTGCCCCGCGCTGACGGCCGCTCCTAAGCTTGGGGTCGACATTCGCCTGTTCAGCACCGTCTCGCTATGCCTTGACGGCGACCTGCGGATTGGCTTGTGGGGACATAACCGCTACACCGTGCGCTACATAGACGGACCCAAAGCCGGACAAGTGAGCCATCATGTGAACGACAACATCCGCACGGCTTTCAATATCGGACTGAAGGTAGACTTCCCCGTCAAGAGGGTTTCGGAGCATACGCGCAATAATCTCATCCTCTTCCTCTACTCTCTGTTTGCATCCGGAAACTGACATCGGGAACGGCAGGAAAGCCGTTCCGGTGGATATCAGTCCTTCTCATACATATCCATTTTCCTCAAATCCTGATAGGTCGTCTGTATATCCTTCCTGTCGATGTCGAAAGAACGGTCTACGGCGCGTGGCTTGTCGTCCAGCGAATGCGAGAAAAGCCAGTCATAGGTCTTCTGAAGATAAAACACGCGGGCAAGGTATCCATGCGACCCTCCCTGCACCCAGTCGTAGCGCAGGAGCTTGTCGTTGCCCTTGTCCTGCAGAGCCTTGACCACCCGCTTGCTCTGTTCCACGGATACGGCACGGTCGGCGGTGCCGTGCATAATCCAGAGCGGCAGCCGGCCCAGCCCCTGCATCTCCTTCAGGCTACATCCCCCGCAGAGAGCCATGGCAGCAGCTATCTTCTCGGGATAGGTGCCCGCGAAGTCGAGCGTGCCGTATCCGCCAAGGCTCATGCCCAGCACATAGACGCGCGATCGGTCCACCTCGTAGTGCTCCTCCATCCATTCCAGAAGGTCGTTGAGTTTCTTGGGGCTCCATGCCCCTCCCGGATTCTGCGGCGCCATGACGAAAGTGGGGATGATTCGACCTTTCTCTATGGCGTCGAGCGTGCCGTAGCGACGCACCCGGTCAAGGTTGTTGCCGCAAAGGCTTGCCCCGTGAAGAAAGATGACGAGCGGCAACGGATGGCGGTCGGCCTCATATTCGTCGGGAGTGAAGAGCAGGAAATTATAGCCTCCGGAGACGACCCCTCGCTTCTCCTCGATCTTTCCCTTGGTCTGTGCGGCCACGGGAAGTGCGAGCCACAGCGACAGCATCATATAAAATAGGTATTGCTTCATACTTCTGATGATTTTTAATATTCGGTAGATTTGCTGCCGACCTGCGCCTTCCCTTTGCCGGAAGAGCCATGTCCATGCCGCAGGTCGTAATACATGCAAAGATAAAAGAAAGGTGGCGAAACGCCAAAATTATTCCCTTTCCAGGATAAAAATCAACTTTTTTTATAATATTTTTCCATTCTATGCAAGATTTTCGCCATCTTTGCATTTAATAAATAAAATAACGATAAACATTAATTCATCAACTTAAAAACAAGAAATATGAAAAAATTAAAAATCTTTTCAGTAATGCTATGCTGCATGGCAGCCCTGTCTTTCACCTCTTGCAATACCGACGACGACGGATACACACTCACCAAGGAGGATATTGCCGCCTGCCTCAATGCCGTGCAGGGCAACTATACCGGCAAGCTGATCTACCCCAGCCAGAACCCCAAAGTTCCCTCCGACACGACCGATTCCCTCGACATCCAGTGGAGTGCCACTGCCGACACCACGATTGTCGTGAACCAGTTTCCTGTAAGCCTGGTGGCCAAGTTCGTAGAAGACAAGGACCTCAAGGCCGCCCTTGAGACCATAAATAACAAAGAACTCAAGAGCAGCATCTATTTCACCAATGTCTCGCCGGTGGTTTTCCTCGCCAATGCCACTCCCCTCGTGATACCCGTCAGGTATGGCGAAGCAGACCATCAGGTGCAGATTTCCTTCTATGTCAACAACACCTATTCCTATGGAGTCTATAATTCCTCTAACAAGAAGTCCGAGATACAACTTCTGCTGGGAGGCATCTTCGTAGACAAGGGGCAGACCAATTACCTGAAAACACCTACGCCCATCCTCTTCAGCGGAAGCAAACAATAAAGTAACTTTTTTCTGATAATAGCCGCACCGGCACCCAAGCGATTGACTGCAAGTGCAAAACCCAAGATAGAAAGCCTGCCCTGACAAGGTGTTAACGAACGGAATATCGCGACAGCTTAGGACAAGGTTTTCTATCTTTGCAGTCAGAAAACAGAACAGAAGCCTACAAGTTACCGCCCGCAGAGACAGGATGAGCATAGCACGAAATAATATCGAGCCACAAATCATACAGCTATTCAACCGGGGAGACCCCTCGGCCATGGACAGGTTGTATGGCTGCTATGCCGACTATCTGACGGGCGTATGCGCACGGTATGTTACCGCTGACGACGATCTGAAAGATGTGCTCCAGGAGAGTTTCATCAAGATATTCATGGGCATGGGCAGCTTCAGCTATCGCGGCGAAGGCTCGCTGAAGGCCTGGATGTCGAGAATCGTGGTCAACGAGTCGCTCCTCTTCCTCCGCAAGAAACGCCTCCGGGCTCCCGAGAAACTCCTGGCCGACCCGCCCGACATACCCGAGGAAGACCCCGACACCGACGGCATGGACAGCACCGACCTCGCCCGGCTCATCCGCCGGCTGCCGGAGGGCTACCGGGAGGTGTTCAACCTCTTCGCCATCGAAGGCCTCAGCCATAAGGAGATAGCCCGCAAGCTCGGCATCAAGCCCGACTCCTCAGCCTCACAATTCCACCGGGCGAAATGCTTGCTCGCACGAATGATCAAAGAACAACGAACCTCAGCACACACGATATGAAACAAGACTGGATGAAACAAACGCGCGACCGGATGGGCGACTACCAGCGCAAGGCGCCTGAAGGTCTGCTCGACGACATCAAGCGAGAGATGCATCGTCGGGGCATCAGTCCTGTACCTGTCAGGCGGCGCAGGGCTCTTGTCGTGCCGGCGTGGGCCTTGCGTGCGGCCGGCGCGGCCGCCCTGCTTGCCGTGGCACTGCTCGTAGGGACTGAGCTCTTCAATGCCCCCGACACTTCCCGCGTCGCCCGGGAACAAGGAGCCCCACACGCTTCCGGACAGGAATTGGCAGGCAGGGAGCATGGAGGTAACCTTTCGAATGACAAAATCGGCGAATTTGTCAGACAAAATCGGCGAATTTGTCAGGCAAAATCGGCGAATTTGTCAGGCAAAAAGCCGTCTTCCGTATTCAGCCGGATAGCCTCGATACTTCACCAGGGCAACGAAGACTCTCATTCTCCATTGCTTGCCGAGGCCGGAAAGGCCGCGGCTGAGGCTGGAAACCGCAAGGCCGCACGCCCGGAGGTAGCCCCCGATGGACTTCTGAAGAATCCTGCCGCCGATCAAAATCCGCAGGAGAAGGCTAACTCGCAGCCACAGTCTCGCCGCCCGGGGCAAGGCCCGCAGCAGACTGGTCGCAAGGCTTTGTCCCTCCGACAGGCGGCCTATCGTGGTACCGGCAGCCGTAATTCAGGAGTGCGGCTGGGAGTCTATTATTCAGGGATGACCGCAGGATCCAGTCCGTCGGGCATTCCTTCAGCAGAAGGTGTTATGTATGACGCCGCCCCCCGCGGCATGTCGCTGCTGGCCAATAGCTATCACGAGGAGAAGAGCCACCATCACCTGCCCGTGAAGATGGGCTTCCAGATTCGCTATGACATCAACCCGCGGTGGAGCATACAGACGGGCGTATCCTACACTTACCTGTCTTCCGACTTCCATAGCTATATGCCTCCGAAGGAAGAATCCATGCACCGCCGGCTGCACTTCGTGGGAATCCCCGTAAACGCGAGCTACAGCGTCTACCGCACCCGGCGGCTCAATGTGTATCTCACGGCCGGCGGCGAGGCACAGAAAATGGTGAGCGGAAACACAGAGACGGAAACTTCCATGCAGGGAAACGCAGCCGCAAAGACCACCGAAAAAGTGCACATGAGCCAGCTGCAGCTGTCGGGCAACGCCGCGGCAGGCGTGGAATACAACCTGACCAACCGCCTCAGCCTCTACGCGGAGCCGGGCGCGAGCTATTACTTCAGAAACGGAAGCCAGCTGGAAACCTATTACACCGACAAGCCGCTGAAGTTCAACCTCAATGTGGGACTGCGCCTCAACATCAGCAAGTGAGGCCTCCCGCTTGCCTGCCTACAGAAATCGGACCCCAGGTTAATTTGCAAAGAATAAACCCGATTTCACATTTTTATCACCTTATTTATTTTGCCATAACGCCAAAAAATGCTATTTTTGCAAAAAGAATCGTGTTATGGCAAAACCCAAAAACTGGTCGGACGAGTACTGGCTCTTGCTCATGCAACTCTATCTGAAGAAGCCCGTGGGCGTGAAGGCACTCTACTCACGCCCTATGATCGACCTCGCGCTCGAGCTCCACATACAGCCGGAGTTCCTTTACGAGCAAATGTTCCGCCTGCGCAGGCTCGATACGCCACGCATCGAGAAGCTGTGGAACGCCTATGCAAAGAGTCCCAAGAAACTTTCCCGAGGCGTAAAACTCCTCCGCCAGATGCACGGCTTCGGGCTGGCATCCGACTTCTACGACGGCGTGGAGATACAGGAGTCGTGGGAAAAAGACTTCAAGCCCGTCGAGGAAGACCCCGATATCACCCCTGCCAAGCTCATCCTGATCCTCGACCAGTATTTCCGCCTCACGCCCATCACCATGGTGCCCGAGACTCCCGAAATCGAAGAACTCGCCAAACTCATCAAGGTGCCGGGACGGAAGATATGCGATATCATGGAAATCTATCAGATTTACGACCCTTATCTGAACCGTGCCGACATGATGATAAGCCCGCTGCTCACTCCCTGCAAGGAGATATGGCAGCGCTATGGCAACGATAACCCCGAGAAGCTGTCGGCCTTCGCCGCCCAGCTCAAGGAATATTTCAAGAAATAAATGCCGCAGAGACTCATACAGGAACAGACCCAGAAGCTTGCCCAGCAACAACGCCTGACACAGCAGCAGATGCTCTTCGTGAAGATGGTGGAGATGCCCCTTAACGAACTTGAGGAGAGCGTGCTCACCGAACTGGACGACAATCCGGCCCTTGAGGCCGGCGACAAGGATGCACTCGACGACAACCTTGCCCCGGACGGGGAGTCGGCAAACGAACCGGAAGAGGACTTCATGGAGAAAACCGAACGCGAAGAGCGCGAGGAAGCCTTGGATTCTGCCCTCGAAGGACTGGGCGGCGACGACGAACTTCCTCCCGTTTCGAGTGCACGGCAGATGCAGGACAATGCCGACTATGAGGAAATCGTCTATGGAGACACCACCTCTTTCTACGACAAACTCAAGGAACAGATGGGCATGGAGAACCTTACGGAAACGCAGCGGGATGTCATGGAGTACCTCATAGGCTCCCTCGACGACGACGGCATACTGCGAAAGTCGCTCGACGCCATCAGCGACGAGCTGGCCATCTACCACAACATCGATGTGCCGGAACAGGAAGTCGAACGGCTGCTGAAGATTCTCCAGGGCTTCGACCCTGCCGGCATCGGCGCCCGGTCGCTGCAGGAATGCCTGCTCCTGCAAATCGACCGGAAACCGGAAAGCCGCCAGAAGGAGCTCATGCAAGAAGTCATCGACAAGCACTACGATGCGTTTCTCAAGAAGCATTGGGACAAGATACAGAGTGAGATGAACCTCACCGACCTCCAGAAAGACACCCTCCGCAACGAGATTCTCAAACTGAATCCGAAGCCGGGAGCGTCGCTCGGCGAGACCGAAGGGCGTAACCTGCAGCAGATAACCCCCGATTTCATCGTCGAGACGGATGAAGACGAGGGACTGATCAGCTTCTCCCTCAACCACGGAAATATCCCCGAGCTCACCATCTCGCCGTCGTTCACCGAAATGGTGGACACTTATCGCAACAACAGGCAGGGCATGAACCGGCAGGAAAAGGAAGCCCTCCTCTATGCCAAGGAGAAAGTGGACAAGGCCCAGGGCTTCATCGATGCCGTCAAGCAGCGGCGGCATACGCTCTACCTGACCATGAAGGCCATCATAGAATACCAGCGCGCCTTCTTCCTCGACGGGGATGAAGCCGACCTCAAGCCCATGATCCTGAAAGACATTGCCGACAAGACCGGCCTCGATATATCCACCGTTTCGCGCGTGGCGAACGCCAAATACGCACAGACCAAGTGGGGCACCTTCCCCCTCAAGTTCTTCTTCAGCGACGGCTATGTGGCCGCCGACGGCGAGGAGGCTTCCACCCGCAAGCTCCGTCTCACGCTGAAGGAAATCGTGGAGAAGGAAGACAAGAGCCATCCCTTGAGCGACGATGCCCTCGCGGAGATGATGAAAGACAAGGGATTCCCCATCGCCCGCCGCACGATAGCCAAATACCGGCAGCAGCTGGGAATACCCGTAGCCCGGTTAAGAAGAGTATGAAAGAGAAGAATATCATATTGACGGCAAGGGTGCTGAGCATGGTCTTCACGCCCTTCTACCTCCCTCTGGTGGGACTCATGGCGCTGTTCGCCTTCAGTTATATGAGTCTCCTGCCATGGCAATACAAGCTCATGGTGCTGGGACTGGTGTATATATTCACCATCCTGCTCCCCTCCGTCTTCATCCACCTTTACCGCCGCTATCAGGGATGGGACCTGATAGAGCTGGGAACAAGGGAGCGCCGCATGGTTCCCTATGTCATTTCCATCCTCTGTTACTTTGGTTGTTACTATCTGATGACCATGCTCCACATCCCGAGTTTCATGGCCCGGATACTCTTGGCGGCACTGTTGATACAAATCGTATGTGCCGTTATCAATGTGTGGTGGAAGATTTCCACCCACTCGGCGGCCATCGGAGGAGTGGCAGGAGCCATCGTAGCGTTCTCATTCCTTTTCTCCTTCAACCCCAGCTGGTGGCTCTGTGTGATACTCGTCGTCGCCGGAATGGTGGGTTCCAGCCGCATCATCCTCCGCCAACACAGCCTTGCACAGGTTCTCACGGGCTTCCTCGTAGGCCTCTTCCTGGCATTTTTCGCAATTATTTAAACCATCAAATATGAAACCGTTAGTTAGCATTATCATGGGCAGCACCAGCGATCTGCCCGTCATGGAGAAAGCTTGTAAGTGGCTCAACGACAACCAGATACCCTTTGAGGTCAACGCCCTGTCGGCCCATCGCACGCCGCAGGCCGTGGAGGCATTTGCCAAAGGAGCCAGAGAACGCGGTATCAAGGTCATCATCGCGGCGGCAGGAATGGCCGCGGCATTGCCCGGCGTCATCGCCGCAAGCACTTCCCTACCCGTCATCGGCGTGCCCATCAAGGGCATGCTCGACGGTCTCGACGCCATGCTCAGCATCATCCAGATGCCTCCGGGCATACCCGTTGCTACCGTGGGAGTCAACGCAGCCCAGAACGCAGCCATTCTTGCGGCGGAGATAATAGCCCTTGCGGATGACGAAGTAGCCAGGAAAGTAGATGCCTGGAAGGCCGGATTGGGGGTAAAAATAGAAAAAGCCAACGCGGATCTGGCCGCCATCCACGACTACGAATACAAGTGTAACTAAAGCGCCCTCTCCTTGGGAGAGGATAAAGGAGAAGCCATGATAGATTTGTTCAATTACCAACGCCGCAAGTCGTCGATAGTTCATATCGGAGCACTCGACATGGGCGGGGAGAATCCCGTCCGCGTCCAGTCGATGACAACGACGAATACCAATGACACGCAAGCCAGCATCGACCAGGCCGAGTGCATCATCCGCGCCGGCGGGGAGCTGGTCAGGCTCACCACGCAAGGCCGCCGCGAGGCCGAGAACATGAAGAACATCTGCGAGGGTCTCCGCCAGGACGGCTTCAATACGCCGCTTGTGGCCGATGTTCACTTCAATCCCAATGTGGCAGACATTGCCGCGCAGTATATCGAAAAGGTGCGCATCAACCCCGGGAACTATGTAGACCCGGCGCGGAAGTTCATCAAGATAGACTACACCGACGAGGAATATGCCGCCGAACTGCGGAAGATAGAGGAGCGGTTTGTGCCCTTCCTCAACATCTGCAAGGCTCATCACACCGCCATTCGCATCGGCGTGAACCACGGTTCGCTGTCAGACAGGATACGAAACCGCTACGGCGACACTCCCGAGGGCATCGTGGAGAGCTGCATGGAGTTCCTGCGCATCTGCGAGAAAGAGAACTTCCACGATGTGGTCATCAGCATCAAGTCGTCGAATACCGTGGTGATGGTACGCTCGGTGCGCCTTCTCGTCGAGCAGATGGAGAAGGAAAACATGTGCTATCCGCTGCATCTCGGCGTTACGGAGGCCGGCGAAGGCGAGGACGGACGCATCAAGAGTGCCGTGGGAATAGGAGCTCTGCTGGCCGACGGCATCGGCGACACGGTGCGCGTATCGCTGTCAGAGGAACCCGAGGAGGAGATTCCCGTGGCCCGCCATCTCGTCAATCACTTCAACCGCAGGGCGCATCATGTGATGATTCCGGGAACGGCAAGTGGGGCTTTCAACTGGACCTGTCCCACGAGGAGGCCGACAAAGGTCGTCGGAGACATCGGCGGCGACCATGTTCCCGTCGTCGTCTCGTCTGTCCGGAAGCCGTCGGACGAAGCGTTTGCGACAGCCTCCAAGGCCGACTATCTCTATCTGGGAGCGGAGCTTCCTACCCGTTTCGATGACGGCAGACAGTACATTCTCGACTTCAATGTCTATGCCGAACACCGGCAGGAGCTGGCGGGAAAGGCCGTCTATCCCGTCTTCCCGGTAAGCGCCATGCCGTTCGTGAGCATGGTCAAGGCCGAGCGCAAGTTCCTCGTCCTGCGCTTCGGGGCTCCTGCAGAGGAGTATATCGCATGCCTGAAAGCGCATCCCGAGGTCGTAGTAGTCTGCATGAGCAACCACCCCAACCGCACGGGAGAGCAGCGGGCACTCGTCCACGAGATGATGAACGCCGGCCTGCAGAACCCCGTCATCTTCTCGGAAATGTATCAGATTGACGAGAAAAGCGACTTCCAGCTTGACGCCGCGGCCGACTTGGGGGCGTTGCTGATCGACGGACTGGCCGACGGCGTGTGGCTGATGAACGAAGGAAAGCTATGCCCCGAGACTATCGAGGAGACCGCCTTCGGAATCCTTCAGGCCGCCCGGCTGCGCACTTCCAAGACCGAATACATCTCCTGCCCGGGATGCGGACGCACGCTCTATGACCTCCGCGAGACCATCGCGAAGATCAAGGCTGCCACAAGCGACATGAAAGGACTCAAGATCGGCATCATGGGATGCATCGTGAACGGTCCCGGGGAGATGGCCGACGCCGATTACGGATATGTCGGCGCAGGCCCCGGAAAGGTGTCGCTCTATCGCAAGCAGGTATGCGTGGAGCACAACATTCCCGAGGAAGAGGCCGTGGAACACCTGTTGGCATTAATCCAAAAAGATAAAGAAAGCCTATGAACCTGAAAGAAAAATATGTGGCTTCAGCCCATCGCTATGACGATGAGGAGGCCCTGTATCAGCGGTGCGGGAAGTCGGGAGTAATGCTCCCGAAGATTTCCCTGGGATTCTGGCATAACTTCGGGGGCAACGATCCGTATGAGCGGAGCCGTGCCATCACCCACTATGCCTTCGACCACGGCATCACCCACTTCGACTTGGCGAACAATTACGGTCCTCCTTACGGTACTGCCGAGGAAACGATGGGGCGCCTCATGGACGACGACTTCAGGCCTTACCGCGACGAACTGTTCATCTCCAGCAAGGCGGGATACGACATGTGGCCCGGCCCTTACGGCAACTGGGGCTCACGGAAGTATCTCATGGCGAGTCTCGACCAGAGCTTGCGTCGCATGCACCTTGACTATGTAGACCTCTTCTACAGCCATCGCTTCGACCCCGAGACCCCTCTTGAGGAAACGCTTCAGGCTCTTGTCGACATCGTGAAGCAGGGTAAGGCACTCTATATCGGCATCAGCCGCTGGCCGCTCGAGGCCTTGAAGTTTGCCGACCAATATCTCAGGGAGCGCGATGTGCCCCTCCTGATCTATCAGGACTGCCTCAACCTCATCAACCGCAAGCCGCAGGAGGAGGGGCAGCTCGACTATTGCACAGAGCACGGCATCGGCTTCATCAGCTTCTCGCCGCTGGCGCAGGGGCTGCTTACTGACCGCTATCTGAACGGCATTCCTGCCGACTCGCGCATGGCACGACGGGAAAACCTCACGGCAGAGGCGCTCACTCCCGAGCTGCTCGCCCACCTCAAGGACCTGAACGCAAAGGCCGGAGCGCGCGGGGAGACGCTTGCCGAGATGGCCCTGGCCTGGATTCTGAGCCAGCGGGGAGTTACGAGCGTGCTCGTGGGAGCCAGTTCCGTGGCCCAGCTTGAGGGCGACATGAAGTGCATACATGCGCCCCGGGTAGAGGGATTGTAGGCTTCCGGCAGTTTTATGGTTCACCCGGCGGTGGACTGCCCATCGCTGCCCGCTTGTTCGCCAGCCGTTAAAAGGCTAACAAATTCGGCGAGATTGTCGGACAAAATCGGCGATTTTGTGCTTTGATTTCGCCGATTTTGTCAAGCTCCCAGCGACCTTTTATTCTGCGGCTTGCAACCCGCTTTTCCACAGAAAGGAAAAAAAGTTGTAACAGAATGTCGCCGACTTGCGTCTGAACTATTGTAAGCGCTTCGAAACATAACCCATCAAAACCCAACGATTATGAAGAAACTATTCCTTACAATGTGCCTGGTCATAGCGGCCCAAACGGCATTCGCACAGACCGCAGGCAGCCTGATAGACCAGTTCAAGAACGAACCCAAGGCAGAATTCGTACATATCCCACGCCTGATGATGGCTTTGGGCAAGGCTGTCATCAAGAGCAATATCGACGACGAGGACGACCTGGAAGGTTATAACCTCATTAAAAATATCAGCAGCATCCATGTTCTCGACCTCGAGGAATGCTCTCCGCAGGTGCGCAAACGGTTTGCCGAAGCCGCGGGGAAGCTGCAGACAAAGGGCTACGAAGAGCTTATGCGGGCGAATGGCGACGGCGAGACCACACGCATCCTGCTGAAGAAGAAAGGCAAGATAATACGCGAGCTCCTTATCCTGAATGGCGGTAAGGATGGCGGCGAAGCCGTGCAGATAAAGGGAAACATCAGTATGGATGACATCGACAGGCTCGTGAAAGACAACAACATCTATAACAAATAAAAGCGAGACGACAATGAAAAAAATAATTTTAGCGATGTTTGCCATCGCCACATGCCTCACCGCGCAGGCACAACAGTCAGATTCCATCTTCAATGAGTTCAAGACTGCCAAGGACGCAGAATATGTGCTCGTAGACCAGAACATGCTCAATGCCAGCAAGGAAAAAGGCCTGAATGTCATGGACGGCAAGATTCAGCTGGGCGGGGAAATACCCAAAAACATCTCCTCCATCCAGGTACTCAGCCTCGGAAAATGTAGCAAGAAAGTACGGGAAGCCGTCTTCGATCGTGTCAACAGCCTGAAAGACAAAGGCTACGAGGAGCTTGTCTCGGTTATGGAGGGAGACTCCAAGGTCTTGATTCTGAGCCGTGCGGAGGGTGATAACATCGTAGAGATGCTTATCTACGGGTTTGACAAGGAGGACAACGACTGCGCCCTGGTACAGTTCCGCGGCTCCATCAAGAAGAAGGAACTGGAGAAGATGATGCAGGGAGGCCACTAATATAATAAGGTATATGGACGCCTCTGAATTCAAGCAGCGGTTCCTGCCCCTTCAGCGACCCATGTACTGGACGGCATGGAGACTCTCTGGCAACGCCCAGGAGGCGGAAGACATGGTGCAGGAGGCCTTCCTGAAACTGTGGACCCGCCGCTCGGAACTCCCCAGGATGGAGTCGGCAGAAGCCTATTGCATCACCCTCGTAAGGCGGCTCTACTACGACAAATATCGTGCCCGGCATCTCAAGACGGTGAGCATCACGGCAGAGGAGCTTCCCATAGCTTCGCAGGAAGACATCGTGAGGCGCATAGATGCCTCCCGGCTGTCGGACAAGGTGAAGGAGAGAATCCGTCAACTGCCCGAGAGCCAGCGCCTCGTCATCACGCTGCGGGATGTGGAAGACCGACCGTTTGACGAGATAGCACAGCTCACAAACCTCTCGGAAACAAACATCAGGGTCATCCTGAGCAGAGCCCGTAAGAGCATCCGGGCACAATTTGGAAAATCATAAAACAAGAAGGAAATGGACATTCAAACACTCATAGACCGGTTCTACGACGGCAAGGCGACCGAGGAAGAGGAACTCCGGCTGATGGATTTCTTCGCGGGGAACGATGTTCCCGCGAAGCTGCAGGAAGAGAAAGACTTCTTCAGGCAGTATTTCCGCCTTGACGAAGCCATGCCCGACGACCTCGAACTGGAATCGCGAATCGACGAATGGAACACCGTGGAGAAGAGCTTTGGCCGGAAGGCAATGAGCAAGTCGCTGCGCTGGGCCGTAGGCATTGCCGCCTCACTACTGCTCATCCTATCCCTCGGGGTATTCCTGAATCAGCAGGAAGATGCCAGTTCCTTTGCCCTCCAGGAGGACACTTACACCAATCCGGAGGATGCCTACAAGGAAACGCGCAAGGTGCTCATGCTCTTCTCAGAGAACCTGAACAAGGGATTGAACGCATTAAACCATAAAGAAAAGAAATAAAACGATGAAACGACTGATATTATCAATGATGATCCTCGCCATCTGCGGTGCGCTCCGTGCGCAGGACGAGCTGTTTAAGAAGTATGAAAACACCAAGGGCGTGGAGATCGTCTACATCTCGAAGAGCCTGCTCTCGTTGATGGGAACAGCCGACATAGGCGACCTGAAGGTCAACAAGGCAATCAAGAAGATAGACCGGATACAGGTGTTGACCTGTGAGCGACCCTCTCTCATACAGGGCATACGCGACTATGCGCTGGGCGTTTTCAAGAAAGACAAGTACGAACAGATGATGCGCACCACCGACGATGACGAAGTTACCTACATCTATCAGAAGCAACGAGGCAAGCACAACGAGTTCGTAATCCTCACTACCGAGAAAGACGAGCTTACCATTGTGAACCTTCTCGGCACCCTGACACTAAAGGAAATCAAGGAAATCGCCGAATAAAAGCCAGCCTCCCGCTACCCCTTCACACGAAAGGATAGCGGGAGAACTCATCTTACCTGCGCCGTAATAGGATTCCGGATGCCCTTCATCCCAACGAGAAAGGCCTTTGCCGATCCGAATTTCAGGAACATATCCAGGCGCACGGGAATGTGGTTCTTGTCGTCGCTCACATAAAAGTCCACGATGCGCTTATACTTGTTGCCTTCCTTCTCCATGTAGGCCAGCTTCAGGCAACGATACTTTTTTCCATTATCCGCCTTGATTTTCTCCTTACCCAAGTAGCGAAGCTTGGCGGGATTCACGCTGTTTCCGTCGGCAATAGGTATGTCGATATCGTGTCCGTTCTTCCATCCCTCTGGGTTGAAGGAGCGAGCCCGTAGGAAGATGTTCAGCATATCGTAGACACAATAGGTATAGCTGTGTTTCTCCCAGGTGTGTATTCCGTCATTGTTTATCCGGTGCTGGCTGATGTTGCTCTTGCCTCCCGAATAGCTGTAGAACACCTCATCCACCGTATATCGTTTGCCCTCGCGAGCCCCCTTGCGGAAGTAGAGCGGCTCCATGTCGAGCGAAGAGTAGCACAGCAGCGTGTCGCGAAGCACGAACAAGTTGTCTACCTTGTTGTTACCTCTTGTGGTCAGGCTTGCCCGATAGGCCTGCCTGCCCTTATAATTGCTCTGCACGGTGTACATGGAGGCCGTTCCGGCTTTCACCCAAACAAACTGCCAGTTGTAATAAAGGTTGTAGGAAAGGAACTCTCCCGACCTGAATGCGTCGTTGTGGAACGAGCATTGAGCTGCGGCACTCACGCCGATGACGAGCATGGCCGATGCCATAAAGTATTTCAATTGTTTCATAATCATTGTGGATTATAGGGTATTCCTAACTGTCTTGCACGCTCCGCATTGCGGCGGGTAACCGTCTTTTTCCGGTCGGCCTTCTGCTTCACGATCTTTGAGGGCTTCTGTTCGTTAAGAGGTTTAGCTGTTGGATTCCAAGTCTTCGATACATCCCACTTGGCCTTGCATTCTATCTCCTCGGGGAAATAATACACCGGCTCTGGCTGTAAATCCCGCTCATAGTCGCCCGTATCCCACTTTCCATTCCCATTCTCGTCGACGAACATGCGAAGATAATAGGTCTGCGGGTTCACATAGAAGAACTCGGCCGTGCCGCTCGTAGTCCTCACCTCCTTTACCGGAGCGTCCTGTCCATTGAGCAGTTGGCATACGACCGGCTTGCCGGACATACCTTGGAGGGTAACGAAGAGCGAACTGTAATCGTCGAGGGAGCGCACCTTGAAGCCCTGTTTGAGCTTGCCGGACTCTTTTCCGTATATGTCCCGGAAAGCCGCGGAGTCTATTTCGAGGCTGTATTCCACGCCCGGACGCCACTCGGCGGCAATCTCGTAGGTGCGGGGAACCTTCTCCACCTTCCTCACTTCATAGTCTGCCTGATACCAGAGGGAGTCTATCTTCGAATAGAGATGTATCATCGCGGTATCCGCACGGTCGAGAGGAGTCGTGAACGAAAGGCGCACATTCTGGTCGGGATCCATCTGCGAGGTTACGCTCAGCTTAGGGATCAAGGCCTCTCGGGGCATCACGCTGTCGTAAGGCTCCCCCTTTTCTTTCTGTTTTTCCTGCTTCTTCTGCCAGTCCTTCAGCTTCTTGGCCAAAGCCTTCTGTCGTTTTTCGTAAGGCTGTTTGGAAAGAATCTCAAGGGTATCTGTCTGTGGCTGCAACTTTCCCAGTGAGTCCGTCATCTCATATCTAACCTCCATGCGAAGCGTATCCTGATTCACCAGCGCGGTATCCCGCAGCCAATAGGTGATGGTATCCTTCTTCTCAGAGGGCTCAACGAGGAATGCGCCGTCAGCATTGAAGTTCAGTCCGCGCAGCTCGGGAAGCCTGTCGCTGCCATAACTGAAATACAGCGTGAAGCGGTCAGCTTCCTTGCGCTCGTTCTTCACGAGGTAGCGATCGGTGAGCGTAGCGGTGAACGCCCGCAGCACAATGTCGTCCGGGAGGAAGTGGGTGTAAGGTATGCGGGCGATGGAATCAATGTGCAGCGAGTCTCGCCACAGGGTATCCTGCCGTATATCAGGCCTCGACGAGGGCACGATAATGTCGTGATTATAGGCTATCTTCTCGCTTTTCTGAGAGTAGAAGAAGTTGCCGTCGGCATCCTGAAGGGCATATACCCGGTATTTTCCCGGTGCCACGCCCTTGATGACAAAGCGTCCGCGGGAGTCGGTCTTCGACACTCGGAGCAGGGCTTCTTTCTTGAAGACGGAATCGGAGAGGTTGGCATAGAGCCCCACATGGATTCCCTTAACGGGTTCCAGGTTCTCGCCCTCGAGCACATAGCCTGACACCTCCATGGTATCGATGACCTCTCCGGTGGAGAAAGTGTAGGTATAGTTGCCCAGCGGGTTGCCCTCGTTGTTGTCGGTGATGGCATCCGAGAAGTCGATGGTATAGGTGGTGTTCGGCTTCAGCGAGTCCTGCAGTTCCACCACGATGCGTTTTCCCTGGCTCTTTATTTCCGGTTCCTCGAGCTGGGGCGGCGAAACCACTACATTCTCGGTAGCATTTTCAATCTTGATATACTCGCTGAAGTTGATGTATATCTTCTTGTCCTTCACCTGAACGGCACGCTCGGCGGGCGAGGCACTCACCACCTGCGGCGGCGTCTCGTCGTACCAGCCCCCGTCGGGCTGGCCCATGCGGGCACAGGAGGTGACAAAGAGGCCGAGAAACAGCAGTCCCGTCAGGAGTTTCCATGAGCGCATCCGAAGGATTGCATATGTCGTCTTGTTTCTTTTCATGAGCGTCATGTCCGTGTAAAAAGCATTATTCATTCATCGCGAGCAGTTCCTCGATATTCTTGCGGGAGTTGCTGAGGCGCGGAACCTTGTGCTGTCCGCCGAGCTTCCCCTTCGATTTGAGCCAGTCGTTGAAGAGTTCCGGCCGTGCTTGGATGAGTTCCAGGTGCTGCAGGGTGATGTCGTGCGAGCGCTTGGCCTCATAGTCGCTGTTGATTTCCTGCAGCTTCCGGTCGAGCAGATTGGAGAATTCCTGCAGGTCGGCAGGCTCCTTGGCAAACTCCACGAGCCACTGGTGGCGGCACTTGGCGTCGGCATCCATGTATACGGGAGCCGCCGTGTATTCCCTCACCTCTGCCCCCGTCTGCTCGCAGGCATAGGCCAGGGCCTTCTCGGCATTGTCCATGATGAGCTCTTCACCGAAGGCATTGATGAAGTATTTGGTGCGTCCCGTGATGATGAACTTATAGGGATTCTTGGAGGTAAACCTCACGGTGTCGCCGATCAGGTAGCGCCAGAGGCCGCAGGAGGTGGAGATGAGCATGGCGTAATTGCGCCCTGTCTCCACGCCGGAGAGCGGAACGACGGTGGGATTGTCCGTTCCGTATTCGTCCATCGGGATGAATTCGTAGAACACGCCGTAGTCGAGCATCAGGAGCATGCTTGCGTCCGTCGGATCGCTCTGTATGCCGAAGAATCCCTCCGAGGCGTTATAGGTTTCCATGTAGTGCATGCGGGGCGAGGTGATGAGCTGCTCATACTGTCGGCGATAAGGCGTGAAGGCGATGCCGCCGTGCCAGAACACCTCGAGATTGGGCCACACATCCTCCAGATGCTGTTTGCCGGAAAGCTCCATCACACGCACCAGCACACTGAGCATCCACGAGGGAACGCCCGACAGGGTGGTAACATTCTTGCCCATCGTTTCGCGTGCGATGCGGTCGCGCTTCACCTCAAAGTCGGAGAGCAGGGCCGTCGACTTCTTGGGCACACGCGCCAGATTGGCCAGCGGATTGATGTTCTCGATGAGGATGGCACTCAAGTCTCCCACCAGCGAACCATGCTGATTGTAGTTCGGCGAGTGGCTTCCGCCGAGGATGAGGCTCTTTCCGTCGAAGATACGGCTTGCCGGATTGTTCTTCAGATACAGCGCCACCACATCCTTGCCGCCCTGATAATGGATGTTCCGCAAGCCTTCGTGCGACACGGGAATGAACTTCGACTTGTCGTTGGTGGTGCCAGAGCTCTTGGCATACCACCTCACCTGTCCCGGCCAGAGCACATTGTGCTCACCATGCCGCATGCGGTCGATGTCGCCCTTGAGCTCCTCATAGGTATTCACGGGCACATTCCGCACAAAGTCCTCATAGCTCTTCGTCATGTTGAAGAGGTGGTTCCGCCCATATTCTGTTTCCTTGCCCCGCTCAAGGAGGTAGCTCAGCACCTCGCTCTGCAACTCTTCCGCATGGTCGGTGTGCCGTTCCAACTCCTTCTGTCTGGGCAGGAAAAACTTGCCCGCTATGCTTGTCAAACTCATTTTATCTGTCTATCACTTTAAATTGCAAAGGTAACTTAATCTTTCAACAAAAAGGGAAAATTCACTAATTTTAATACTGCAGAGTGCCTGAATACTTTGACCGAAAGTCAAGAGAGCGACTCTTGGCAGCTTCGCTCCTTACCCGGCTTTCGGCAGGACCTTGCTCCCCGTTATCAAAAAGGTGGCTTCCAGCTCAACAAAATCGGCGAGATTGACCGACAAAATCGGCGAAATCGTGCGACAAAATCGGCGATTTTGTCATCCTGTTCACGGCTTCCGATATTTCTCCCCACAACAAGACCGATGAAAGATTATCACCCCGAGAATTGCATCTTTCAAAGAAATTACTTACTTTTGCACGAAATTGAAGAAAAAAGGAGCGTTTGCTACATGAACCAACTACAAGTAAAGAGAGTCTATCTGCCCGCCGACGAAGCCGACGGCCACCGCATACTCATAGACCGCCTGTGGCCCCGGGGCCTCAAGAAAGAGGCAGCTGCGCTGGACGAATGGTGCCGTGAGATAGCTCCGACGCCCGACCTCCGCAAGTGGTTCGGCCACAAGGAGGAGAACTTCGGCGACTTTTCCGCCAGATACAGGGCGGAATTGGAGCGCAATCCTGCCGCCCTGCCTTTTGCCCGGCACATCCGTGAACTGCTGAAAGAGGGAAATGTAACCCTCCTCTTCGGTGCCAAGAGCCCGACCTGTAACCATGCCGTAGTATTGAAAAACTGGATTCTTACTAAGGATTTAGGCTCGGTTTAACCCTCGTAGCGACGATTTTTCCAGCATTCCCCAAGATTATTCTGACGAGAAAGCTGGTCTTTATGGGAAAATGATTACCTTTGCCCCGAAGATAGTATGTAACGAATGAGAGAAAAAATGAAAAAGAATCTTGAGACCCTATGCATCCACGGCGGCTACAAACCCCACAAGGGAGAGCCCCAGCAGATGCCCATCATCCAGAGTACCACTTTCAAGTATGACACCAGCGAGCAGATGGCACGCCTCTTCGACCTGCAGGACGAGGGCTACTTCTATACGCGCCTGGCCAACCCCTCGAACGATTATGTGGCCAAGAAAATCGTAGCCCTCGAAGGCGGAGTGGGCGGACTGCTCACCTCAAGCGGGCAGGCTGCCAACTTCTATGCCGTATTCAACATCTGCGAGGCCGGCGACCACTTTATCACTTCCAACTCTATTTACGGCGGAACCTTCAACCTCTTCGGGGTAACCATGAAGAAACTCGGCATCGAATGCACATTCATCGATCCCGACTGGGACGACGAAAGGATAGAAGAAGCCTTCCGCCCAAACACCAAATGCTTCTTCGGAGAAACCATCTCCAACCCCGGTGGGCATGTATTCGACATCGAGCGGTTCGCCAAGATGGCGCATAAGCACGGCGTTCCGCTGATTGTAGACAACACCTTTGCCACCCCGATCAACTGCCGTCCGTTTGAGTGGGGATGCGACATCGTTACCCATTCCACCACGAAATACATGGACGGGCACTCCGCGCAGGTGGGCGGCGCCATCGTAGACTCCGGCAATTTCGACTGGGAATCACATGCGGAAAAGTTCCCGGGACTCACCACCCCCGACGCAAGCTACCACGGACTCACCTATACCAAGGCATTCGGAAAGATGGCTTATAGCACCAAACTCCTGAGCCAACTGATGCGCGACCTCGGCAGCATACCCGCTCCGATGAACGCCTATATCCTCAATCTCGGCCTCGAAACCTTGGCTCTGCGCATGAAGCAGCATTGCTCGAACGCCCAGAAAGTGGCCGAATGGCTTGAGGAAAACCCGAAGGTGGCATGGGTGAATTACTGTGGCCTGCCCTCCGACAAGTACTATACGCTGGGGCAGAAATACCTGCCTGGGGGCTCGTGCGGCGTCATTGCCTTCGGACTGAAGGGCACGCGCGAAGACGCCATACGCTTCATGGACAATCTCGACTTCATCTCTATTGCCACCCATGTGGCCGATGCCCGCACCTGCGTGCTGCATCCAGCCAGCCACACACACCGCCAATTGAGCGACGAACAGCTCCGCGAGGCCGGCATTGCACCCGACCTCATACGCCTGTCGGTGGGTATCGAGAATGTAGGCGACATCATCGCCGACCTCGAACAGGCCATGGAAAAGATGTAAGAACGCCGCACAGACAACACGGTCAGCATACTTGAATCACAACAAAAATAGCAACAAGGATTATGGAAAAGAAGATTCCCTACAAGATTTATCTGCATGAGGACGAAATTCCGACGCAGTGGTATAATGTAAGGGCCGACATGAAAAACAAACCGGCACCGCTCATCAGCCCGGCCGACGGCCATCCGCTCACCGTGGAAGAGATGAATCCCATCTTCTGCGAGGAGCTCAACCGGCAGGAGCTGGACAACGATACTGCCTGGTTTGACATCCCGGAACCCGTGCAGGAGTTCTATAAGATGTATCGCCCGTCGCCTCTTGTCAGGGCTTACTTCCTCGAAAGGGCGCTCGGTACGCCGGCAAAGATATACTATAAGTTTGAGGGCAACAACACCAGCGGCTCCCACAAGCTCAACTCATCCATTGCCCAGGCCTATTACGCAAAGGCCCAAGGCCTGAAGGGAGTAACCACGGAGACGGGTGCCGGGCAGTGGGGCACCGCCCTGAGCATGGCCTGCGCCTACTTCGGACTCGACTGCAAGGTGTTCATGGTGAAGGTGTCGTATGAGCAGAAACCCTTCCGCCGCGAGGTAATGCGCACCTATGGCGCCACCGTAACGCCGTCGCCCAGTCAGACCACCGAGGTGGGCCGCAAGATTCTGGCCGACCATCCGGGAACCAGCGGCTCGCTCGGATGCGCCATCTCAGAGGCCGTGGAGACTGCCGTGAAGACCCCCGGCTATCGCTATGTGCTCGGCTCGGTGCTCAATCAGGTGGTGCTCCACCAGAGCATCATCGGCCTGGAGACGCAGGCCGCGCTGAAGAAATACGGCATCAAGCCCGACATCATCATCGGCTGCGCAGGCGGCGGCTCCAATCTCGGAGGCTTCGCAGCTCCCTTCTTCGGAGATATGCTCCGCGGCGAGGCCGACTATCACATCATCGGCGTGGAACCTGCGTCGTGCCCGAGCTTCACCCGCGGCAAGTTCGCCTACGACTTCTGCGACACGGGCATGATATGCCCGCTGGCCAAGATGTACACCCTCGGAAGCCAATTCATCCCTTCGGCCAACCATGCCGGAGGGCTCCGATTCCACGGCATCAGCCCCATCCTCGCACAACTCTACCACGACGGACTCTTCGAAGCACGCACCGTGGAGCAGACGCCGGTATTCGAGGCGGCCGAGCAATTTGCCCGCACCGAGGGCATCCTGCCCGCACCGGAGTCGAGCCACGCCATCCGCGTGGCCATCGATGAGGCCCTGAAGTGCAAGCTCACGGGAGAAGAAAAGACCATCGTCTTCAACCTGACGGGCACCGGATACTTCGACCTGAAGGCCTATGAGCAGTATAATGACGGAACAATGACCGACATTATCCCCAGCGACGAGGCCATCGCCGAGTCCCTGGCCAAGCTCCCGAAGGTAGGAAACCAGTAAGCGGTCCGGCCTTCTGCCTGCAAGAGAAGTGCGGCAGCCGTCATTATGTCTTGTTACAAACGGCTTGTAACGGCATTACACACAGCGTGTAACCCTATTACAAGCGGCGTGTAATCCGACTAAAGGCGGTTGCCGCATTCTTATTAGGTCTTTTCCAGTTTTCCTTTTCATAGCTGAGGACTGCCCGCAAGGAAGTCAGTTCTACGGTCAAGGCTGAGGTTCTGCCGCCATGTCCAGTTCCTGCTCTTCCTCCATGCGCCGGTAAGAATGATCTTGCAGGAAGATATGGTTGAGCGTGAAGGCCAGCGAGCGCAAGGTTTCCTCGCGCACCTTGGGCTTCAGTTCGCACTCCCACACCGTGATGCAGTGCCATCCCATCGCTGCCAGCTGCTTCTGTTCCTCGATGTCGCGTTCCCTGTTACGCAGGATTTTGTTCACCCAGAACTCCCTGTTTGTATGCGGAATCTTACAGCAACCGGAGCTCTCGATATTCCTCTTGCCGCCCCCGGCCATCACATGCACCCGATGGCCGTGCCAGAAGCAACCGTTCACGAAGATGCAGGTGCGATACTTCCGGAGCACCAAATCAGGATGCCCGGGCAGACGCGGACTGTTCAGCCGATAGCGGAATCCCTGTGCCCAGAGATACCGGCGTACCAGCAGTTCCGGCTTCGTGCCCTTGCTCTTGATGGCTGCCATGTTCGCATGTCGTTGTATTTGGGAAAGACTGTCCATATCGCAAAGATATAAACTTTAATCCGGAAAAGCGACAGAAAGCGGAGGAAATCAAAAACATCAGCCTGATATCCCGATTCTCTCCGTGTTAAAATCCTTTAAATGGAATGAGCCAATAACTATTTTTAATATCTTTGTATTGCTATCAAATAGATAAGAAAACGAGAATGCCCAGAAACAGTGCCAACATCTTTTTGAAGGCAACCGATTGCGGAAAACCGGTGGAAACCTAACAAGAACAGAAACGAAACGCCTATAAACCGTGGAACGGACAGAGGAATTAATCATCCAGCAACTCGTGGAGGGTAATGAGAAGGCATACAGGCATCTGTATGAAAAACATTATGCCGTACTCTGCCATATAGCCAACCAGTATGTAAAAGACGATTTCCTGGCAGAAACCATAGTCAGCGATGTTATCTTTCACCTTTGGGAGGTCCGTGCCAGCATCCAGATTACGACCTCGCTGCGGAGTTATCTGGCACAGAGCGTCAGGCACAGATGTCTCGACTACTTGAAATCACAGCAATTCCAGAAGGAAATGGTCTCCGGGAGGCTCGGAGTTTCCCGCTTGCCCGTCGTTCAATATATCAACCATGACGACTATCCGCTGGGCAAACTTCTGGAAAAAGAGCTTGAAGAGCAGATTATGAGTGCCATCGAGCGTCTGCCGGACAAATGCAGGAAAGTGTTCCGGCTCAGCCGATTTGAAGGCAAGAAGGATGAAGAAATAGCTGCCGAGCTTGGCATTTCCATCAATACCGTAAAGTATCACATCAAACATGCACTCACTCTTTTGCGCACTGACTTACAGAAATACCTACTGATATTATTCCTCACATTTATTCAAAACTAAGAAAAAACAAACTCCTGCGACTACCCCAAGGAGTTTTTTTTTCGTCATACAAAAAGAAACCTAATATGGAAGAGACGATAAAACATATTGACGACTTGATTATTCAACTGCTTTGCGGCGAGCTGAATCATGAAGGACAGGAAGAGCTTCGTAACTGGATTGCGATTTCCGACGAGAACAAAAACTATGTTCAAATCCAGGAGGAAATCTGGTTTTCGTCCGTAGACAAAGACGAACTTGCAAGATATGATGCCTCCAAGGCATTTGAATCCTTCCTCAGCCACATCGCTGAAACCGGGGCTGACAAGCAGAAAAAGTCTTCCAACAGGATTCGCCGTCTGCTCCGCTATGCGGCAATGATTGCAATTGTCGCCTTGATTTCAATCTTTGCATACCAACACGGACAAAGACAGCTGAGCGAAGCATTTGCCGAAATCGTAATTGAGCCCGCCCCCGGCTCAAGGACGAAGACCATATTGCCCGACGGAACATCCGTATGGCTCAACTCCGGCTCAAAGCTCACTTACTCACAGGGATTCGGCCTGAAAGACAGACAGGTTTCTTTGAAGGGAGAAGGATTCTTCGAAGTTACCAAGAACAAGGACCTCCCCTTCTCGGTCAAGTCGGGAATCCTGCAAGTAAATGTATTGGGAACCAAGTTTAACTTCCGCGACTATCCCGAAGACCCCGAAGCCGAGGTGGTCTTGTCGGAAGGTTTCGTGTCCCTGAAGAGCCTGATGGCAAACAACCATGAATACAAGACCCTGATTCCCGGGCAACGGGCAGTACTCAACAAGAAGACCGGCAAGTTTGAACTTGACGAATACGACGCCGGAAAATCGCACATGTGGACCCAGGGCTTCCTCATTCTCGACGGGGAATCCATCTACACCATTGCCAAGAAACTGGAAAGATCCTATGGCGTGAAGGTTACGGTTTTTTCGAAGACGCTTGAACAATTCCATTTCTATGGAGACTTTATCCGGCAGGAACAATCGCTCACCGATGTACTTGAGGCTCTGAAAGGAACTGGGAAACTTCATTACAAGATAGATGGCAAGAATGTAACCCTATACTGAATCTATTAATAACTCTATCATTATGTTAATCTTAAAAACCGCAGATATGAAGCTGATAAGAGCAGTGCCCTAAGCCGGAGATGAAAAAGCAGAAAGAAGTGGAAGTTCTTTCTGCCGTGGTAATCTCCCTAAACAACCGTGTACAGTATGCCTATAAGAGAATTTCTACAAAGTTAATGTTTTTCTTTTATAGACACAACTTAATCTTAAATTAATAACATTAATTACAGTTTTAACATGAATCTAAAGAAAATCATTCTATTGGCTATCGCCTTCAGCTATGGTATGGTGTCATTAGCCCAAGGCCTTAATCTGAACCTGAAGAATGTTTCAGTAAAGAAAGCCATGACGGAATTATATCAAAAGACGGGGTATTCCTTTGTCTATGAAGCCGCCGATCTCAATACATCCAGAGAGGTAAGCGTGCATGCGACAAGCCTGGAAAAGGCAATAGAGCAGATTCTGGCCGGCCAGGATGTAGACTACAAGATACAAGGCAAGAATATCATTGTATCTCATAGAGTCTCAAGAACAGCATCGGCTCCTGATGCCAAGAGGCATACCGTAACTGGAAGTATTACCGATTCAAAGGGAGAGCCCATCATCGGAGCATCCGTAAAAGTTAGAGGAACAAACCTCGGCACAGTAACGGATATTGACGGAAACTTCTCTATGGATGTGCCCGAAGGATCCGATCTCGAAATATCTTATGTAGGGTTCCGGACGCAGACCATCAAGTCGCCCGGCAAGCAGGTTTCCGTGAACCTGATTGAAGATACGGAAGCTCTGGACGAAGTCGTCGTGATTGGCTATGGAACCAAGAGAAAGGCTAACCTAATCGGTGCTGTAAGTACGGTAACAGCTAATGAAATAAAGGATCGCCCCGTAAGCAGCGTTGGCCAGATGCTACAAGGACAAGTCCCTAACCTGAACATTACCTTCGGCTCTGGAACACCAGGAGAATCAACAATACTCAACATTCGTGGTGCTACTTCTATAGTCAATAGCGGGGCACCGCTTGTATTGATCGACGGGGTGGAAGGCGATATTGACCGCGTCAATCCTAATGACATCGAGTCCATCTCTGTTCTGAAGGATGCAGCCTCTGCTGCCATCTACGGTGCTCGTGCTGGATTCGGCGTTATCTTGATAACTACAAAGTCAAATAAAGACGGAAATGTACATATTACTTACAATGGTCGCTATAGTTTCTCTGCCCCTACGACAAAAACAGATTTCATGACAAACGGTTATGATGTTGCAAGGCTAGTTGACGAATTTAATATGGCCACTAATAATAGCAGCTATACCAACTTCTCCCAAGCGGACTATGCAGAATTGGAAGCTCGTCGCTATGATACAGTTGAAGATTCTAACCGTCCTTGGATAACTATAGGAAGTGATGGGAGATACCATTATTATGGAAATTTTAATTGGTATGATTACTTGCTTGACTACAAACAGCCAACTTGGAGTAACAACCTAAATATTAATGGAGGCAATGAGAAATTCAACTATATTGTTAGTGGTAGTGCCAATGACCGTAAGGGTATTTATGCTATCAGTACTGACAAATATCATACTCGTACTTTAATGACCAAGTTTAATGTACAAGTTACATCATGGTTAGATATTTCTTCAAGCGCCTCTTTATTCAAATCCAATTATAAGCAACCTGGATACGACTATGAAGATGGCGGAAACTTCGGCAACCTTTCATTCCATGCAATGCCTTGGTTGAGCCCGATTAATCCAGACGGAACGAATGTCTATACGCAACCCAATTCTGGAAACTATCCTGGTGATGGCTTTTATGCTATGATTCGCACCGGGAATGGTTTCACAAAAGTACAAAAGACTCAGCAAACATATGCTTTGGGCGCAACCATTCATATTTTGCCTGGTTTGGATTTAATAGGAAAATATACCTATAAGAATTACATTAAAGATAAACAGTTCCGCGTTGCTAACTTTGAATACTCTGAAAGACCAGGGCAAATATTGACTGCAAATTCAGGATTCTTTGCTAACCGACTCAAAGAGATTCGTCAGTCGGAGTCCGTCTCAGACTACGACCTGTATGCAACCTATTCAAAAGTATTCAACAATGCACATAATTTAAATATCGTATTAGGCACTAATTATGAGATAGAACACTATAAGAATGTTGAAGCTTCATCTTATACTCTTCAATCTGAAATATTGAATGATTTAGCACTAGCAACAGGCAACAAAGGTGCGAAAGGTGGACAACATGAATTTGCCTTATTAGGGTACTTTGGGCGTATCAGTTATGATTATTTAGGTAAATACCTGGCCGAAGTTAATATGCGCTATGATGGAACCTCTCGCTTCCCTTCTGGCAATCGCTGGGGATTCTTTCCATCTATTGCATTAGGATGGAGGGTAAGCGACGAGAAGTTCTTTAATCCCATTAAGTCAGTAGTAAGTAACTTCAAGCTGAGAGGGTCTATCGGTTCATTGGGTAATCAGGTTACTGATGGTTATCCCAATGCATATTATCCATATATTCGCCGTGCAGCTATAACAAATACAACAACCATTGGCTATATCTTTGATAATGCACAAGCTGCTTATATTAAATTAGATGCACCCGTTTCAGGAAGTCTAACTTGGGAAACTATCGTTACCAAAAACTTCGGAATGGACCTGGGATTCTTTGATAACAAATTGAATGTAAATATAGATATCTACCGTCGTGATACAAAGGATATGCTTGCATCTTCATTGACATTACCAAATGTCTATGGCTACAATGCCCCTTTGGAGAATAACGGACAACTAAAAACAAATGGTTATGAAATTATGTTAAATTGGAATGATCATTTTAACTTGATTGGGCATCCATTTATATACAGCATCTCAGCCTCACTTGCCGATAACAAATCAAAGCTTGTTAAATATGCTGGTAATGAAACTAAAACCCTTGGGAAAAATTATGAAGGCATGGAATGGGGAGAAATCTGGGGATACCATATTGAGGGTATTTACAAAACTGATGCAGATGCTATAGCACGAGGAGTAGATCAGACTTTCTTAGGTGGTAACCGATATACATCTAATGCAGGAGACTTGATATTCTCTGATATTGATAATAGTAAGAAAATCGATAATGGTAAAGGAACTCTTGAAGATCATGGAGACTTGATAAAGATTGGCAATAGTCAGCCTAGATATCATTATAGCTTTTCACTTAACATGTCATGGTATGGGTTTGACTTTTCTATGTTTTGGCAAGGTATTGGTAAACAGAATATTTATCCAGGACAAAATAATATGATGTTCTGGGGACCTTATGCGCGTGCTTATAGTTCTTTCATACCTGCAGATTTTGCAGGAAAAGTTTGGAGTACAGACAATCTTGACTCATATTTTCCAAGAGCTGGTACAGATCAAGCCCGTTGGTTTGCAATGAGTCGTACTAACGATAGATATCTTCAAAATCTTGCTTACTGCAGATTGAAGAATCTTACTATTGGTTATACATTGCCAAAGATTTTAACTAAGAAAATTAATCTAGATCAAATCCGTTTCTATTTTAGCGGCGAGAACCTTCTTACGACAACAAAATTAAAAAGTGACTATCTTGACCCAGAACAGATGACTACGGATTCTAACGGACGAGTATATCCGTTCTCAAAGACATTCTCCTTTGGTGTTGATATCTCATTTTAATAAACTTTGATGATTATGAAAAAACTATATTATATACCTGTTGTATTTTCTCTATTAACAATGGCGGGATGTTCTTTAGATAAAAACCCACTGGATACCCTCGCTTCAGAGAACTACTTTAATAATCGGGCCGAGCTTCAAACCTTCACCAATGGGTTCTATACTGATTTTCCGACTGCGGAAACAGTCTATGGTGAGACCAGTGATGAAGTAATCCCAACTTCATTAATCAGTGAAGTTATGGGTACGCGAAACATTCCTGAATCAGGAGGGGGGTGGTCATGGGGCAGCTTGGCCAATATCAACACCTATCTGCAGAAGTCTTCGCGCTGCCCAGACGAGCAAGCGCGCGCAGAGTATGATGGTGTAGCTCGATTCTTCCGTGCATACTTCTATTACAATAAGGTCAAAAGATTCGGTGAGGTGCCTTGGTTTAATACCCCGCTTACATCGACAGACAATTTGCTTTACGAGCCACGAACCGACCGCAATACATTAATAGAGAATATTCTAAAAGATATTAATTATGCCATCGATAATTTACCAACCACTACTAATAAGTATCGTGTAACAAAGTGGACTGCTTTGGCTTTGAAATCGAGGATCTTCTTATTCGAAGGTACTTATCGCAAGTATCATGGAATCGATGGATACCAATCCTATTTGCAACAAGCCACAGATGCAGCAGATGAATTTATAAATAATAGTCCATACACTATTTACGCTAAAGGGAGCCAACCTTATAGGGATATTTTTACTGCAGATAATGCCATCGACTCGGAAGTTATTCTTGCAAGAAACTATAATTTAGGCCTTAACATCGTTCATAGCGTCAATCAATACTTCCTTACAGGTGGCTCCAAGCCTGGCATGAACAAGAAGATTGTTGATAGCTATCTGATGAATGACGGTTCCCGCTTCACGGACAATCCGAATTATAAGACCATAAAGTATTATGATGAGATGCAGAACCGCGACCCTCGCCTTGCCCAGACGATAGTTACTCCAGGGTATACAAGAATCGGCTCTTCGACCGTTCTTTCTCCTAGCTTCTCTTCTACGACAACAGGGTATCAGATTACCAAATGGGTTACCGATGCTGCTCAAGACGGTTATAACAAATCGCACAATGACATAATTCTGTTCCGCACAGCCGAGGTATACCTCAACTTTGCAGAGGCCAAGGCCGAGCTGGGAACTTTGACACAAGCCGACCTCGACAAGTCTATCACCAAGATACGCGCCAGAGTGGGAATGCCCGCACTTAACCTGTCGCAGGCAAATGCAAATCCAGACCCATATCTTATGAGCGCAGAGACTGGATACCCCAATGTGTCCGGTACCAATAAGGGCGTTATTCTGGAGATACGCCGTGAGCGCACCATCGAGTTGTTTGATGAAGGTTTCCGTTATGATGACTTAATGAGATGGAAAGAAGGTAAAGCATTTGAAAAGCAGTTCAAGGGAATGTATGTTCCGGCACTGGATCCCGTCAAAAAGTTCGTCGTATTGGATTTGAACGGTAATGGTGCTAACGACTCTTACGATGTATGCATCTATTCAGGTAGCACCGTTCCAAGCGCCGCCACTTACCCGGAGCTGGCATCAGTTACCATCTTCTTGAAACTGGATGACAACTTGTCATTGGAGAATGGTGTCAACGGCGGAAACATCCTCATACACGACATCAAGGTTGCACCGAGGAAATGGAATGAGGACAGGGATTATCTCTACCCCATCCCGCAAGACCAGATTACGCTCTATGGAGGATCTTTGACACAGAATCCTAATTGGTAAGAATCCTATTAATTGTTCATGGCAATGCGTCAAACAGACTCCTGAGAAATTACAAGCGGCTGGTAACAACATTACCAGCCGTTGGTAACGCCGTTACTAATTACTGGTAATTTCCGGAATAGCTATTGGCGCATCGCCAGATTAAAATTTTCGACAATATGAAGAACAGACTTAACTACTTATTTCTTACGGCAGGACTATTGATGATAGCCTTAACCACATGTGGCGGAGATGACAACCGGGGCAACGGTGGAGAACCCGGACATGGCAGTGGAGGTGAAAATCCGCCGATTGCGGTGAATGACTATAAGTATACCAAGCCTGCAGGCTGCCTACGACTGATGACCTATAATTCGTTCTACTGCAAGAGCAACACGGGCACGGCGTCATTCACGGAGGAGCATACAAAGGCTTTCGCAAGTGTGATAAAGTCTCTGGATCCCGACATTATTGCCATTCAGGAATTAGACAGCAACTGCACGCAGAGGAACAAGAGGTATCTGCTACAAGAGATAAAAGACGCCACAGGGACGAACTATCAGATCTACTTCGGATCGGCGGCAGAATTTGATGGCGGTAGAATCGGATGTGGCGTGATGGTAAAGAGGTCCCTGAATGTCGTAAAAGTAAAGTATGTCGCACTCCCTGGCGACGAGAGCAGGAAACTGATTGAGGTGATGCTTCCTAACTTTTCCTTCTTCACCACTCATCTGGATCTAAACAATCAGAAACGCAGAAGCTCTGTAGAAATCATCAAGAACGAGATGAACGACAGTTCCGTACCCGTCTTCCTTGCAGGCGACTTAAACGATTCTCCATCGTGGGAGACCGCGCAATCGGCATTTCCACTACTTACCCAGTCATTCACCATCATAAGCGCCACGGAGGGAAGCCTGCCTGACCAGCCGAATACGACCATCGACTATATCCTGCTCGACACCTCACACAAGGACAAGGTAGTGGTTTCCGGAACACATGTCGTAAAGAGGCTGTCCATCAACGGTGAGCAGAAAGACATCTCCACCGTCTCAGACCATTATCCGGTTTATGTAGATATGAAAATAAAATAAGTTGACTACACCATGATCTCGTTGCTTAAAACCTTGATTTTGTCAGCTATGATAGGGTTGCCTTATGGTTGTTTTGCCCAAGACTTTAACGGCATAAAAGAAATGGTGGCCAGAAGACTGCCCTTTCTGAAAGAACATATCGTTTTCCAAATACTAAAAGGTGAAAGCAATGAAACCTTTATTCTCTCTACCAAGGGAGATAAAATCATAGTTCAGGCAAACTCTCCATCGGCTGCATCAGAGGGTGTAACCTACTATCTGAACTACTATTGCCACATGAGTCTTTCGCATTGTGGAAACAACATCAGGCCGCTGAAGAAAATCATAAGGCTCAGAAAGCCCATCAAAATCTCTACGCCGTTTAAATATCGGTATGCTCTGAACTATTGCACCTATAGTTATAGTTATCCGTTCTATACCTGGGAGGACTTCGAGCGAGAGCTGGACTGGATGGCACTCAACGGAATTAACCTCATGCTAGCACCCGTCGGCACGGAGATTGTGTGGCAAGAAACTCTACTAAAGCTGGGCTTCAGCAAAGAGGATGTTTCTGAATTTATTCCGGGCCCGGCCTATACGGCATGGTGGCTGATGGGAAATCTGGAAGGTTGGGGCGGTCCGATGAGCCAGGAAATGATAGAAGACCGGTATCAGTTGCAACTGAAGATTCTGAAGAGGATGAAGGAACTGGGCATCAAACCCGTCCTGCAAGGATTCCCCGGCATCGTCCCGTCGTTCTTCAAGAGCAGGTATCCCTCTGCACAAGTCGTCTCCCAAGGACTCTGGGGAGCGTTCCAACGCCCTGATATACTACTTCCTGGCAATGATTTCTTCGATAAGGTGGCTAAAGAATACTATGGATGTGTGAAGAAATTTTTTGGAGATGACTTCCAATTCTTTGGTGGCGACCTGTTTCATGAGGGAGGAAACTCTCAAGGTGTAGACCTGTCAAAGACCGCTCGGCTTGTCCAGCAAAAGATGCTGGAGTTCTTTCCACAGGCCAAATGGGTTCTTCAGGGATGGAACAACAATCCCAAGCCCCTTCTTCTCTCCGGGCTTGACAAGGAGCATGTGCTCCTCATTAACCTATCGGGAGAGATTGCCGCGTCTTGGGAAAACTCAGATGAGTTCGGTAAGACCCCATGGATTTGGGGTAGCGTGAATCATTTCGGAGGTAAGACTGATATGGGAGGACAGCTGCCTGTTTTAATAAACGAACCTCACCGGGCTTACAAAAAATCTGCCGGGCACTTGCTTCAGGGAATAGGAATCCTCCCGGAAGGCATCCTCAGCAACCCGGTGGTGTATGACTTCGCTTTAAAAACGGCATGGTATAAAGATACTCCAGACCTGGATACACTTACTCGCAACTACATACTTTATCGGTATGGCAAGTGGAGCAAAGACCTGTACGAAGCGTGGAAATTATTGTATAGCTCCGTCTTCGGGGAATTCAATATAAAAGGAGAGGGCACTTTTGAATCCATTTATTGTGCTCGGCCGAGCCTTCATGTTACGAGCGTTTCGACATGGGGACCTAAAAGAATGCAATACGACCCGAAGATGCTGGAACGAGCTCTGTTATTTTTCAGGAAGGCCGCAAATGATTTTCTAAAATCGGAAACCTATAAATATGACCTCATAGACTTGGCCAGACAAGTCATGGCAAACTATGGGCGCGTAGCTTATAAGAAAGTAATAGACGCCTACAATGATAAGAATAAAAAAGAATTATCTGCTCAATCACAAAGATTCATTGATCTTATTCTTCTACAAGACCGTCTTCTACAGACAGACAGTCATTTTCTTTTAGGGAATTGGCTCAAACAAGCTGCATCGTACGGAAGCACAGATACTGACAGGAAGCTATCTCTCCTCAATGCACGAATGCAGATAACCTATTGGGGACCTAACGACAGTACTACCCGTGTCCATGACTATGCAAATAAAGAGTGGGCGGGGCTTCTAAAAGATTATTACGCTCCACGCTGGAAAACTTTTTTCGAGAGGCTTCAGGCAAGATTATCTTCTGATAAGGTAGAGACTGTAGACTTTTTCGCCATGGAACGGAAATGGGCTTTGAAGACCAACGCTTACCCTACGGAAGCGAGCGGTAACTATATAGAGATGGTAGATCATGTGATTGCTACAACTTTAACTAAATAATTTAGATATCAATATGAAGAGACTAAAGAGAATCTTTCCTTTCTTGTTTATAGCCATTACACCTATATCTATGAAGGCTCAAATATATAATGCCACTTTATATCCTAAAGACCGTATCTATGACTTGGTCAGGCAAATGACACTAGAAGAGAAAATCTATGTTCTCGAAAGTGGTTTCTCCTATAGAGGATGTGAACGATTGGGCATTCCGCGCATTGAGACGGCCGACGGCCCTTCCGGAGTTGCGTCGTGGGGACTTAAAGGCCGGGCTACCGCATTTCCATGCCAATTAGCCCTGGCCGCCTCATGGAATCGAAACCTGGCTCATCACATCGGGAGTCTGTATGCAAAGGAATGGCGCGCCAGAGGCATCAATGTGTTCTATGGCCCAGGGGTGAATATCTACCGATCGTCAAAAGACTCCAGGAATTTTGAGTACATGGGCGAAGACCCTTATCTTGCCTCAGAAATGGTAGTACCGCTTATTAAAGGCATACAACAAGGGGGAGTAATCGCAACCGTCAAGCATTTTGTCGCTAATGATCAGGAGTTTGACCGGTATAAAGTGAGTAGTGAGGTAGACGAACGAACCTTGCATGAAATTTACTTTCCTCCTTTTAAGGCTGCAGTCCAAAGAGCGGATGTAAAAGCCATCATGATGGGATACAATCTTGTGAACGGCATTTATTGTGCCCAAAACAGGTATCTGATGAAAGACATCCTTAGAGATTCCTGGGGCTTCAAAGGAACAATCATGTCAGACTGGGGAGCCACCCATGCTGCATACGAGGCCGTCGAAGCAGGATTGGACATGGAATTGGGGACATTTGATTACTTAAACAAGGAAAAACTCCTGCCACTCATAAAAGCCGGGAAAATAAAAGAAAGCCAGGTTGACTCTATGGTAACCCATATCTTCCGACCCTGTTTTGAGTTGGGTATCTTCGACCGGAATACGGTGAAAGATACATCGATTCCCACATTTAACGAGGAGGCAAACAAAGCCGCTTACCAAGAAGCATGTGAAGGAATCATCCTCCTCAAGAACGAAAAAAACATACTTCCTTTGGCTTCACCAAAGACAATTGCCGTCATCGGCCCGAACGCCAATCCGAATATTGCCGATGATAATGTATACGATGTAAAGGGAGTATCTTATGGCGGAGGTGGAAGCTCTAAGGTAAATCCCTGGTATGTAGTTAATGATATGGAAGGTATTCGCCGTGCTTTTCCAAACACAAGAATCCTATATCACGAAGGTGTCTCAAATGCCTATAAGCGTAATTTGTTCAAGCACTCTTCTTTCCAGACGCAAGAAGGCCGTCGTGGGCTTACAGGTACTTACTACATGCTGGATGAACAGAATCCTAAAAAAGTGATTAAATCAAGCATTCAGAGAGTGGATGCTGCCATAGACTTCAATTGGGCAGAGGACTCTAACGAGGCCAAGGCCTTGGGAAAGAACTATAAGGTCCAGTGGGATGGGTTTATCACTCCGGAAAAAGACGATCCCATTATATTCTTCGTGGATGCTCAAGGCGGCTACCGACTGACCGTCGGTGGCAGGATTGTCATTGACGAGAGGAACTCGCAGTCGTTTGCCAACAGATATGTAAGGATTGCTTCTAAAAGAAATGAGAGAATATCCGTCAGACTGGAATACTGGAACCAGAATTGCAATCCGGCAGAAATTCGCCTTGCATGGGACTATGCTTCTTCAATAGACACCTCTGAAGCGCTCAGGATAGCTTCCAAGGCCGACTATGTCATATTCTGCGGCGGCCTCGATGCCAGCCTGGAATTTGAGGGGACAGACCGTCAATTCGAGCTTCCCTACGGGCAGGATGAGTTGATTAATTCCCTGGCTAAGGCCAACCCAAACATTATCGTTGCCCTTCACGGAGGCGGTGGTCTTAGGATGACACCCTGGATAGACCATGTGGCAGCGGTTATTCATCTGCTCTATCCCGGGCAGGAAGGCGGAACCGCATTCGGCGACATTTTGTCTGGAAAGGTAAATCCATCGGCCAAACTACCATTTACCATAGAGAGGGAATGGAAAGACTCTCCTGCCTATGGCAACTATGATGAAACGCGGAAGAAACGGAAAGTCTACTATCGTGAAGGAATCTTTGTCGGCTATAGGGGCTATGAGCATCGCGGGGTAAAGCCCCTGTTCCCGTTTGGGCATGGCCTCTCATACACGGATTTCAACTATTCCAACTTGAAGGTTCAGGTTATTGACAAGGAAAACGGCTGTGTAAAGGTAACCATGGACATTGCCAATACCGGCCAGAGGGATGGCGCCGAAGTGGTGGAACTATATGTACACGACACCGAAAGCAAAATGGAAAGACCCTATAAGGAATTGAAGGACTTTGAAAAGGTGTATCTGAAACCCGGCGAAACGAAATCCATCGAGATGAACCTGCACAAAGAGGCTTTCGAATATTATAATCCGACCCTGCACAAATGGGTCTTGGAACCGGGCAGCTTTGATATATTAGTAGGTTCCTCATCAGAAAATATAAGATTAAAGGGAAATATTCGTTTATAAATTTAAAAACAGTTGATATGAAGAAAAACATGAAAGGCGCGATGCACAAATGTCGGATATGCCTATGCTTGTGTCTGCTGTTCGCTACACCGGCTATAAACGGTCAGAACCTTATCCCGTCGCCGGTAAGCCAGAAGCCATTGGGAGGAAAGGTAAGAGTGAAGAGCATAGATGCCAGGATAGACAAATCGCTCCACCTCCCGGCAGAGGGATATTCCTTGACGATTAAGGGAAACAAGGCCGTTATCCGGGCAAAGGACCGTCAAGGACTGGTCTGGGGCAAGGTAACCTTAAGGCAGTTGGAAGATGAGAAGGGAATGTCTCCACAGACTTCTATCGTTGACTATCCGGCCTTCCCTATCCGGGGCTTCATGCACGACACGGGAAGAAACTTCAGGTCGGTGGCACAGTTGAAAAAGGAGCTTGACCTGTTTTCCTTCTATAAGCTGAATGTCTTTCACTGGCATCTGACCGACAATCCTGCCTCGCGCATAGAATCCAAGGCGTTTCCTCGGCTCAACGATCCTAAATACCAAAGAAAAGACCGCGACCAAGGCAAGTATTATACCTACGACGAGATACGCGATGTCATAGCCTATGCCAGGGAACGGGGCATCACCGTCATTCCCGAAATCGACATGCCGGGGCATAGCGAATACTTCACGAATGCCTTCGGATTCCCGATGGCATCCAAGGAGGGTATGAAGGTATTGGAGACATTGGTCAAGGAGTTCTTTACCGAGATTCCCCGGTCGCTCTGCCCGTACATTCATTTCGGGTCAGACGAAATCACGATAGCCCACCCTGACGAGTTCATGGCCTTCTGCGAGCGGATGGCCAGGCAGAATAACAGGGAAATCCTGGCATGGAATCCCGGGCTGGAAGGCTCCGGTGAGGTCATCTATCAGGTATGGAGAGCTGCCGTGGGAGAGGCCATCGAAAAGACGGGATGCACCCATCGCTACATCGATTCGTATATGGGCTATCTCAATACAGGAAACCCGATATTCAACCTGTACAAGTGTTTCATGCACACTCCCTGTGGCATTGAGAAGGCCGACGGTAAAGCCCTTGGAGGCATTCTGTGTCTATGGAATGATGTGCGGGTGGCGGACAAAAGCCTGACCTTTCCCCACAACGGCATGCCGGAGGCCCTGCTCCCCTTCTCCGAGAGGTTCTGGAGAGGGGGCAAAGGAGTGTCCGTGGCAGAAGAAGACCTGATACCCGGCCCGTCGACGAGCCTCTGGAAGGAGATGCACGACTTTGAAAAGAAGATGGCATACCATCGCGACAGGTTCCTCAAAGACTGGAATGTAAGATGGGTGGGCAGCCTCGATGAGCACTGGGAGGTGAGCCTCCCGGAGCGCAGGGGCACCAGCATCGACTCCATGAAGTGGGTGGACGCATGGGGAGGCGTGGTAGACATAAAGGCTTTGGCCCAGAAGCATCATGTGGAAATACTCCCCACCATGGACGCATGGATGAAGACTCGCATCTTCAGTCCTAAAGACACCGTGGTCTACGCATGGGTGGGATTCGAGACTCCGGAACGATCCAACAGGATGTCCGACGGCATAGGCTATCAGGGACAATGGGAAGCGCAGGGAAGGCTCTTCGTGAACGGAAACGAAATTTTCCCTCCGGAGCCTTGGAATGAGCCGGGCAAATATCGCTCGTTTGACTATACATGGCACACGGCGCTTAACGAAATACCCTACACCAACGAGCAACTCTTCTGGATGAGGAAACCTGCCGGCATACCCTTGAAGGCCGGCGAGAACACCATCCTGCTGTATTGCCCGCGGGTATTCCCGAATGAGACATGGTTTGCCAGCTTCATTCCTCTGTCCATGGATACCTCCGGACATGTATCAGAGGTGAGAGGCATCAGCTTCTCAAAGAACTGGAATCAACCTTAAAATAGATTGAAAGCACTGTAAGCTATATACCAGAAGAGCAGTTTAGGCTCTTTCTCTGAAACCTGCAAGCACAATGGACAGAAACAGGTACTTGTATTTTTAAGTTAGACATTTCGTCGGGACGACGAGCACTGACCAGTTTTAGGATTCCGGGAAAACGGCATTTTCCCGGAATCTTTCTATCTCCAGTCCCTGTGTTGACGGCTCCCGATAATTGTTTCAATGACTGAAACACTTTGTTTCAACAGCCGAAACACGATGTTTCAACGGCTGAAACAACCATTGAAAGTAATGAATGGAAATACATAGTCTCCCTTCCTGCATGCCTCACAGCTATCTCTAAACCATAGGACAGCAACCGGCCTGCGCCAGGCCCACTCCGCAAATCGGCGGGAACTGCCGAAAACTTTTCGGCAGCCCTCACGGTAAATGACCGCTCACAGGCCAGAAGGCTCTACAGGTTGACAGGCACGAGAAACTTTATCCCGATGTTGCGACCCATATTGAAGATGCCCATACGGCCGTTTTCCGGATTGAGCATGGTATACTTCAGTCTGTTAAGGTGATTCTGATAGGCACGATCGAAAATATTGTCGGCCGTGAGATAGACGGTGGCAGCCTTACGGCCACGGATGCGGATGTCGGTGCCCGCGGCAAGATTCACGAGAGTATATGACGGCGTAGCGGTCTCCGTGCCCTGTGCGGCATAGAAATGGTTCTGGCGGAGGTTGCACTCCACGCTCATCGAGACATAGGTATTGCCGAGGGTGCGGCCATGGCGAATCAGGTCATAGCGAAGCTCCGATGTGAGCTTCGGGGCCGGTGTAAACGGCAGATACTTAGACTCCTCGGGCTGATGAAGCTGGATACTGTTCACATAGGAGAAGGAATTCTGCCAGTGGAGGAGTTCCACAGGATGCAGGTCTACACTCAGCTCGCCTCCAAGCAACCGTGCATTGCCCTGAGTATACTGATAGGTTTTATAGCCTTCGGTAATCACTCCCTCGAGCCGCGAGAGGAAGATGAAGTTGTCGATACGATTGGCAAAGAGCGACAGTTGGACCGTGAGCACGGGCGATGTATAGTCGAAGCCCGCGTCTAACTGCCAGCTGTATTCCGGATCGAGGACCTTGTTTCCCAGCTCATACTGCACGGATCCCTCATGGACGCCGTTAGAGGCGAGCTCGCTGAGATTGGGTGCCCGGAATCCGCGGGAGAGATTGACCCGTGCGTGCATACCCTCGGCAATGGCATAGACCGCCCCCAGACTTCCCGTAACGCCCGTGAAATTGCGCGAGACGGGCTGGAAGACATTCTCGAGGGCAAAGCTGTGCAGATGGCGATTGTCAAAACGCAATCCCCCACTGAGGCTCCATCGCCCAGTCTTGTAGCTTGATGTGGCGAAACCTCCGATGTCAAAGAGCTGATAAGCCGGTATCAGCACTTCCTCGCCCTTGTTGAGCGAACGCTGATACATGCCGTTGATGCCTGCGGCAAACTTGAGCCCGTCGTGTTCCGGCCACAGGTACTTGACATCGTAGTTAATGGTATGCAGACGGAAGTCAAGCTCCGGCTCGGCAAAACTCTCCTCATATTCCTGACGCTGGTTTTGCTGATAGGCAATAATGGCTCGCAGAGTGCCGGCCCCCAGATAAAATGAATTATCACTCACGGCCTTATAATGATGCACCTGCTGAAACGGAAGCTGGGCCCCATAGCTATGGCTGTAGCCGCGCTCTCCCTCCACGATGCCCGGGGTGAGATGATAATAGCTGAGCACCAGATGGCTGAACCCCCAGTTGCGGGTGATGCCCAACAGGCCTTCGGCCGAGCGCTCGCGGAATTGGGAACCGAGCACATACTGGTCGGAACGGTTCTTGTAGGCATGTGCCATCTTGTCGGTGAAGCGCCCGCTCCACAAGATGCCGCTGCGATTGCCCTTGAAATTGAGTGAATAATCAAAGAGTCCGTTGTTCGTCTGGTATTCCGTCGACAGATTAGCCTGCATGGTGTTGTGCGCCATGACAGGCTCGCCATGGAAGATTACTACGCCGGCCATGGCGTCGGAGCCATACATCAGCGAGGCCGGCCCCTTGAGAATCTCTGCCGATGAGATGCCCTCGGCATCGATTTCAATGCCGTGCTCCGCACCCCATTGGTTTCCCTCCTGCCGGATGCCGTCGTTGACGACAACGATGCGGTTGAATCCAAGCCCGCGGATAACAGGCTTTGAAATGCCTCCACCCGTAGTAATCTGCGAAACGCCGGGCTGCAGGCTTAGGGCGTCGATGATGTTCGTGGATGATACGGAGTGCAATTCTCGTGTGTCCACGATGGAAATCGGCGTGGGAGAATCCTTTAGAAGCGCCTTTCCCGTAAGTCCTGTTACCACGACCTCGTGGAGCATGGCATTCGATTCCTTCATCGTGAAATCCTTAGTGCGTACATATCTGAGGTCGACGGCCTCAACAATGGTCTGATGACCGAGATAGCTCACCTGTATCTCTATCTGTTTCCGGGGAAGATTCATGATATAGTATCGTCCCTCCTCGTCGGTCGTGGTTCCGGTCTCCAGCTCCGGGAAATAGACCGTAACGCCGATGAGTGGCTCTCCGCTCGCCATATCGGTAACCTTTCCACTGAGCGTAACGGCGTCGGACTGTGAATCTGCCATGGCAGCCACAGAGAGGAATGCCATGAGCAGGATTGAAAAAAATCGGTTCATGTAGATAATTTTAAAAGTTGGTTTATTTATGTTATGTTCATTAAATAAATAAACCATAGGGAGGCGCACGAAGCCTCTTCATCGCTATCCGACAAGAGGGAAACCAAGTCTCCAAGTCGTTCTGGACAGCCCCGAGCCCCAGCGTAAGGACAACGGGAATAATGGCTGCAGGAGCCAGGTATACAAGTGCGAGGAACTCACACAGCACACACTGGTTAACCGAAAATGTAGTGGCGGTGATATGGCCTGCATGGCGGACATGGTGTATGCACTCATAGCATACATCTTCGGGTTTTTCCATCTTATGAATATGGAATACTGACAGCAGGAGCATTGGCATGAATACTCCAAGGAGTATCCAGGCTGAGAACTTTCTATGCACCGCTGAATCTATCATTGGGTACAAAGATAATGTAAAATAAAAGAAAAAACAAGATTATCCGTTTCTTTTCTCTCAGATATTTACTTCTTATAACTCCTTATGACACAAAAGGCAGCCTCTTGTCAAGGCTGCCTTAATTCCATTCAAAAATAAATATCCTTACTGCGCCTCGATGAAGGCAGCAGCCTCGGCGGCGGCAATGATTTCCTCACGACTCTGTGCTTTGGCACTAATATCGCTAAGATCGAACTCATTATCATCATCACTGGCGGAGCTATTATTTATAATAGCCTCATGTCGTTCGTCCACAGCACTCTGACGCTCATCAAACACTTGTTCCTGAAACACCGTTTCATGCTTTTCCTCAATTGGTTTTTCTCCACTTTGCGCAATGATGAAATCGTCTTTAACCTCCGTATCAGGCACTTGCTCCACAGGTTCTTCTTCCATCTTGGTGCGGTTGGCCTTGGCTGCAAAGACCGCATCAATGTATTGGGACTCTTTCTTCAGTTTCTCAAGGGTAAGCTTGCAGGCTTGCTGCTGCGCCTCCTTCTTGCTGTATCCACTTGAAGAGCAACCTTTCACACCTTCGAGAATCACCTGAAAACTAAACACCGGTGACCCGCCCTTGTCGGATTTCTCATCGAGCATGCGGAATTCTAGCTTTACGCGATTCTTCTGGCTCCATTCAATAAGCTTGCTCTTGAAGTTTACTTCCTTGTAGGCCACCTTGTCAATGTTGATCATCTGCGCCAGGATACGATTCTTAAGAAATCGCATACATGCATCATATCCACGGTCAAGATAGATGGCTCCTATCAATGCCTCAAAAGCGTTTCCTCCCATATAGCTGTTATGAGAGGAACTGCGCCCGCTTGAAAGGATGAGCTGGTTAAGCCCTAACTCCTGCGCGAGTTTGTTGAGTGTATCACGCTGCACAAGCTTCGACCGGGTATTGGTGAGGAATCCCTCCCTCTTACCGGGAAAATGATGATAGACAATGTCTCCTACAGTAGCATCGAGAATGGCATCTCCGAGAAATTCAAGCCGCTCGTTGTTTACGGGTTTTCCTTTTTTATTACGGCGCATGACGCTTTTGTGCATCAGCGCCAGTTTATAGTAACTGATGTCGTGCGGATAGAAACCGATAATGGGATACAAAGACAAATAAAGCTCCTTATCCTTGCGGAAAGGGAGCCTTATTCTGTCGATTATATTACTCAGCATATTTCTTGAATACTACGCATGCGTTGTGCCCGCCAAAACCAAAGGTATTGCTGAGGGCAGCACGAACTTCGCGCCTTTGTGCCTTATTGAATGTGAAGTTCAAGTTATAGTCAATCTCAGGATCTTCATCGCCTTCTTCGTGATTGATTGTCGGAGGAACGATGTCGTTCTTCACGCTCAGTATGCACGCCATGGCCTCAACGGCTCCGGCGGCACCGAGAAGATGACCTGTCATTGACTTTGTAGAACTGATGTTCAGTTTATAAGCTGCATCACCAAATACATCCTTAATAGCCTTCACCTCGCTGATATCACCCACATGAGTGGAAGTGCCGTGCACATTGATATAGTCGATATCCTCCGGCTTTAAGCCTGCATCTTCAAGTGCAGCCTCCATAACAAGTTTGGCTCCAAGCCCTTCAGGATGAGACGCCGTGATATGATATGCATCGGCACTCTCGCCTTCACCTACCATTTCTGCATAGATTTTAGCTCCACGAGCTTTGGCATGCTCGAGCTCCTCAAGGATGATACAGCCTGCTCCTTCAGCCATGACAAATCCATCGCGGCTTGCGCTGAACGGACGAGAGGCATGTTCCGGATCATCATTACGAGTAGACAAAGCCTTCATCGCATTGAAACCGCCTACACCACAAGCACAGATTGCACTTTCGGCACCACCTGCAACGATGATGTTCGCTTTTCCCAATCTCAAAAGATTGAAGGCATCGGCGAGTGCATTGCTTGAAGATGCACAGGCACTAGTCGTGGTAAAGTTAGGTCCGTGGAATCCGAAATGAATAGAGATATGCCCTGAGGCAATGTCTGCAATCATCTTGGGAATGAAGAACGGACTGAACTTCGGTCCGTCATCTATATGCTGCGCATAATAGGTTACCTCATCCTCGAATGTACGGATACCGCCAATACCCACGCCATAGATTACTCCAATGCGGTTTTTGTCTTCCGTTTCCAAATCAATACCACTATCCTTTACACCCTGAATGGCACTAATCATAGCCAACTGGGTGTAATGGTCGAGCTTGCGAGCCTCCTTGCGGTCGATCCAATCGTTCACATCAAGGTTTTTAACCTCGCAGGCAAATTGTGTCTTGAACTTGGAAGCATCGAAATGTGTAATAGGAGCTGCGCCGCTCTTACCGGCCAACATGGATTGCCATGTTTCTTCCGGTGAATTGCCCAAGGGTGTTACGGCTCCAAGTCCTGTTACGACTACTCTCTTTAACTCCATTTATTTAGCGTTCTCAGCAATATAGTTGATAGCGTCGCCAACAGTCTGTATGGTTTCAGCCTTATCGTCTGGAATGGAAATACCGAATTCTTTTTCAAACTCCATAATAAGCTCTACGGTATCCAAAGAGTCTGCACCGAGATCATTTGTGAAGCTTGCTTCTGGCTTAACTTCAGCCTCATCAACACCAAGTTTATCCACGATAATAGCCTTTACTTTGCTTTCAATTTCTGACATAATTGTAACTTTTAAAATGTTTATAAATAGTTTCTGAATTGGAATCAAACTAAAAATCTGGATGCAAAGGAACGAAAAAATTACCAAATGCACAAATTTTTTAATAAAAAAAGCGTTTTTAGTTGCACAAACCATTGCAACTGTGCATTTTTTTAAGTTAGGATTAAACCAAAAATACAGTCTTTTTATCCATTATTTAGGGACAAATTGAAAAATCGTCGAGTTTTATTTTGCTTTTTCTATTATTTCAACTATCTTTGTCGTGTAATAATTTTAAAACCAACTCGCATATTATGACTTTCACTGAACGATGTAATTTGATTTTCAATCAGGTAATTCGCGACTATCACATCAAGAACGATGTAGACACTCACATCAACAATCCATACGACAGGGAGTCGATAGACAATCGCCTATACCTAAAGTGCTGGATAGACACTGTGCAGTGGCATCTTGAAGATATTATACGAGACCCGCACATAGATCCCGTTGACGCGCTGGCTCTGAAGCGCCGTATCGACCGATCAAACCAAGATAGAACTGATCTGGTAGAGCAGATTGACTCTTTCTTCCGTCAGAAATATAGTGAGGTAAACATTCTTCCTGAAGCACAGATTAACACCGAGAGCCCGGCATGGGCCATCGACCGACTGAGCATCCTGGCACTAAAAATCTATCATATGAAGGATCAAGTAGACCGCGAAGATGCCTCCGCCGAGCATAGGGAGAAGTGTCAGGGTAAGCTCAATGTGCTCTTGGAACAGCGGAAAGACTTGGGCACGGCCATCGATCAACTGTTGGAAGACATTGAGGCAGGGCGCAAATACATGAAGGTATATCGACAAATGAAGATGTATAACGACCCGTCTACAAATCCAATCCTATACGGGAAGAAGTAAGGACATCAGGTGAAGACAGAGCATTTACTCATCATCCGATTCTCGGCAATGGGTGATGTAGCCATGACCGTTCCCGTGGTTGCATCGCTGGCACGGCAATACCCTGATATGCGCATTACTGTACTCAGTCGTCCCTTTACCCGATGCTTCTTCGAAAACCTGGCTCCGAATGTAGGATTCATGGAAGCTGACTTGAAAAAAGACTACAAGGGACTGCACGGACTCAATGTGCTCTACCGCCGACTGGTGTCCAAACAGTTTACCGCTGTTGCCGACTGTCATGATGTCTTGCGTACGAAATACTTGCGACTGAGGTTTTTCCTGGGAGGCTATAAGGTTGCCCACATCAACAAGCACCGGCACGGAAAGCGGCTTCTCGCGCGTAAATATAATAAGGTATTCGTGCAACAGCCCACCTCATTCCAGAATTATATTGATGTAATAACCAAGCTTGGCTACTCTATAAAGCCGGAATTCACATCCATCTATCCGCAAGATGGTGCACAGATAGACGATTTATACGGCATTATAGGTGAAAAGAAAGAGAATTATAAATGGCTGGGAATCGCCCCGTTTGCCGCTCACAAGGGAAAGATATATCCCATTGAGCGGATGGAAAAAGCTATCCAACTGATTATAAAGAAGTTTCCAAAGTTAAAGATATTCCTCTTCGGAGGCGGAAAGGAGGAAAAACAAATACTCGACTCGTTGGCAGAAAAGTATGAGCAATGTATGAATGCATCTGCCATACTTGGAGGATTGGAGAACGAAATACGGTTGATGAGTCATCTCGATGCCATGATTTCCATGGATAGTGCCAACATGCACCTGGCCTCTTTGGTGAATACACCCGTCATCAGCGTCTGGGGAGCCACTCATCCTTACGCCGGATTCATGGGCTGGAACCAGAAAAGTGAGAATGCGGTACAAACGGATATGAACTGCCGTCCCTGCTCCATCTATGGAAACAAGCCATGTTTCCGAGGCGACTATGCCTGCATGAACAGTATCGCTCCCGAGCAAATCTGTGATAAAGTAGCGACTATTTTAAATCAATAAATGGACTTCTATTTCCAAATCCTTTATCACAGATTCCCTGAATCCTACTTTTCTGAGAGAACGATAACCACCATTTTCCTCTCTTTTCAACCACCGTTGCCAAACTAAAAGAAGTAAGTCTACAAGTTACAAGCCGTGTGTAATGCTGTTACAAATAGTGTGTAATGGGATTACACGCCGCTTGTAACATATAGGATAACGACATAAACCTGTGAAAAACTATGTTGATAACTCTAATAAATACGGTTGAAAACTAATCATATATCCACAATATACAAGATAAGAAAATGCGGATGTGAATATCCATCGAGATTTCCACATGCAGATTTTGTATTTTCCACCATTTCAAAGAAATAAAAATAAGTCATATTATGGCTTCTATCCATCATTACAAAATTGTGGATAAATACTCTTAACCTATCATTACCAATACTATAGTATGAGAAGAAGCAGTCAATAAAACCAAAAAAGAGTCTAATAACTGAAATACCAAATATTTTAAAAGAAAGTTTTGCACTTTTCCACGCACTATCATCATATCCATCTTTTATTTTAAAAAGAAAAACAAAGAATATATAGATGTATTGTTGTTGATAAACAATGCGATGAGGAAAACATAATTCTTTCGTGTCAATCAGTTGTGGTTTGTTGGCTCTTCGTTTTCAAAGACAACTTCTCTGATAGACTTGTTGCGGCAAGCATGAAGATGAACGGCATGAAAGGAGCCTTAAAGCGTGTCTCTCCGTGAATAGCGAGTACGATGGCCAATGAACCGCCAATGATGATGATAAGCGGCAGGAAGGCGTTTTTGAACCGTTTTCGAGCAAGCAGCTTTATTGTTCCCCATAGGGCGAACAACAGAAGTGCGTAATACAAAACCATACAGATGAATGCCGCCGTTTGAACATAGTTCAGGCCGTTTAGTCTCTGGATGATATTCCTGTAAGGCAGGGTGATATAATTGTTTTCAGCCTTTGACTTATCTTTTATGAGGAAAGTCATATTGTCTATGTCGGTGAAATACATGTAAAGCAGCCTTCCCGGCACTTTACTCAGATAGTTGAGTTTATTGTTCTTGAGCCATTCCAGACTTCTCTTTTTCCAAATCTGGTTGCATTCAATGGCTGTCTTGTCGTGCATGTTGTCGATATATCGTACCGTTCCTACGGGATACATCTCGGTGTTATAATGCGGTCTTACGCTCGTTTCATAAGTGGCTTCAGCCATGTTGAACCATAACGACTCTGCCTGATAGATGAAATATCCGGTCCTGGAATAGCTTTCTATGCCGAAAAGAAAGATGATAAGGATATATCCAGATAAGATTCCCACAGTTTTTCGGAGGATATTCTTTCTTTCAAAGAGTATATAATAAAGCATCAATGATCCCAAGAAGATAAGGGCGATGGGGCGAAACCAATTGGCCAGGGCCATGAGCATTCCTCCGAGAAACAGCCACCGGATATTCTCTGAATTCTTCAATATGATATAGAATGCGAGTAAAATGAGGAATATCATCGGGGTTTCAGAATTCACGGTGGTAACTTCACCCCAGTTGTTAGGATAGAGGATATATAATATAAGTGCTGCAAAGGCAACCTTTGAATTAAAAACGAGTTCCGAGATTTTGGCTATCAGCAGGGCTGTCAATGCCTTTAAGAGGCAGAAGAAGACAAGTATTGGATATATGGAGTGGAATGTCTTGAGGAATAAAGCCGTGAGATTTATCACGCCGATATTCCAGATAAACGGATATCCTTTGATGAGTCCGAGGCATGGATAAGGTTCTCCAGCCTCGATACATGTTTCCGCATACTCTATATATCCAATGCCGTCGTTCGTCGGAGTATATCCAAAGATTGCCAGAACGGCAAGCAGGAATAGAAAAAATAACAGTATCAGTTTACGATAGCTACCTTGCATACCGTTCCTTTATCTCCTGTCTGGGTGGCTGTCTGAACCATATAGACACCGCTGGCAACCCTTTTTCCTTTCTGATCACACCCGTTCCAAGTGTAGGTTCCACCGCTGCTCCTGCCTTCATTTACAAGTACTCCGTTTGAAGTTACAATCTTCACATCGGCATCATAGCTGAGCCCTACGATGGTGATAGGGCCTGTATATTCAGGTCTTACGGGATTAGGATAGGCATAGACATTCTCCGTGGTCATGTTTTCATTCGTTACTGATGCGTCGGTCATATAGGAGCACAGTCCTTTGTCAGTACCGATGAACAATTCGCCGGTCTTTGGATTGATGGCCATTGATTCTATGTTATTGGATAGAATCCTGCTGTTTTCGGTGGTAAAGTGTTGTATTTGGGTCATATTGTCCGCACTAATCAGGTAAATACCGTTGCCTTTGGTGCCAAACCACTTTCTTCCGACTTCATCGATTACGATTGCCGAGATGTTTACCCCGTCCAGGAGATAGTCGGCAAAGTTGGTTCCATCATTACGGGGAACCTTTATCTGCTGGAATTGATAGTTGTCTGAGGTAATCTCAGACGGTTCTAACATGAGTGGGCCGACGCTGGTTCCTATCCAGATATTATGGTTTTTGTCTTCCGCAATACATTGAACGGAGGATACGCCGACACTTTGTCCGTCTTGGTTTGTGAATGTCGTGTAGGCATTCAGCCTGTCACTTGAAGACTGATAGGCATAGAGCGACGGTACTGTCCAATGGTCGTTGCCAAACCATATGAGCCCTCGGCTGTCGTGAAAGATATTCGTTAGTTTTCCAAGGCTTTTCCCGCCCAGTTTCATCAGGGCGTCCTTGGTATGCGAAATCCATTTTCCTTCGTTTGTATATTCCAGTAAGGATTGTTGCGGAGCTTGGCTGTTCAGGCACCAGAGACTGCCGGCCTTATCAAATCCAAGTCCCAAGACGAGGATATATTCTTTGTCGGCAGTTGCGATGGCAGATTCGAGAGGACTGTTTTCGCTGTTCCAGAGTTTCACGAATTTGCCATCCATGAATTCATAGACTCCCGTCCGACCGCTTGCAAAGACATGGTTTTCATTCTTCGGATTCACATCCAGACAGGAAAGATCGACATAGGAAACTCCTGTCTTCTGTCTCAGATTGTCTTCATAAATAGTCCATTCATCATTGTCGGAAAGCACTTGTATACAGCCGGGACGATTCAAGTCGCTTGTTACATAGTATCCTCCGCCACAAGTATAAAGGCGGTTATTGGCAAACTTCATGAATCCGAAATAGTTATATTTAGGACCTCCAGGGTTTAAGTTTTTTACCACTTTAAGCATCTCGGCATCTATATCTTTAGTCTTTGCAATATAGTTCCCTACTCTGCTCCAATTATTTCTATCGAGTAGATTAGTGTTTTGATTGCCACGATAGAGGCCGTTGGTGGAGGAAGCTGCGTAAAGATATCCTCCGTCTGTATAGCTGTAGTCTATGCGGAAGCCGAGGTTATAGGTGTCTGAGATTTCAGCATTACTGACATTCAGCTTGAGGATTCCGAATCCCGTGCTGATATAGGCATATTGGCCGTCGATGTCTATGCTGTAGATGGTCTTGTCTTCGGTCATCGGCTTGCTATAGAATTCAGAGATATTGGTAACTTTATCCTCCTGGTCGAGCAAGTCAATATTCTGGTTTTGATAGACAATCACGAGCCGCTTGGCACTCTGACACCATGCAATGTGCGTGATTTCACTGTCGGAGAGGAAGTTTATTTTGTCGTAAGTCTGTATGCTCTGGTCGTTTTCATGATAAGAATACAGGTTACTGGAGGCAAGTACATACATCGTGTTTCCGCCTTTCTCAATCTCCGTTATATCCTGATAGGCCATGTAGGCCTTCCATGTTCCGATGGCTGTTGCGCTTGCAGATAATGTATTGATTATCAGTATGATTGACAAAAGGATTTTCTTCATATTCAGCGTTGTGGTTTTTGTGTTTGTAAAAGACGGCTTTTTACTCTCCTTTTAACCGTTAGAAGCGTTCCTTTTAACGGCTAAAAGCAATCCTTCTAACGGTTTTTTACAAGATAGTCGGCCAGCTTCCTTACGGCTCTTGCCCGATGAGAGATTCTATTCTTCACATCATCCCCCAGTTCGGCGAAGCTTTTGTCATATCCTTCAGGAATGAAAAGAGGGTCGTATCCGAAACCTTCCGTGCCATGTTTCTCGGTTCCAATATGTCCCTTTACCACGCCTTCAAACTCGTGTAATTCGCCATGAAGTATCAATGCGATGACCGTCCGGAATTGTGCTTCCCGGTTTTCGTTGTTGCTCAGCTCGCATAATAGTTTCTGCATATTGGCTTCACTGTCGTGATCAGTTCCTTCGGCATAGCGGGCACTATGGACGCCGGGTGCTCCGTCAAGAGTCTCCACTTCGAGTCCAGTATCATCTGCAAAGCAGTCAATGTGGTATTTTTCATAGACATATCTGGCTTTCTGAAGGGCGTTTTCCTCCAATGTATTGCCCGTTTCTGGAATGTCCTCGTGGCAGCCAATGTCGTTCAGGGAGACAATCTCAAAATTGTCTCCCAAAATCTCACGGATTTCGTGAAGCTTATTCTTGTTGTTCGTCGCGAAAACTATTTTCATATTGCTTCGGAACTTTTACCTTCATTTCGTCGAATCCCTCACCATATACGCCGATGACAGAACTTTGCGATACGAAGGCATTCGGGTCTATCATCTTGATGAGGCGGAATATATTCACGCTTTCGTTCTTCTTGGCAAGTATGCAGAGCACCTTCATCTCCTGTCCGGTGTACCATCCGTGTCCGTCGAGAATCGTTACTCCGTGATCCATTTCGGTGCCGATGGCATTCGCAATTTCCTGATATTTCTTGGAGAAAATCATGAATTGTACCGACTCGCGACGGCGGTTCATCACATAGTCGAGCATGAAATTCTCTATGACCATGGTGCAGAAACCGAATACCACCTTATGGGCTCGTTCGAAGATTTGCCCGAACTGCGGGAAGAAGAAGCAGCTTCCGATAATGAGGAAATCCACGAGAATCAATACCTGTCCTATTGAAAAGTTGTGGTATTTGTTCACGCAGGCTGCGATGATGTCGGTTCCTCCGGTACTTCCGTTATTCAGGAAGACGATGGCGAGCGAGGTTCCGGTCAGACAGCATCCTATGATGAGCGACATGAAGTTCTGGTTTTCGCCGAGTATCCGGATGAAGTGTCCTGTCTCGTCTTTTGGCATCAGCATCTGTGCGAACTTCAACATGAAGTAGAGCGCGATGATGGCATAGATGGTTTTCATCATAAACCGGAAGCCCAATATTTTCAAGGCTACGCCCAACAGGGCGATATTGATGAAGAGATAGGTATTTTCAATGGGGAATTTAGTGGCATAGAAGATGATGGCCGACATACCTGTTACACCGCCCGTTACAATTTCGTAGGGAAGGAGAAATACCGTCCAGGCAAAGGTATAGAGGAGTAAGCCCAAGGTAATGAAGATATAATCCTTGGCTTCTCTCCACAAATATTGTCTCTCTAATGTCATTTAAGCACGATGTTTACGATTTTTTTAGGAACAATAATTACCTTAACGACATTCTTTCCATCCATATACTTCTGTGATTTCTCATCAGCAAGTGCGGCCTTCTGAATGTCTTCATGAGAGGCATCTGCCGGGAATTTCATCTGGAACCGGGCCTTTCCGTTGAAGGAAATGGTAAGTTGAATCTCGTCTTCCGCGAGGTATTCTTCGTTCCATGTCGGCCATTGGGCATCACAGACGCTACCCTTCATATTCAGAGTTTCCCAGAGTTCTTCGGCAATATGTGGCGCAAAGGGGGCGATGAGGATGACCAAATCGGTGAGTAGTTCCCGGCTATGACACTTCTGCTGCCCCATTTCATTTACGCAAATCATGAATGCGGAGATGGCGGTATTATACGAGAAGTTCTCAATATCACCCGTAACTTTCTTGATAAGCTTGTGTACGCTCTTCAGGCTTTGCGGCAAGGGGTCTTCATCATTGACGAGGAATGCGCCGGTACGGTTGTCATAGAAGAGATTCCAAAGCTTCTTCAGGAAACGGTGGCAACCGTCTATGCCGTTGGTATCCCAAGGCTTGCTCTGCTCTACAGGACCCAGGAACATCTCGTAAAGGCGCAGCGTGTCGGCTCCATACTGTTCTACGATCCTGTCGGGGTTGACTACATTGAACATCGACTTCGACATTTTCTCCACGGCCCATCCGCAGACATACTTGCCATCTTCAAGGATGAACTCCGCATTCTCATATTCAGGTCTCCATGTCTTGAAAGCGTTGATGTCGAGAATGTCGGCATGCACGATGTTGACATCTACATGGATGGGAGTGGTTTCATACTTGTCTTTCAGGCCGAGGGATACGAATACGGGGGCTGCATCATGATCGTCGCTGTTGATACGGTAGACAAAGTTGGAGCGCCCTTGTATCATGCCTTGGTTAATGAGTTTCTGGAAGGGTTCTTCCTTGCAGCTTACGCCATAGTCATGGAGGAACTTATTCCAGAATCGAGAGTAAATCAAGTGCCCCGTGGCATGCTCCGTTCCACCCACATAGAGGTCTACATTCTGCCAGTATTCATCAATATCCTTGGCCACGAGGGCATTTTCGTCCTTTGGATCCATATACCGCAGATAGTAAGCCGAAGAGCCTGCAAAGCCCGGCATAGTGTATAGTTCGAGCGGGAACACAGTCTTGTTGTCGATGAGACTCTTCTCCACGACCTTGTTGTTGGCGGTGTCCCATGCCCACTTCTTGGCTCTTCCCAATGGCGGCTCACCGGTTTCCGTGGGTTCATACTTGTCTATCTCCGGCAATTCCAGCGGCAGATACTGCTCCGGAATCATGTAGGGCATGTCTTCTTTATAGTATACTGGGAACGGTTCACCCCAATAACGCTGACGCGAAAAGATGGCATCACGAAGCCGATAGTTCACCTTTACGCGGCCAAGACCTGTCTCGGTTACATACTTCTTGGTAGCAGCGATAGCCTCCTGCACGGTGAGTCCGTTCAGGGAGAACGGTGTCTGCTTGCCCGCGACGGGGCTGTTCATCACGATGCCTTCCTTCGCATCGTAGCTCTCCTGTGATACATCAGCCCCCTCGATCAATGGAAGGATGGGCAGGTTGAAGTGCTTGGCGAAGGCATAGTCGCGGCTGTCGTGAGCAGGAACAGCCATGATGGCACCGGTTCCATAGCCTGAAAGCACATATTCCGAAACCCAGATTGGGATGGCATCACCCGTAAACGGATTGATGGCATAGGAGCCTGTGAAGACGCCGGTAACCTTTCGGTCTGACATGCGCTCCAGCTCGGTGCGCTTCTTTACATACTCCAGATATTTGTCCACCTCCTCTTTCTGTTCCGGGGTGGTTACCTTTCCCACATACTCACTCTCGGGAGCCAGCACCATGAAGGTTACGCCGAACATGGTGTCTGCACGCGTGGTGAAGATGGTGAACTTGACATTGCTGTCCTTGACGGCGAATTCCACTTCCGTACCTTCTGACCGTCCTATCCAGTTGCGCTGTGTCTCTTTCAGGGAATCAGTCCAGTCTATGTCGTCCAGACCATCGAGCAGACGCTGCGCATAGGCGCTTACGCGCAGGCACCACTGGCGCATCTTCTTCTGGATTACCGGATAGCCGCCGCGCTCGGAAACGCCGTCGATGACCTCATCATTGGCAAGCACCGTCCCAAGACCCGGGCACCAGTTCACCATAGTCTCGCCCAAATAGGCTATGCGATAGTTCATCAGGGTCTTCTGCTGCTCATGTTCGTTCATGCTCCTCCAGTCTCGGGCAGAGAAGACGAGTTCTTCCGAGCATGCCACATTCATGCCCAGCGTGCCGTTGTCCTCAAAGTGATGGATGAGGTTTTCTATGGGCTGGGCTTTCTTCAGGTCGTTGTCGTAATAGGAATTGAACATCTTCCGGAATGCCCACTGGGTCCATTTATAATAGACAGGGTCGCAGGTACGCACCTCACGGGTCCAGTCGAACGAGAATCCTATCTTGTCCAGCTGCTCGCGATAGCGGCGGATGTTCTGCTCGGTGGTGATGGCCGGATGCTGACCAGTCTGTATGGCATACTGTTCGGCGGGCAGTCCGTAGGCATCATAGCCCATCGGGTTGAGCACATTGAAGCCCTGTAGGCGCTTGTAGCGTGCATAGATGTCCGAGGCGATATAGCCTAAAGGGTGGCCTACATGCAGTCCTGCCCCTGAAGGATACGGAAACATGTTGAGCACATAGTATTTCTGTTTCTGCTTGTCTTCCGTTATTTGATAGGTGTGCTGTTCCACCCATTTCTTCTGCCACTTCTTCTCTATTTCTCTGAAGTTATATTCCATTTCCGTTTTATATTATCAGCTTGATGAGACTACTTGTTCAATTTCCAGGTAACACCGTCTTTGGTGTCCTTCACTTCAAAGCCGTCGGCAGCGAGCTCGTCGCGTATTTTGTCGCTTGTCGCCCAGTCTTTGTCGGCCTTGGCCTTGGCGCGAAGCTCCAATACCATGTCCACCACCTTGCCGAAGGCTTCCTCGCGGGCATCGTTGTTGCTGCCCTTCTCGCTCTTCAGGCCGAGCAGGTTGAAAGTGAAGAGGTTCATAGTCGACTTTAATTTGCCGAGGTCTTCGGCGCTGATGGTCGCTTTATGGTCGAGCAGGGTATTGATAAGCTTGCAGGCTTCGAAGAGATTACTGATGACGAGCGGGGTCATCAGATCGTCGTTCATGGCGTCGTAGCACTTCTGGGCGAGGCCTTTCACGAAATCGTGGGTTGCCGCATCGCTCTCGGCTGCCGGCTGTATGCGCTCCATGTCGCCGATGCCGTTCATGAGGCGCTCGAGTCCTTTCTCCGACGCTTTCAGCGCATCGTTGGAGAAATCGACGGTACCACGATAGTGGGCACTTAGGATGAAGAAGCGTATGGTCATCGGCGAGTAGGCCTGGTCGAGGCTCTCGTGGCTGCCGGTGAAGAACTGCTCCAGCGTAATGAAGTTGCCGAGGCTCTTCCCCATCTTCTGTCCGTTGATGGTAATCATGTTGTTGTGCATCCAGTAGTGCACCATCTGGTCGCCCTGCGAGGCCACAGCCTGAGCTATCTCGCACTCATGATGCGGGAAAACGAGGTCCATGCCGCCGCCGTGGATGTCGAAGTGGCTGCCGAGATACTTCCTCCCCATGGCCGTACACTCACAGTGCCAGCCGGGAAATCCGTCGCTCCAGGGTGAGGGCCAGCGCATGATGTGCTCCGGCTGTGCCTTCTTCCAGAGGGCGAAATCGGCCTGATTGTGCTTCTCTTCCGTTCCCGCGAGGTCGCGCGAGTGGTTGATGATGTCGGTCAGGTTGCGGCCGGAGAGAATGCCGTATTGGTGGTCCCGGTTGTATTTTTCCACATCGAAGTAGATGCTGCCGTTGCTCTCATAGGCATAGCCGTTGGCTAAAATCTGCTTCACCAGCTCCTCCTGCTCGATGATATGCCCCGTGGCCTGCGGCTCAATGGACGGCGGCAGCACATTCAGCAACTCCATTGCCTTGTGATAGCGGTTGGTGTAGTGCTGTGCGATTTCCATCGGCTCGAGCTGTTCCAGCCGTGCCTTTTTCTCTATCTTGTCGTCGCCTTCATCGGCATCGTGCTCCAGATGGCCCACATCGGTGATGTTGCGCACATAGCGCACCTTGTATCCCAGATGCTTCAGGTAGCGGAAGAGAATGTCGAAGGTGATGGCCGGCCGGGCATGTCCCAGATGCGGGTCGCCGTAGACGGTAGGACCGCAGACATACATGCCCACATTCGGCGCGTGCAAAGGCTTGAAAGCCTCCTTCCGGCGGGTAAGGGTATTATAGACAAGCAAAGTCTGTTCCATGATTTCCTGTAAACTATTTATTAATTAAGTGCAAAGATACATTAAATTCATGATAAAATTTTAAAATCGGACTCATAATTTTCAAAATAGCCGTGAATGTGCTATCTTTGCATTCAAAGAGATAACTCAAATGCGTTTTTTCCAGGTTCTGTTGATATATTTGTTTTTCTCGGTGGCGTGCGAGGCACAGGAAAGGTGCGTGATATGGGATGCGGTGAATGGGCTGCCGGTATCTCATGCGAGTCTTTATACGAGCGGAGGGAAGGGCGTTCTTGCCACTTCGTCGGACAGCAATGGCGTAGCCGTGGTGCGGTTTCCCTTCAAGAAGCTGACAATCTCCCATGTCAGTTACCGCCCTGTGGTGCTGCGAAACCTTACGGATACCGTCTTTCTGGAGCCTAAGGTTCAGCTCCTGTCGGAGGTTACGGTAAGAAACGAGGAACCCGGGTGGATAAAAGACAAACTCGCTCGCTACCTCAAGCTGCGTTCTCTGCTGTATCAGCCCGCCGACACCTATGCTGCCTACGACTATGACAAGCGCAACATCGGCGATTCCGTGGGCTATGCCTTCCGGAGCAAGGGAATCATGTATGTGCCCTCCCTCCGCAATTTGGGCAGGGACAGCATGTATCAGGTGTGTCCGGAGACCAATGTGGTATTCTATAAAGACACTACGGCGGGCGTGGATTTCTATGCCATGCAGCTGATGCTCTATGAACATGCGGCGGCAGCCATCGACCGCAAGTTCATCCGGCAGCATGTGTTCAGGGTGAACGAGGCCTATGAGAGTGCCGACAAGAACATCGTCCAGCTGGTCTTCTGGTCGCAGAAATACAAGGACGACCGCGGGACGCTGACCCTCGATACTGCCCGCTGCGTAGTCCTGGAGGCTTCGCGCTTCACGGGCCTGCAGTGTAACCTTGACGAGAAGATGAATTCCCTGGTTCTTTCCATTGCCAAGGCTGCCATCGGCTTGCGCTATGAAGACTGGACAATGGACACCCATATCCGCTTTTCCCAGCACGCCGGAGCCTATTATCCGGCGCAAGTTACCTATCGGTATTATGTGAAACGCTCCAATTATATCAAGGGCAAGGGCCGCCCCAAGAAGGAGCGGGAGACTTATTTTGCCATGCGGGAGGCCAGTTTGAGCCTCTCGCCGACAAACGACAGGCCCCTGCAGCGGCTCTACGACATTCCCAACGACAAGCATTCCGCCGTGATATACATAGAGTCGAAGCGGCATCAACAGAACGAAATGGCCATGAAAAAGATGCCGAGAACCTATCGCCTTTTCGAATAGCAAGGGCAGACCGGGGGAAATTCATTTACAGGAAAGACGGTCGGAAACGACTACCAAAGATGCAGAAAGCCGTTTCCCTGAACTTGAAGGACGGCTTTCAGAAAAGTAAAATGAGTTATTTCACAATATAAAATCAGTTATTTTAGCCGGTAAAATCAGTTATTTTAAAAGATAAAATAAGTTGTTTTACTGTCAAGGAGACCGCTGAAAGGGTTGCGGGCGGCGACTTACTCTTACAGTTCCAGCCTCTTGGCAAATTCCCAGATGACGATGCCCGCCGCGACGCTGACATTCAGCGAGTGCTTGGTGCCGAACTGCGGTATCTCCAGACAGCCGTCGCTCAGGTCGACCACGGTCTGTTTCACGCCCTTCACTTCATTGCCGAAGACCACGGCATAGCGGTCTTCGTGCAGCAGTTCATGGGTAAGGTCAAGGTCTTGCAGCTTCGTGGAACCCTCCACCTGTTCGATGCTGTAGACGAAGTAGCCGTTCCGCCGCAGTTCCCGCACGGCGTCTTCGGTGCGCTCGAAGTATCGCCAGTCTACGCTGTCCTCGCCTCCGAGGGCGGTCTTGTGTATCTCCGCATTGGGCGGACAGGCCGTGATACCGCACAGATAGACGGTCTCCACGCGGAATGCGTCGCATGAGCGGAACACGGATCCGACATTGTAGAGGCTCCTCACATCGTCGAGCACGACGACGAGGGGCAGCTTGCGGGCTTCCTTGAACTCGTCTACGGAGAGCCGTTTCATCTCTATGGTACGCAGTTTACGCATGCTTTATTTCAGTTCGAGAGTCATCCGGGTATAATCGATGGTCAGTTGCTGCCACCGGTGGAAGAAGTCGTTGCCCAGTCGGCCGGCTCCGCCGTCGATGTTGTTTTGTTCGGTCGACATTGTGATAACGGGTATCTGCTTCATGCTGAAGGTGGTCTCGCCGATGGTGAGGGTGATCTGCGGCATGACGAACTGGCTCGTATAACTCACTCCGCCGTAGCCTGCGCCGCCCTTGATATCCCACTTTCCCTCTCTGGCCACATCAGCCGTGTGGTCCTTGTAGTAGTCGGGGCCCATCCAGCTGGTGGTCGCGCCGCTGTCTAAGACGAGGGGATAGTGGCGACGGCCATCGCCGGTGTTCACTTGCAGCACGCCTCCCGACGTGAAACAGAGGTTGGGTCGCAGGTCGGTTAGGTTGCTTGAGACCGTGCTGTCGGCATGCAGCGTGAGTGTGTTCTGCGTGAAATCGAAGGTGCAGGAGGCAAACCGGCGCAGCAAGGGCTGCCCGATAATCAGCTTCAGCGGTGCCAAGGCCTGTGCCGGAATCCTGTCTCCCTTCTGGAGGTCGAGCACCACGAAGGGCACATTGCGCAGCCGTAGATCGCCTATCTGCAGGCTTTCGGCGATGGCCGTCTGGCCTTCCAGCGTCTTGATTCCCTTTGCCAGAACGCTTCCGTCGATGGTTTTCAGTCCGTAGGCAGCGGCCAAGTCGGGAGTAATCACATTGTAGCTGGCTCCCGTGTCGAGGACGAAACTGCCTTTGTGGCCGTTCAACCACCCGTCGGCGAAGAACAGCGACTGGGCCGAGTCGCCCACTTCCTGAACCTTGAAAGGTATCTGATAGATGGTCTTCGGCTGTTCTGCTTGATAGAGGTCGTATTCACTCAGGCCACGATAGTTGTGCTGGCGTGCCACATAGGGTGCCAGCGAGGTGGAGTCAATCTTGTCTTTGTATGCGTTGACGAGGTTCTGCAAGACGGCTGCCGCCTGTTTGTTGTCGTCCAGCAGACTATAGTTCTGCCCCAGCATGGCAACCAGGGAGATCAGATTAGAGCTTCCCAGTTCGCCCTGATAGTCTCTCAAGAGCTGCCTTAGGGTGTTCACCGCAGCTTTCGGGCGACCGAGAAAATGGTTGAGCATGGCCTTCGAGAATAGTCGGAGGAAAGGGGAAATCCGACTGCTATCGGTGCGGTACACCTCTTGCAGGCGAAACCAGTCGCTCTGGTTGAGGCATGCGGCGACGAGGCTGTCGGTTTCCTGTGCCTGTATGGGCAGGGTCAATGCGAACACAATGAGGATATTAAACAATCGTTTCATCTTTCCGGTCTTAGCTGTTTTCCTTGTTCTGGTAGGCCAGGGCATAGCCCTTGATGCGCTTTACCATGGCAAGGAGTCCGTTGGAACGGGTCGGGCTCAGGTGTTCCCGCAGTCCTATCCGGTCGATGAAGTAGAGATCGGCGCCGAGAATCTCCGTCGGCGTGTGGCCGCTAAGCACCTGTATGAGCAGGGCGATGATGCCTTTCACGATGAGGGCGTCGCTGTCTGCGGTGAGCCGGAGCCGCCCCCCCTCGTAGTCGCATTGCACCCATACGCGGCTTTGACAGCCGTCTATGAGGTTCTGCTCGGTCTTATACTTCTCGTCGAGCACATCAAGGTCGTTGCCGAGGTCGATGAGCATCTGGTATTTATCCATCCAGTCGTCGAAGTCAGAGAACTCCTCGATGACCTCGTCTTGTAGTTCGTTAATCGTTTTCATGGGCTTGTTTTACTAACTTAAACAACTTGTCGTTAGGTCTTACCTTGCCGCTTACGGGGATGGAGACCCGCCATCCCTGCTCCGCCGTGTCCACAGGGTGGAGCTCATAGCGTATCTCGTCGGCGTCGAGATACATCACGCCCGTGGTGTTTCCCGTTATCAAGAGCTTGTCGCCCTTGCTGAACGGGGCGGCCTCGACGGCTATCTCGGCCACGCCCAGCTTGGAGAAGTACTTGATGACCTTGCCGATGAGCACCTTTTTCTCCGTGGCCACGGAGCCGTAGTGCTTGTTCCATTCGCCCAGGGTCTGCCCCTGATAGTAGCCGTCCCAGAATCCCCGGTTGAAGACAGTGGCCAATCGCTCGTCCCATTGGTCTTTCTTCTCCTCGGTAAAGGTGCCTTCGAGCACGCTGCGGATGGCCTCCTTGTAGCAGGAAACCACGGTGTAGACATACTCCGGGCCGCGGGCACGCCCCTCGATTTTGAATACTCGCACGCCGCTTTGCATCATGCGGTCGATGAAACGGACGGTCTTCAGGTCCTTCGGGCTCATGATATACTTGTTGTCTATCTCCAGTTGGTTGCCCGTTTCGTTGTCGGTTACGGTATAGGAACGCCTGCAAATCTGCACGCATTCACCGCGGTTGGCACTGCGATTGGCATTGTGAAGGCTCATGTAACACTTCCCAGAGACGGCCATGCAGAGGGCTCCGTGGCAGAACATCTCTATGCGCACGAGGTCTCCCTTGGGGCCTTTTATCTGCTGATCCTGTATCTGCCGGTAGATGGCTGCCACCTGATCCATGTTCAGTTCACGGGCAAGTACCACCACATCGGCAAACTGCGCATAGAACTTCAGCGCCTCGATGTTGGTGATATTGAGCTGAGTGGAGAGGTGAACCTCCACCCCTACCCTGTTACAATAGGTCATAACGGCCACATCCGAGGCAATGACGGCCGAGATGCGGGCCGCCTTCGCCGCGTCGACAATCTGCCGCATGGTCTCTATGTCGTTGTCGTAGATGATGGTGTTGACGGTGAGATAGGTCTTGATGCCATGTTCCTGGCAGGTCTGCGCGATGTCGTGCAGGTCGTCGATGGTGAAGTGATTCGCCGAGTGCGACCGCATGTTGAGCTGTCCGATGCCGAAGTAGACAGAGTTAGCACCCGCCTGAATGGCTGCCGCGAGGCTCTCCCTTGAGCCCACGGGAGCCATAATCTCAAAATCTTGGATATTCTCGTTCATGCTGCAAAGGTACGAAAAAACAAAATAAGTTGAATTATAAAAAGGTAAAAGGTTATCTTTTATAAGATAAATCATGATTGTTGAGGGAATGCCCGTTCACTTTTCATCCCCTTATCCTTTCCGTTTTTCTTCTTTTTTGTTATCTTTGTCCCGTTGATTATGAAGAAATCGCAGATTTATCTATCATTGTTGCTGGCGACATTGCTGCTCGCCGGATGCTCGAGGTCGGGCAAGATGCCGGGCGGGATAGCTGATTTCGTGGATGAGGTGAGACTCAAGACCACGCCCGTGAAGAATCAGGGGCGCAGTTCGCTGTGCTGGATATACGCCATGCTGGCCACCATCGAGAGTGAACATATAGGTCTGGGCGACTCCGTGAACTTGTCTATCGACTTTCTGGCCCGTAAGTATCTGGAGTATCAGGCTTGTCAGAGCTATCTCTCGCACGGGTCTCAGGGGATAGACTTGAGGGGCATGGGCTCGACGGCGCTCCGTCTGCTTAGTCTCTACGGAGCCATGCCGTATGACTCTTATCATGCACGGAAAGGCGTAAACTACAATGTCCTGTGCCGCAAGTTGCGGCAGTTGTCGGCGACAACTCATGATTTCGGCGATTTCCGCCGCGGCATGGGTGATATGCTCGACCAGGAAATAGACTATCAGCCGCACATGGTCTTCATGCTCGGAGCACAGTATAGCCCGCTCGAATTCGGGCATAGCGTGTGCCGTGAAGGTGAGTATGTGGCATTGACGAGCTTCTTGCATCATCCTTTCGGAGAGTCTTTTGTACTGGAGACGCCCGACAACAAGATGTATGACACCTATCTCAACCTTCCCATCGACGACCTGATGGGCTATATGGAGAAAGCCTTGCGCAGCGGCCATGCCGTCTGCTGGGAGGGTGATACATCGGAAGAGGGATTCTCGTTTGCCAAGGGAATTGCCCGACTGGACAACGAGAGAACACCGTGCACGCAGGAGGAGCGCCAGTCGGCATTCGACCATATCCAGACCACCGACGACCACACGATGGCCTTGGTGGGCATCGCCCACGACAGGGAGGGCAATAAATACTTCATCGCGAAGAACTCCTGGGGCACCGACAACCCGTATCGTGGCTTTATGTACCTGTCTTTCAACTATGTGAGGAAGAAGACCATTGCTGCCTTCATGAGCCGAGAAGTGCTGCGATGAGCCGCCGGTTGGCAGGGCAGACAAGCCTCCTTGAAGAGCTAAAGGCCGCTTACCGTCTGACAAAATCGCCGAATTTGTCGCATAGAAGACGGCATTTAGCTTTTCGGCCGGCAATCTTTGTCCATTCCAAATATTTTGATTACTTTTGCTGGAAACAAATAATCTTTTCGACATGAAGCATCTTATCGTTTTATTGACCACATTACTTGTGGCCTGCGGAGCACAGGCCCAGGACGCGAAAAAGGAAATCAAGGAGAACAGGCTGCGCTCGGGAGGCTGCTATCTGGCCTATCCCGGCCCTAAACAGCAGGTCTACTCCCCCACCCCGCAAGGCTATGCACCCTTTTATATCAGCCACTACGGCCGCCACGGCTCCCGCTGGTTGATCGGCAAGCAGGCCTATGCAGGTGCCCTTGCCACGCTGGAGAGGGCCGACAAGGCCGGCAAGCTGACTGCCAAGGGCAAGGAGGTGCTCGCCAAGGTGGCTCTCGTAACGAAGGCCGCCAACGGTCGCGATGGCGAGCTGAGCCGGCTCGGAGCACGGCAACATCAGGAGATTGCCACGCGTATGTACCGCAACTTTCCGGAGGTCTTTGCAGGGAAAACCGACATCAAGGCCAACAGCACCATCGTCATCCGCTGTATCCTGAGCATGGAGAACGCCCTTCAGGCTCTCTTGAGGTTGAATCCGGAACTGCAGATCAGCCACGATGCGAGCTATGCCGACATGTATTATATGAATATGAGCGACAAGAAACTCGACTCGCTTTCCAAGAGCCGGGGAGCCGACAAGGCCTATGAGGAGTTCTGCAAGCGGCACGACCGCCACGAACATACCATGAAACTGCTCTTCAACGACAAGAATTACTGGCAGAATGAGCTGAACGCGACGAAGCTTTCGAACCAGCTCTTTGCCATTGCCTCCAACATGCAGAGCCTGGAACTGCGCAAGGACATCGATCTCTTCGATATCTTCGACGAGGACGAAGTCTACCATCACTGGCTGCTGGACAATGCGGAATGGTATCTCTATGGCGGCCCTGACAAGCTGACGGACGGCAAGCGACCCTACAAGCAGCGCAACCTGCTGAGGAGAATCATCGAGGAAGCTGACTCCTGCATGGCTTTCGACCATCCGGGAGCGACGCTCCGCTACGGGCACGACAGCATGGTCTATCCGCTCACCTGCCTTCTCGGCATCAACGGACTGGACAAGCCAGTAGACAATCTGGAAGCCCTTGCCAGCTCAGGGTTCCGCGATTACAAGATCGTGCCGATGGGAGCCAACCTGCAGTTCATCTTCTATCGCAGCAAGGCCGACCGCAACGACATCCTCGTGAAGGTGCTCGACAACGAGAACGAGGTAACTCTCCCCTTCTCCACCGACCGTGCCCCCTATTATCATTGGCAGGACTTCAAGGACTATTACCTGAAGAAACTGGCGGCCTATCAGGAATAAAATCACACGGGCTGTTTGGATTTTCCGCCGGAATTCAGTATCTTTGTGGCTCTAAAAGATTAGTTTGATGGCAAAAGACGACAAGGGAATGACTCCTATGATGAAGCAGTTCTTCAGCTTCAAGAACAAGCATCCCGAGGCTTTGCTGCTCTTCCGCTGCGGGGATTTCTATGAGACCTACTGCGAAGATGCGGTAGAAGCCTCCAGGATACTTGGCATTACGCTCACGAAAAGGAACAACGGAGCCGCCTCGGGAGCCGAAATGGCAGGATTCCCCCATCATGCCCTCGACACCTATCTGCCCAAACTCATCCGTGCGGGAAAGCGCGTGGCCATCTGCGACCAGCTGGAAGACCCGAAGAAGAAGCGTGAGATGATCAAGGGAAAGAAAGGTCTCACGGAGATGGACAAGATGGTGAAGCGGGGCATCACAGAGCTCGTTACGCCCGGCGTAGCCATGAGCGACAATGTGCTCAACTACAAGGAGAACAACTTCCTGGCTTCCGTGAACTTTGGAAAAGGGGCTTGCGGCGTGTCGTTCCTCGACATTTCCACGGGCGAATTCCTTGTAGGAGAGGGCACATACGACTATGTGGAGAAGCTGCTGGGCAACTTCGGACCCAAGGAAGTGCTCTATGACCGCGCCCGGAAGGCAGAGTTCGAGAAGTTTTTCGGTACTCGCTATTGTGTCTTTGAGCTCGACGACTGGGTGTTTACGGAGCAGACGGCACGCCAGAAGCTGCTCAAACACTTCGGTACGAAGAACCTGAAAGGCTTCGGCGTGGAACATCTGAGAAGCGGAATCATCGCCTCAGGGGCCATCATGCAGTATCTGGAGATTACCCAGCACACGAATATCAACCATATCACTACGCTCTCCCGCATTGAGGAGGAACGCTATGTGCGCCTCGACAACTTCACCATACGCTCGCTGGAGCTGCTTGCCCCCATGCAGGAAGACGGCGCGTCGCTGCTCAATGTCATAGACCGGACCACCACGCCGATGGGTGGACGCCTGCTGAAACGCTGGATTGTGTTCCCCCTGAAAGACGAGAAACCCGTCAACCAGCGGCTGGATGTGGTGGAATTCTTCTTTAAGGAGCCCGAGTTCCGCCAGCTCATCGACGAGCAGTTGCACCGTATCGGCGACCTGGAGCGCATCATCTCGAAGGTGGCCGTCGGCAGGGTGTCGCCCCGTGAGGTGGTTCAGCTCAAGAATGCCTTGGCTGCCATCGAGCCGATCAAGAGCTCCTGCCTGTATGCGAAGAATGAAACGCTGAAGCGAATGGGGGAGCAGATGAACCTTTGCGAGTCTTTGAGGGAGCGCATAAAGCAGGAAATCCAACCCGATCCGCCACAGTTGGTGAACAAGGGGGATGTGATTGCCGACGGCTATAGCAGCGAGCTGGACGACCTCCGGCGCATCTCGCGCAACGGAAAGGACTATCTACTTGAGATTCAGGAGCGCGAAATCGAGGCCACGGGCATATCAAGCCTGAAGGTGGGGTATAACAATGTCTTCGGCTATTACCTCGAAGTGCGCAACACTTTCAAGGATAAAGTGCCGCAGGAGTGGGTTCGCAAGCAGACTCTGGCACAGGCCGAACGCTACATTACGCAGGAATTGAAGGAGTATGAAGAGAAGATTCTGGGAGCCGACGAGAAGATTCTGGCGCTCGAGGCGCAGCTCTTCAGCGAACTCATAGCCGCCATGCAGGAGTTTATTCCCCAGATACAGATCAACGCCAACCTACTGGCGCGCCTCGATTGCCTGCTCTCCTTCGCGAAGACTGCCGAGGAAAATGGCTATGTAAGACCGGTGGTAGAAAGCGATGACGAGGTCATCGACATCAGGCAGGGTCGCCACCCGGTTATCGAGATGCAGTTGCCGATAGGAGAGCGGTATGTGCCCAATGACATCTATCTCGACACGGAGAAGCAACAGATTATGATGATTACCGGTCCGAACATGGCCGGAAAGAGCGCTCTGCTGCGCCAGACGGCACTCATCGTGCTACTTGCCCAGATAGGATGCTTCGTGCCCGCAGAGAGCGCGAGAATCGGTCTGGTGGACAAAATATTTACTCGAGTGGGGGCGTCGGATAATATTTCGCTCGGCGAATCTACTTTCATGGTCGAGATGACGGAGGCTTCCAACATCCTGAACAATGTTACCCCGAAATCGTTGGTTCTCTTCGACGAGTTGGGGAGAGGAACTTCTACCTACGACGGGATAAGCATTGCCTGGGCTATCGTTGAGTATCTGCACGAACAGCCGAAAGCTCGGGCACGCACGCTCTTCGCCACGCACTATCACGAGCTGAACGAGATGGAGAAGAATTTCTCGCGTATTAAGAATTATAATGTAAGTGTAAAGGAGGTAGACGGCAAGGTTATCTTCCTCCGCAAGCTGGAGCGCGGGGGCTCGGAGCACTCTTTCGGTATCCATGTGGCCGATATTGCGGGCATGCCGAAGAGCATCGTGAAGCGCGCGAATGTAATTCTGAAGCAGCTTGAGGCCGATAATGCGAGCGTGGGAAGTGCCGGCAAGCCGAACATCAAGCATCTCGAGGAGAGTAGGGAGGGCATGCAACTGAGCTTCTTCCAGCTCGACGACCCGGTCTTGAGCCAGATTCGCGACGAGATATTGAGCCTTGATGTGAACAATCTGACGCCTGTCGAGGCTCTCAACAAGTTGAATGACATTAAGAAAATACTGAAGGGAAAATAGGCGGGAACCCCACTTTGCAGGATGTCCCATTGCCTGTTTCCCCTTCAGTATTTGTTTTTATCTATCCTCTGGGCTTTGCCCCGAGTTTCCGCATCCATTTTCCGCCTACCAGACAGGCCACGCCGATGGCGATCAGTGGCAGGCTCAAGATCTGTCCCATGTCCATGGGGAGCCCGGCCTCGAAGGCTACTTGAATCTCCTTTGTATACTCGATGAAGAAGCGGAAGGTGAAAATGAGGGTCAGGCAAAGCCCGAAATAGAAGCCCGTTCCCACGCTCTTAGGCCCTTTCTTCCTATAGATGAAGAGGATGAGGAGGAAGAAGCAGAGGTAGGCGAGCGACTCATAGAGCTGCCCGGGGTGGCGCGGACTCTGATCCACACGCTCGAATATGAACGCCCAGGGCACATCCGTAACCTTGCCGATAATCTCTGAATTCATCAAATTACCCAGCCGGATGAAGGCAGCCGTTATGCCTGAGCAGATGCCCATGTTGTCGAGAACCACCCAGCCGGACACCTTCGTCGACCGGCAGTACAGCCAGATGGCCACGAGCATGCCGATGACGCCGCCGTGGCTGGCCAGCCCCTCATAGCCCGTGAGCTTCCACGAGCCGTCGGGCATATGGTGGAAGGGGATGAGCATTTCGATGAAATGATCCCAGGAGCCGAGGAAATAGGCCGGGTCGTAGAAGAGGCAATGTCCCAGTCTTGCCCCTATGAGCACTCCGAAAAATATGTAGAAGAAGAGCGGGTCGAACTTTTCTTCGGGGATATTCTGCTGCTTGTAGAGCTTGTGCATGAGCACCGTGCCGAGCAAGAGGCCGATAATCCAGCAGGTGGCATACCACCTGAGCGTGATAAATCCCAAGTGCCCGATGACGGGGTCAGGGTTCCAAAGGATGAAAGATAGTATATTCATAATTCATTGAGGACCTAACCAAGCCTTCCCAAAGGGAAGGATGTTTGATAACATGAGTTGGTATCGGTCTGTTTTAAGTATTGTTTTCTTTTTCATATCCTTCCCTTTGGGAAGGCTTGGATGGGTTTCTATGCCTAAACATTAAACCTGAAGTGCATGATATCGCCGTCTTCCACCACATAGTCCTTGCCCTCCACATGGAGCTTTCCGGCCTCGCGCACGGCAGTTTCGGAACCGTATTGCAGGTAGTCGGCATACTTGATGACCTCGGCACGGATGAATCCCTTCTCGAAATCGGTATGGATGACGCCCGCGCACTGCGGTGCCTTCCAGCCCTTGTGATAGGTCCAGGCCTTCACCTCCATCTCTCCGGCGGTGATGAAAGTCTGCAAGTTGAGCAGATGGTAGGCCTTCTTGATGAGGCGGTTGACGCCGCTTTCCTCCAGTCCGAGCTCGTCGAGGAACATCTTCTTGTCCTCATAGGTCTCCAGCGAGGCAATGTCTTCCTCGGTCTTGGCGGCTATCACCATGGCTTCAGCTCCCTCTTCGGCGGCAATCTGCTCGATTTGGCGACTGTAATCGTTGCCCATCTTGGCACTCGCCTCATCCACATTGCAGACATAGAGCACGGGCTTCGTGGTCAGCAGAAACAGGTCGTGGGCGGCCTGCTGCTCCTCCTTGCTCTCAAACTCCACGCTGCGGGCGTTCCGACCCTGTTCCAGCGCAGCCTTGAAAGCCTCCAGTACGCTGACCATCACCTTGGCCTCCTTGCTGCCCGCGGCAGCCATCTTCTGCTGCTTGGCCAGCTGTCCCTCGATGGTCTCGAGGTCTTTCAGCTGCAGTTCGGTATCGATGATTTCCTTGTCCGACACGGGATTGACGGCAGAGCCGCCCTCACGCACCACATTGTCGTCGTCGAAACAGCGCACGACATGGATGATGGCATCGCACTCGCGGATGTTGCCGAGAAACTTGTTGCCCAGTCCCTCGCCCTTGGAAGCTCCCTTTACGAGGCCTGCGATGTCGACGATCTCGCAGGTAGCGGGCACTATCCGGCCCGGGTGCACTATCTCGGCGAGCTTCGTCAGGCGGTCGTCAGGAACGGTAATGACGCCTAAGTTGGGCTCTATCGTGCAGAAAGGAAAGTTGGCTGCCTGTGCTTTGGCACTCGAAAGACAGTTGAAAAGCGTGGATTTCCCCACATTCGGGAGTCCCACGATACCACATTTTAATGCCATTTAGAATCTGAATTTTGTATATACGGCTGCAAAGATAGTGAAATATTTTGAGAAACAGGATGTATGGAAATGATAAAATGCCCCGCGGGAGCGTTTTGTCTCAAATTAATTTATTAATTTTGTACTCTCTAATCAAGGATTCCCCATCCGGCAGACACCGATTATGACAAGAAACAGAAAAACCGATATTTACAGAGTCTCGATAGCAGGAAGCGGCGTGAATGTAGCGCTCATGCTGCTGAAGTTCGTCGCCGGCTTCTTCGGCAAGTCGTCGGCGATGATAGCCGATGCCGTGCATTCCCTGGCCGACTGCCTGAGCGACCTCATCGTCATCTTGTTCGTGAAGCTCGGAAGCCGTCCCAAAGACAGGAATCACGACTATGGATACGGCAAATATGAGACGCTGGCCACGGGCATCATAGGCCTGATTCTCCTTGGCATAGGCATTGCCATCTGCTACGAGTCGATAGAGAAGGTGATGGATGCCATAGCCGGCCGGCCGCTCGGACAGCCCCGCCTGATAGCCCTCGTGGTAGCGATAATGAGCGTGCTGATGAAGGAATGGGTGTTCCGCTTTATGCACAGGGTGGGGGAGCGGTGGAATTCCGACGCCGTGATAGCCAATGCGTGGCACCACCGCAGCGACGCCCTGTCGTCCATCTGCACCACGCTCGGCATTGCGGGAGCCATCCTCTTAGGGCCCCGGTGGGCCGTTCTCGACCCGATAGCGGCCATCGTCATGGGGCTCATCATCATCCGCATGGCCTACAAACTTGTCAGTCAGGCCGTAGGGGAACTGACGGAGCATGCCATTCCGGAGGCACAGAAAGAGGCAGCGAGAAGGGTAGTGGAGGCCGAGGAACAGGTGGCGGGCGTGCTGCAGCTCAAGACTCGCAAGATAGGAAACGACATCGCGATAGACCTGTGCATAGCCATGCCGCCCGGACTGACGCTTGCCGATACCTATGTGCACACGCAGCGCATCGAGCAGAGGCTGAAGGCAGAGCTCGGCGAGCATACCCAAGTAAACATTCAGGTGAACCCCGCATAAGGCGAAAAGCCGCCGACAGAGATGCTGCCGGCGGCTTTTCGTATTCTAATAGATGGCCTTTGTATGCGTAAAAAGTAACCAACGCAAAAGTAAAATCACTCATTTTACAAGGCAAAATAACTTATTTTACCTTATAAAATCACTTGTTTTACGGTATAAAATAACCGATTTTTCTTTTCTTTCGGCGGCCTTTAGTTTTCCTTCAGGCTTGCTTCTTTGAGTCTGGATCTTACCCACGACTTCTTGAAATAGGATGCCGAGGCCTTCGCGTGGGCAAGGTATTCACGCAACAGAGCCGTTCCGCCCGCCTGATTGAGTGCCAAGAGCGAGAGGCCTTTGATGGCTTTGCAGTCGTCTATGAGCTGTCTGGCATAGTCGGCATCCTCGCCGTAACGGCCGTAGGCAAGGTTTCGGAAGTCCCAGTAGAGTATCGTGTCGCTGTGCCGGATGGCCTCCTGCCAGCGACCGTTCTCGTAGAGTGCGAGAGCTAACCAGAACGATGTGTAGGGATCCTCACTCCATTCCTCGTAGGCCTTGCGTGCCCATTGCAGCATTTCCTCCGGCTCTTCAAGGAAGTAGCAGCACTTGGCGACCTTGGTCATCAGGTAGTATTCTCTGGGGTAGAGCTTGCTCATCTTTGTGGCGTAGCGCTTGAGCGCTTTCCAGTCGTCCTTTTCCTCCAGCCGGCTGCAATGCTCCATGATGCGGTGTCCCTGCTCGGCCGTGTAGAAGCCGTCGCTGTATTCGAGGTGTTCTGACGGCTCGTCGGGGTCTTGTTGCTCGTCGGTCTTGACGATGTTTATATACATGTCTTCATTGTTCACTCGGTATTGGCAGACCCATGTATTGGTCATATCCATGTAGGGCGAGGGCTTCCAGAGCTCGGAGTCAATGTCTGCATGCAGCTGGCGGAGGGCTTTCGGCCCCACGCCCTCCATCTCGCGGGTATCGAAAAGCTGGTGCAGGGCCTCGCGGATGCTGTTCGCGGAAATCTGATAGGTTCGGTTCCCGTAAATGAAATTTACGATAAGGGTGAAGAGTTTCATGATGGTTGGGTTGTTTGCTGGTCTTTTTCGTTTCTTTTCTTGTTAGTTTTTCAGCCCCGTATGCAGTCTTGCTCCCTCCCTTCCGGGAAGGGCAGGGTAGAGGCTTCTTAGTGCGCCTCCAGCCAGTTGGTGCCCCATCCGGCGTCTGCCACCAACGGCACGCGCAGCTTGCAGGCGTTCTGCATCTCCTCGAGCACGATGCGCTCCACCCGCTCCTGCTCCTCGGGGTAGACCGAGAAGTTGAGTTCGTCATGCACCTGGAGTATCATCTTCGAGCGGATGCCCTCTTTCCGGAAACGCTCGTAGATACGGATCATGGCCACCTTGATGATGTCGGCCTCGGAGCCTTGTATTGGCGCGTTGATGGCGTTGCGCTCGGCAAATCCGCGCACGGTTGCGTTCTGCGAGTTGATGTCGGGCAGATAGCGTCGCCGTCCGAAGAGAGTTTCGGCATAACCCTTTTCCCTCGCCGTCTCCTTGGCGCGCTCCATGTAGTCCTTCACCTTGGGGAAAGTCTTGAAATAGTCGTCTATGAGCTGCCGCGCTTCCCCGTTCGGAATCTCCATGCGCTGGGCAAGACCGTAGGTGGTGATGCCGTATATGATGCCGAAATTGGCCTGCTTGGCCTTCTTGCGCTGGCTGTCGGACACCGCATTCATATCCTCGTGCCAGATTTTGGCTGCCGTCGCGCGGTGGATGTCGAAGCCGGAACGGAAGGCTTCCATCATGTTTTCGTCTTCGGAAAGATGTGCCATGATGCGCAGTTCAATCTGGGAATAGTCTGCTGAAAAGAACTTACATCCTTGTTCGGGTATGAAGCAGCGGCGGATTTCTTTTCCGTCCTCGGTGCGCACGGGTATGTTCTGCAGGTTGGGATCCGACGAACTCAGGCGTCCGGTGGCGGTGAGTGCCTGGTTGAAGCTGGTATGGATGTGTCCGGTTCGCGGGTTGATGAGTTTCGGAAGGGCGTCAACATAAGTGCTCAAAAGCTTCTTCATGCCCCTATAGTTCAGTATTTGCTCCACGATAGGTGCTTTCGACTTGAGTTGCTGGAGCACTTCCTCGGAGGTAACATATTGCCCCGTCTTGGTCTTCTTCGGCTTCTCCACGATCTTCATCTTGTCGAAAAGAATGTCGCCCACCTGTTTGGGGCTCGAGATGTTGAACCGCTCGCCCGCCAACTGATAGATGTCCTCCTCATATCGGTTCATTCGCTCTGTGAAAATTCTTGATGTTTCCTTCAGCGAATCGGTGTCTATCCTCACGCCGTTCATCTCCATTTCGGCCAGTACGGGCACCAACGGCATCTCTATATTCCAGAATAAATCGTCGGCTCCGGCTGCCCTCAGCTGCGGTTCGAGCACATTCTTCAGCTTCAGGGTGATGTCGGCGTCCTCGCAGGCATAGTCGCAGATTTCAGCCGGCGGCAGGTCGCGCATGTTCTTCTGGTTCTTGCCTTTCGGGCCGATGAGTTCTTCGATGTGCACCGTCTGATAGTCAAGGAGGGTCTCGGCCATGTAGTCCATGTTGTGATGAAGCTCTGGTTGGAGCACATAGTGTGCCAGCATGGTGTCGAACATCCTGCCTCGGATGCGCACGCCATAGTTCATCAGCACCTCGTAATCATACTTGATGTTCTGCCCGACCTTAAGGATAGTCTCGTCCTCATACACCTTTTTAAATATATTCACAATTCTTTGGGCTTCTTCACGATTGCTTGGAACCGGGACATAGAAGGCCTTGTTTTCCTCCACGGAGAAGCTCAACCCCACCAATTCTGCGTCGACGGGATTGGTGGAAGTGGTTTCCGTATCTAAACTGAGAATTTCTTTTGTCCTGAAAAAATCACAAATTTCAAGCATAAGAGCCTCATTCTCAACCAATTGATATTCGGTTTTAATGGTTTTAAAGCTGTTTTTTAGCGCATTTTCAGGCTCGGCCGACCTCTCGGGCGTGATTTCCGCAAATAAATCGAGCTGTGGATTATCGGTTTTTGGCTTATTTTCAGTTTTATTAAGAATCTTGCTCTTCAGGCTCTTAAACTCCAGTTCGGTGAAGATGGAGTCGAGTTTTTCCTCGTCGGGTGCCACGAGTTTCAGTTCTTCGAGATTTAAGTTGACGGGCACATCGGTGCGGATGGTGGCGAGGAAGTAAGACATCTTGATGTCGTCGACGGCTGCCTCCACCTTTTCGCGCATCTTCCCCTTCAGCTGGTCGGTGTGATGGAGGAGACCGTCTACGCTTCCGAACTCGTTGATGAGCTTCACCGCGGTCTTCTCGCCGACCCCGGGGCAGCCCGGAAAGTTGTCGGCCGAGTCGCCCATGAGGGCCAGCAGGTCGATGACCTGTTCCGGCGAACTGATGCCATACTTGTCGCTGATTTCATTTTTGCCGATTTTATCGTAACCGCCGCCATGCCTCGGGCGGAACATATAGACATTGTCGGCCACGAGTTGACCATAGTCCTTGTCGGGCGTGAGCATGTAGGTCTCCACGCCCTGACGGCCTGCCTGGGTGGCAAGGGTGCCGATGACATCGTCGGCCTCGAACCCGTCGACCTGCAGAATGGGGATATGGTAGGCCTCGAGGATATCCTTGATGATGGGAACGCTGGCCTTGATATCCTCCGGCATCTCCTCGCGCTGCGCCTTATAGGCAGGAAAAACCTCGTTGCGGAAGGTCTTTCCGTGGTCGAAAGCCACTCCTATGTGGGTGGGTTGCTCCTTGGTGATCACCTCGTTGAGCGTGTTGAGGAATCCCATTACGGCCGATGTGTTCTGCCCCTTGGAGTTGATACGGGGGTTTTTGATGAAAGCGTAATACGACCGATATATCAATGCGTAGGCATCCAAAAGGAAAAGTTTCTCCATAATAAATAGTATTTCTCGTGTAAAATTACTAATTTTTTGCAACATTTACTGATAAAATCACTAAATTTGTATCAAAATTCAGTATCAGATGGATTATCTACCGCTCATCAAACAACCGATTTCTTCAGAATTATCCGATTTCATCGACCTTTTCAACCGCTCTCTCGACCATAGCGACGGGATGCTTGCCCAGGTGCTTGACCACATCCGCCAGCGCGGCGGAAAGCGCATGCGCCCCATGCTGATACTGCTGATGGCGAAGAATTTCGGTGCGGTTACCGAGGTTACCCAGCATGCTGCAGTAGGGCTGGAGCTGCTTCATACGGCCAGTCTGGTGCACGACGATGTGGTGGACGAGAGTGAGGAACGCCGCGGCCAGGCCTCGGTGAACGCCGTATATGACAACAAGGTGAGCGTATTGGTGGGCGACTACATCCTCTCAACGGCACTGCTGTATGTGTCTTATACCCACAGGGAGCGCATCGTTAGATACCTTGCCCAGCTGGGCAGGACGCTCTCGGACGGTGAAATCCTGCAACTTTCCAATATTCAGAACCAGGAAATATCGGAAGAGGTGTACTATAACATCATCAAGGGAAAGACCGCCGCGCTCTTCGAGGCTTGTTCCGCCATCGGCGCCGAGGCGTCGGGCGCATCGGAGGAGGATGTGCAGCAGGCCAAGAAATTCGGCCAGAACCTGGGGATTATCTTCCAGATTCGCGACGACATCTTCGACTATTATGACTCGAAGGAAATCGGCAAGCCCACTGGGAACGACATGGCTGAGGGCAAGCTGACCCTGCCCGTCATCTATGCGCTCAATTCCACGGGCGACGAGGAAATGTTCCGGCTGGCACAGAAGGTGAAGAGCAGGGAGATAACGAGCGATGAAATCGCCCGTTTGGTGGCCTTCACGAAAGAGAACGGAGGCATTGAATATGCCGACAGACGCATGTGGGATTTCCACGGGGAGTGCCGGCAGTTCATCGACAGAAAGGTTTCCGACCCGGCCATCAAGCGTGCCCTTGAGGCCTATCTGGACTTTGTGATCGAGCGGAATGTCTGACGCGGGGCGGGGAGTGCCGTACCATGGAGAACAGAAAGGCACAGGGGTGAATTTAAAAGGTGGCTGACAGAATGATAATCTCGGCGATTTTGAAGGACAAAATCGCCGAAATCGTCGCACAAAATCGCCGATTTTGTCGGGCAGAAGATAACAAGAAGTGGGAACAACAGATGCGTTGTTCCCACTTCTCATTGGTTACTACGATTTAGAAGAACTTGATTTCCTTGCCCAGAACCTCGCTCATGAGCATGTTGGTGAGGCGGGATGTGCCCAGGCGGAACAGCTTGTTGGTGAGCCATTTCTCGCCCAAAACCTCCTGGACGATGGTGTAATAGGTTACGGCATCCCGCACCGTATTGATGCCTCCGGCAGGTTTCAGGCCGATGACGATGCCTGTCTGGTCGTAGTATTCCTTGATGGCCTGGCACATTACATAGACTGCCTCGGGCGTCGCGCTTATCTTCTCCTTGCCTGTGGAGGTCTTCACATAGTCTGCGCCGGAATACATGGAGAGGATGGCTGCCTTCTTGATGTTGGCACAAGAGCCCAGATCGCCGGTCTCGAGGATGACTTTCATGGTGTGGTCGCCGCACACCTGCTTCAGTTCCGCTATGTCGTCGGCAATGCCCTCATAGTCTTCGGAGAAGAACTTGCCCACGGGGAGGACGATGTCAATCTCCGTAGCGCCGTCCCTCAAGGAAAGGGCAGTCTCTGCGACCTTGACCTCCATGAAGGTCTGCGACGAGGGGAAGCTGCCGCTGACATTGGTGATTTCCACTCCGTCTACCTCCAGGCTCTGGCTGACGAGCTTGGTGAAGTTGGGATAGCAGACCACGGCTGCCACATGGGGGAGCTCTGCGAACTCATGCGCATACCGGTTCACCTTCTCCACCATGCCGAGGATCTTTTCCTCGGTATCGGTCGTGTTCAGCGAGGTGAGCTCCACGCTGCCCAGAAGGAACTTCTTCACATCAAGAGTGTCATTGGCAGGGACCTTCTCTTTGATGATTTTCTGTACTGCGGCCTTTACCTCGTTGTCGCTGATATTGAAGTCGTATAGCTTAAGGGCTTGTTCTACCTTGCTGGATTCCAGCGGCTTGTTCTGTTTCTGGTTCTCGTTGTCGTTGAGAACGCTGTCTTTAATGTTACTCATTTCTGCTTGTGTTTTATCGTTCTTGGTTATGCTTTCAGTTTGGGATTTTCCAGATGGCGGTGGGCGTCGCGGCGGGTTTTCTTCTCAAAGCTCTTGGTGAGCTCTTCCGTAAGGTCTACCCCTGTCTGGTTGGCCAGGCACATTAATACCCATAGGACATCGGCCATTTCTTCTCCGAGGTTGGGCTTCTCGCCCTCCTTGAAGCTCTGGTCGCCATATCTGCGGGCTATCACGCGCGCAAGTTCGCCCACCTCCTCGGTGAGGCAGGCCATATTGGTGAGTTCCGAGAAATATCTCACGCCGTAGGTCTTCACCCACATGTCTACGGCCTCCTGTGCTTCTTTTATCGTCATGTTTCTTCCTGTTTAAACGAGTAGGAGTTCATCGCTCTTCCCATATTCCTTATTCTTTCTGATGCGTGTCCATGCAAATGGTTACCGGGCCGTCGTTAAGGAGTTCTACCTGCATGTCTGCCCCGAACTCGCCCCGGCCAACTTCCTTGCCCAAGGTGGCACTCAACTGCTCGCAGAAATGCTCGTAGAGGGGGATGGAATGCTCGTGAGAGCCCGCACGGAGCCATGATGGACGATTTCCTTTCTTGTAGCTTGCAAAGAGCGTGAACTGGCTGATAACGAGGATTTCACCATCAATATCCATGACGGAGCGGTTCATTACGCTGTTCGCATCGTCTAAGATGCGGAGGTTGGCAACCTTTCTGGCAAGCCAGTCTGCATCCTCTGAGGTATCGGATTCCTCAATTCCTATGAGTATCAAAAGACCTTTTTTGATGCTTGACTTCATCTTTCCGCCTATGGTTACGGAAGCATGGCTGACTCTTTGGACGACAACTCTCATATTGCAAAGATATTGATTATTTCTAACAAAACCAAATTTAGCTTTCAAAAAAGTGGGTTCCGATGATTTATCTGCTCATTATCAATAAGATAGGGAAATTCTCAAACATCCTCTCCCTGTTTGCCTGTAGGATGGAAATGGTCGTAAACGATCTTTCCCTTTGCCGCTCCTAACAAATCATTAAGAGTCTGATAATCAGCAAGTTTAATGCGGTTTACACTCTTAAAATTCTTCATCAGCAGGGCTTGTGTCTTCGGGCCTATCCCCTTGATGTCGTCCAACTTGCTGTGGAGGGCGTGCTTCGACCGCTTATTCCGATGGTATTCAATGGCATAGTTGTGCACATCATCCTGAATGCGGGTAAGTACATGGAAGAGTTCGGAGTCTGTTTTCAGGCCTATTACCTGTGGGGGGAAGCCGTAAAGCAGCTCGTTGGTGCGGTGGCGGTCGTTCTTTGCGAGGCCTGCTATGGATATTTTTAATTGCAGTTCGTCTTCCACAACCTCTCTGACAACTTCCATCTGCCCCTTTCCGCCATCGGTAATGATGAGGTCGGGGAGGCTTGTACCTTCCTCAATCATCCTTGAATATCTGCGGCGCACTACCTCTTGCATGGAGGCGTAGTCGTCCGGACCTTCGACGGTCTTGATGATGTATCGCCGGTAATCTTTCCTTGAGGGCTTCATTGCCTTGTAGACAACGCATCCCGCTACGGCATCTGTGCCGCTGATATTTGAATTGTCGAAGCACTCGATGTGATAAGGCAGCTTGGGGAGTTTCAGCTTTTCCTGGAGTTCTTTCATCAAGCGGGTTTGCTTCTGTTCGGGATTCAGCTTCTCAGCTTGCTTCAGGCGGTCGAACTTATATTGCTTTGCGTTCATCTGGGAGAGCTCGAGAAGGTGTTTTTTATCGCCTCTCTCGGGTACAAAAAACTCCGCGTCCTTGAGGTTCCAGCTCATTTCAAAGGGCACGATCACCTCCTTGCAGGTGCTCTCGAAGCGGCTCCTGATCTCTGGAATTGCCAGCATCAGCAGCTCCTCGTCGCTCTCTTTGAGCTTGCGCTTGTATTCGTAGGTGAAACTCTGGTTGATAGCTCCGTTTCTCACATGCATGTAGTTGATGAAGGCATTCTTCTCTAAATCGTCGTCTTCAATGCTGAATACATCGACATCTTTGATGGTATAGCTCACTACTTCGCTCTTGGCAACGAAGTTTTCGAGCATGATATGGCGCTGCTTCAGTATCTCGGCCTCCTCGAATTTCAACTCTTCAGCCTTCTCCATCATCTTCTCCGTGAGGTATTTCAGCATGTCGCGGGTGTTTCCTTTCAACACTTCACGGGCCTGGCGGATGTTTTCCTGATAGTCATCATAGCTCTGCCGGTTGATGCAAGGCCCCAGACAGTTGCCGATGTGGTATTCCAGACAGGGCTTGAACCTGCCCTCTCTGATGCTTTCTGGTGTCAACGGCAGCCTGCAGGTCCTGGGTTTGAATACCTTCCTGATGATTTCAAGGATGTTGTACATGCTCGAAATCTTACTGTAGGGACCATAAAAGGTGCCGTATTTTTTGTTGATTGTGCGCGTATTGAATATCCTCGGATATAGCTCTTTGGTAATGCAAATGGAAGGATAGGTCTTTCCGTCTTTCAATAAAACATTGTATCGGGGGTTGTATTGCTTGATCATGCTGTTCTCCATGAGCAATGCATCCTCCTCTGTATTTGCGTAGCTATAGGTGATATCCCATATTTTAGACACAAGAACCTTTGTCTTGTAGCGGTCAACCTCTTTGTGGAAATAGGAAGAAACACGGCGTTTCAAGTTCTTGGCTTTACCTACATATATAATAGCGCCTTCTTTGTCATGGAATTTATAGCAGCCAGGAGTCTCTGGCATGGCAAGGACTTTGTTCTTGCAATGCTCTAAACGCTGTTCGTTTTCTTCTCTTGTCATTCTTTCTAAGATGCTCTTTTAAAGGGTGTTTTGCCGCCTGATGTTTCATGTGAAACAATTGAAAGGGCTTTTTGGAAAGGCATCGGATGTTAGCATTGATTGCAGAAAGTGTTGCGTCCGATGGTTCTATTTCTTTCCCATATGCCTCTCTGTTGCTCAGAATTGCAATAAGGAAGTTATCTCTACATCTTTATCAAAGGTGTCTCTTGCTTGTGGAAATTCGGACTCCAGCTCTATTAAGAAGTTGGCATAGATTCTCTTTGGATGGAATTTCTTTACGAGGTTGCATGCGGCCTTCATGGTCCCGCCGGTTGCAAGCAGGTCGTCATGGAGTAAAATCACATCGTTTTCATCGATAGCATCTTTGTGTATCTCTATTGTGTCGATGCCATATTCTTTTGCGTAGCTTTCTTGTACAGTTTCACACGGTAATTTCCCGGGTTTTCGGCAAAGAACTACACCGGCACCGAGGCGGATAGCAAGGGCTGAAGACATTACGAAACCTCGGCTCTCGATGCCGACGATTTTAGTGATACCTTTGTCTTTGTAAAGTTCAAACATTTCATCGCAGATTTCTTTCAGGCAATCGGAGCTTTTGAACATTGTGGTAACATCTCTAAAATTTACTCCCTTGATAGGCCAGTCTTGGATGCTGCGTAGGTTGTCTAACAAAATCTTTTTGTTCATCTTCTATATGTTTTTATATTACTCTTTTTTATATGTTTCACATGAAACATTATCTTCCTAATAGTATTAGGAGAACATTGATGTCGCTGGGGGATACCCCCGGGATGCGGCTCGCCTGGGCAAGGGTCTCCGGATCTATCCTCTCAAGCTTCTGGCGCCCCTCTGTCGAGATTTCATGAAGTTCATTATAATCAAACCTACCTTTAATCTTTATGTTCTCAAGGCGGTGCATCTTGTCGGCAATAATCTTCTCGCGCTCAATGTAACCTTTATACTTAATCTTTATTTCTACCGCCTCGGCTATCTCTTCGTTGCGGTTAGGAAGACTCTCTATTTGGCTTTTTAAGTCTGGGAAGATTGACTTTAATGAGTTAATTGAGAGCTGAGGTCTTCCAATTAAATCTGCAAGTTTGCATCCCATTCTTAGTGGAGTGGTACCTAAAGAAACAAGTGCAGAGTTGATTTCGGTTGGCTTTGCCGATGTGTTTTCGCAATAATCTAATAGTCTGTTGCCATCTTCTTTCTTCTGTATCCACCAGTCGTAGCGGTCGCGTTTGGCGATGCCTAATTCATAGGCCTTTTCTGTAAGCCGTGCGTCTGCATCGTCTTGGCGGAGCAAGATACGATATTCAGCCCTTGATGTAAACATTCGATAGGGCTCGTCCACGCCCTTAGTCGTAAGGTCATCGATGAGAACGCCTATGTAACTTTGGTCTCTTTGCATGACAAAAGGAGTGCCCCCTGCACAGTGGATAGCCGCATTGATGCCTGCTACCAGTCCTTGCCCGCCCGCTTCTTCATAGCCAGTAGTTCCGTTTACTTGGCCGGCAAGGAACAAGCCTTTCAGAATTTTAGATTCTAATGATTGTTTGAGCAAGGTCGGATCGAAATAATCATATTCTATAGCATAGCCTGGTCGGTATATTTTAGCATCTCGGAGTGCGGGAATTTTGTGGATGGCATCCAACTGGATATCCATGGGCATACTGGAGGAAAAACCGTTCAAGTACATTTCGTTAGTATCTTCACCTTCAGGTTCCAAGAACAGGGGGTGTTGATCTTTGTCAGGGAAAGTAACAAGCTTTGTCTCAATGGATGGACAATATCTTGGTCCTGTGCTTTGAATCTGCCCATTGAAAAGCGGCGAATCTGCAAGCCCACTCCTTAATGTTTCGTGAACTTCAGCATTCGTGTAGCATGTCCAGCAGGGCAATTGCTTCAGTCTTTGATGCCCGCCCATGTAACTGAACTGGTGAAAATCGTTTTCTCCCGGCTGTTCTTCCATGTCTTCAAAGTGCACAGATCGTCTGTCTATACGCACGGGAGTACCGGTCTTCATCCTGTGAGAATGAATCCCCCAGCGGGAAATACTTTCGCTGAAGTGTAAGACCGAGGGCTCCGCGCATCGTCCGCCGGGATATTGGTGGCGTCCAACATGCATCAGCCCGTTGAGGAATGTTCCTGCCGTAACGACGATGCTTTTCGCATGGAATTCGGCTCCCCATATGGTTCTTACGCCTATGGCTTCACTATTCTTTACGAGCAGCTCCTCTGCCTGGTCTTGCCAGATGTCAAGGTTGGGGGTGGCGTCGAGCACTTGTCGCCACTTCCAAATATATTTTTCGCGGTCGCACTGTGCGCGAGGAGACCAGACTGCCGGACCTTTTCCGCGGTTTAGCATGCGGAACTGAATGGCCGTGGCATCTGCCACTAACCCCATTTGCCCGCCTAACGCATCTATTTCCCTTACAATCTGTCCCTTCGCTATGCCGCCTACTGCTGGGTTGCAGCTCATCTGCCCTATCTTGTTCATGTCCATTGTGATGAGGCAGGTCTTAGCTCCCATATTGGCTGACGCTGCTGCAGCTTCACAACCGGCATGGCCGCCACCAATCACTATGACATCATATTTGAGATTCATCCTAAGTTGTATTTTATGCAAAAGTAAGAAATAAAAATTGATTTTTATGCTTTTTGCTTTGATTTATCATTAAAATATAGTATTTTTGCACCACAAGAATCCCCATGCGTATACCTAAGGATGGGGATACTGGACTATGAATTGGATTTGCAAGACTATGATTTTGTAAGATAAAATAGATATTAGTTCTAACAATTAAATAATTAAAAATCAATCATTTATGTGGTTATTAAATTCACCTATTGGTAGAAAAGTGGTGATGTCCGTAACTGGCATTTGCCTCATTCTCTTCCTGACATTCCACTGTTGCATGAATGTTGTGGCATTCTTTTCGGGAGATGCTTACAATGTGATTTGCAAGTTCTTGGGTTCAAATTGGTATGCGGTAGCGGGCACGCTTGCCCTTGCGTTCTTGGCTGTGTGCCACATCGTGTTTGCATTCATCTTGACAGCCCAGAACCGTCGTGCCCGTGGCAATTCCCGTTATGCGGTTACGGCTACTTATGAGAAAGTGAGCTGGGCCTCACAGAACATGCTGGTGCTCGGACTGATTATCCTGATTGGGCTCGTCCTGCACCTCTATAACTTCTGGGGGCATATGATGTTTGCAGAGCTTGCCGAGATTCAGGTCGCTCACGACCCGTCTGACGGCTTTGCCTGGATTCAGGACACATTCTCCAATCCCGTATTCTCAATCCTCTACCTCCTTTGGATAGTGGCTATTTGGTTCCATCTCTCACATGGTTTCTGGAGTGCCATGCAGACCTTGGGTGTCAACGGGAAGATTTGGTTCAGGCGTTGGCAGGTTATTGGGATTGTCTATGTATCACTTCTGATGGGTGTTTTCGCACTCCTTGTGCTCTCATTCTGGCTGGGCTTCGCACCAAGTATGTGCTGTGCTTAATTCGCAATTCAATTCATAATTTACAATTCAGAACATTATGTCAAAAATAGATTCAAAGATTCCAGAAGGGCCGGTGGCCGAGAAATGGACTAACTATAAAGCTCACCAGCGCCTGGTGAACCCGAAAAACAAGCTGAAGCTCGATGTTATCGTTGTGGGTACAGGTCTTGCCGGTGCAAGTGCCGCATCCACGCTTGGCGAGATGGGGTTCAATGTTCTCAACTTCTGCATTCAGGATTCTCCCCGTCGTGCGCATTCCATTGCTGCGCAGGGAGGTATCAATGCGGCCAAGAACTACCAGAACGACGGCGACTCCGTTTATCGTTTGTTCTATGACACGGTGAAAGGTGGCGACTATCGCGCCCGTGAGGCGAATGTATATCGCTTGGCTGAGGTAAGCAACAACATCATCGACCAGTGCGTAGCTCAGGGCGTTCCTTTCGCCCGCGAGTATGGTGGGATGCTGGCCAACCGCTCTTTCGGTGGAGCACAGGTTTCCCGCACATTCTATGCCAAGGGGCAGACCGGTCAGCAGTTGCTGCTCGGAGCCTATTCTTCGCTGATGTGCCAGGTACATGCCGGCAAGGTAAAGCTCTACACCCGCTATGAGATGGAGGATGTGGTTATCGTCGAGGGTCGTGCCCGCGGCATCATTGCCAAGAATCTCGTTACCGGTAAGCTCGAGCGTTTCTCTGCCAACGCAGTGGTTCTTGCTACCGGTGGTTACGGCAACGCCTATTTCCTTTCCACCAATGCCATGGGTTGTAACTGTACGGCAGCCATCCAGGCTTATCGCAAGGGCGCCTACTTTGCAAATCCCTGCTATGTACAGATCCATCCGACCTGTATCCCCGTTCACGGCGACAAGCAGTCTAAGCTGACCCTGATGTCGGAGTCGCTGCGTAACGACGGCCGCATCTGGGTGCCCAAGAAGCTTGAGGACGCCAAGAAGTTGCAGGCCGGAACCCTCCAGGGATGGGAGATTCCCGAGGAAGACCGCGACTACTATCTGGAGCGTCGCTATCCAGCCTTCGGAAACCTTGTTCCCCGTGATGTCGCTTCTCGCGCCGCCAAGGAGCGCTGCGACAAGGGCTTTGGTGTCAACAACACCGGTCTTGCCGTGTTCCTCGACTTCTCCGAGTCTATTAATCGCCTCGGTCTCGACGAGATCATGCAGCGTTATGGCAACCTTTTCGAGATGTATGAGGAGATTACGGATGTCTTCCCCGGCGATCTTGCCAATGAGATTAACGGCGTGAAGTATTATAAGCCGATGATGATATTCCCTGCCATCCACTATACGATGGGCGGTATCTGGGTTGACTATGAGCTGATGACTTCCATCACCGGGCTCTTCGCCATCGGCGAGTGCAACTTCTCCGACCATGGTGCCAACCGTCTGGGTGCGTCTGCATTGATGCAGGGCTTGGCCGACGGTTACTTCGTGTTGCCCTATACCATACAGAACTACCTGGCCGACCAGGCTGTCTGGCCGAAGGTTCCTACCGATGCCCCCGAGTTTGAGGAGGCAGAGAAGGGCGTACAGGCCGAAATCGACCGCCTGATGGGCATTCAGGGCAAGCGCTCCGTAGACTCCATCCACAAGGAGCTTGGCCACATCATGTGGGAGCATGTGGGCATGGGTCGTACCAAGGAAGGTCTTGAGGAAGGCCTGAAGCTCATTGCCAAGTTGCGCAAGGAGTTCGATACCAACCTCTTCGTGCCGGGCAAGAAGGAAGGGCTGAATATAGAGCTCGACAAGGCTATCCATCTGCGCGACTTCCTCCTGATGGGTGAACTGGTGGCTTACGATGCCCTCTCCCGCAACGAGAGCTGCGGCGGACACTTCCGTGAGGAGCACCAGACTCCCGAGGGCGAGGCTGCCCGCGATGACGAAAACTACTTCTATGTAGGTTGCTGGAAGTATCAGGGCGATGATGTTACCGCTCCCGAGCTCCTCAAGGAACCTCTCGAGTATGAGGCAATCAAGGTACAAACACGAAATTATAAGAATTAACGACTATGGCAAAGAATATTAGTTTTACAATCAAATATTGGCGTCAGAACGGGCCGAAGGATAAAGGCCACTTTGATACACACGAGATGAAGGATATTCCAGACGACACATCCTTCCTCGAAATGCTCGATATCCTCAACGAGGAACTCATTGAGGCCGGCGAAGAACCCTTCGTTTTCGATCACGACTGCCGTGAGGGTATCTGCGGCATGTGCTCCCTTTACATCAACGGCACTCCTCACGGGAAGACCGAGCGGGGAGCTACCACCTGCCAGCTCTATATGCGCCGCTTCAGCGACGGCGACACCATCACCGTCGAGCCTTGGCGTTCGGCTGCGTTCCCGGTCATCAAAGACTGCATGGTAGACCGCTCGGCGTTCGACAAGATTATCGCTGCCGGCGGTTACAACACCATCCGCACGGGGCAGGCACAGGATGCCAATGCCATCCTCATACCCAAGGAGAATGCCGACGAAGCCATGGACTGCGCCACCTGTATTGGCTGCGGAGCCTGCGTGGCAGCTTGCAAGAACGGTTCTGCCATGCTCTTCCTGAGCTCTAAGGTGAGCCAGCTCGCCCTGCTTCCACAGGGTCGCCCGGAGGCTGCCAAGCGTGCCAAGGCCATGATTGACAAGATGGAAGAACTCGGATTTGGCAACTGCACCAACACTCGCGCCTGCGAGGCGGTATGCCCTAAGAACGAGTCTATCGCCAACATTGCCCGCCTCAACCGCGAGTATCTGAAGGCGAAGCTTGCCGATTAATGCCGGTTCTTGGAACCTGATGTGATATTTTAATCCCGCAGTTGCCTTTCCCTCGGGGGAGGGCAGCGAGCGGGATTTCTTGTTTTCCCCGTCGCTGACAAGGCGTTTTGCCCCCGCGGTAGGATTTTGAAAAGGTCTTTATATATAAAGGTAAGTAATTGAAAGCAAAGTGAAGATACACGGTTTGAATCTGTTTCTGGGTCTCTTGCTGACTCTTTTCTTGTCGGCATGTGCCCCAAAGGGGCCTGGCAGGTCGGTTTCCGCCGTCTCAGAATCCGCGCATGGCAGACAAGTGGCACGGCGTGTGGCGTCAGCCCCGGTGCCCGAAGCCGTCAGCGACACCGTCGAGGCAGGAGTTCCGCGCGAGGTGGCCTTGGTTCACCAGGCCATTGCCACGGCCGATGCCGCCCTTCTTTCCAGGCATGTGCACTATCCTCTGCGCATGCCTTATCCGCTGAAGGACATTACCGACCAGCGCGCTATGCGCCGTGATTTCCATCTTCTGTTCGATTCCCCCTTTATCCGCACGGTGAGCCAGAGTCCTCTCTCTGCCTGGAAAGAGATGGGCTGGCGAGGCTGGATGTTCGATAGTGGTTCCCTCTGGGCAGATGAGGGCGGACTCATCAGTGTAAACCGCTTGTCGGCCGAAGGCGAGAAAGCCCTTTATGAAGCCGTGCGCAGAGACCTCTCGTTGCTCCATCCGTCGCTGCAGGGCGGTGATTGGACTCCTTACACCTGCCTCATTACGCGTGGCGAGGGGCTCGTTTACCGTGTAGACGCGCACTATGCCGATGGCGATGACGAGTTTCGCCTTTGCGTTTATCCGAAGGGAAGTGCCGCCAATGCGCTTCCCGTCAAGGTGCTTAAGGGAAAGCTCGATGTGGAAGGCACTCTCCGGACCAGGCTCTTCGAGTTTACAGACGGCGAGGAAACCATCACCTTCAGCGACGATTCCAATGAGGACAAGCCTGCCCTTACCCTCACGAAAGGCGACAAGCAGACCCGCAAAAGCTTCCGGTTCTGTTATTGGCAGGATGTCATGCGATAGGTCTTTTCGTCTCTCCTTGCTTGTTCAGGCCGATTTCTGAGAGCATGTGAAGTTTTTCGGACATCCTTGTGTGCTGGAAATGCATAAATATTCAAATCTTCTCAGGCGGCGTTTCGACACGCGGATGAGGAGTTACAGGTGCAGTCGGATTTATGAGCTTGTGGCTCGTTAAAACCCCATGATTAACATTTGTTAAGTACTTGTTTTTCTGTTTTCAGCGTAAAATATACAGTTTCGTAAAACAGGAAGCGGCTTTTTACTCTGCTTTTAGCCGTCTTTTACAAGCTAAAAGGCCGTTAGAAGAGTTGCAAAAGGCCGCCTTTTACAAGTCGGAGGCTCGTTTTTTGCATAATATGCGGTAATGTGAGAAAACTGCATAATCCGTGAATTGTGAAAAGATATAACATCTTCATCCTTTCCAAATCAGGATGCCGTGAACCGCAGGTGCCGCGAATCGTCTGCATTCCTTTTATTTTATTTGGAAAACCATGCCGTAATCAATCTTTTTCCTTATCTTTGCAGGGAATTAATAATGAAGATCATGAAACGAACATTTCTCACTTTTCTATTGCCTCTGATTGCCGTTCATATGCTCTGTGCACAGCAGGTGATTGCCCATCGCGGCTATTGGAAGCATGAGGGGGCGGCCCAGAACTCGCGCGCCTCCCTGCAGTATGCCCTCGACTTGAATATCTACGGTTCTGAAACCGATGTCTGGCTGACGGCCGACGGACACATCATGGTGAACCACGATGCCACTTTCGACGGGGTAGAGATTGAGAAGGCAAGCTATGAACAGTGCAAGGAGCTCACCCTGAAGAATGGTGAGAAAATGCCCGAACTGAAAGACTTCCTGCAGATGATGCGGGAATATCAGGGGCCGACGAAACTTATCATCGAGATAAAGAAACACTCCACCCCCGAGCGTAACCGTGAGGCTGCCCGCCTTACGGTGGCTGAAGTAAGGCGATATGGGGTAGAGGCCAAGGTGGAATACATCTCCTTCAATCTGGATGCGTGTGTGGCCGTTGCCCAGACTGACCCTCAGGCCAAGGTGGCTTATCTGGGTTGGGAGTATACGCCGTGCCGTCTTTTTTCGGAGGGGTGTACGGGCGTGGACTTTGAGAAGAATGTATTCCGCCGCCCGGCCACGCGACATTGGCTTGCGGAGTCCAGACGGCTGGGCATGACCGTGAATGTCTGGACCGTCAACAAGGTCTCTGCGATGGAGGAAATGCGCAAGTTGGGGGTTGACTATATCACTACCGACGAGCCGGTAACCTGTATGCTCACGCTGAAGGCGGCCAGTGCAGCCACTACATCTGCCGACTGATGCGGCTCAACGAGGCCACGCTCGAATTCGTCAGGCAGCACCGCACGGACGATGTGCGTCGTCTGGCTTTCCTCGGCGACAAGTTTCCCGAGGTGGATTTCCCGGTGGCCCTCGACCAGATCAGGGGTTGGCAGCAGGCCTGCCGGAAGCTCCCCGCATTGGCACAGAATGCCGCCGTCTGTTATCCTTCCCGTCTCTCGATGGAGCAGTGCAGCTCCGAGGCTACGGCAATCTATAAGGCACAGCTGGCTCGCCGGCTGGTTCCCGGACTGCGCAGCATGGCCGATCTCACGGGCGGATTTGGCGTCGACTGCTATTATATAGGGCATCAGTTCAAGGCGGTTGACTATGTGGAGCGGCAGCCTGACCTGTGCGACATTGCCCGCCACAACTTTGCGGTTCTTGCGGCGGGCGGTTTCGGGGTGCATTGCCAGGACGGAGTTGACTATCTGAGGCAAATGCAGCCCGTAGACCTTATTTATATTGACCCTGCCCGCAGGGATGAGCACGGGGGCAAGACCTATGCCATAAAGGACTGCACGCCCGATGTGTCGGGCCTGAAAGATTTGCTGGTAGAGAAGGCGCGGTATGTGATGGTCAAGCTCTCGCCGATGTTCGACTGGCACGAGGCCGTGAAGGAACTTCAGTATGTAAGGCAGATTCACATCGTCTCCGTGTCCAATGAGTGCAAGGAACTCCTTCTTGTGCTTTCCCGGGAGCAATCCGAGCCCCTGACGCTCACCTGCGTGAACGATGGCGCGGCATTCCGTTGTGGGGCAGAACCTGTGCCAGTTTCCTATCTGGAGGGTGATTTAAGAACGGGGATGTATCTCTGCGAGCCCAATGCGTCCATACAGAAGGCGGGTTGTTTCGGTGCTCTCTCCGAGGCCAGGGGATGGAAGATGCTGGCCCCCGGCTCCCATCTCTTCGTCTCAGAAGAGAAAATCGACGATTCCATCGGTCGTGTGTTTCAGATTTCGGCGATTTCACCGCTCAACAAGAAAGCCGTCCGCCAGCATCTGAAAACCGTTTCCAAAGCCAATATAAGCGTAAGAAACTTTCCGATGAGTGCGGCTGCGCTGCGCCGGAGGCTTAAGCTTCGTGATGGCGGAGATGTCTATCTCTTCGGCACGACGCTGCAAGACGGCAGCCACACCTTAATTATATGCAAAAAAGCATGCTAAATTTGGAAATGTCCTTTATTATTAGTATTTTTGCATGTTTTATGTAGCTAACGAGAGGGCTTTAGCCGTCAAGCGGCTTGGAGGAAACGCCTCTTCACTAAAAAAGTAAGACAATGTCATCAGTCGAGATTAAGAAGATAGAGACAAAGAAAGACCTGACCACTTTCATTGATTTCCATTACGATTTGTATAAGGGCGACAAGTATGATACGCCGACCCTGTTCAGCGACGACTTCAATACCCTAAGTAAGGAGCACAACGCGGCTTTCGACTTCTGCGAGGCTGAGTATTATCTGGCTTACAGGGGCGGAAGGCCGGTAGGGCGCGTGGCCGCCATCATCAATCATAAGGCCAACGAGCGTTGGAACCGCAAGGATGTGCGCTTCGGATGGATAGACTTCGTCGACGATCGGGAGGTGTCGAAGGCTCTTTTGAGTGCGGTGGAGGACTATGGGCGTTCAAAGGGAATGACGGATATAGTGGGTCCCTTGGGGTTCACCGACATGGATCCGGAAGGCATGCTTACGGAAGGTTTCGACCAGTTGGGCACGATGGCCACCATCTACAACTACCCTTATTATCCCGAGCATATAGAGGCCCTCGACGGATTCACGGTCGACAACACCTATGTGGAATACAAGCTCATCGTGCCGAAAAGCGTTCCGGAGAAGTATGCCAAGATTGCCGAGATGATTCAAAGCCGTTACAACCTGCGCATCAAGAAGCTCAAGAAGAGTGAGATATGTGGCGAGGATGGCTACGGAAAGAAGATTTTCAACCTCATCAATCTGACTTATAAGGACCTCTACGGATATTCCGAGCTTACCGACAGGCAGATTGACCAGTATGTCGACATGTATCTGGCCTTTGCCGACCTTGACTTTATCACGCTGGTCGAGGACGAGAGTGCCGGCAACAAGCTGGTCGGGGTCGGGATAACGATACCCTCGCTCTCCCATGCCTTGCAGAAATGCCGCAGGGGGAGGCTGCTCCCGTTCGGGTGGTGGCATCTCATCAGGGCTATCAAGTTCCATAAGACCAATATCGTAGACTGCCTCCTGATCGGTGTAGACCCTGATTACCGGGCCAAAGGAGCCAACGCGCTTCTCTTCAGCGACCTCATTCCCCGTTACATCCACTATGGCATCGAGTGGGGAGAGACGCAGGTGGAGATGGAGGCCAACGAGAATGTGAAGAGCATGTGGGGTGCCCTGGAGACTCAGCTCCATAAGCGCAGGAAGTGCTATAGGAAGTCGCTGTAGCCTCTGATGCCCACGGGAAGTGTTTAACTAAGAAGAAAACAGAACATTAGATATGCCAGAAGTTTTAGATAGTCAAGAAGTCAAGAACCCTGTAGGGGGGCAGAAGCCGGAGGAAGTGGTTGCCTATACCGACGACAACATCCGCCACCTCTCGGATATGGAGCATGTGCGCACCCGTCCGGGTATGTACATCGGTCGCCTCGGCGACGGCAGTCTGCCCGAAGACGGCATCTATGTGCTTCTCAAGGAGGTCATCGACAACTCCATCGACGAGTTCAAGATGAATTCCGGCGACCGCATCGAAGTCGACATCATCGACAACCTCCGTGTCAGCGTCCGCGACTATGGGCGCGGCATTCCGCAGGGAAAGCTCGTCGAGGCCGTGAGCGTGTTGAACACCGGAGGCAAGTATGACTCCAAGGCTTTCAAGAAGAGCGTCGGGCTGAATGGCGTCGGCGTGAAGGCCGTAAACGCCCTGAGCTCCCGCTTCGAGGTGAAGTCTTTCCGTGACGGAAAGGTTCGCGAGCTTGCCTTTGAGCGGGGTATCAAGAAAGGAGACACCACCGCCAAGTCAGCCGACGAGAATGGCACCTACATCTTCTTTGAGCCGGACGGCACGCTGTTCAAGAACTATGAGTTCCACGATGACATCGTGGAGACCATGCTCCGCAACTATACTTACCTGAACTCAGGCCTCACCATCATGTATAACGGCCGTCGCATACGCAGCCGCAACGGGCTGGAAGACCTGCTCACCGACAACATGACGGTAGACGGGCTCTATCCGATTATCCACATGAAGGGCGAGGACATCGAGATAGCCTTTACCCATACCAATCAGTACGGGGAAGAATACCACTCCTTCGTGAACGGTCAGCACACCACGCAGGGCGGCACCCATCAGAGTGCTTTCAAGGAACATATAGCCCGGACAATCAAGGAATTCTTTAATAAGAACTATGAATACACCGATATCCGGAACGGAATCGTGGCGGCCATTGCCGTGAATGTGGAGGAGCCCGTCTTCGAAAGCCAGACCAAGATCAAGCTGGGCTCCACCCAGATGGCCCCCGGCGGCGACTCCATCAACAAGTATGTGGGCGACTTCATCAAGAAGGAGGTGGACAACTACCTGCATATCAACAGCGACATAGCCGAGATCATAGAGAACAAAATCAAGGAGAGCGAGCACGAGCGCAAGGCGATGGCGGGCGTTACGAAGCTTGCCCGCGAGCGTGCCAAGAAGGCCAACCTGCACAACCGGAAGCTGCGCGACTGCCGTATCCACTACTGCGACTCGAAGAACGACCGCAAGGAGGAGTCCTCCATCTTCATTACTGAGGGCGACTCGGCGAGCGGAAGCATCACCAAGAGCCGTGATGTGAACACGCAGGCCGTGTTCTCGCTCCGCGGAAAGCCCCTCAACAGCTTTGGCCTGACCAAGAAGGTGGTCTACGAGAACGAGGAGTTCAACCTCCTGCAAGCGGCGCTCGACATAGAGGACGGCCTCGACAACCTGCGTTATAATAAGGTAATCGTGGCTACTGATGCCGATGTCGACGGCATGCACATCCGCCTGCTTACCATTACTTTCTTCCTTCAGTTCTTCCCGGAACTCATCAAGAAGGGGCATGTCTATGTGCTCCAGACACCGCTCTTCCGTGTTCGCAACCGCCGCACGAAGATTAAGAATAAGCGCGTGATAACGGAGGCCGACGCGCGTTTGGGCAAGAATGAGAAGAAGACCGACTTCATTACTCGCTATTGCTACAGCGAGGAAGAGCGGCAGGAAGCCATCCGCGACCTTGCTCCCGACCCTGAAATCACCCGATTCAAGGGGCTGGGAGAAATCAGCCCGGAGGAATTTGCCCATTTCATCGGCCCCGAGATGCGGCTCGAGCAGGTAACGCTGCACAAGACCGACCAGGTGGCAAAGCTGCTGGAATACTACATGGGCAAGAACACGATGGAGCGTCAGAACTTCATCATCGACAACCTCGTCATCGAGGAAGACATCCCCGAGGAAGACAGCAGGCCTCTGGAATGACAGGAATTTATGGTGCAATAATACGAAAGAGAATGAACAAAACAAATAGTCGGGGCGTGAAAAGAGCCGTATTCTTTCTGCCCTTCTGCCTTTTCACCCTTTTACCCTTGAACGCCCAGTTGCGCCTGGACTTCAATTCCAACAGCCCCATCCACAAGCTGCAGATAGCGGAGATGGCCGTGAAGAACCTCTATGTCGACTCCGTTGACGAGGACAAGCTCGTGGAGGATGCCATCCGGGGAATGCTCGAGAAGCTCGACCCTCACTCGTCTTACTCCACCGCCAAGGAGACCAAGGAGATGACGGAGTCGCTCAACGGCTCCTTCGACGGCATCGGCGTTCAGTTCAACCTCGTGGAGGATACGCTGCTCGTCATCCAGCCCGTCTTGAAAGGTCCCTCCGAGAAGGTGGGCATCATGGCCGGCGACCGCATCGTTACGGTCGACGACACGCTGATTGCGGGCGTCAAGATGAGCAAGGAGGAAATCATGAGGCGGCTCCGCGGCCCCAAGGGAACGCGGGTAAGGCTGGGCGTGGTGCGCCGCGGCATCGGCGAGAGGCTTACTTTCCAGGTGGTGCGCGACAAGATTCCCGTGAAGACCGTCGACGGCTACTACATGATTCGGCCGCAAGTGGGATATATCCGCATCGGCAGCTTCGGCCTTACCACCTACGACGAGTTCATGGAGGCGGTGAAGGCTTTGCAGCGGGAGGGCATGCGCGACCTCATCCTCGACCTTCAGGAGAACGGCGGGGGCTATCTCCAGGCTGCCGTACAGGTGGCCAACGAATTCCTCCACAAGGGCGACCTGATTGTCTATACGCAGGGACGCTCCGTGCCGAAGCAGGAGTCCCGGGCTCAGGGCAACGGTCATCTGCTCGAGGGAAAGGTGATGGTCTTGATCAATGAGTTTAGCGCCTCGGCCGCCGAAATAGTAACGGGAGCCATCCAGGACCAGGATCGCGGGCAGGTGGTAGGCCGCCGCTCGTTCGGCAAGGGACTCGTGCAGCGCCCCATCGAGTTCAAGGACGGCTCGATGATGCGCCTCACCATAGCCCATTATTTCACGCCTTCCGGCCGCTGCATACAGAAGCCTTATGTGAAGGGCGACATGAAGGACTATGCCCTTGAGCTGGATCAGCGCTATAAGCACGGCGAGCTTTACAGCGCCGACAGCATACACTTCGCCGACAGCCTGAAGTATTACACCCTGCGCCGCCATCGTGCCGTGTATGGCGGAGGCGGCATCATGCCCGACTTCTTCGTGCCGCTCGACACCGCGCAGTTCACCCCCCTGCACCGTCAGTTGGTGGCCAAGGGCATCGTGCTCAACGCCAACCTCAAGTATGTGGACAGGCACCGCCGTGTGCTGAAGGCGCAAAATCCGGCCTTCGCAGATTTTAAGGCTCGGTTTGAAGTTCCCCGGAGCCTCGTCGACGAGGTGCTGCGTGAGGGTGAGAAGCAGGGTGTCAAGCCCAAGGACGACGCCGAACTGCAGCGCACGCTGCCTTATCTGAAGCTGCAGTTGAAGGCTCTGATAGCCCGCGACCTATGGGATATGTCGGAGTATTTCTCTATCATGAATGAGGAGAATCGCATCGTTCAGAAGGCCGTGCAGCTAATACGGTAAGGCTGGCTGTCGGCCGGCCTTGCGTGTGTCGGCGGCAGAAACAGTTTGTTTCAACGGCAGAAACACAGTGTTTCAATGACTGAAACACGGCGGTTCAGCGGCTGGCACAAATCCAGAAGGATACTGATAGGATAGCACCTGGCCGCGGGTGCTATTCTTGTTTGTCGCCTCCGGTGTGAGGTCTGGTATTCTGTTCTCTCCATTTCATGGGCGGTTTGCCCGTGCTCTTGACGAATATCTTGGTGAAATACGAGCCTGACGAGAATCCGGAACGCAGGGCCACCTCTTCCATACTGAGGCTCTTGTCGGCGCGGAGCATGTTCTTGGCATGCTTCAGGCGCAGCTGGTTCAGCCAGTCGCTGAACTTCGTGCCGTAGGTGCGATTGATGTAATAGGAGAGATAGCTTCGGTTGGTGCCTATCTGCAGGGCCAGCTGCTCGACGGTAACCCCCGTCTGGGTGAAGCCGTTCATCCGCAGCCACACCTGTATGCCCTGTTCTATCATCTGGTCTCTGGTCTCCTCCGCCTGTGATTTCGGCGGTCTATGCTTGTTGTAGTGCCGCCTCTCCATTTCGCGGATGTCCAGTTCCACGGCTTCGTAATGCATCAGATAATTCCGGAAGGAAGCATAGATGTAACAGTTGACGGCTATTCCATAGATGCGGAATGCAATCTGAACCCATGTCGGGGCAAAGGGGACGAAAGTGCTGGCGAGGCCGAAGATCACCCACAGCATCACGCTGCGGATGACCCATCGTATGTAGTGCGTGAGTGCCCGGTTATGATAGTTGGCCATCTTGGCCCTGACTTGCCGGATGATTTTGTGGAAATAGGCGATAAACCATATCATGTAGCCGAAAAGCCATGCCGTTCCGGCTGCCTGCACCGTCCATTGACTGTTCGGCGTAATGAGGAGAGAGAGTGCGGAGATGGCGGTGATGGCGGCGAACCCCATAGCCAGCCTTCTGACGCTTGCCCTGTTCAGATAATCGTGTTTGAAAAGGTTGATGGAGGCAACGGTGAGCAGGATGTAGACGGCATAGTGGCTCACGAGGTCAATGGCGAGGATTGCGTTCTCTGCCCATCTGGCCGCCCGGGCCAGCCATAGGCCACTCAGCATCAGCCCTATCAGGAGAAAAGCGATGCCTACGAGTAGCTTTGAATTTCTGTAGGGGGCGTAGAGGTCGCGCTTGGGAGTCTTTGCCAGAATGAGGTTTACTCCCATAAAGAGATACAGGACTAAGGCCACGACCATTAAATATTCAAGAAAAATGCTTCCCTTCATTTTGTTTTTTTGTATTCCCGGGTAAAGATACGAAAAACTCTTGGTATTTTCTATTTTACTAAAATGTTTTTTCTAATAAATTTATAATTGGCTGGTTATTAAAGCTTTTAATACCTAAGATTTTAAGGAGGGGTGCCGTTTGAGAGCTCAAAAATCCAAAAACAAGCTCAAAAATTGTGCGCGTTTTTGTTGTTTTTACAAAAATGATGTTCGTCTTTTTTATGATAATCCAATTATTAAAGGTTGTTTTTTGATACCTTTGCCACTACTAAAAGGAAAAGCGTGAATAAATAGGTGAGTTCAGGAAAAGAAGAGAATACGCCTTGAAATCACTCGGAAAGTTTGAGTCCTGATGCCGGAAAATACTGCCGGAATACCTTATTGCAATCGCTTGTAAAAGATAAATAAGATCGGATAGCGGGATACAATGTCCGATGCAAACAATCTCAAAGGGAAGGCGTAAAGTCAGAGGATGAGATGTAAAAATGCTTACCGCTTTAAAAGAAAGCATAATTTTTAAATAAATCACATGAAACCAATGAGACAATTACCTATTGAAAGAATGGGAAGCAGGCTGCTCCCTATAGTGGTGGCCATGCTTCTGGCTGTGTTCTGCATGCCTGCGCAGGCGCAGAATGTAACGATTAGTCCTTCCTCCGGAAAACTTGTGGCCGGCCTTACCTATGAAGGTGAGATAGGATTCCAGAACGGATGGAGTTCGCTCTGGCGGCACAACCAGCTGCCCCTGACGCTCACCGTGTCGGACAAGGACCTCATTACGGAGAGCGGAGTACTGAAAGATCCTGCGGGCGACATCATCCTGGATACCAGCCAGAATCTCTATGTACTCATGTCGGGAGCTCCTCTGACAACGGAATTGCATGTGGGTATTTCCTTGCCCAAGGGCTATCGCTTCACAGGTTATCGCATCGTACTGCTGAACAATGTGAACGGGAAGCCTGTTGGTGGAATTACGGTGGCCAATAGAAGCAAGACTTTCTACGAGACAGGCAGCGACTTCAACTTTAATAATTATAAGATGAAGACTGACTATATGCCAGCACAGAACGATGCGAAAGAATATGTGATTGAGCGCACCAGCAAGACCGAGACCGACATGGGCAACAACCTCTACTTCCTGTTGCATCACACAGAGGAAGGTTTCTATGGCGTTACGCTGAAGTCGTGCGAGCTTTACTTTACGGCCGAGGGTGCTTTCCAGGCTGATGTTACTCCTGGCAAGCCTGCCAACATCATCAGCGAGGGCGTGAACATGGTTGGATCTGCCTTCCCGACCAGCAAGCTCGACTTGGGTAAAATAGAGCCTCACACAAAGAACGGCGTAACCTTCTATAGTTATGACTTCCGCGATGTGAAGGAACTTACGGCCAGTAACTGGCTCTATCAGGAGGATGCCGTGACGGCTGACAAGAAACTTCCGGCTGCCCCCGGCAGCGGTTCCATCCAGGCTCTGAAAAACGGCGACGACCTTTATTATGCCTTGGGTAACAACACCTATTATATAGAGACGCCTACATCCACCACCTCGCAAGACGGCACCGACATCCCGTTGGGCTACCGCATCACGGGGGCGAAGATTCATTATCACTATGGTACGGCGGCTGAAGCCGGCACGGTAACCTATAACGGTGATTTGGGAGGGTTCTACATCACACATAGGTCTTATAATAATACGACTTACTACCTGAAGACAGACGGTACCTGGGGCACCAGCCCCGTGCTGTGGAAGCTGAACGGCAACGCGGCCAGTACCGGTAAGATTTATAGCGGGGATAACTATTTGTATGTATCTCAGAGTGGAACGGGATACAATACTCGGTATTATATCTATGGTACGACCGATCCTAATCAGGCTACGACCTTTACCATCAGCGGAGGTAACATCAAGTATGGTAATGGTTTTGTAGTTCATAGTAATAATACCCATGCCCAGATAACCAACTCAAGCAACAATGCTGCCAGCTGGACGGCGGCCACGGGAACAGGCTCTGTGCAGAACCCGGCCTTCACGCCTTCGCCCTACACCTTGAAGATATACAAGACCGACAAGGACAATGTGAGCCAGACGGTAAGCGTCGGGGCAGGTGACGATGGCGAAGTAGTATTGACCGGTCTGAACAACGATGCCATCAAGTTCTCGGTAGAAGGACTGGCGGAGGGGGCTAAAGCCCTCATCACCTTCGAGCTTACCCTCGAAGCCCTCAATCCTTTTGTCAACTCCATTGATATTGTGTGCCACTCATTGGCAGAGAACGGTCCTACCTTGATGCAGCAGTTCACGAGCAACGACTTCCAGGTATCAGGCGGAAAGTTCATCTTCTATGTGCCGCAGGACTTCTTCGGCGGTGGCGAGCAGAAGTGCCGCTTCACCTTCGAGAACCTGATGAGCAAGTATGGTGATGAAACCTATGGTAATGAAGACCCGCATCATGCCCGCTACTTCTTCGTGAAGTCACCTTATTATAATCAATACGACGGACATCAATATCTCACGACCGGTAACGAACCGGCTGCCGACAAGATTCATAGCAACATGTGCGGCGACAAGCCGTTCAAGTACAGCAACATCGATGAGCTCGACCCGAACAACACCTCCGGCGGCACTACGACATTGGAGGAGTATCCTTATTCCGAGGCCCTCTATTTGGAGCAGGGCGGTAGTTTCTCGTCTGATATCGTGCTCGCTGTAGACGAGGAGAAGCCCTGCTACCTCTTCACGGCCGACGAGACCCGCTGGAACATCGCGCCCACCACGGCGTGGGAGCATCGCTACTACGCCTACTACCTGATGGACCTGAAGCTGGAGACCAAGGACTATGTGGCAAAGTGCGTGCTGACCAAGCTCTACGACACCACTTGCTACAACAAGGACGGCGCCGATGCCGAACTGCCGATGTACGGCGGCGTGTTCAAGGCCTTGGATGCCGTTACGGGCGAGGAGATTCCGAGCGAGAGCGCTTACCTCACCGTGCCGATGATGCGCCAGGCGTTGATAGAAGCCCTGACGGCAGAAGCCCCGGAGGGCAATCCCGACGCAAGGCCTACGGGCATGCAAGTGCTTTATCTCGACTACACCAATCTCTATTCGGTCCATATTCCGGAAAAGGCCGAGATGGACGAGATGAAGGCCCTGCTCAATCCTAACTGCCTGATCTATTTCCCCGTCCGGTCAAGTTTCAACGAGGACAACTATATCCAGAAGACCCTCAGCGGCGACTATCGTGCCTGCAAGAACATCGTGATTACCGACCGGCAGCCGTTCTATGCGCCGTATAAGATTACGGTTCCGGCAGAGAACTATGCAACTTATACCCGTGAGATTACCATTCCGAAGAACGGCAAGGTGGCCAGTGCAACGATCATGTTGCCATTTACGCTTGAGTTACAGGGTGGAGTGCACACCAACAGGGACGGACTTTGCTCATTTACGGTGAACAAGATGACGGCCGAGGATGCCCTTTCTATGAAGGACAATGGGACGACGACGGAGTTCACAGGATATTTCTCTCCTGTTACGGAAAGTCATACAGAGGCAAATGTGCCTTACATGGTAGGAATAGAGACGGCTCCGGAGGATGCAAATATCTCTTTCGTTGCCACCCAGTATGGTTCTGATGTGATTGCTACGCCGGCTTTGATGGGCGCAGACTATACTTTCTCGGGCGAACAAGCAGCAGGAATGGTAGGCGGCAATTCGTACGCTTTCCAGAACTATGGCTCTTATTCGGGCAAGAAACTGCCAAAGACGGATCGGCTCTTCTATTTCTCGAATAATATGTTCGTGAACTCGACGGAGCTGGACGATAACCATCCGAATGTGTACATATATCCATTCCGTGGCTATTATAAGTACACGACTTCTTCCGGAGCCAAGGCAATGAGGGGCTTCTATGTGGAATATGGTGAGAACGGCGAGGCTACCGGTATTACGGATATGACCCGAAAAGCAGACTTGATGATAAGTGCGGGTAATGGTAATATCACCCTTTCGGCAGCTGTCGACACAAAAGTAATGGTAACCGCAGTGAGTGGCGTATGCGTGGACAGGCTCTCGTTGAAGGCCGACGAGACACGGACGCTCTCGGTGCCAGCAGGATTATATGTTATTAACGGAGTGAAAATCATCGTCAGGTAAAGACAGGAGACCGAATTATGAAGAAAAAGTATATAAAGCCGGTTGTAGAGACAGTACAGACTGAAGTGGAAAACTTACTGGCAGGCCATAGCTATGACCATGCCGACGCAAAGCCCGGCCTTCTCTTAGAGGAGGAAGAGAATTCGGAAGAGGAGGACATTCCTCAGCCCGTGGGAGTGTGGAAATAACTAAAGTCAAGAATAGAGGGCATTCAACAGGGATGTCCTCTATTCTTTTATAGGAGGCTCGGTCTGCGTTATCTCATTTGATATATCACGGCGGTGAGGCCGTTCCGCCCGGTGGTATCGAGGGGCTGAGTCTGGCAGGGCGGTATACGGGGCGACGCTTGGAATCCTTGTCTGATTTTCAGGCAATCCCTGCGATGTTTTCGGTAGCTGGGCACCGGTTTTTCTTTTAGCCGTTAGAAGCTCGCCTTTTAACGGCTAAAAGCCTGGCTTCTAACGGCTAAAAGGCGGGCTTCTAACGGCCTTTTACTTTTGCGGAGGTTTCCGGGGGCTGAAAGGGCAGCCGGGAAGGCCTATCCTTGCATCTCCCGCAGGAGCGCAAGTGCCTTGTCTTCATTGGCTTCCATAATCTCCCGCTCGCCCGGTCCCTTGTCGTTGATGCCGCAGAGATGGAGTATTCCGTGGATGATGACGCGGTGCAGTTCCTCGTCGTAGGGCTTGCCGAACTTCTCGGCATTGGTGCTCACGGTGTCGAGGCTTATCAAGATGTCGCCGTTTATCCGGTCGCCCTCGTCGTAGTCGAAGGTGATGATGTCGGTATAGTAATCATGCCCCAGATACTCGCGGTTGCACTCCAGGATTTTCTCGTCGCTGACAAACAGATAGCCTATCTCTCCCACCTTGCGGCCATAAGACTCGGCTACGGCCTTGATCCACCTCGTGATTTCACGCTTCTTCATCCTCGGCATCCTGACGCCGTCGGTGTTATAAGTAATCATGATTATGGCTTTTTATGGGGTATGAATTTGCTGATGTCGGCGCCGAAGTGCTCCATTTCGCGAATCATGGTCGATGAAATGGTGGAAAACTGAGGGTCGGCAAAGAGCAGAATGGTCTCGATTCCCGAGAGGAAACGGTTGGCGAAGGCCTGCTCGCGTTCGTATTCGAAGTCGCTGGTGTTGCGCACTCCTTTCACGATGAAATGGGCGTTTTCTGCCTTTGCGAAGGTAACGGCGAGGCCGGAAAACGGTTTCACCTCTATGCGGGGCTCGTCGGCATAGAGCTCGCGTATCGCCCGGATGCGCTCTTCGGCAGGCTTGAGGTCAGGCTTGCGCACATTGTCGGCCGTCACGCCGATGACCAGCCGGTCGCAGAGAGCCAGGGCCCGCCGCGCAATGTCGTCGTGCCCCACGGTGAAGGGATTGAAGCTTCCCACGAAAATACCTGTTCTCATATCTCGTTGTCTTTGGTCTTGCGGTTTAGAAAAAGCTGCGGCTCCAGGATGTTGCCACTATAGGGATTGCGGCCGAGATGGTCGTAGGCGAGCTTCGTGGCCATGCGTCCGCGGGGCGTGCGCTTGATGAATCCCTCCATGATGAGGAACGGCTCGTAGACCTCTTCCACGGTTCCGGTATCCTCGCCGATGGCGGTCGCGATGGTGGAAAGTCCTACGGGGCCTCCCCGGAACTTGTCGATGATGGTGAGGAGAATCTTGTTGTCTATTTCGTCAAGGCCGTACTGGTCGATGTTCAGGGCCTTCAGGGCCACCTTGGCAATATCGTTGGTGATGCGTCCGTTGCCCTTCACCTGCGCAAAATCGCGGACCCGGCGCAGCAAGGCGTTCGCGATGCGGGGCGTTCCGCGCGACCGGCGGGATATCTCCACGGCGGCATCGTCGTCGATGGGCACCTGCAGGATGCTCGCGCTTCGCCTGATGATGCGCTGCAGCGTGTCGGGCTCATAGTATTCCAGGTGGAGGTTGATGCCGAAGCGAGCTCGCAAGGGAGCCGTCAGCAGTCCGCCCCGCGTGGTGGCTCCGACGAGCGTGAAGGGGTTCAGGTCTATCTGTATGGAGCGGGCCGAGGGTCCCTTGTCGATCATGATGTCGATGCGGTAGTCTTCCATCGCCGAATAGAGATATTCCTCTACGACGGGCGAGAGGCGGTGAATCTCGTCGATGAACAGTACATCGTTGGGCTCCAGCGAGGTAAGGATGCCGGCAAGGTCGCCCGGCTTGTCGAGTACCGGGCCGCTTGTAATCTTGATGCCTACGCCCAGTTCGTTGGCAATGATGTTGCTCAGCGTGGTTTTCCCAAGTCCTGGAGGACCGTGCAGGAGGGTATGGTCGAGCGGCTCGCCACGGTATTTGGCTGCTTCCACAAAAACCTCAAGGTTCTCCACCACCTTTTTCTGGCCGCTGAAATCGTTGAACTTCAACGGGCGTAGGGCGTTTTCAAACTCCTTTTCGGCCTTGGAGAGCTGCTCGTCTCTTATGTCAAATTCGTCGGACATTCATCTATTTTTTAATCCTCTGCAAAGATACATTTTTTCTCCAGAACCTGCAAATATTTTAAACTAAGACTGAAAAGAAGTCCCCTTGTAGGGTTGACTCAAATCAAGATAGACGATTATAATTACGAAAATATGTACTAATTTACAATTCTAATGTTAGTTTTAATTAAAATTTAATATCTTTGCACCATAAATTATTTGCATTTATGAGAATTCTAATCAGTCTAATGTTGGCTTTCACATTTATGGCAGGTCATGCCTATCCAGTAAGTATGGATGTCATGAATGATTCGAAGGCAGTGGAGCAAGCTCAAGAGGATATAGTTACCGGAGTCGTTACAGACGCTGACGGAGAGCCTCTTATTGGTGCTACCGTTCAGCAGAAAGGAACGGAAAACAAGTCGATTACCGATATTGACGGTCATTACACCCTGCGGTTGAAGTCTGGGGCATCGCGCATCTTGGTGATTACCTATGTTGGGATGAAACCTCAGACCGTTCAGGTCAGTGGCAATGTGGCAAACGCGACGCTTGAGGAAGATGCCAATCAGTTGCAGGATGTCGTCGTAGTGGGGGCTTACGGTACGGCTCAGAAGCGTTCGGACTTGGTGGGGAGTGCCTACCAGGTGAATTCCGACCAGTTGAAAGGACTTCCCCAGCAACGCCTGGATGTCATGCTCGACGGCCTGATACCAGGTGTCAAGATTACCCCAAACACAGAAGATCCGGGTTCTCCGCGCACTCGCTTCAATGTCCGTGTGCGTGGAGAGGCTTCTCTGAATGCATCCAATGAACCGCTTTGGGTTGTCGACGGGACACCTATGTACACCGGCGACCGTACGAACATGATGCCGGGAACGAGCTATACGGTGAGTCCGCTTTCTTTCTTGAACCCTGACGATATCGAGTCGATCACCGTATTGAAGGATGCGACCGCCACCTCTATCTATGGTGCTGACGGAGCCAACGGTGTGATTCTCGTTACCACCAAGAAAGGCAAGAAGGGCAAAACCGACATTCATGCCAATGTGCAGTATGGTGTTGCAAACATTGACGAGAGCACGGCTCCTAAGGTGATGAATGCCGCCCAGTGGATGGATTTGGCAAGACAGGCCTACCAGAATGCCGGACTTGACATGCGTACCTTCCCCTATCAAGATAATGACATGAACTCCTATTCCACCACTGATACCAATTGGCGAGATGTCTTTTACGGAACCGGGACGACATTCCTCACAAATGTGTCGCTGGACGGAGGCTCTGAAAAGTCTGATTATTATGTCTCCGGACAGTATTATCATAATAAGGGAACCGTCAAGGGCAACGAGCAGCAGCGCCTGTCTCTGCGTTCGAACCTCGGTTTCCAGCTGTTAAAGAAGCTGAAACTGACCGTAGAACTTTCGGCCTCCTACAATGACAACGACCTGTTTGCACTTGGAAGGGAGTATTATGAACTGCTGCCCATCTATAGTCCTTACAATGCCGACGGCACCTATCGTCTTTATAATAAGATCGTAAGCGGTATCGATGCCGATGGAAATCCCATCTACGCAAGGCAGAAGTTCCTCTCCAATTCCGTCTTGGAACGCGACCAGAATATCAATAACCAGAAAGCATGGTATCTCCACACGAACTTCCAATTATCCTACGACATCATGAAGGGGCTGAAATATACCGGACAGTTTGCTTATGACTATCAGAGTACGCTGGAGCAAACCTATGATTCCCAGAAGAACTGGACGGGTATGGACACGGCTGGGGATCCTGTCGGGTATGCGCGCCGTTCGTCAGCAGATATCGTGAACTGGGCCACCATTCACCGTCTGAACTATAACAACACTTTCGGAAAGCATACCGTGGGCGGCGTATTCGGCTTTGAGGCAGACTCCCGCAACTATACGACCATGTATGTAACAGGGTCTGGCTTCATCAACGATCATATTCAGGATGTAAGCCAGGCTTCCCTCCGACAAGGGTATAACTCAAGCAGCAAGAGCCGTAAGGTATCTTTCCTCGGCCAGTTGAGCTATTCCTTCGACCATCGGTATTATCTGACGGTGAACGGCCGTAAGGACGGCAACTCCCAGTTCGGCACCGATGTGCGTTGGGCAAACTTCGCGTCGGTGGGCGCTTCTTGGAATATCCATAACGAGAAATGGTTTAACATTCCATGGATGAAAGTGTTGAAGTTTAAGGCCAGCTACGGTGCCAATGGAAACTCCCGCATCGGATCTCAGGAATCTATGGGTACTTATTCCTATGGCGACAGCTATGCTTATAACGGTGAGAGTGGCGGTGCACAAGGCCAATCGCCTAATAGCAAGCTCAGCTGGGAGACCACTTACATGACGAACCTGGGTTTCCGGATTGCTGCCTTTAACCGGATTGACTTCGAGTTTGAGTGGTATAACAACCTTACGAAGGATCTGCTGAGTCAGTTGCCGGTTTCGCTCACCACGGGTGATACCCGTGTCTATCGCAATGTGGGTGAAATCCAGAACCGGGGTTTTGAAATCAATATGACGACCCGCAACTTCATTGCCAAGGAAGAGGGAGACTTTACATGGACGACAGATTTCAACCTTGCCCGTAACTCTAATAAGTTGAAGAAGTCTTATCGTGGCACACAGGTGAACTTTACCGATGGCATCTCGTGGATAGAGGGCGAAGATATCCGTACTTATTATCTTGTTCAGTGGGCCGGCGTCGACCCTTATGACGGCAGTCCGTTGTGGTATGATGCCAATGGAGACATCACGAAGACCTACGATAGTGCCAATAATCGTGTCAGGGGCAAGAAGTCAAACTCTACCGTTACGGGTGGTCTTGTCAATACTCTGACCTATAAGGGATTCTCTCTCCGAGTTCTCCTGAACTATCAGTTTGGGGGATACACCTATAGCTCTTTTGCCTCAATCGGCAATAGCGACGGCTATAGTGTCATCAGCAACAACCAGGCTATTGAGCAACAGGATTATTGGAAAGCTCCCGGCGATATAGCCTTAAACCCTAAACCCATTTCAGGCGTGAGTACGGGTTCTTCCCGTCAGTCTACCCGCTTCCTTTACAAAAAGGATTTGGTGCGCCTTCAGAATATCGTGCTGGGTTACCAGATTCCCAGAGACTGGGTTAGAAAATGGGGGCTCACGAGTGCCGATGTATCTCTGATAGGAGATAATCTCTTTGCATATTCCCCTTATGCGGGCAGTAACCGCAACTCTTATAAGACAGTGATGAGCGGCTATCCCTTGGAGCGCACTTTCACCTTGTCATTGAATGTTGGATTCTAAACGATGATGAAAATGAAAAAGAATATCATACAATATAGCTTATTAGCTTTCCTTACGATAGCCCTGACAGGATGTAGCGACTTCCTTAGCGTCGAGCAGAAGGGTAGGACCACCATCCCCTCGTTCCTCTCAGACCCGAGAGGACTGCAGGCGGGTCTTGTGGGTGCTTACAACAAGTTCTATGCTTATTACGACGGAGAGTTCTCCAAATATCCCGAAGTAGCGGGCAACATGAGTTCCGTCAGCCTGCCGTCGGGCTCTTCCATGCTTGAGCAGTATAACTTTACCCCTGATCCCGAGAATGCTACCACGGCTTATTACATTTGGTCTCGTATTAACGAGGCTCAGGTGAATGCCAATAACATCATTCAATATGCGCCGAGCGTGGAGGCTGCCTATCCTACGGAGGCCGACAAGTGTAAGAAGATTCTCGGGCAGGCATTGCTCCTTCGGGCTTTTTGCCACTTCGACCTCGTAAGGGTATTTGCGCAGCCTTATAACTCTACTGCCGACGCGTCGCATCTGGGCGTCCCCGTATTGACCAAGACCCCAGGGCCTAATGACAATCCTGCGCGGGCTACGGTGAAGGAAGTCTACAATCAAGTGTTCTCTGATCTGAACCAAGCGTCAGGCCTGCTGACCGATGAGGTCGCAGCCAATCGCTTCTATGGTTCTCTTCAGGCGGTAAATGCCATGTTCTCCCGTGTATATCTCTATATGGAAGACTGGCAGAATGCCTTCGACTATGCAAAGCGGGCGATTGCCAACAAGCCCCTTGCCCAAGGCACAGACTATATTAGTATGTATTTAGACCTAAATACGCCCGGTGAGGCAATCTTCCGTCTGAATGGGCACGACATGAGTGGTAAGCTCAAGGGGTTTTATACCACGGAGTGTATGCCCGCCGACACGCTAATCTCTCTCTATGATACGGATGACATCCGATTGCAACTTTTGCAGCAAGGTGGGGTTAAAAGATGCGTGAAATATACCGCAACCACTATCCCCGACAATCAAGATCGTCGCGAAGACCCTATCGTCTTCCGTCTTTCAGAGATGTATCTGAATGCCGCAGAAGCAGCTTGGAATCTCGGACGCTATAGCGATGCCCGTTCTTATATCGAGGCAATCGTGGAGCGGGCTGTCGGCGGTGAGAAGGCACAGAAGGTGCTTGCCGGATATACGGATGCCAACCTCATCAACCTCATCCGTACTGAGCGTGTGAAGGAACTTTGCTTCGAAGGTCATAACTTCTTCGACATCACTCGGTGGAAGCAGGACCTCGTTCGTGAAAAGAGCACCACTTCCACGGTTCAAAAGATTGCGTATCCGAGCGACCTCTTCATTCTCCCGATTCCGCGGTATGAGCTGAATGCCAACGACAACATGGTTCCTAACCCCAATAACGACTAATGGAAATGAAAAGAATATTGTTTTTATGTTTGGTGCTTGCCACTCTGGTAAGTTGCAATAAGGAGGAGTTTGATGGATATGACAATCCGTTTGTCAGCATTGCCACTGAGACCGGAGCTTCTTCTATAACGGTATTGTCGAATGTGAACAACATCAATACCTATATGGTATTGGTCAGTTCCCGCCCTTTAGAAACGCCTCTGACAGTTAATTATCAGATTACCGTTGGCGATGGACTTGAGGAAGGAGTAGACTATGAGCTCGTAACTACGGGCAACTCACTTGTGTTCGAGCCGGGTGTCTACGACATGCCTGTCCGTATCCGGTGGATGTCGCATCCGGTAGACGAAAGCAAGGACAACACGCTGACCATCACCCTTACCTCCAATAGTAAGGATTTTACCCTTGGTCTTCCCGGAAAGTCTGGGTATAGAAAGTCATTAGTAATAGAAAAGAAGAATTGATTATGAAGACGATGAAATCATTATACAGCTTTGTTGTACTTGCCCTGACGGCTTTGGTCTTCACGGCATGTTCCGACAGTACGAATTTCCTTTATCAGGATGTGGATGCCCCGAAGATTCTTTCCTTTGGTTTCTATGAAGAGGACAATCCGGAATTCCTTTCAAGCGACCATGTCGTCGACCTTTCCGGACGCATAGTCTCTGGTACCTCTACGGTGTCAGTGGATGTTCCTTTACCTTCTACGGTTGACAAGTCAAGTCTCATCGCGCGCTTCACTACATCCGACGGCGCGGTAGTAAAAGTGAACGGAGTGGAGCAGACCAGCCAGTCTACTGCTAATAATTTCAAGATTCCCGTTGATTATATTGTGTCTAAAGGCAGCCTGAATGTGCGCTATGCCGTAACCGTAACCAAGGGCACAAACATGAAATGGCTTGAAGCTCCGGCTTTCGCAGACTTGACGGTCTTTGGCGATCCGGTCATGAAGATCAATCCGCAGACCCATGAGCCGTATGTAGGGTTCAAGGTTCGTACTGACAACGATTATCGCCCAGTCGTGATAAAGCTGACCGACAATGGCTGGGAATATGTGGGCAGTGGGCCATTCGGCAACAAGATCAGCAGCTCTTACTTCGATATGGACCTGAACGCAGACGGAGTTCCGTTTGTCGGCTATTCTGACAATACGGCATCCACCAGCGGTGCGCTCACCGTTCAGGACTTCACGAACGGCACATGGCAGTTTACGGGCGGCTCGGCAGGTGTATTGAACGCCCAGTCCAACTATCTGGGTATTGCCGTCCTTGCTAACGGCGAGATAGTAGGTGCCCAGGTGAATAACAGTACCAAGTCAGACTATGTCCGCCGCACCCTCGTGGTTTCTAACTACAAGGACGGTGGCTGGACGAGCCAGACCCCGTCTATGCTCACCAACCTTGTGTATATGTCGAATGTGGCAGGCGGTAGCAAGGCTGCCTATGTCATCAGCATCAATCGGGGCATGGTAAGCGGCGTCAATTGCGGGTACAATGTCCTGAAGTATGAAAACGGTGAATGGACGGCCATGATACTCAACTATCTTGAGCCCGGCAATACTCCTAATTTTAATAACATCTCTACAATCGGTGTCTATGTGGCTCCAGACGAGACTCCGTATATCTGGACATTGGACGATGCCTCCGGGGCAGCGGCCATTCGTATGAAATACTACGATTCCACGACTGACAGCTGGCTGACTCTCGGCGGAAATGTATTGCCCCTCGGCTTCGCTCCCGACCGTCATACCGAGGTAGCCCTTGCCGTTACCAACGACGGCACACCTTATATTGTCTATAACAATTTGGCCGATCAGGGGTATCCTTATTTCATGTATCTTGATCAGGAAACCCAGCAATGGAGCTCTCCCGTGAAGATTGCCGATATCTCTGCTACGGGTCTAAGTATCGGCTTTGCAAAGACAGGAGTGGGCTATGTAACCTTTACTGACGACAGTAGTAAAGTCCGTATCTTCAAGTATGAGTAGGATTGCTGTCTTAATATTGTTTTCCTTGCTCTCGACAGTCGGTGCTGAAGCCCAGCAGACAGTCGAAGGCTATGTGTATCTGGATTCTAACCGCAACGGGCAGAGAGACCGTCATGAGAGAGGAATAGCCAATATACCCGTCTCAAACGGCAGGGATATCGTGATGACAAACGGAAAGGGAAAGTACAGAATCCGCCTTGCCGACGGATTCGGTGTCTTCCCCATCTTGCCTTCTGACTATACCATGTCGGCCGGCAAGGTGGTAAACAGCAGTTTCGTCGTCAGTTTAAAGAAAATGAAGGATGGCTGTGATTTCGGATTGAAGTCCAAGGCCGTGAAACGGAACTTCCGCTTGAATGCTATCGGCGATGTGCAGGTGGGCAACTATCAGGAACTCGACTATGCTGCAAAAACCTTGTGGCCGGAACTTCTCGATACGGATTCGGCTGATGTAAATCTCTTCCTTGGCGACCTGGTGAACAACAACCTCCCTCTCCAGTCTAAACTGAAGGAAATGATGGAACTGTTGCCGTCGCAAAGCTGGACGGTCATCGGAAATCACGACCGTGATGCCGACAGTGTCCGCCGAGGCCAGACAAAGACTTATAACACGATTTTCGGCTCCGATGTCTATGCCTTCAACGAGGGGAAGGTGCACTTCATTGTCCTCAACAATGTCTATGGCGACGGAGCCAGAGGCTATCACGGAGAGCTGACGGAGGAGCAACTGGAGTTTGTGAAAAACGATGTCAGCCTGGTTCCCAAGGGTAACCTTATCTGCCTGAGCATGCATATTCCTCTGGCCATCACGAAGAATCGCAATGCTCTTCTCGACATTCTGAAAGGCAGGGAAGAGGTGCTTGCCATTACGGGACATCTCCACCGCGTGATGCGCTTCTTCTATGGAAAGCCCGGAATTCATGTCCATGAGCTCGGAGCCGGTGCCACCTGCGGGTTCTGGTGGGTAGGAGAAAAAGACTGGGAGGGCGTGCCCTCGGCTCTTCAGCAGGGCGGAACGCCTCGCAACTACTTTGTTCTTGACTTTGAGGGCAATTCCTATAAGCTGCGCTGTAAGGGCATAGGGCTCGACGAGAGCAGGCAGATGAATATCCACATTACAGGTATCGACACCCTTGATACCCACCTTCGGGACTTAAGAGACATGGAATCTTATCAGGCCCTGCTGACCGTTTGGGGCGGCTGCGACTCTACCGAGGTGAGATGCCGCATTGACGGAGGTGAGTGGCAATTGGCAAAAAAGGCCGATTTCATCGACCCTAATGTGGCGCGGATACGCGAAATGAACCTTCTGAAATCATACCCCACGAGGTATAACCGCGTCAATCCGATGCGCAGGAATCCTTCGCCTCAGCTATGGGTGCTTCCTCTTCCCGACTCTGCCCGCAAGGGAGTCCACCGCATAGAAGTGCAGGCAAGTGATAGATACGGGCTCGAGGCAAGGGGACAACGAGTGTTCGTTTATGACTAAGGGCAACCTTTCGTAAGGCTAAATGCCATGGTTGAAAAAGCCCTTCTCGGCAAAGGCTTTCAAGGTAGTTGTACGGCGGTTTTGTAAAAGGCCGTTAAAAGGTCGCCTTTTAACGGCTAAAAGGAGAGCTTCTAACGGCTAAAAGGAGCGTAAAAGGCCGCCTTTTACTTTTGGGTTTTTAGCTGTAATGTAAAAGGCTGATTTTCACCTCTTTCTCAATTTTCTGTAGGAATGCTTGCCGGAAAGGGAAAAAATCTCTATTTTTGTAGGATAAAAAAATCCAAGGAACAGACTTGGGGTATTTCAGACCTTTACTTCCCTTTTCGCGGAATTTCCTGAAAAGAAGGGTGGTTTTTTATATTCCGAAATGTTATATGATTGAGATCGGACAAAATTTGAATAAAGCCTATGCTTAGACATCTACTCCTTACCTTTGCGGGGTGTCTCGCCGCTATGTCTTCTTTTGCGCAGTGGGATGGCCGCGAGTGGGCTTCTGACAACTTCGCCCCTGCTAAGAAGGTAACCTTTACGCAGACGAATCTTCCCCTTGTGTTCATCAATGTGAAAGGACAGACCATCCGTCGCGACAGCAAGACACTAGCAACGATGAAAATCATAGATAATGGCGACGGGCACAACTATCGTGATACGCTGGTCCACACCGGCCAAAAAGTGGATTACGAAGGATATGTCTCCATCAAGTATCGCGGCAATTCGTCGTTCTACAACTCAAGGAAGAAACCTTTCTCCATCCGTCCGCTGAAGGCGAGCGATGTTGTCGCCAACGGTGTGGATGCAAAAAAAGAAAAGGTGAAGATCATGGGCATGGAGAAGGACAATGACTGGGCACTCTTGGCACCTTGGCAAGACAAGAGCTATATGCGCGATGTTCTCACGATGGCCATGGCTCGTGGGAGCCATACCTTTGCGCCTCACATGAAGTATTGTGAGGTAATCGTCGACGGCATCTACTATGGCATTTATATCATGTCGGAGCGTGCCACCAAGGGCTCCGGTCGCCTGAATCTGAATGATGTAACGCCTGAGGATATGTCGGGAGACTTTCATGTGGAGATAGACCGCGACGACGAAGATCACTACTACCAGTCGAAATATCCTCCCGCGAAGAGCGACGGGACGGAAATCTACGGCAGGAAGATCACTTATCAGTATAAGGAACCGGAATATGAGGACTTCGCAGAGCTTCCTGCAGGTACGGAAAAAGCCATACAGGATGCCATCAACGCCATGGAAGATGCATTTTCCTCTGTCAATTACAAGGATCAGGCTACCGGATATCGGCAGTATATTGATGTGCCGTCGTTTATCGATCAGGAGATTGCCGTCGAGGTTTCCAACAACATCGACGGGTATCGCCTGAGCTCGCCACTTTATAAATACAGCGACTCCCATGCCGCTAAGCTCGGCGATAACGCAAAGTGGAAGACTGCTCTCTGGGACTTTAACATCGCCTATGGCAACGAGGGCTACTATTCACCGGAGGCTGATGGCATCTGGCGCTATACGGCCAACGATGTGATGTATGTCAGGGATAATCAGCTTATCCCGTTTTTCTGGTATAAGTTGATGAACGATGAGGCTTATGTCAAGCAACTGAAGAGGCGCTGGGCAGAGGTTCGTATGGGCAATTATTCCGAGGCTTTCATCACCGCTAAGCTCGATTCCTTGCAAACGGTGCTTACTGCAAATGGGGCTGCTGACCGCGACAATCAGGCATGGAGTAATCATTTCGAGAACCTGGCTGCCCAAAAGGAAGCCCTCCATGACTATGTCAAGACCCGTCTGTCCTTTGTTGATGCGGGATGGCTTGGTTCCAATCCTGATGGCGGCGATACTGGCGGGCAGGGCGACCAGCCATCTACGGCACTCCCCGCTGATATTAAGAGCGGTTTTAATTGTGATGTAATCTGTGAGGATGTTTCGAATATCATGAATACGACCACACACGATGCCGAGGCAAGGAACATGGGCTTCGACACGGCAGGCTTCGTCTATTATGCCAAAGGGGCAAGCAGCAGTCTTTCCGACGGATATGTTTGTGATGAAGAGGGGAATCTGGCGAGCCCGCATGCCAGCTACAAATTGAATGTCTCAAAGACGGCTACGATAAACAACGCCCTTGTCCTCAAGGGAGCTGATGCAAGCAATGAATGTGCCGTTAACGAAGGAATTTTGCTGTTTTCTTCTCCCGTGCAGAGCTCTTGTCTCTATTTTGCAGGCTTAAGTGCCGACGGGGATAATACGGTATCTGTAACCGTTAATTACACCGACGGTACTACCGGTATCGGCAGCATACACTTTAACAATTGGGACACGGCCGACAGCCATGCCATCGTGAATCATCTTCATAGGATGGCCACGACGCATGTGGGATGGGCGAATGTGGATGCCGGTGAACTTCAGGGTAATGCCAATTTTCAAATAATAGAACAGAGTGTCCCCACGGATGCGAACAAGACTATTGAGAGCGTCAGGTTCACACGAGGCTCGGAAAAGGGCCATCCGGCAATACTTGCCCTGGCCTATGTCCCTGTAACCACAGGAATCGAGACTCCTATGGTGAATGTTTCTCAGGCCATTGTGGCCGTCTATTCCATTAATGGCACGAAGAGGAGGACCTTGCAGAGGGGACTTAATATCGTGAGGTATGCCGATGGCACGGCTCGCAGGATTATAATCAAATAAATCTGACACCTCTGTATATATGAGGCGGATTCCGGCTTTTCTTATACTTGCTGGTTTCTGTCCTTATTTTTATCCTCTCGTTTTGCGTTCTTGGAAATTTATTGTAAATTTGTAGCAAATTACAAAATCCTGAATCATGAAACTTAAGCAATCCTTACTGTCGGCAGTTTTCCTTTCATGCACATTTAGTGCGAGTGCCCAGAAAAGCGTTGTCGATTATGTAGACCCTTTCATCGGGACCACTAATTTCAGCGTTTGTACTCCCGGGGCTATCCGCCCGCATTCCATGATGTCGGTCGTGCCGTTCAATGTAATGGGCTCAGATTTGAATGTCTACGATAAGGATTCCCGTTGGTGGTCAACGCCCTATCTCTATGAGAACAAGTATTTCACGGGATTTGCCCATGTAACCTTGAGCGGAGTGGGGTGCCCGGAGTTGGGAACGCTCCTGTTGATGCCTACAAGTGGTAAGTTGGATGTCGACTATCACAACTATGGTTCTGAGTATAAGAACGAGAAGGCTTCGCCGGGATATTACAGCAATGAGCTTACGAAGTATGGCATCCGCTGTGAGGTTACGGCCGCTATGCGCTCCAGCATTGAGCGCTTCACTTTCCGGAAAGGAGAAGCGCATCTGCTGATGAATGTTGGTAACGGACTTACCAATGAGGTGGGCGGTTCCATCAAGCGTGTCTCGTTGACAGAGATAGAGGGAACTCGTCTGGTGGGTACTTTCTGCTATAACTCGCAGGCTGTGTTTCCCATGTACTTCGTGATGCGTGTCAACAAGGCTCCCAAGGAAGCCGGGTTCTGGAAGAAGCAGCCTAAACTTGCCGGCGTGGCTGCCGAGTGGGACCACGACAACGGCAAATACAAGCTCTATAAGAACTATGGCCGGGAACTTGCCGGTAACGAGATTGGCTATTATTTCAGCTACGATGCCGAGGAAGGCGAGCAGTTGGAGGTACAGATAGGCGTCAGCTTTGTCTCTACGGCCAATGCCCGGGAGAATCTGGAGAAGGAACAACAGGGCTTCAACTTCGACAAGGTGTGCGCGGAAGCCCGTCAGGAGTGGGAGAAAACCTTGAGTGTGGTTACTGTCGAAGGGGGTAGCGAGGCTCAGAAAAAGATATTCTATACGGCCCTTTACCATAGTCAGATTCATCCCAATGTACTCCAGGATGTCAACGGCGAGTATCCTAAGATGGAGAGTGCGACAAACGGCGTTAACTCGGGTAACCGCTATACGGTCTATTCCCTGTGGGATACTTATCGCAATGTGCATCAGTTGGAGACCTTGCTCTATCCCGAACGGCAGCTTGACATGGTCCGCTCCATGATTGAAATGTACAAGGAATGGGGTTGGATGCCCAAGTGGGAGCTTTATGGGAGGGAGACCTGGACGATGGAGGGCGACCCTGCCATTCCCGTCATTACAGACACTTACCTGAAAGGATTGCGCGATTTCGATATTAAAACGGCCTATGAGGCATTCCGCAAGAGTGCCACCTTGCCCGGCAAGGACAACCTGATGCGCCCTGATATCGACGGCTATATCCAGAAAGGCTATGTTCCTATGGGGGCTTATGCACAGGATAACTCCGGCGATAACAGCGTCTCCCATGCGCTGGAATACTATATTGCCGACCACGCTTTGTCAAATCTCGCCTCGGCATTGGGGCATAGGGGCGATGCAAGGCTTTTTCTGAAGCGCAGCTTGGGCTACAAGAATTATTACTCCAAGGCCGATGGAACGCTCCGTCCGAAGAAGGCCGACGGCTCCTGGCTCTCGCCTTTCAATCCGGAAGACGGTGCTGACTTCAGCAATGCGCCTGGCTTCCATGAAGGCTCCGCATGGAACTACACCTTCTATGTACCGCACGATATCCCGGGTCTGGCAAAGCTAATGGGTGGCGGCAAGGCTTTTGTGGACAAACTTCAGATGGTTTTTGACAAAGGCTTTTATGACCCTGCCAACGAGCCCGACATAGCCTATCCTTATCTTTTCAATTACTTTAAGGGCGAGGAATGGCGCACGCAGGAGCAAACCTACAGACAACTGATGAAAAACTTTACCGACAAGCCCGACGGCATTCCCGGCAACGACGACTGCGGAACGATGTCGACATGGGCTCTCTTCACCATGATGGGCTTCTATCCCGACTGCCCAGGCAGTCCTTACTATTCGCTCACGGCTCCTGTCTTCGACCGAGTTACCCTGCATCTTGACAAGCGTTATTATCCAGAGGGCGACATTGTCATCGAGGCGGTGCATCCGGCGAAAGACTCGCATCTCATCCAGAGCATGACGCTTGGGGGCAAGAAGCTTGGCAAATATCGTATTTCTCACGATGAACTTACAAAAGGCAAGTTGCTGAAATTTGTCTTGAAATAAGAGAGAACTTTAATAATTTATCCATAATTGATATGATGAAGAAACTTGCAACCTTACTGATTGGCCTGACGCTTGCCTTCACGGCGAATGCTCAGAATGACGATTTCTTTGAGCCTTATAGGGAATCGGCGCTGCGCCTACCCTCGAATCCGATACTCATGAACGACCCTTACCTGTCTATCTGGTCGCCGTTCGATCATCTTTACGACGGTTTCACGCAGCACTGGGCACGCTATAAGAAGCCGTTGAATGGAATCCTGCGTGTAGACGGGGTAAACTATCGCTTCATGGGCGGGGAGCCTCGGGAGATTCTTGAGACGCTCGTTCCCGCCGGAGACGAGGAAGATTATGATGCGCTTTACACTCGTGAGAGGCCGGCGGACAACTGGACTGCCGTGGATTTCAATGCCCAGGGTTGGAAAGAAGGGAAGGGAGCCTTTGGCAGCGAGGGCAATACCGGGGTGCGCACCCTCTGGAAAGACTATGATTCCGACATCTGGGTTCGCCGTGTCGTTAACTTCAAGGAGGAAGACTTGAGGGAAGAACTCTATCTCATACTCTCTTTCGACGATGACATGGAGGTCTACGCCAACGGCAAACTGCTTGCAAAGTCGTCTTCTCACTACGGTATGGGGGTGAGCAAGAGGCTTAGTGAACAGCAGAAATCACTTCTCAAAGAGGGCGGGAACATGATCGCTTTCCATTGCCATAACGGCAAGGGAGGTGCCATGGCGGATGTAGGCTTCGCGAAGGATATTGCCCCTAAGGGGTATCAAGAGCAAAAAGCTCGTCAGTTGGGATGTGATGTTATGGCCACGAGTACTTACTACACCTTCCGTTGCGGCGGCTTGGACCTTGACCTCGTGTTCACGGCCCCGATGCTCATAGACGACCTCGACATGGTTTCCACCCCCATTAACTACATTTCCTATCAGGTTCGGTCTAACGACGGAAAGGCTCATCAGGCTCAGCTCTTTATCACAACGACGCCGCAAATGGTGCTCAACAAGAACGACCAGCCCACCGAGAGCAGTCTTATCACGGAGCATGGAGTGGAGTATCTCAAGACGGGAACCATAGAGCAACCCTATCTTGCCAAGGCCGGGGACAACATTTCCTGCGACTGGGGGTATTTCTATCTCTGCGGTCTGAATGGCAAACTCACGCTGGGCAGCCAGTCGGAAATCAGAAATCTTCTAATCTCGGGCTCTGCGCAGGCCGTCGGGAGTCGCCTGATTCGCAACTACAAGGCCTCTACGATGCCGATACTGGCCTATGAGCACGACTTCGGAACGACCGCCCGGGCAGCGAGCTATACGATGGTGGGCTACGACGAGGTCTATGACATGGAATATATGTTCGAGCGTTATAAGGCCTACTGGACGCATGGGGGCAAGGTTTCCATCTTCGATGCGTTCGATAAGTTCCGAACGCAGTATGCAGATATTATGGCCAAGGCCAAGGCTCTTGACAAGCGAATCTATGACGACGGGCTGAAGGCTGGCAACGCCCACTATGCCGAGATACTCTCCGGCTGTTACCGTCAGGTGCTGGCAGCCCACAAGCTCTTCATGGACAAGGCGGGAAACCTGCTCTATTTCTGCAAGGAGAACAACTCCAACGGCTGCGTGAACACTGTGGATCTGACCTATCCCTCGGCTCCGCTCTTCCTGCTCTATAATCCAGACTTGCTGAAGGGAATGATGACGAGCATCTTCGAGTATTCGAAAAGCGGCCGCTGGAACAAGCCTTTCGCCGCTCACGACCTCGGAACCTATCCCATTGCCAACGGTCAGGTCTATGGCGGCGACATGCCTTTGGAGGAGAGCGGCAACATGATTATTCTCGCTGCCGAGCTCTGCCGCCTGGAGGGCAGCACCCGATATGTAGACCCTTACTGGGATGTCATTACCACTTGGGCCGACTATCTCGTCGAGAACGGGCAGGATCCTACCAACCAGCTCTGCACCGACGACTTTGCGGGTCATTGGGCGCACAACTGCAATCTCTCCGTGAAAGCCATCATGGGAGTTGTGGGATACGCTGGGATGTGCAGGCTAAGGGGCGACCTGAAAGCCTATGACAAATATCTTGCCAAGGCCCGGGAGATGGCTTCGAAATGGGAAAAAGACGCTCGCGAGGGCGATCATTACCGGCTGGCGTTCGACCGCGACAACACCTGGAGCCTGAAATACAACATGGTGTGGGATAAGCTGTGGGGCACGAAGGTGTTCCCCGGCAGCGTCATGAAGCGCGAGCTCCCCTTCTATCTGAAGCAGCAGAACCGCTACGGAGTGCCCCTTGACAACCGCAAGGACTACACCAAGACCGACTGGGTGATGTGGGTGGCTGCCATGACAAAGGACAACAAGGACTTCCTCAAGTTCATGGAACCTGTATATAACTATATCAACGAGACTTCCTCACGCGTTCCCTTGAGCGACTGGAGTTATACCACCAGCGGCCAGTGGGTGGGCTTCAAGGCTCGCTCCGTGGTCGGCGGTTACTGGATGAAGGTGCTCATGGACCGCGAATTGGCAAAGAGTAAATAACCGATAAATATGAAAAGAATATTAGCAGCATCGCTGCTGTTCCTCGCGTTGGGTGCAGGAGCAGCCACCGACCCTGTCGACTATGTGAGCACGTTGGTAGGTTCAGACTCCAAGTTTGCCCTGTCCACGGGCAATACCTATCCCGCCATTGCCATGCCCTGGGGCATGAACTTCTGGGTTCCGCAGACCGGAAAGAACGGCGACGGCTGGCAATACACCTACTCGGCCAACAAGATAAGAGGTTTCAAGCAGACCCATCAGCCGAGTCCCTGGATCAACGACTACGGCGTGTTCTCGCTGATGCCGGAGACGGGGGCGCCTGTCTTCGACGAGGATAGGCGCGAGAGTTGGTTCTCGCACAAGGCAGAAGTGGCCACACCTTATTATTATAAGGTCTATCTGGCCGACTATGATGTGGTTACCGAGGTGGCTCCCACCGACCGTGCGGCCATCTTCCGGATTACCTATCCCGAGAGCGAGCATTCCTATCTCGTGCTCGACGCCTACCATCACGGCTCCTATGTGAAGATCATTCCCGAGGAAAACAAGATCATCGGGTACACGACCTTCAACCACGGAGGCGTGCCCGACAACTTCAAGAACTACTTCGTACTGGTCTTCGACAAGCCGTTTACCTATACGGCCACCGTCAACGACAGCGTCATCAACCGCCGCAGTCTGGAAACGGGTAACGAGCATGCCGGCGGAATCGTAGGATTCAAGACCCGGAGGGGCGAGCAGGTGCATGTGCGCGTGGCCTCTTCGTTCATCAGCTACGAGCAGGCAGAGCAGAACCTGACGGAGCTGGGCTCCCTGACTTTCGACGAGGTGAAGGACCGTGGGCGGCAACGCTGGAACGAGACGCTGGGTCGCATCGAGGTGAAAGACGACAACATCGACCACCTGCGCACCTTCTACAGCTGCCTGTATCGTGCCGTGCTCTTCCCGCGCAGCTTCTATGAGGTTACCGCGGGGGGGCAGACCGTGCACTACAGCCCTTACAACGGCCAGGTGCTTCCGGGCTATATGTTCACCGATACAGGCTTCTGGGATACCTTCCGGAGCCTCTTCCCGCTCGTGAACCTGGTCTATCCCTCCATGGGGGAGAAGATGCAGAACGGGCTTGCCAACGCTTACCGTGAGAGCGGATTCCTCCCGGAGTGGGCCTCGCCGGGACATCGCGACTGCATGGTAGGCAACAACTCGGCCTCCGTGGTGGCCGATGCCTACCTGAAGGGAGTGCGCAGCAAGGCCGACATAGAGACTCTCTGGGAGGCCGTGGTCCACGGGGCCAATGCCGCCCATCCGCAGATTATGTCCACGGGGCGTGCCGGCGTGGACTATTACAACAAGCTCGGCTATGTGCCCTATGATGTGAACATCAAGGAGAATGTGGCCCGCACCCTCGAGTATGCCTACGACGACTGGTGCATCTACGAGTTCGGAAAGGCGCTCGGCAAGTCGGCCAAAGAGCTAAAACCCTTCGCCCGGCGTGCCCTGAACTATCGGAATGTGTTCGACAAGAGCGTCAACATGATGCGGGGCCGCCTGAAGAACGGCAAGTTCCAGAGCCCGTTCAGTCCCTACAAGTGGGGCGATGCCTTCACCGAGGGCAACAGCTGGCACTGGACATGGTGCGTGTTCCACGACCCGCAGGGGCTCATCGATCTCATGGGAGGCAACGAGACCTTCAATCGCATGATGGACTCCGTCTTCGTGGTGCCCCCAGTCTTCGACGACAGCTATTATGGCGGGGTCATCCACGAGATACGCGAGATGCAGATCATGAACATGGGCAACTACGCCCACGGCAACCAGCCCATCCAGCACATGATATATCTCTATGACTACAGCGGCCAGCCCTGGAAGGCGCAATACTGGATTCGGGAGGTGATGGACAGGCTCTACAGCGCCATGCCCGACGGCTATTGCGGCGACGAAGACAACGGCCAGACCTCGGCTTGGTATGTGTTCTCGGCCATGGGGTTCTATCCCGTGTGCCCGGGCAGCAACGAGTATGTGCTCGGAACGCCCTATTTCCGCCATGTAACTCTCCATCTCGAGAACGGCCGAAAGGTGAATCTTGACGCGGAGAACTTGTCGGAAGCTAACCGATACATCCACTCGATGACCGTCGACGGGGCTTCCTATGACAAGAACTTCCTCACGCATGCCGACCTCGTAAAGGGTGCCGACATCCGCTACAGCCTCTCCGCCACACCCGACAAGTTGCGCGGAACGGCACCGGGAAGTGCGCCTTACTCATTCTCGAAGACGCTGCAGAAGGCTGCGGGGAAAGCCAAGAGGCGGTAAAGGAGTGTCTTCGGTGAGGAACCCGATGATGCAGAAGGCGAAGGGATGTGGCGCAAGGCCGATCTCTTCGCCTTCTCGCTGTCTGCCGTCCGTTGCTCCCGCTTGCCGTGGATGTGGCCTCTTTCGATCGCAATCGTAATATTCAGGAGAAATAGTAGTGCCCTTCCGAAATAGTTTCAGTAGTTGAAACAAATTGTTTCAACGGCTGAAACACCGTGTTTCAATGACTGAAACAACATGTTTCAGCGGCTTGCGACAATCCTTTAAACCGCTTGCACCAATGCTCTTAGCCCTTCCCACATTTCGTAATGGCGGCTTTCATCAGCCGAGAATAGCGTTTCCGGAAAGTTGGAAACAATCCATAGCCGGGCAAAAGGATGTCTCTTTGCCCTCTTTTTGGTTTTTATTTCCGGAATTCCTTTTTGTTTTTTATCGTTTTTTGTTATCTTTGCATCGTCTGTAAGGACATCAGAACCTAACGATTATAAACTTAAACAAACCAATTATATGGAACAAACACAGAACGGTAGCAGAGCCTACTTGTTTTCTATCGTGCTGGTCGCCGTGCTCGGAGGCTTGCTCTTCGGCTATGACACGGCCGTTATCTCGGGAGCGGAGAAGGGGCTCCAGGCCTTCTTTCTGGGCGCCAAGGACTTCCAGTATTCAGAGTTCATGCATGGATTTACCTCTTCGAGTGCCCTCATCGGCTGCATCATCGGGAGTGCCTTGTCGGGTCTCTTCGCCGGAAAGTTCGGTCGCAAGCGGTCGCTCGTCTTCGCCGGTCTGTGTTTCTTCTTCTCCGCATGGGGCTCCATGACGCCTGAAAGCTATGTGCTGCCCGAGGGCGAGGCCAGTTTCCGGTTGCTTCTGGTCTTCAATCTCTATCGTGTTCTCGGTGGCATCGGTGTCGGCATGGCGTCGGCCATCTGCCCGATGTATATCGGCGAGGTGGCTCCCTCCAACATCCGCGGCATGCTGGTGAGCTGGAACCAGTTTGCCATTATCGGCGGTCAGCTCATCGTCTACTTCGTCAACTTCCTCATCTTAGGCGAGCACACCAATCCTGTCATCGAGTCGATAGGACAGGGCGTGGCGCAGGTGATGCCTGGCAGCGACCCCTGGACCGTCTCCACGGGGTGGCGCTATATGTTCGGAAGCGAGATGGTGCCCGCCGGATTGTTTGCCATCCTCATCTGTTTCGTGCCCGAGACGCCTCGTTACCTCGTGATGAGTGGCCAGGACGAGAAGGCACTCAGCATCCTTTCCCGCATCAACGGGACGGCCGTGGCACGGGAAATCCTTGCCGAAATCAAGGAGACCATCAGCGTGAAGACCGAGCGGCTGTTCTCCTACGGCTTCATGTGCATCTTCATCGGCATCATGCTGAGCGTCTTCCAGCAGGCCATCGGCATCAACGCTGTGCTCTATTATGCGCCTCGCATCTTCGGCGACATGGGCATGGACAACCCCATGGTGCAGACGGTGCTGATGGGAGTAATCAACCTTACCTTTACGCTCATTGCCATTTTCACGGTGGAGAAGCTGGGTCGCAAGCCGCTGCTCATCTGGGGTTCCATCGGCATGGCTATCGGTGCCTTCGGCGTGGCGCTCACTTTCGGCAACCCCGCGCTGTCCATGGTGTGCATGATTTCCATCATGGTCTACAGCGCGAGCTTCATGTTCTCGTGGGGGCCCATCACCTGGGTGCTCATCGCCGAGATATTCCCGAACACCATCCGGGGTGCCGCCGTGGCCATCGCCGTGGCCTTCCAGTGGATTTTCAACTTCATCGTGAGCTCCACTTTCGTGCCGATGTTCAATATGCACTTGGCTCCGGGCGACGATTTCGGCCACTGGTTTACCTATGGTCTGTATGGTTGCATCTGCGTCGTGGCCGCTCTCTTCGTGTGGAGACTCGTCCCCGAGACGAAGGGCAAGACGCTGGAAGACATGACGCATCTCTGGAGAAAATAATCGTCTGCTGGCCAATCGGGCGAAACGGAAGAAGGAATTGCCTTGCTCTCGCTTCGCCCGGCTTGCAGGGTGAGATGTCTCTATATTATTTTTATCAAGCCTTTTATCACGCAGCAGCATGAGAAACCGACTACTCATCAGGCAAAGCCGCACGGCAGTCTATATCGGCACGATGCTCATCCTGCTGTCAGGTGTGCTCACGCTGTGCTTTCGTAACACGGGTGGAGGATGGATTGCCTGCGGCCTGATAGCCGTGGGAATAGCTTTCTTTACCATCCTGCCTTATTTCGTTGGCGGCAAGGACTACATGATTCTCGACCGGGAAGGCATGGAAGTAGCCGAATGGCATCGCAAGATAAGATGGGAGAAGGTGGCGTCATGCACCTATCAGAGGGGACTGTCGTCGGTCGCTACCCACACGGCCGTGCACAAAATGCTGGTCGTTACCCTGCTGGACGGCAGCCTTTATAAGACCGATATGGGGCTGTATGCCTGTTCCGACCGCAGGCTGATGGATGAAATTGACGGCTGGAGCGGCAGGAATCTCTTCGACCGCCATGCCGACAAGACCGACCGCAAGAATCTGGGTATCTCGCTGCTGCTGGCTGCGGTCGGCCTGATAGCATTGCTCATCCTGCTCTCTTTCCTGCTGTACGGACGGCTGTAGCCGGTGATTTACTTCTGGTGAAGGAATCTGGCCATGGCCGCATCGTCAACTTTGTTGGCCTTGAGGATTTCAGGCAGATTGCGATAGTTGGCCTTGAAGGTATTCACGAGCTCGTTGAAGCGGTCGGAAAAGTACTGCAAGGCCTCACCGAGCGACCCCATGGTGCCCAGTTCCTCGTTGAGCACGATGCCCGCATTGTTGTATTTCAGCATCACGATGCCGTTGCGCACATGCTTCATCTGCCCCTGCAGGCCGTCGGAAACATCGACGGCATCCTTGGGATAAGTAATGGTGATGGTCTTCTCCACGGCACAGTCGGTCTGCGGCACATCGATGATGAGAGCCAGATTCTCGCCGTCGTACTCATATTTGGCTTCTGTCCCGTTCACGCTAACCTGCTCGGGAATGGCCGAGGCCACCACTTTCACCTTGAACTGGCGCCGTGCCGGCATGTCCTTATAGTTGCCTTTGCGAGCACCGATCTTCACGGTCAGCCTATTGTCGACCCGCTCCGAGGAGAGCAGGGTCGTAGCATAATTGTTCTCATAGTCCTTGTCGTTGCCGTTATCCTCATACATGCAGAACTCGCCACGCTGTCCCGGGAACACGCTTACGGTGATGGAATTGTCGTTGCGGCGCAGGTTCTTCACCTCGCCGTACTCGGGAATCACGGAACCGGCCTTGACATAAACCGGCATCTCGTCTAACTGGAAGGTGCGGGAAACAGCCTGCCCGCCCTTGAGGAGCGTGCCCGTAGCGGTCTCAAACCAGTCGTTTCCGGCGGGGAGCCATACCTGTTTCTCCGAGATTCCGTCCTTGGCGGGAGCAGTAATGGGATAGACCAGCATCTGGTCTCCGAACATATACTCGTCCTTGTTGTCGTAGGCCTCCTGGCTTTCAGGGTAGTCATAGTACATCGGGCGGCAGAGCGAGAGTCCCTCGTCGTGGGTCTTGCGGGCCATGGTGTACACATAAGGCGCCATGCGGTAGCGTTGCAGCACGATATTGCGCAGCATTTCGAAGTGCTCATTGTCAAAAACCCAAGGTTCTTTCTTGAGTGCGGCCTGCTTGGTAGAGTGCGTGCGCAGGATGGGACTGAAGGCTCCGAACTGCATCCAGCGCACATAGAGCTCGGGGTCTATGCCCGGTGCGCCCATATGGCCGCCGATATCGTGGCTCCAGAAGCCATAGAGCACATTGGATGCGGTGGAGTTGAAGTAAGGCTGGAAGTCGAGAGATTTCCAGGTGATGTGTGAGTCTCCGGAGAATCCTATCTGATAGCGATGGTTGCCCAGACCGCCCCAACGGTGGTAGAGCATGGGTCGCGTGTCGCGGTTACGCTCCATATCGGTGAACACGGCGTAGTTAATCCACCATGTGTTGCTAAGTTTCGGGAACTCTTTGTCATTGCCCCACTGCTGCCAGTCGAGCCACCAGAAGTCCACCCCCATGTTTTCCATGGGGCGGAGCTGGGTGTTGAGCCATCCCGTCATGAACCGTTTGCTGGAGGCCTGCCAAGGAATGTCCTGCTGGGTGGCGGGGTCTATGCCCATCCACTTGGCCATTTCAGGATAGTGTTCCTCGTAGGATTTGATGCCGTCGGCGGGGTGAAGGTTGAATGTAATCTGCAGGTCGTTGCCTTTGAGCCACCCCAGGAACTTGGCAGGATCGGGGAAAAGACGCCTGTTGAATGTGTAGCCGGTCCAGCCTCCCTTGCCTTTCTCGGTGTAATGCCAGTCCATGTCGATGACAAGCACATCGAGCGGAATCTGATATTGATGGAACTTGCGCACGAGATCGCGTAGTTCCGCGTCGGAATATGACCAGTAGCGGCTCCACCAATAGCCGAAAGCGTAGCGTGGAGGCAACGGCACCTTGCCTGAGAAAACAGTGAAGTCTTTCAGCGCTTTCTTGTAGTCGTGCCCGTAAGCCATGAAATACCAGTCCTGCGTAGAGCCTTCCTCGTGTCGTTTAGCCAGCCAAGGCCAGTCGGAATGGTCGAATATATAGCCTTCAGAATCATCTATGAAGGTCCATCCGTTGCGTGAGAGCAGTCCATCCTCAATAGGCATCGTGCGCTTTTCCCAGGTTTGGTAGTCGCCGTCGTAGCCGTCAAGAGTGCGATAAGTACCCAGAAGGTTCTTGTCATCCTTTTGCCCCGGTTTCCAACTGAAGGGCTTCCGGGCTCCCTTGGCAGAGGTGATGGTGAGGTTGGAAGGCGTAAACTTGCCGCTGCCTTTCAGGTAACGAATCACCATTTGGGCCGTCTTGATTTCTACCTGCTTGCTGTGGTTGCTGACCTTGTAGTCTACCTGGGGATAGTCGCGATTGACGGCAATGAACGAGAAGTCATCCATGAACTTTCCGTCGGGTACATATTCTAACCTTGCAACCCCGTCTGTAATCAGGGAAATACGGACTTGTGCGTCTTGATAGGCAATGTTTTTTTGTGCGTTGGCATGCAGGGCAAATACCACACAGCATAACATGAGCAGTAATCTGGATTGATTCTTCATTTGTTTAGGTTATTGATATTTGCTTCAAAATTACGAAAAAAGTTTCAATATGGCAAGTTTTGCCGCCGATAATTTATAACTTTTTATCGATCTGCCATGTCGTTTGTAACGCTGTTGCTAACCCGTTTGTATGAATGGTAATATGCCCCATGGAGGCGAGGAATGGAAATAGAAGCGGAAAAAGGAGGCTGCAAGAAAATATCTGGTTTTTATGAGCTGTATTGAAAAAGTTTTGCTATCTTTGCAAAAATACACTACAAGAGCTGGACTTAAAGTAATCAATACTGATATTATGGCAATCACCATGTACTGTAACGAAGTATTCGTCATCGTTGCTATTGCTGCCGTCGCGGCAATAGACATTATCGTATGAACCTTTTAATCATCACGGAATAGTATGAAGAAGATAATGCTGATGGCAGTCGTGCTGTGTTTCTCGACAGGAGCGTGGTCGCAAGGCAAAAATCCGGGGATGGGCGGAGACGACGCAGATATTGAGAGCCTGACAGAGCGTGTGCTTAAGTTGGAGAAGAAGGCGGATGCCTTTCAGGTATATTTCAACTATTCGGCTGCCTTTCAGGAGTCGTATGAAAGGAAGGAGTGGGGCTCGGCGTTCCGCAACAGGGATGCCCGCTTCGAGATAAAGGGCAATATCACGCCGAAGCTGAGCTATCGTTTCCGCCATCGGCTGAACAAGAGTAACGCCGCAAAGGGGGAAGACAACTTTGCCAAAGCCACGGACTTGCTCTTCGTGGGATACCAGTTCAATGAGAAGATAGGCGTTCAGGCGGGTAAGGTATGCCAGAACTTCGGCGGATTCGAGTATGATGAGAACCCGATGTTCATCTACCAATACAGCGACATGCTCAACTATATGGACATCTTCATGGCGGGCGTGAATCTCTCTTACAGACCTTTAGCCACGCAGGAACTCAACCTGAATGTTACCAACACCTATAACGGCAAGTTCAGCGAGGAGTATGGCGACGCCCCGCTGACGCTTGCCAATGCGGGTGCCGTGAAGGAAGTGGAGGCATCGAAGCATCCGCTTACCTATATATTCCTATGGAACGGGAGCTTCCTGAACGACCGGTTGCAGACGCGGTGGTCGTGGGGAATCCAGACGCAGGCCCGCCATAAATACAGTCGACTGCTCATGCTGGGACAGAGGCTCAACCTGCCGAGGCTTCAGTTCTATATGGACTATTATGCAGCCTCCGATGGGTTAGACTGTCTGCGCATAGCCTCCACCGAGGCGGCCGACTACCTCTCGGCCTCGGGGGCGGGGTATTTCAGCGATGTGCACTATGATGCATTGGTGGCAAAGGCCAATTGGCAGTTCGCCCCGCAATGGAATCTGATGCTCAAGGGGATGTATGAGACGGCGAGCGTCGAGAAGATAGAGCAGTTCAAAAACTACCGCAAGGCATGGGGCTATCTGGCCAGCGTGGAGTATTACCCCGTCAAGCGCCAGAACTTCCGGCTGTTTGCCGCCTATATAGGCAGGAAATATAACTATACCAGCCAATGCACTCTTGAAGACTACGACACCCATCGTGTGGAGCTCGGATTCATGTATCGCATCAAGGCTTTCTAAGAAAATATCAACATCAATAAAACTTTTAAACGAATAAAGCTATGAGTGAAGAAAAATTCCGTGTAGAGTCTGACCTCTTAGGAGAACTCAAAGTGCCTGCAGAAGCTTACTACGGTGTGCAGACACAGCGTGCCATCAACAACTATCGCATCTCTCACATGAAGATGCGCGACTATCCCGACTATATCATTGCGATAGCCTATGTGAAGCTGGCGGCTATACAGGCCAACCATGCCCTGGGCGTTATCAACGACGAGATTTCAGCTGCCATCGAGCAGGCTTGCCACGAGCTTATCGAGGGGAAGATGCACGAAGACTTCCCCATCGACATGATGCAGGGCGGCGCGGGCACCTCGGTCAACATGAATGCCAATGAGGTAATCGCCAACCGGGCTCTTGAAATCATGGGGCATAAGCGCGGGGAGTTCATGTATTGTTCGCCAAACGATCATTGTAACTGCGGACAGTCCACCAATGATGTCTACCCGTCAACCATCCGTCTGGCCCTAATTCGTATGAACAAGACCCTCGTGGCCAGCCTCACGGGCCTCATCAGTGCCTTCCGCTACAAGGCAGGGGAGTACAAGAAGGATATCAAGATGGGGCGCACGCAGCTTCAGGATGCCGTCCCCATGACCTTCGGGCAGGAGTTTAATGCCTATGCCGACAACCTCGAGGAGGAAATCCTGAATCTCGACCGCAATGTACAGTTGCTCCACGAGATCAATATGGGCGGTACGGCCATCGGCACCGGACTGAATGCCGTGCCCGGTTTCGCTGAACTCTGTGCAGCCAACTTGAGCAAGCTTACCGGCGAGAACTTCATCTCCTCGCCCGACCTTGTCGAGGCAACGCCCGACACGGGTGCCTATGTCAGCTATTCAGGTGCGCTGAAGCGGCTGGCTGTCAAGTTATCGAAGATTTGCAGCGACCTCCGCCTGATGGCTTCCGGTCCGCGGTGCGGACTGCATGAAATCAACCTGCCTGCCATGGCTCCGGGCTCGAGCATTATGCCGGGCAAGGTGAATCCGGTCATTCCCGAGGTGGTAAACCAGACTTGCTTCAAGGTAATCGGTAACGACACCACCGTTAGCTTTGCCGCTGAGGCCGGCCAGCTTGAACTGAATGTCATGGAGCCGGTCATCACCGAGTGTCTCTTTGAGAGCCTCTGCTGGCTGCGCAACGCTATTGACACGCTCACGGAGAAGTGTATTCTCGGCATCACGGTCAATCAGGAGCACTGCAAGGAGATGGTGAAGAACAGCATCGGCATCGTAACTGCCCTCAATCCTATCATCGGATACAAAAACAGTACGAAAGTGGCCAAGGAGGCTCTGGAGACTGGCCGATCTGTCTACGACATCGTCTTGGAAAAGAAACTGATGACGCAAGAGGAGCTTGACAATGCCCTCGATCCAGACAACATGCTCCAGTCGCATAGCTTCAGGCTGAAAGACGACATTGCAAAGGTGCGGCAATAATCGCCCGCTGACGGCAAACGGGCTAACAAAATCGGCGGTTTCGTTCTACGAAATCGCCGATTTTGTCGTTCAATCTCGCCGATTTTGTCAGCCTTGAGGTGGCTATAAGGCTACTTGGTAGTAAAAAGAGAACGAGGAGGGGACACCGGGCGGTCCTCTCCTCGCTGCATGAACCGGAGCTCGGTTGCGAGCCCAGGTTCCATTATTTGCTGTAGAGTGCTACGATAGTTTCATAGAGCTCTTGCTTGCCTGAGGTCTGTGCGGGTTCGCCGTTGGCCTTTGCATAGCTGACAATGTCTTCAAGCGAGAGCCTTCCTTCCTCAAACTCCTTGCCCTTGCCGCTGTCGAAGCTGGCATAGCGTGCCTTCTTCATGGCAGGCAGTTCGCTCTCCTCGAGGATGGCGGCTGCGTTCTCGAGGGCGCGTGCCATTGCGTCCATGCCGCTGATGTGTGCGATGAAGATATCCTCCGGGTCGGTGGAGTTGCGACGGAGCTTGGCATCGAAGTTAGAGCCTCCGTTGCCCAGTCCGCCGTTTCGGATGATTTCCATCATGGCCTGCGTGAGCTCGAAGTTGTCAATCGGGAACTGGTCGGTGTCCCAACCGTTCTGGGCGTCGCCGCGGTTGGCATCGATGGAACCGAGCATTCCGTTGTCTACGGCCACTGCAAGTTCGTGCTCGAAGGTGTGGCCGGCCAGTGTGGCATGGTTAACCTCAATATTAATCTTGAAGTCCTTGTCCAGTCCGTGTGCACGGAGGAATCCCAATACGGTCTCTACATCCACATCATACTGGTGCTTTGTGGGCTCCATCGGTTTGGGTTCAATCAGGAAAGTTCCCGTGAAACCCTTGCTGCGGGCATAGTCGCGGGCGGCTCCCAGCATAGTGGCCATGTGCTCCTTCTCACGCTTCTGGTCGGTGTTCAGGAGGCTCATATATCCCTCTCTTCCGCCCCAGAACACATAGTTGGTGCCTCCGAGCTTGATGGTTGCGTCGATGGCGTTCTTGATCTGGACGCAGGCCCGTGCCACTACATTGAAGTCGGGGTTGGTGCTGGCTCCGTTCATATAACGCTGATGCCCGAATACATTTGCCGTTCCCCAGAGTAGTTTCTTGGTAGGGTCGGCCGCCATCTTTGCTTTCAGATAGTCTGTAATCTCCACCATGCGAGCCTCATACTCCTCGATGTCCTTGCCCTCTTCAATGAGGTCTACATCGTGAAAGCAGAAATATTCGATGCCGAGTTTGGTCATGATTTCGAAACCTGCGTCGGCCTTGTCCTTGGCACGCTGTATGGGGTCGGCCGCCTTGTCCCATTCATAGGAGCGGGTCTGGCCTCCGAACTGGTCGCCCGAAGCCTGACCGAGGGTGTGCCACCAAGCCATGGCGAACTTCAGCCAGTCTTTCATCTTCTTGCCTAAAACTACTTTCTCCGCATCGTAATAGTGGAATGCGAGAGGATTCTTCGACTCGGTTCCCTCGAAAGGAATCTTGCCGATTTGTGGAAAATACTCTTTTGCCATATTTATTAAAATAATCGTTTTGAAGCTGTGCCTGATCCTGTTTGATAAAGAATGGGCGCGGACTTCTGGGTTAATGTTTTGTTGTCTTATTGTTTTTGCCTTAGCCTACGGATTTCTTTAAGGTTTCCTTCCATTCTGCGTAGGCATTGAGATACGCTCTCTGGCGTGCACAGTCAGGTTCTACGACCTCAAGCTTCTTCAGAGTGGCAAAGGCCTCGTCGTGGTCTTTATAGATGCCGGCTCCCATTCCGGCTCCCTTGGCAGCTCCCTGGCTGCCGTCGGTTTCGTAGAGCTCGATGGAAGCGCCGCTGGTAGAGGCCAGAGTGTCGCGGAATAGCTTGCTGAGAAACATGTTGGCCTTGCCCGCGTGTATTTTCCGGATGTCCATTCCCATGCGCTGCATGATTTCCATGCCGTAGCAGAAACTGAACACGATGCCTTCCTGGGCGGCCCGCACAATATGCGCACGGGTAGTGTTGTTGAAGTTGATGCCGTGAATGGAACATCCCACCTCGCGGTTTTCCAACACGCGCTCTGCCCCGTTGCCGAATGGGATGACTCTCAGGCCTTCTGAGCCGATGGCGATGCTTGCGGCAAGGTCGTTCATCTCGCTGTAGGAGATGCCCTCCGGAGCCACATTGCGGCGCACCCAGGCGTTGAGGATTCCCGTTCCGTTGATGCAGAGCAGTACGCCCAGTCGGGTGAGGTTCTCTGTGTAATTCACATGCGCAAAAGTGTTTACTCTGCTTTTCTTGTCGTAATTGACTTCACCGAGGACCCCGTAAACTACTCCCGAAGTGCCGGCAGTAGAGGCGATTTCTCCTGGGTTGAACACATTCAGCGACAAGGCATTGTTGGGCTGGTCGCCGGCGCGATAGCTGATGGGAGTGCCCTCCTTCAGTCCTGTTTCTTCGGCTGCGCCCTTTGAGACCTGTCCCTGAACGCAGAATGTCGGTACGATGTCGGCTATGATGTCTTCTCTGAAACCATAATATTTCATGAGGAAATCAGCCACTTGCTTCTGCTTGAAGTCCCAGAATATGCCCTCTGAAAGACCGGAAATGGTGGTGTTAATCTCTCCGCTCAGTTTCATGGCGATATAGTCTCCGGGGAGCATTATCTTGTAAATCTGTTCGTATAGCTGGGGTTCTTTGTCTTTCACCCATGCCAGTTTAGCGGCCGTGAAGTTGCCCGGGGAATTCAGCAAGTGTTCGAGGCACAGCTCTTTTCCAATGTTCTCAAAAGCGTTCTCTCCATAAGGAACGCCACGCGAGTCGCACCAGATGATAGCATCGCGCAGCGGACGGCATTCCTTGTCGACGCAAACGAGGCCGTGCATCTGGTAAGAAATGCCAATAGCCTTGATGTCCTCGCCCTTGACGGCGTTGTCAGCCATAATCTTGGCAAGGCTTTGCTTGGCATACAGCCACCATGAGTCGGGGTCCTGCTCTGCCCATCCTGCCTTCACGGCCTTGATGGGAGCCTCATGTTCGGGGAAGAAAGCTGCTGCTGCGCAAGCCCCTGTCTCCACATCTACGAGCGATGCCTTGACAGAACTGCTGCCAACATCAAAGCCCAATAAGTATTGTCTGCTCATGTAAAGAATATCGTTAGGTTTAAAATCCTCAATTGCAAAGATATAAAATATCTTGAAAAAAACATCATTTCCAAATATATTATTTCGATAATTCCGAATTAATAATTAAATTTGCAACTTGAAACAATTAGTTGTAACAAATGAGAAACAAGAAACCTTTACTACTGTGCATTGCCACAGTAGCTTTCAGTCTGAATCTGCAAGCTTTCAATTTGCCGTCCTTTACCTTTCAGAAAGATACCTCTGTAGTTGTAAAAGACAGTTCCAAGCTTGACAGGAAGTCGTCTTCCAAAGACAAGAAAGCTGATGCCAAGAAAAAACCGGAGAAGAAGAACGAGTATGAAGAACTGTTGAAGAAGAAAGGCACCATGCACAAGGGGCTTTTCACGGTTCGCCATATAGAGGACAAATGGTATTTTGAGGTGCCGGATTCATTGCTTGGGCGATACCTGCTTTGCGTTACCCGCTATACCTCCGTGCCGCAGGGATTCGGCAAGTTCTCTGGAGAAGAGGTCAACGAGGCTACTGTATATTTTGAGAAGCGCGACTACAAGACCATGCTCCTGCGTGCTTATGTGCTCTCTCAGATTGCCGACGAAAAGGATAACATCTCTAAAACCTTGCAGGCTTCGACGACGGATCCCATCGTGGCTTCGTTTAAGATTATCGGAAAGAATAAGGACAAGCACCTGAACCTGATAGAGGTTACTGGTCTTTTCCTGAAAGATAACAAACTGATGACTTCCATTTCGGGAGGCAGATTGGGCGCTCCCAAGCTTGGCGCACTCTCTTCCGACCGTACATTCATCGACACCGTGAAGGTGTTTCCCATTAACATAGAAGTAGCCACCACCCGCACCTATGCCATTACGAGTGGGCGATTGGCCGCCGCTTCTACAGGGAGTGCCACACTCGGCATGAACACTTCTATCGTGATGCTTCCCGTGCAGCCCATGCGTAAACGCCTATGGGACAAGCGGGTGGGTTACTTTGTGAATAACTTCACTGTCTTCAGCGACGACCAGCACAAGACAGAGCGTGAGTCGTTCATAGCCCGTTACCGCCTTGAACCAAAGGACAAGCAGGCCTATCTGAAGGGAAAGCTCGTAGAGCCGGTGAAGCCTATCGTCTACTATATCGACCCTGCGACCCCAAAAAAATGGGTGCCCTATCTGATACAGGGCATCGAGGACTGGAATGTCGCTTTCGAGGCTGCCGGCTTCAAGAATGCCATTCAGGGCAAGGAGTGGCCTGACGACCCGGACATGAGCGTCGACGACGCCCGCTACTGTGTGCTCCGCTATCTGCCCTCAGAAACCGAGAACGCCTATGGGCCTCATGTTTCCGACCCTCGCAGCGGTGAAATCATCGAGAGCCATATCTGCTGGTACCATAATGTGATGAATCTTCTTACCAAGTGGTATATGGTTCAGTGCGGTCCGCTCGACAAACGCGCCCAGACCATGAAGTTCGATGATAAGCTGATGGGAGAGCTCATCCGTTTTGTAAGTTCCCATGAAGTGGGGCATACTCTCGGGCTTCGTCATAACATGGGCGCAAGTTATGCCACTCCCGTTGAGAAGCTCCGCGACAAGGCCTGGGTAGAAGCCCATGGCCATACCGTAAGCATCATGGACTATGCCCGCTTCAACTATGTGGCACAGCCGGAAGACAATATTTCCGAAAAGGGACTCTTCCCGCGTATAGGCGACTACGACAAGTGGGCCATCAAGTGGGGTTATCAGTGGCGGCCGGAGTTCAAGGATGAGTTCGAGGAGAAGGAAGCCTTGATGACGGAGACCACGAATGTGCTCAAGCTGCATCCAGAACTCTGGTTCTCGGGTGAGGGCCGGGACGAGGATCCACGCTCGCAGACTGAGAGCGTGGGCGATGACAACATGAAGGCAAGCACCTATGGCGTAAAGAATTTGAAGCGTGTGATAGCCGGTTTGCCTGCATGGACGAAGCAGGACAACTACCAATACGACGACCTTGCGGAGATGTATACTGCCGTTCGCGACCAGTTCAGCCGTTACACCCGGCATGTGCAGAAGAACATCGGAGGCCACTATCTCAGCAATCTTCCCGGCAAGAAGCCCGTCGAGGTGGCTCCGGCGTCGAAACAGCTCTCTGCTGTCAGCTGGGTCGGAACGAATGTCCTTGAGGCTCCCATGTGGCTTTATCCGAAGAATATAACCGAGTTGGTAGGCATGGATGTCCAGAAAGACATAGAAGGCAGGCAGAGTACGGCGCTCTCCGCTTTGCTCAGCGTGTCGGTCCTCAATAAGATTTACAACGATTCGTTTACTGAAGGTGCCGATATCCTGAAGCTTGGCACCTATCTGGATACCGTGTTCAAGTATGTGTGGAAGCCCCTGAACGGCAAGAGCGAACTGCAGAACAAGATACGCCGAACGCTGGAGCGCAATTATCTGGGCCGCATCAATTCCATCCTGAACCCGGAAAAGAAGGAAGAAACGAAAAGTGCGGGCAACGCTCTTATGCAACTTCTTAGTGGCGGCGGTTCCTCGACGGCAATCAGTTCTGATGCAACCCTCTATGTGCTTCAGCACTTGGACAAGATTGAGAGCTATTGTAAGAGCCAGTCTGTGTCTGCTACGGGTATCAACAAGCTGCACTATGGCGAGCTTCTCCAGCAGATAAAACTGATTCGGGAGCGTCGTACGACCGTTAAGTAAAGACATTCGGAAATGGTACTGAACTATATTTGGATAGCGTTTTTCGTCGTTGCCTTCGTGGTGGCTCTCATCCGACTAATCTTTCTGGGCGACCTGGGAGTATTTCCGGCGATGATGAAAAGCACCTTCGACTCTTCGAAGACGGCGTTCGAAATATCCCTCGGACTGACGGGGGTGCTGTCCTTATGGTTGGGTATCATGAAGATAGGGGAGCGTGGCGGGCTGGTAAACGCTCTGGCACGCTTCCTCTCCCCGGTCTTCGTCAGGCTCTTTCCTGACATTCCGAAAAACCATCCGGCAATGGGCAGCATCTTCATGAACATTGCCGCCAATATGCTCGGGCTCGACAATGCGGCAACTCCGCTGGGACTAAAGGCCATGGAGCAGATGCAGGAGCTGAACCCTAAGAAGGACACGGCGACCAATCCCATGATTATGTTTCTCGTCCTGAACACCAGCGGACTCACCCTGATTCCGGTTTCCATCATGACCTATCGGGCCCAGATGGGGGCTTCGCAGCCCACGGATGTGTTCATCCCCATCCTTCTTGCCACCTTTTTTGCCACCTTGGCAGGCATCATCATCACCTCTTTATATCAGCGCATCAATCTCTTGAATCGCACCCTCCTGCTCACGCTGGGCGGGGCTTGCGTCGTTGTGGCTGGCATCATCTGGGGCTTCTCACAGCTGGACGGGGCGACGATGAACGCGGTGAGTACGAGTGTGGCCACCATTCTTCTGATGGGCATCATCACGGGATTCATCCTTGTGGGTCTCTTAAAGCGCATCAATGTCTACGACGCCTTCATCGAGGGAGCGAAAGATGGATTTCAGACGGCCGTGCGCATCATCCCTTATCTGGTTGCCATACTCGTGGGTATAGGCGTGTTCCGGGCCTCGGGGGCGATGGACATGCTCATCGGCGGCATTAAGTGGGGCATAGAGACTTGTGGTTTCGATACGAGTTTTGTGGACGCCCTCCCCACGGCCCTCATGAAACCGCTCTCCGGTAGCGGTGCGCGCGGACTCATGGTCGACGCGATGAAGACCTTCGGAGCCGACTCGTTTGTCGGTCGTCTCTCCTGCCTGTTTCAGGGCTCCACGGATACCACCTTCTATATCCTGGCCGTCTATTTCGGCAGCGTGAGCATTAAGTACACCCGTCATGCCGTTGCCTGCGGACTCCTTGCCGACCTGGCGGGAGTGATAGCGGCAATTTCTATATGTTATTTGTTCTTTTAGGAAAATGGCGAATTTAAAATCTTTGGCGAAGGATACCGTCATCTACGGTCTCAGCAGCATCATCGGGCGGTTTCTGAATTATCTCCTGGTGCCGCTGTATACGATAAAGATTTCGGCAGCGTCGGGCGGCTACGGTGTCGTTACGAATGTATATGCCTATACGGCCCTGATACTTGTCTTGCTGACCTTTGGCATGGAGACCACATTCTTCCGTTTCGCCAACAAGCAGGAGGAGAATGCCGACAAGGTTTATGGCACCACTCTGTGGTCGGTAGGCCTGTTGTCTTTGGTCTTCGTGCTGCTGGTCATGGCCTTTCTGCAGCCTATCGCTGATTTTGAAGGCTATGCGGAGCATCCTGAGTATATCGGAATCATGGCCGTTACCGTGGCCGTCGACGCCTTCCTGTGCATTCCTTTCGACTATCTTCGCTACCAGAACAAGGCTTTGAAGTTTGCGAGCATCAAGTTGCTGAACATCGGCATGCTGATAGGGCTGAACCTGTTTTATTTTCTTGTAATGGGTGTTACCGATGTGGTCTACATCTTCTATATCAACCTCTTCTGCTCCTCCGTGCAGACGCTTTTCCTCCTGAAGGAGATGAAAGGTTTTTCCTATGGGTTCGACATGAAGCTTCTGAAACGCATGCTGGCCTATGCCTGGCCGATTCTCATCCTCGGCATTGCCGGCATCCTGAACCAGACGGCCGACAAGATACTCTTCCCGTTCATCTACAAGGCCGGCGATGTGCACAGCCAGCTGGGCATTTATGGAGCCAGTTCGAAGATAGCCATGATTATGGCGATGATCACCCAGGCATTCCGCTTTGCCTATGAGCCCTTTGTCTTCGGGCAGGCCAGGAGCAAGGACGACCGTGCCACCTATGCAAAGGCCATGAAGTATTTTCTCATTTTCACGCTGCTGGCGTTCCTCATGGTGATAGGCTATATGGACATCCTCCGCTACATCATCGGGCAAGACTACTGGGAAGGCCTGAAGGTGGTGCCGATTGTCATGGCGGCGGAAATCATGATGGGCGTCTATTTCAACCTCTCGTTCTGGTATAAGCTCATAGACAAGACCATCTGGGGTGCCGTGTTCTCGGGCATAGGATGTGCCGTGCTCATCGTCATCAATGTCGTCTTCGTGCCGCGCTACGGCTATATGGCATGCGCATGGGGAGGCTTTGCGGGCTATGGAGTAGCCATGATACTTTCTTATGTCGTCGGACAGAAATACTATCCCATAGCCTATCCGATGAAGGAGATGGCCGTATATGTAGGGCTGGCCGCATTGCTGTTCGTTGCCATGACGGCCTCCAACCATAACCTGTCCACTCTGCCGGCTCTGGCAGTGAACACCTTGCTGGGCTTTCTCTTCATTGCATACATCGTGAAGAAAGACTTCCCGCTGTCGGGACTGCCTGTCATTGGAAAATATTTTAGAAAATAATCAGATATGAAGAAATCAACATTAATTCTGGCGGGGCTTCTTGCCGTGAATGTGGCAAATGCCGACGAAGGCATGTGGACGCTCTACAACCTCCCGCAGGCCGTTTACCAGACTATGCAGACCGAGGGGTTCCAGCTGCCTTACTCCGCTCTCTACTCAGGAGAAAACGCTATCAAGAATGCCGTGGTCAACTTCTCGGGCTATTGCTCGGGCGTGGTCGTCAGCCCCGACGGGCTCGTCTTCACCAATCACCACTGCGGCTTTGAGGCCATCCGCTCGCATTCCACCGTGGAGCACGACTATATGTTGAACGGCTTCTACGCCAAGTCGTATGAGGAGGAACTGCCCAACGAGAACATGTTCGTGTCGTTTATGGTGGCTCAGAAGGACATTACCGACGAGGTGCTTGCCGGAGGATTCTATTACAAGACACCCGAAGCACAGGAGGAGTTCATCGACTCGCTTACCAATGCCTATACCCGCGAGGTTAAAAGACAGGATTCCACCCTGCATGTAGACATAGATCCCTTCTATGAAGGCAACAAGTTCTACGCCACCACCTATCAGGACTTCACCGATCTGCGGCTCGTATTTACCGTGCCGAAGTCGATGGGCAAGTTCGGAGGTGAGACCGACAACTGGATGTGGCCGCGCCAGACCTGCGACTTCAGCGTGTTCCGTATCTATGCCGACCCCAAGACCAATGGTCCGGCCAAGTACAGCAAGGACAATGTGCCTTATCACCCGAAGAGTTGGGCTCCCGTTTCCTTGCAGGGATACAAGGAGGGCGACTTTGCGATGACCGTGGGCTATCCGGGTTCCACCTCCCGTTATCTCTCATCCTATGGTATCCGCGAGCGGCGCGACGCGATAAACGCTCCCCGGGCGCAGGTTCGCGGCGTGAAGCAGGAAATCATGCTGAAGCACATGCAGGCGGATGAAGCCGTAAGAATCAAGTATGATTCCAAGTATGCGCAGAGTTCCAACTATTGGAAAAACTCCATCGGCATGAACAAGTGCATCGACTCCATCGGCCTCATTGGCCAGAAGCGTCAGTTCGAGGAGCAGATTGCCCGCTGGCAGGACAGCACCAAGTATCTGCAGGGCAAGCTCGACTTCAAGAAGATGGAGGAACTTTACAATAAGTGTTTCGAGGCTGGGAAGACCATGACCTACTTCACGGAGACTTTCCGCGGGACATCGGAGTTCAGCAACAGGGCCATGCGTCTGAACTATATCGAGGTGCAGGGACCGCAGGATAAGCCCAAGAAGCAGTATGTGGAGTTCAAGGATAACAGCGACGCTTGGGACGCCGCGCTCGACAAGGAAGTGTTTGCCGCACTTCTGAAGAACTATCGCGACAAGGTGCAGGCCAAGTATCTGCCGGCCTTCTACAAGACTATCGACACGAAGTTCGGCGGCAACTATGCCGCTTATGTAGACTATCTCTATGAGAAGTCGTTCCTCATGAGGAGCGGTGAGAGAATCTATGTGAACAAGAAGGGCTATCAGAAGGATCCCGGAGTGCAGTATAGCCTCGACCTGCTGGAAGTGATCGGCGACATCAGAAACGACATGGCATCTGTTATCGACGAGATCGACGAGCAGGAACGCTATCTTTGCGACGCCAAGATTCGGATGGAGCAAGACAAGCCTCACTACTCCGACGCCAACTTCACCATGCGCCTGAGCTATGGTCAGGTGGGCGGCTTCGAGCTGAGTGGCAAGCCTTCGGGTTACTATACGACGGCCGAGAGCATCGTGGAGAAGATGAACCATGGCGACGACAACTTTGAGTATCAGGCCGAGCCGGTGATGAAGGAACTCATGTCGGCGAAGGACTTCGGTCGCTACCAGGACAAGACGAGCGGCAAGATGCAGCTCTGCTTCCTCACCAACAACGACATCACGGGCGGAAACAGCGGCTCGCCGATGTTCGACGGTAAGGGGCGGCTCATCGGACTGGCTTTCGACGGCAACTGGGACAGCCTTTCCAGCGACATCAACTTCGATGCCCGGCTGGCACGCTGCATAGGAGTCGACATCCGCTATGTGCTCTACCTGATGGACAAGTGGGGGCATGCCGACCGCCTCTTGCGGGAAATCAATCCGCAATAGGGGCGCCGGCATCGTGGCGGGAGTAATTCACAAGTGCACAGGGAACGCTGGTCTATGAGGTCTTCTTTTGAGAACATCTACATATTGTGGTATGCAAGGCTGAAGAACTTTGCACTCACTTATGTGCTCCGGGACAGCGATGCCGAGGATGTAGTCCAGGATGTATTCACGCGCCTGTACGAGCGACAGAGCCTTCCGGCGCGCGAGGAGGCCATGGCGGGCTATCTGTTCCAGGCCGTGAAGAACGCCTGCCTGAACCTTCTCAGGGAAAGGCTCGCAGCCGCCAACGCGGAGAAGCGGCTGCGGAGCACCCTGCAGATGGAGCTCAGGCTCAGGTACGACTCCCTCGGACAGATGGTTCTGGTGCCCGAGACAGAAGAAGACATCGTGGAAATACTGGACAGGGCTCTCGCCCGGCTGCCCGAGAAGTGCCGTATCATCTTTGTGAAAAGCCGGCTGGAGGGCATGCGCCAGGCCGACATAGCCCGTGAGATGAACATCTCGATCAATACGGTGGAGACGCAGATGGGCATTGCCTACAAGAGGTTGAGGCAGGAGCTGAAAGACTATCTGCCTCTCTTCCTCTTCCTGTTCTGTGCATTCGAGTGCCACATCAGTCAGTAGCGACAGGGCTGGGCGCTGCCTTCCCGCTCATGGGGACCGGAAAGCAAAATCGGGTGAGACTATGCCTTCTTTGTATGTAGGCGGGTGTGGGCTCACAAGTCATTATCCTGATTTTTCTTAATTTCTTGTTTTTGCATATTTCGGAAATTACTGTATAATATGCGGAAAATGGGCTCTGATGTCGCAGATAACGGCTTCCGACACTCCTTTTAGCGGCCTTCAGGCGGGTAGAAGACGGCTAAAAGCAAGACCGGAAGCCGCTTCCAGTCGCAAGAAATTGCATATTTCGCACGATTCTCGAGAATCAAAAGTGTTAACAAAGTATAAATACGCCTCTAAAATGGGCTGTGTCGGCTCAAAATGCCGACTGGGTGGATTTTCCTCTTTCGCCTGCCCTGCAGCCGCAGGGAGGAAATGAATATTTATGCAGTTTCCGTTGCCGGAAATGTCGGCAAAAATGACAACATTCCGAATCCTGTACGATGAATGCCACGACAAGCCACCCGCCGCCTGCGGGGACTTGCCTTGCAGGGGCGGGAGGAGGGCTCAGATGGCTATTTGTTCTTGATTCTGAATTTCATCCAAACCCCTTTGTGGTCGGTCGGCCATGTGCCCGAGGGCAGAATGATCGGGTCGGCCGACCGGTCGCCGACGGCTTTCGACCGCACGATGGAACTGCCTGTGCCGAAGAGCTTGGCGTCTATGGCAAAGAGATTGTCGCCCTGATAGTAAATGAAATCTATGCGTTCGCGCTCATCGGCCTTGGGAGCCCAGGTGAGTTTGGTAATATCGGCGGCGGGGTTATGGCAAGGATAGGTGAAACCGGGGTAGCTGAGCACATCCGGATATACCTTTCGGTAGCCGTCCGTGAACCCGTTTCTCTCGAGCAGGGTGGAGACAGTCCATGGCACGACCATGCCGTGATGGTCGTAAAGATATGCCGTGGCCTCCGTCCAGTCGAGGTGGGAAGGCTCGTTGAAGTCGCCTCCGAAGATGACCATGCGCCCTGCCTCTAAGTCGTGGCGGGCCTCGTTCAGGAAGCATCGGGCGGCATTGTCGCGCCAGGAGAGGTCGTTCAGGCGGAGCACCTCCCCTACGCTGGTGGGTCGTTCGGTCTCCTTCCAGGTGAATCCGTCGTATCCCCTCACATTGTAGTAGGCGCAGTCGAGATAGTCCAGATGGGCGGTATAGACGGCAATCTCGTGTGCGCCGAGCTGTGCTGTCAGCTTGTAGACGCTGCCGTGGTCCTTGTTGAGCGGGAAGACGGCCACGGAATCCTTGAGGGGATACCTGCTTAGCAGCCCCGAGTCGTCTGTGCGGAAGGAGTAATAGGTCTTGCCCCGTGCCTTGAGCGACTGGCAGAGGCGGCGCGTGAAGTCGCTGCCGTGGTAGTTGCGCACCTCGCTCAGCGTTACGAAGTCGGGCGAGAGGCGGTCTATCTCGTTCACGATGGCGTCGTAGCCTCCGGGAATGAGGGTGCCCTCCTGCCAGATATTCCACTGGAGCACGGTGAACTCCTGGTCTCGTTTCTGCTGCAGGGAGTCGCTGTCGGGGGCTCTGTAGTTGTAGCCTTCCGCTCCCATCCTGGGCAGGATTGTCTGCAACCGGCTGACGAAACGGTCATAGGAAGTCTTTGTTCCCCAGCCGCTCTCCGCGATGGCGAACAGTCGCGGATAGAGCATGTACTCTGCCTGACGCTCGTCGGCGATATATTCCGTCCACAGGTTGCCCTGCACGCCGTCTATGCGATCGGCTGCCGGAGTATGTCGGAGCTCCGCGGGTACGGGGTCGTAATAGTACACGCGCTCCAGCGGACTGAAGCCTCCTATGGCCTTGGGCTCCGTGGCGGGTGAGGCCTGGAAGTGGTCAAGATAATAGTATCTGGAGGGTGAGATGACGGTGTGGTGTCCTGCCTTGGCAGCGGCGATGCCGCCTCGCTCGCCCCTCCATGACATGACCACCGACGAGGGCGACAGACGGGTGCTGTCCAGTATCTCGTCCCAGCCGATCATCTTCCTTCCCCGCGCCGTCAGGAAACTGTCTATCCGGCCGATGAGGAAGGACTGTATCTGGAGGGTGTCGGTGAAGTGTCTGTCGCGGAAGAGCCCCATGCACTTGGGGCATTTCTTCCAATAGAGCATGGTGGCTTCGTCTCCGCCGATGTGGATATGCTCCGAGGGAAATATCTCCATCACCTCTTTCAATACATCGGTGAGGAAGGTGAAGGTCTTGGGATTGCCCACGCAGAGGTCGAAACCATTGCCTTTGCCCGTGCACGAGAGCTCCGGAAAGGCGTGCAGCACCTCGTTGCTGTGGCCGGGCATCTCAATCTCGGGAATGACGACGATGTGCTTCGCCCGGGCGTAGGCTACAAGTTCGCGCATCTCTTTCTGCGTGTAATAGCCGCCATAGGCTCCGGGCGTGTCTTTCCGGCAGAACTTCCTGCCGTTCTCTATCCATTCGTCCCAGTCGGAATGGGTGCGGTAAGCCCCCTCCCGCGTGAGTTGCGGATACTTCTTTATCTCGAGTCTCCATCCGCCTCCGTCCACCAGATGGAGGTGGAGTCGGTTGAGTTTCAGGCGGGCCATGGCGTCTATCTGCTTCTTGATGAAGGCCGGCGACCAGAAATGGCGGGAGCAGTCGAGCATCAGACCGCGGTATTTGAACCTCGGTCTGTCTGCTATCCGCGTGCAGGCTATCCTGCCGTTGTCGGCCAGTTGGCCCAGGGTCTGTAGGGCATAGAACAGCCCTGTGGTGGTAGGGGCACGGGCGACGACGGAGTCCGGGCTTACGGTGAGCCTGTAAGACTGCAGTCCCACATCCTCCCATGCCTTGCCTCTCCGGTGCTCGGAGATGAGTTTGATTACCGTATTCTCTGTCTGCGGGGCGGAGGATTGGGCTCTCAACGCGTCGACCATGCCCTTGAAAGCCTGGGCATCCTGTCGCTTGAGGTTGGAGACGAAGGCCGTGTTGCGGCTCAGCACGAAGAATCCCTTACCCGTCTCCTGCTTCTCCGGCTGGGGAATTACATCCTGCCCCCGTACATCGGCGACCGCCATTGCCAGTACGGCCAGGAGGAGGGCCGCATGCGTCATGTAACCTGTCTTCATATTCTATTGGATTATAGGGGGAGCACTCAGGTGCCCTCCCTCGTTGTAATCCTGATTGTTGGGCAGCCCCTGACCGCCGATGCCTCTGCGCATGAGTGCCTTCAGCTCGGGCAGATACCGCTGGTAGACCTCGCGGGGAGTAGTCTCCTGCCGCCTGCAGACGGCGGCGGCCATGCCCACAACCTCGCCCATCATGGCCGTGGTGCGCATCACCCGTACCGAACCGAGGGCTACATGTGTAACGCTGATGTTCCTCCCGGCCATGAAGAGGTTGTCTACATTCCGGGAATACAGGCATCTGTAGGGCACCTCGCAGGGGTAGATGACGGTGTGGCGCGTATCGGCCTTGAACTCCCGCCCCGGGAATCTCAAGCTGTTGATGCTGTCGGGAAAGTGGAGGTCGATGCTCCACGAAGTGGTGAAAGAGCCGTCCTCGTGATATACATTCTTGGTAAGATCCTGCTGGCTCAGCACATAGTCGCCCAACAGGCGTCGCGTCTCGCGCTTGCCGGCAATGTATGCCACCCACTGCAGACGGCGCTTTTCATAGTCCTTGCGCTCCTCGGAGTGGTTCTTGAGATAGCTCCAGTTGGAGTAGACGACGAGCAGCCCGTAGTCGCGCACCTTCTCCAGACTGTCAATCTGGTTCTCGTACATGCCCGTCTCCCAAGTCCATTCGCCCTTGTAGACTTTCTCGCAGGTTTCCTCGTTGAAAGTCATACCATAGGAGAAGTCGGGAAAACGGCTGACATTGCGTTCCTTACCGGAGTACCACTGGACGGAGACCCCCATGATCATGTTGTCGGCAACCTCGGGAGCCCTCGACTCTCCATATTTGTCGGAGCTTTCCCTGCCGATGCGGTAGTCGGCTCCGGCAAGGTATCCCACGGTGCCGTCTCCTGTGCAGTCGGCAAACAGCGGTGCGGAGAATCGCAGCCTCTCTCCCGTCTGTATGTTCTGGGCGATGACGCTGGTTATCCTGTTTCCGTCTTTCTCCAGTTGGCTTACATGATGGTTCAGGAAGAGTGAGAGGTTTTTCTCCTGCCGTACGATGCGGAGCTTGTTTTCGTCCTCATAGTTGGAGGCGGCCATGGCGTTGCCTTCTTTAGCGGGTCCGTATTCCTTCAGGAGGCCGCCCAGCCGCGGATACCGCCCAACCTCTATCATTCCTCCCAGATGCACCCTGACCTCAGAACTGTTGTTGCCTCCGAGAATCGGGCGGTCTTGCAGCAGGGCAACCTTCAGCCCCAGTCGTGCGGCGGAGACTGCCGCTCCTATGCCAGCCACGCCTCCTCCCACGACAACGAGGTCGAAACGCCCCGCCTCAGGGGGATTCCGGGGGTAGCCCAGATGTTCTCTACGAAAACTCTGAAGCGCCTCGGCGGTTTCGGGCGGCGCCGTCTGCTCCTGGCAGAGGTAGATAGCGTCGCAGCGGCCGTCAAAGCCCGTCAGGTCTTTCAACCTCACGGTGTTGATGCCGGACTTAACCTTTACCTTGCCCACATAGGTCCATTGCCAGGACGGCTCGCCCTCCCCCAGAACCTTCGAGAGAACGGTGCCGTTTACTGCAAGCTGGAATTTCCCCGGTCCTTTGCGCCCACTCCAGGGCGAGGTCCAGTTGTAAGTTCTCACATAGGCGTGGTAATAGCCTGCAGCGGAAGCCCGGAAGTCGGTGCTCGCGTCGGCGACAGGCTGTCCCATGCCATGGGCTATCAGGTAGGGCGACCCCATGATGTCCATGAACTGCTGGTCGATCTTCCAGCCTCCTGCGTTTTTGAAAGCTTCTGCCTCAAGCAGAATGCCGGTCCCATGGATGTGGAGGGCGAAACAGGCGATAAGCAGTGAGAGTAGAATTCTTTTCATCGTGTGAAATGGATTTTAGCGAGAAGTGAAAACAGGCAGGAAGGCCGTTCGGCCTCCCTGCCATTGAGGATGTCAATATCCCGGGTTCTGGGTTATCTTGTCGTTGATTTGTTTCTCTTTGGCAGGTATCGGCCAGAGATACTGGCGGTCGTCCCATTGCCGCTGGGAGAGCACCTGGATGAGGCCGGTGGCCTCCATCTTCGTGAAGTCGGGGCACCCGTTGTCGTCAATGTCGGGGGTAACGGGCCAGAACCAGTTGCCCGTGTTAACGACCTTTGTCAGGCAGTCTGTGGCCGGATAGAGCATGCCATACTGCTTTTTCTTCATGACTACCTCCGACAAATGCCACCTCATCAGGTCGGCGAAGCGCAGGTTTTCGCCGGCCAGCTCCATGCGTCGCTCCATGCGCAGCTGCTTCCGCATGTCCTTCTGAGGCAGAATGCTGAATGCCGGATAGCTTGTAATGGCCGCTTTGTCCACCCCGTAGGCTCTGGCCCTGACGGTGTTCATGGCATCCACGACGGTCTGGTCTATCTGGTTCAGCTCTATCTTGGCTTCCGCATACATGAGAAGTACATCGGCATAGCGCATCACAATCAGCGGATTCTCTGCCGTATAGCCGTTATCCATCCAAGATTCATCGATGCCTTTCTTCCATACGAGTCCGTTGAAAGAGGCATATTGCTTGTTGATGCGGGTATCGTTGTTGTACCCCATCTTCCCTGTTTTTGTATTGAGAACTTCCGTATCGGCGGGCGAAGGACTGTAGACATAGCCGAGAAACGACTCTCCGAAGGGAACCAGCGTCTCCGAACAGCGGGGATCGCGATTCTTGAAAGGATTATGGGAGTCGAACAATGGCGACTCGTCTATGGGCAGACCGTCGGTGCAGGTGTATGCGGCCAGCAGGTCCCAAGACGGGTCTACGGCCGACCATCCGCCTGCATTCCTGACCATCTTGTTCTTCACGGTCGTTGAATTCAGCACATCTATGTTCATGGAAATTGATCTTGGCAGGATGAAAATGAACTCCTTAGACGACTTCGTGCTCTGCAAGAACAACTTCCTGTAGCTGGGTTCAAGATCATAGACACCCAAGTCCATTACGGCTTTCGACGCCTGTGCAGCTGTCGCGTAGTCGCCCAGATACAGGGCGATTCTGGCCTTCATGGCAAGTGCGGCACCTTTCGTGGCGCGCTGATTACCGGAGTAACTGACAGGGAGAAGTAGTGCCGCCGAGTCAAGGTCGGCATAGACATGGCGCAAGACCTCGTCCTTGGGCGTGCGTGCCATGTTCAATCCTTCGTCAATATTGATTTCTGAAGTGAGGTAGGGAACATCTCCGAACCGTGTCAACAGTCGTCCATAGGCCACCCCGCGGAAGAATTTTGCCTCGCCGACGAAGGCCATGACCTCCGCCTCGTTGGCTCCGTTGTTGATGGCACGCCGGTATTTGTTGATTACGCTGTTGGAATACGACACCATCTGGAAGTTCGTCCGCCAGTATAGCGACACAATCCAGTTCTCGCTGGTAATCGTCGCGTTCTCGAATTCAGTAAGGCTCTCGCGGTATACGGCGTCGTCGCTCCAGTCGGTCTGGTTGTCTCCTTCCGGTCTCCAGTATGTCGACGAGTACATGGCATTGACGGCCATCTCTATTTCCTTTGCCGTGGAATACCAGTTCTCGGTCGACCCGTTCGACAGCGGATTCAAGTTCAAGTCATGGCAGGAAGTCATTCCGATGAAGGTTCCTATCAGGCAGATTGCATATAAAATATTTCTTTTCATAATTCAATTTCTTAGAAGTTCACATTCAGTCCGAACATTAATGACCGCATAATAGGGTACCCCGCATCGCTCACTTCCGGATCCCAGCCCTTGGGGTGGTTGTTGAAGCAGAAGAGGTCGTTGGCTGCCACATATACGCGCAGGGATTTCACAAACGCCTTGCTCACCCACGAGCTGGGCAGGGTGTAGCCGAGCGTGATGTTCTTGCAGCGTAGATACCATCCGTTGAAGAGCCAGTGGTCCGACATGGCGTAGTTGGCATCGCGGGCCGAACGGCTGAGCCGCGGGTATATGGCTGCCGCATTCTGCTCGTCGGTGTTGTAGGAGCTCCAGTATTTACCGTCTATGATGTCGGGGAAAGTCGTCCAGTTGTTGGCAAGGCCCTCCACCATGGCAGTTGTCTTCCTTACCCATCTCTGGCCGACTCCTTGGAACGACATCGAGAAATCGAAGCCTCTGTAGGCGGCATTGAGGCTCATGCCATAGAGGAAGCGCGGCAGAGATCCTTTCAGCAGGGTGCGGTCGTATTCCGGGGAGATGATTCCGTCGGGTTTTCCATCCGGCCCTGAGATGTCGCGATACTTCAGGTCGCCCACCTTGATATTCTGGTTCAGCTTGGCAGAGTTGTCCACTTCTTCCTGTGTCTGGTAGATTCCGTCGCAGAGATATCCGTACCATTGGTTGTATTCACTACCCTCGCGGTTGATCTGCTCGCCTACGAACTCCGTTCCGTTCAGGTTGCCCATCACCGACTTATAGTCCGTCAGGTTGAAGGCGACGCTGTAGTTGAGTTCACCGATGTGGTCTCTCCACGACAGCTCCAGATCGAAGCCGTTGGTATGCATGGTGCCGGCATTCACATCGGGGTTCTCATATCCCATGAAGATGGGTATCTGCAGAGCCAGAAGCATGCCCTTGGTGTTCTTGCGGTAATAGTCGAAGGAGAGTCCCAGCCTGTTCCGCAGGAATCTCGCGTCGAGACCGATGTCCCAGGTTTCAGTGGTCTCCCAAGAGATGTTTCTCACGGCATACTTACCTTGGGCGGCCGTCGTTACGGTTACGGGCACGCCATTGTTCATCATGAGAGCCGTTCCGAAGTCGATGGAGGCTTGGTAGGGATAATAGCTTCCGATGCGCTCGTTGCCCAGCTTGCCATACGAGGCACGGAGTTTCAGATAGTCCAGCCAGCCTATATTCTTCATGAAATTCTCCTCGGAAACCACCCATCCGGCAGAGGCGGAGGGGAAGGTTACCCACCGGGTGTCTTTTGCGAAGCGCGAGGAACCGTCCCGACGAAGGTCGAACTCCAGCAGATATTTGTGGGCATAGGAGTAGTTGATGCGCCCGAAGTATGACCGGTAGGAGTATTCCAGAGCGTTTCCGCCCGTGTCCCTGAAGTCGTTGGGGCTCAGGTCGAGATACGGATACTCCGTGAGCTCATAGTTATTGCCGGAGCCCGACATGGTCTCCTCCTTCATGTAGTAGTACTCGTAGCCCGCCATCGCTGCGATGTTGTGCGAGCCGAACGACTTCTCGTAGTTGGCCAAAAACTGCGTCGTGATGTTGTAGGCATCGTTCCGTTCCTCCTTCAGCTGCGTCGTATAGAATCCTCCCATGTAGCCCATGATCTTGTTGGGGTCCCCCGCGTTGGTGTAGGGAATCTGCTTGGTGAAGTCCTTGATCTTGGTGAAGGAGAAGTTGGGCGATACAATGGCCGAGAGCTTCAGGCCGTCTATGGGCTTGACATTGATCTCTCCCTTTCCGCCGATGTTGTAGCGATTGGTGCGCACGAAGCCGCCTTCCCGAATCTTGGCCACGATGTTCTCGCCGTCCTTCACATCGCCGTAGCGTCCGTCCGACCAGTAGACGGCGTAGATGGGAGGAATGTTCCTCGCGCCGTCGGCATAGGGATTGTTGTGCGGCGTATTCGACTTTGTGAAGGTGAAGTTGGCGTCCAGGTGGGCTTCAATATACTTGTTGAATTCGAAGTCGTTGTTGATGCGCGTCATATAGCGCTCATAGTTCCGGTTGGCATACATGCCGTCGTTCTTGTCGTAGCGGAACGAGGCCTTGCTCCTGACTACCTTTCCTCCTCCCATGAGGTTGATGGCGTGCGACTGACGATTGGTGTGGCTCTTGTAGAGGTAGTCTTCCCAGTTCGTGATGGGATACTGGTCGGGGTTCTGTGCGTTGTAGGTCAGGTAATTGTCTATCAGGTCCTGCGGGTAGGTCTGGTTCTTCCCGCCGTCAGGGTTGTCGTTGTAGCGCAGTTCGTTGGTCATCTCCATGAAGCGTTTCCAGCCCACATAGCCCGGGGTTGAGGTGGGGCTGTCGTAGGCAAACTCCATGTTGTAAGACAGCGAGAGGTCGGAAGACTTTGCGCGCTTCGTCGTTATCAGGATAACGCCTGCCGCCGCACGGGAGCCGTAGATGGCTGCCGAGGCGGCGTCTTTCAGCACCGATACATTGTCTACATCATCCGGATTCACCATGCTCATGTCGCCGGGAACGCCGTCGATGATGACCAGCGGACTGGAGTCGCTGATGGTGGTTACACCTCGGATGAGCAGGGTGGAATTGCCTTCGGGTGCTCCGTCGGAGCGGTTGATGGTGAGTCCGGCGGCCGCTCCCTGCAAGGCGTTGGCCAGATTGGTGGCATGGCTGTCGCTGATGGTGCTTGCGTCGATGGCACTCACGGCTCCCGTGAGGTTCTTCTTCTTCATGGTGCCGTAGCCCACAACGACCACTTCCTCCAGCGATTTGGTGTCGTCCTTGAGCGTAACGCTCATGTTATGGTCTCCTCTTACCTCCCTGTCCTCCGACCCGATATAGGAGATGACGAGGGGCGAACCCACGGGAGCCTCTATGGTGAAGTTGCCGTCGATGTCGGTTACCACCTTGTTCTGGGTGCCTTTCTGGGTTACGGTGGCTCCGATGAGCGGCTCGCCGTCGGGGTCGGTTACGGTTCCGGAGAGTTTGCTCTTGCCGGTCTGCGCCGTAGCCTGTGCCTGTGCAGAGGCCTTGGAGAAGACGATATACTTGTTGGGCGTGATCTCATACTTGATGTCTCGCCCTTTCACGAAGTTGTCGAGGAAGTAGCCCATTGTCCCCTTGGTCTTCGGGAAGCTGACGGTGGAGTTTACATTGAGGTCCACATCGCTGTAGACGAGCAGGTAGCCAGTCTGCTTCTCCAGGGTGTTGAAGAACTTGGCGATGGTGAGGCTTCCCGACGGGAGACTTACGGATTGATTCTGTGCATAGGCTTTCTGACCGCCCAGAAGGCAGAACATGAGCGCAAGCAGGAGAAGCGGGCGCAGCGACGGCTTGCGTCTGTTCCCGTCTCTTTCGGATGTTCTCCGAACGGATGATTGAATAATTTCCATGTGTAGTTTTGGTTTTTGATAGATAAGTTCATTGGTTTTGCCGGCGGCCGCGCCCACCGTATGTCGTGGCGCGCGGGGTCGTCGGTGGCAGATGGTCTCGTGGGGAGTCTATCCGTCGCAGGCAGATGGGCTTATTGTCATAGGCTTTAGGTTTTAGTGATAGAGTATGATTTCGTTTTTCTTCTCGTTCCACGATATCTTGAAGTGGTGCACCTTGCTGATGAGGCGGAGTATCTCCACCAGTCCGTCCTGCTGCCGGAACTTTCCCGTGTAGCTCTTGGTGAGGATGTCGGGCGAGGCGGCGGTAATCTTCACGCCATAGTAGAGTTGCAGTTTCTGCACGATGTCGCCCATCTCCGTCGCATGGAAGCTCAGCACTCCGTCCTGCCATGACGACACATCCTGATTAATGGGGGAGACCGTGAGCCCGCGCCCGTCGGCCACGACCTGTTGCCCCGGCAACAGGACCACTCCCTCGCGCTCCCTCGCACGGGGGTAGACCTTCACTGCGCCTTCGAGCAGGGACACCGTCAGGGGCCGGGAGTCATATCCGTAGACATTGAACCGGGTGCCGAGGGCTCTGACGAGCACGCCCTTTGAAGACAGGATGAACGGGTGTCGATGGTCCTTGGCCACCTCGAAGAGTCCCTCGCCCCGCAGCTCCACCAGACGCTTGCTGCCGAAGGCTGACGGATAGCGCAGCGTGCTCCCCGAGTTCACCCATGCCTTGCTGCCGTCGGGGAGGGTGATGCGGGCGCGCTGGCCATAGGGGACCGACAGTTCCTGATAGGTCGTGCGGCCGTCCCTGCCGTTGAAGTAGACGACGGCCGTGGCAGCCAGCAGCCCGAGCACGAACCCTGCGGCATACTTCAGGAGGCTGCGGCGCGCCGCCAGTCTGCGCTCCTTCGTGCGAGCCTGCCTGAACTGCCTGAGCGACTCCCTGCCCGCATTTCCGTCGGCTGCGGCGGGGTGCAGCGCGGCGAGTGCCGATACATTCAGCACCTCCATGAGCTGCTGTCTGAGCAGCGGGTCGGCCCCGGCGTCCCGGAGGAGCGACTCCTTCTCCTGCGCGGGCAGTTCGCCGTTGGCGTATCTTATGATTCGAATGTCCATTTGCATGCGCTTTTATAAGTAAAACACGCCATGAAGGCAAATCCGCCAAGCGACCTCTCATTTTTTTGTCCGACCTTGTTTGGACTTCCGGAAACTTTTCGTATATTTGCGGCAAGGGGCGAGCCGGGGGCGGGCGAGTCGCAGCCGTGTATCCGCTCCTCGGTTTCCGGGAATGTTACACGCCGCTTGTAACGGCCTTACAAAGGGCTTGTAACGACCTTACACACGGCGTGTAATCCGGCGATAAGCCGCAAGGAGGGTGAATTCCCGTAGTAGTAAGATGTTTAAAATACACCAGATAATGAGGAGATTGAGCGTGTTTTTACTGTTGGCATGCCTGGTTCAGGCAGCCTTGGCACAGGAAGTGAAGCCTGAAGAGGTGGGCTCGCCGAAGATGAACGGTGAGCAGCCGGCGTCGGCATTGCCACTTCCAAGACCGTTGCCGGAGGCAAAACCGTGGGAAAAGCCTCTGGAGTTGTCTGTCAAGGGGCTGCCGGCCATGGCAGATACGGCCGCCCACAGGAGGCTTCAGCACGCTTGGAAAGACGAGCAGGCGCTGTCCTTAGCTCCATTTGGCATGCCGGTTCTGCCTTATGCGGTGCCTCCGGGCAGCTACGATTTTTCGCAGACAGGCGAGATTGCCCATGCCCGGGGATTCGATTTCTACGGCGCGAGCGGTTGGCGGGAATATCCGGGCCTGCTCACCGTGCAGTCGGCTTCGGTGGGCTTCGGCCGCAGTTTCGGTGCCCTGCACCTGCGCATGGGTGCCACGGCAGCCCGCTATCGTGCCCTCCATGTGGCCACGCAGTATGGCGTGCAGGGGCAGTTGTCCTATCAACTTACCGACCGCCTGAGCGCCACGCTCTTCGGACAGTATTACAACGCGCAGCCTTATTTCTCGATGGCAGCCTTCCCCTTCGTGGCAACCTCCCGCTATGGAGGTTACCTGACATGGATCGGGCAGGGCTTCGGCGTCGATGTCGGGGCAGAGCGTTACTACGACGCTTTCGGGCGCAGGTGGATTACAAGCCCCATCCTCACGCCTAAATTCAATATCTCGAGGAAGGTAAAGGTCGAGCTCCCCTTGGGAGGACTCGTCCGCACGGTGGTGGAGAAGGCCGTCTACGGCAAGCGTAGCCGCGGCCCGATCATCCTTCCGCCGGGCTATTGAGCGATTTCCCGCCCCGGCTCTGGCCGTAGGCAAAGCAAAATCCCCATGCAAATGTCATAGCGACTTGCATGGGGATTGATGTTGAATGGCGGTTGCGATGAGCTTCCCGGAAGGGAAAGCCGACCGCAGCGGGCTTATTTCTTCTTCTTCGGACGGCGTCGTGCCCATCCCTCTTCGCTGAAGTCTGGATCCTCGCCCTTGAACTTAAAGGGAGCTTCGCCCATCAGGTCGCGCCAGTCTTCCTTCTGGCTGACCCGCTCGGGACGAGCCTGACGGCCATAATCACGCGACTTGCGGCCTCGTGAGGAGCCTCTGTCGCTGCGGCCTCCGCCTCTCGACGATCGGCCGTGCCCCGTGTCATCGGCGTCGTTGCAGCGCACCTCGCGACCCTTGTAGAAGGCTCCGTTGAGGGCTTTCATCACCTTGCGGGCATCCTCCTGGGGAACTTCGATATAAGAGAACTTGCTCAGCAGGTCGATGTGCCCCACCTCTTGATGGCCGTGCATGTTCTTGTTGAGGAACTGCATGATCTCTCCGGGATAGAATCCGTCGGCCTTGCCGAGGTTGATGAAGAGGCGCTGATAGCCGGACTCGGCCCTGCGGGGACCTCTGCCCTGGCCCTTGCGCTCGCCGCGGCCGCCTTTATTGTCGCCGCGTGAGGAGGTGGGCTTCACGATTTCAGGGGCATTCTTATAGTAGTTGAGGAACCGGCCGAAGGTTACGGTAACCATCTTCTTGATGATGTCCTCTTTGTCGATGTATTCGAACTGGCGGTTGATTTCCTCCATATACGGCGCGATGAGATCTTCCTCGACATCTGTCTTCATGATGTCGTCCATCACTTTGTAGAGCTGTTTCTTGCAAATCTCCTCCGGAGCAGGAAGCGTTCCGTCTACAAACTCTTTGCCTATCTCCTTCTCGATGGCGCGAACCTTCGACTTCTCCCTCGTGTGGATGATGGAGATGGAGGTTCCCTTCTTGCCCGCGCGCCCTGTTCGGCCGCTGCGGTGGGTATAGTTCTCGATGTCGTCGGGCAGTCCGTAGTTGATGACATGCGTCAGGTCGTCTACATCCAGTCCGCGGGCAGCCACATCGGTGGCCACGAGCAGCTGTACGGTGTGCTGGCGGAACTTCTGCATGGTGAGGTCGCGCTGCTGCTGGCTCAGGTCGCCGTGCAGGGCTTCGGCATTGTAGCCGTCCTTGATGAGCTTGTCGGCAATCTCCTGAGTCTCTATCTTCGTGCGGCAGAAGATGATGGCGAAGATGCGCGGATGGAAGTCCACGATGCGCTTCAGGGCGAGATACTTGTCCTTGGAGTGCACCATATAATAGATATGGTTCACATTCTCGGCACCCTCATTCCTTGAGCCGACCACGATTTCCTTATAGTCGTGGAGGTAGGACTTGGCGATTTTCTCGATGTCGCGGCTCATCGTTGCCGAGAAGAGCAGGGTGTTGCGGTCGTCCGGAACATTCTCCAGGATGGTGTTGATGCTCTCCTGGAAGCCCATGTTCAGCATCTCGTCGGCCTCATCGAGCACCACATTGTTCACATGGTCGAGCTTGGCCACGCCGCGCTTCATCAGGTCTATCAGTCGCCCGGGCGTCGCCACGATGATCTCCACGCCGTGGCGAAGGGTGCGAATCTGGGTCTCGATGGAAGCTCCGCCATACACGGCCACGATATGCACGCCCTTCATGTACTTGGAAAAGTCAGTCAGGTCGTCGGCAATCTGCAGGCATAGCTCACGGGTAGGGCTGAGAATCAGGGCCTGTGTCTCCTTTTTATCAGGATCAATCTTCTGCAAAAGGGGAATTCCGAAGGCGGCTGTCTTGCCGGTTCCGGTCTGTGCCAGGGCGATTACATCGTTTCCATTACCAAGTAAATAGGGGATTACTTCTTCTTGAACGGGCATGGGATGCTCGAATCCCAGTTCCGTGATGGCGCGGCGAATATCTTCGTTAACGCCTAATTCTTCAAATGTCTTCAATATAGAATGTTTTATAAAACGGGTGCAAAGGTAATCATTATTCATGAGAAAAGACGAATTTGTGCCATTATTTTAACATTTTATGTGTAAAATACTTAAAACAAAAGACTTATATGCAGGATGGCCTTTGATGGAAGGCCTTGTCTTCCAGTATTGTTCCGGCCGGCGTCGGCCGGAACTCTTCCTTGCCCGGGCATTCCTTGATTGCCGTTTGCCGCAATTACGGTATTAAGTGCAATTGTCTGGGAAAATTACAGGCTGCGCAATAAGTTGCGCATATTTTAACCTCTTTTTAAGGAGCCTAAATTAAAAAAAGAATAAAATCTTTGTAAAAAACAAAATATTCAGTATATTTGCATTGCGATTTAAGAGGGGGAGGGAGTGGTTCGCAGAGTGATGCCATGATAAATATACAGTAAGTCCCTGTCGGAAAATACCATCGGAATAATAAACGGAGTCTTAATATATATAAATATAAGGAGAACATAGAAAGCAGAAGCAATCCATTAAAAACCAATTCCACGGCAGCATGCTGTTGTGGAAATGATATCAAGAAATCAATATATAAGTTTAACCTAAAATAATAATTTATGGATGAGAATTTGAAGAGTCGTTCATTCGGTTTGCCGGAGAGGAGACAGTGGAAGTATCTGTTTGCCGCCTCTTTGTTCCTGCTGGCTCCAGTATGTGTGTCGGCAGCGGGAAGCTACGCTAATGAGAAAACTGTTGCCCTACAGCAGCAGGCAAAGAAGACAGTTACGGGCACGGTCCTCGACGAGACAGGTCAGCCCGTAATGGGAGCTACGGTGGTGGAGAAGGGGCATCCCTCGAACGGCACCATTACCGACATTGACGGAAAGTTTACATTGCAGATTGGTGAGGGATCCAAGATTTCCGTGAGCTATGTGGGCTACAAATCACAGGATGTGGCTGCGGGCAGCGGTAGTGTCTCTGTCAACCTTGAGGAAGACACCGAAGGACTGGAAGAGGTCGTCGTAGTGGGCTATGGCACTGCCAAGAGAAAGGATGTCTCGGGCGCCATCTCGAGTGTTCGCTTTGCCAACAGCACCATTGCCAACCTGCCTAACCCCAATGCCATGACCGCGCTGTCAAGCCAGGTGGCCGGTATCACCTATCGCCCTACCAACAGCGCGGCCGGTGATAACATGGCAACGATGAACATCCGTGGCATGAACTCTATCCCTACAGATAAGCGCTTGAGCGTTCAGGGCGTTAACCAGCCGCTGCTCGTTGTGGACGGAGTGATTTTCTCCGGATCCATCAATGAAATCAACACCAGCGATATCGAGACCATCGATGTGCTGAAAGATGCCTCTTCGGCTGCCATCTACGGTTCCCGTGCTGCCAATGGTGTGATTATCATCACCACCAAGCGCGGCGGAACAGAGAAGCCTGTCGTGAGATTCAACACGCAGTGGAGTTTCTCTGACTGGTCGACAAAGCCTGACATGGTAAACGACAAGGTGAAGTTACTGCGCAATCGCTTCAACTTTGCCAAGGCTACCGGTAACCAGACCGTGGCCGACCTTGACTTCGATCCTGCCAATGGTACCATCCTCAGCAGCATGCTTACAGCCGTGGAGCAGGAGGCTTGGAAGGACGGCACTTGGACAGACTGGATTGACGAGATGACACGCACGGGTCTGGGCCAGAAATATGACATCAATGTGAGCGGAGGTTCCAAGTATGTGCACTATTACCTGTCGGCTGACTATACTCGCACGAAGGGCGTGCAGCGTGGAGATGACTATGAGAAGTTCAACATTCTCTCCAAGATTGATGTTACGCTCAACTCTTGGTTGCGTATGGGTCTGAAGGGTAATTACCTCAGCGCACGGAATTGGGGCGTTCCCGCCAGCATGAACCTGGCCACATGGACATCTCCTCTGTCTTATGTGAAGTTGCATCGCACGGATGCCGAAGGCAATGTGATTAATGATCAGTATAGCAGTTGGTATCAGAGAGATCCTGCGGGTGCAGGTAATTCTTATGTGAGTCCTTACTGGGGTACTGATATAGAACATTCTTTCCTGTGGACAGACAAGCAGGGTAACAATCAGAATATCAACGGCGTGTTCTACACGCAGGTTGACTTTCCGTTCCTCCCCGGGCTGTCTTATCGTTTCAACTTGAACGCTCGTCGCAACTATAGTGCCAGCGACTGGTTTGGCCGGCCGGAGTATTTCGTAGATACCAATAGTACGAGCGACATGGATAACCCTTCACAGTATAACAATCAGGCTCAGGGACACTCTGAGACCGGGCACTCTTATACTTGGAATGTGGATAACATCCTGAGCTACTACCAGGACTTCGGCAAGCATCATGTGGATGCAACCCTGGGCTACACCCGTGAGGCTTACAACAACGATGCTCTGAAATTCAGCTACAGCGACTTCACAGGTACCACATCTCTGGGCTTCTATGGCGCTGATGCTGCTAACACCAAGACCATCCAACGCGGAAGGACTCGTACTCAGTCAATCGCCTATCTGGCCCGCTTGAACTACAACTATGCAAGCACCTACTATCTGACTTTCAACTTCCGTCGGGATGGTTACTCGGCATTTGGCGACAACAAGAAGTGGGGTAACTTCTACGGAGTGAGTGGAGCATGGGTTCTCTCGAATGAGAGTTTCATCAAGGACAATGTCAGCTGGCTCGACTATCTGAAGCTGCGCCTCTCCTGGGGACAGAACGGTAGCCGTTCCGTAAACGCTTATCAGACCATCGCCGGTGTAACTACTGGCTACACATGGTTGGGCAATGATTCTCAGCTCGTTTACTATCCGACATCAGTAGGTAACCCAGACCTGCAGTGGGCAACCATTACCAAGTATAACCTCGGTCTTGACTTTGCTGTGCTGAAGAATCGCCTGAGCGGTACCATTGACCTCTATACGGGGCGCACCACCAACATGCTGATGCCCCGTTCCATTCCTTATCCTTCTGGATTCCAGACTGCCTGGACCAACCTCGGTAAGGTTGCGAACAAGGGTATTGAGATTACCTTGAACTCTGTAAACATCGACGGCGACGGCAACGATCAATTCCGTTGGGAATCTCAGGTTGTTTTCAATCTCTCCCGCAATAAGGTGATGACACTTTACGGAAAAGACTATAAGGGCGATGAGAATGGTAAGGATGTGGCCAACTATGAGGCTTACGGTCCAGACAGTTACTATGCACTCGTAAAGGGAAGCTCTATCAATGCGGCCTACGACTATAAGAAGCTCGGTATCTTCCAGAGCAAGGAAGAGATTGATAACTATAAGAGTGCTGACGGCACGGTAATCATGCCGACAGCCAAGCCAGGTGATCTGAAGTTTGAGGACTCAAATCATAACGGCAAGATTGATAGTGAAGATAAGCATGTGATTGGCGACACCGATCCGTTGTTTACCCTGAACTTTGGTAATACCTTATCTTATAAGAACTTCAGCCTGTACTTCAACTTCCGCTGGATGCCAAGTTCTGATACTCACTTCCTGGGTCTCAACCCGAATGCTTATGCGCTCGGTGGCAGTGGGGCACAGCTCGACGAGGTGAATCCTTGGACAACAGAAAACCACACCGATATCTATCCGAGATTCGGATATGAAAACAATCTGGGCTACCTGTACTGGCAGGGTCGCGGCTTCCTGAAGCTCAAAGACCTCGTGTTCTCTTACAACTTCGACAAGAAGCTCATTGCTCCTCTGGGTCTGCAGGGTCTGCGTGCTTATATTGCAGGCACCGACCTGTTCACCATTACCAGCTGGAGAGGGCTTGATCCGGAGGATGGCGGAACGATCGCAGCCGGAGTTTCATCTGGGCGCTATGGCTCTATCGGTACTTACCGCACCATTACTTTCGGTCTTAACTTCACATTCTAATCAAGAAAGGAAATGCATATGAAATTCAATAAAATATTGTTAAGTTTTGCAGTAGGAACTTTGGCACTGGGACTTGCTGGCTGCCAGAGCGACGATGACTTCTTGGAAGAGCATTCCTATGGCCTTGACAGCAAAACTCTTTATAACACTCAGAATGAGATAGAGATGGGTCTGAATGCCTGCTATAAGTCTGGCTCGTCAAGTGCCAACGGCGGTATTCAGTATCTCATGTATGGACCTAACGGAAACCATAACTACATTCTGCACGGTCCGGGTCTCGACCAGTTTGGCTCTACCGGAGCCAACAACTTCTGGAACAATCCTGCCTCTTTCGGTGCCGTTGATAACGGTAACGGCCGCCACTGGTTTGATGGTCTTTTCAACATCATCAACTATGCTAACACCGTGATTGACATGATTGACGAGCGTCCAAACATCACTTACACCAGCGATACCAAGAAGGAAGAACTGATGGGTGAGGCTCGCTTCATGCGTGCCTGGTGCTATCGCAACCTGGCTGCTATGTTCGGAAGAGTGCCTATTCTGAGACACCACACCACTACGATTGAGACTGGTTATACGGTAAGTGAGCGCCAGGAGGTTTGGGAATTCGTGAAGGAAGACCTTACCTATGCTGCCGAGCACATGCCTAAGACTCCGCGTATGATAGGTTGCCCGGCTCGTGCTGCTGCCGACCACTTCCTGGCTGAGGTAGACCTTGCCTTGGGTGATTTCGACGGTGCTATTGCCGCTGCTTCTCGCGTAATCGGAAAGCAGGATGGTGATGTGGAGTTGATGACCAATCGCTTCGGCGTCCGTGCCACTCAGGCTACCGACCGCTATGGCCACAAGGTGAACGCCTACTGGGATTTGTTCCGTGGAGACAAGAATGGCAATACCAATCAAGACTACGGCGTGAACGGCAATAAGGAAGCTCTCTGGACAGCCCAGTTCAACTATGGTACTTATGATACTGGTGGTTCCGGTATGGCATGGTGGCGTGTTCGTGGCTACAATGGCTGGGAATCTCAGTGGAATCCTAACGCTATGTGTCGTGATAATGCCGGTACATATACTTTGAAGTCAGGTGAGAAGGTTTACAAGTGGACTGCCGACGGTGCCTGCTATCCTGCCGGCGTGGTAGGCTCTAATCGCTTGGCTTCACAAGACGGTATTACCGATCCCGCCGTCGCTAACCGCTATCGTATGACCACAACTCAGAAAGACTCTCTTGGGGGTGGCTATGGCTATGTAGCTAACTCTTGGATGCTCTCTGAGCACACTATCTGGGATATCTGGGGCATTCCTCGTGGTTCTGACGAATACAAGAACATCAAGGACTTCCGTGGTTCAGAGGCCATGATGCAACGCAACTGGTATGCTCCGAGTGGCAAAGGCATCCGCGATCTCTACAAAGTCATCCTGCAGCGTGAGAAGGATAATCCTAACGAGCCTGGACTGAAGGTGCTCGGCGGGGACACTCTGACCGTTCTGCAGCCTCGTCTCTGGAAAATATCAGAAGACCAGCATCCCCATGGAAACACTCAGGAGTATGCTTGCGAGCTTTATCTTGCCCGTGTAGCCGAGACCTATCTGCTCCGTGCGGAGGCTTATCTGGCGAAGGGTGATAAGGCCAAGGCTGCCCAGGACATCAATACATTGCGCGACCGTGTAGGTGCACCTCATTGCTCTGCCAGCGATATTGATATCGACTACATCCTCGACGAGCGTACTCGTGAGTTGCTGGGTGAGGAGATGCGTTTCGTTACTCTGAACCGTCTGTCTTGCAATCCTAACTGCGGCAGCTATGTTACTTCCAAGTATCCTGTACAGGATCCTCTGAAGAGCAATACCTTGTATGAGCGCACACGCAAGTATGGTATCAGCTATACCAATGCCAATGCCGACCTCATCAACCAGCTGGGTATCACAGAGGATAGAAGTGGTCATGTAGAGGGTCAGGTAGGCAGCACGCCTAATGTGGTCCGCTATGTTACGGGTATGAAGCCATGGATGTACCAGTATCCTATCCCTGGACAGGTAATCAACTCCAACTCTGGTGCGGAGTATCCGCAGAATCCTGGTTATTAATCTATCGATAACTATACTAAGAGTGGCGGTGATTTCTCACCGCCACTCTTGTTTTTAGTCCCCGATTCTTTTGCCGCCAAGGCTTGTGTATGTTACGGAAAAGCATTATCTTTGTAGGAAAAATAATGCAATGAAGGTATCTGTTTTTTGTTCTGCAAACAGTGTGATAGATCCAGATTTCTTCGAGATGACCGGGGAACTGGGGCGGTGGCTCGTGGCTCACGGCCATTCCCTCGTTTTCGGAGGCTGTAATCTGGGGCTTATGGAGTGCATCGCAAAGTCGGTGAAGGAGGCAGGCGGAGAGACCGTCGGCGTGATTCCCCGTCTGGTGGAAGAGCACGGTGAAATCTCCGACTATGTAGATGTCGAGATTCTATGCGACAATCTTTCCGATCGCAAGGAACTCATGTTGCAGCACAGCGATGCGGCCATAGCCCTTCCCGGCGGCATCGGCACGCTCGACGAAGTCTTTACCATGGCATCGTCCCACACGATAGGATACCATCATAAGCCCGTCATTCTCTATAACATGAAAGGTTTCTGGAACAAGACCATAGAGATGCTCGACGACTTGCAGGCACGCGGCTTCATCCGAGGCGATTACCATGGGGCCATAGCCGTGGCCGGCAGCCTTGAGGAGCTGGCTAAGCTGCTTGCTTAGGGCCTCGCTTGAAGAATCTGTCGATGACGACGGCGATGGCTCCGTCTCCTGTTACATTGCATGCCGTGCCGAAGGAATCCATTGCAATGTAAAGGGCTATCATCGATGCTTGTTGGTCGCTGTTGAAGCCGAGGATGCTCGCCAAGGGAGCCAGGGCTGCCATGATGGCTCCTCCCGGCACGCCCGGTGCCGCCACCATCATGATGCTCAGCATCAGAATGAAGTTTACGAAGAGCAGAGGGTCGTGGGGCAGTCCTTCCAACAGGCAGATGGCAAGGGCACAGGCGGTAATTTTCATGGCCGAGCCCGACAAGTGAATCGTTGCGTTCAGCGGTATGACGAAGCCCGCAATCTCTTCTCTCACCCCGTTTTTAATTGTCTGCTTCAGGGTAACCGGTATGGTTGCGGCCGACGAGGAAGTGCCCAAAGCCATCAGATAGGCGGGAATCATTGTCGCCAAGAGTTTCAGCGGGTTCTTTCCTGCAAGTGCGCCGGCAATGAAATATTGGTAAAGAAGGATGAATACATGCAGCACGAAGATGACGATGATAATCTGCGCGAACACCAGCATGATGCGGTAGGCCTGCCCGGAGTGTGTCATATTCAGGAATACGCCGAAGATGTAGAGTGGCAGCAGGGGAATGAGCACCTTGCCGATCGTGATGGTAATCACTTCCTTGAAGTCGTTGAATACCCCCCTGAGGCTGCCGAGGTTAGCCATCGTGATGCACAGGCCCACGACAAAGGAGAATATCAGGCCGCTCATGACATCGAGCAGCGGCGGGATGTTGAGCGTGAAGTAAGGCATTATCTTCACGCTTTCTTCTGCCGTCCTGCTGAAATGGGAGTTGGCTATCATGTCCGGGAACAGCCACGAGCCCGTCCCGTACGAGAGGAATCCGGCACAAACCGTGTCGAGATAGGCCAGTATCACCGTTACGAGCAGCAGCCGTCCGGCTCCCTTGCCGATATCCGCAATGGCTGGAACCACCAGTCCCACGATGATCAGCGGGACTATGAATCCGAGAAACTGGCTGAAGATGCTGTTGAAGGTCTCGAATACCCTTACCAATGGCAGCGGGAAGAAGTTGCCGCAGAGGATACCCAGGATAATGGCCAGGATGATGCGGGGCAGCAGTCCGAACTTGTTTTTCTTCATGTCATGATAGTATTAAAATCTTGAATAAGGTCTCTTTCTCAAAGGGGCGGGTTCCCTTTCCGGCTGTGTGTGGAGGAATAAAGACTTCACGGCAGAGGTTTTTCCTTTTAGGAGTGCCCTTGTCCGGAAGCTGTGTCAGTCTCTATTCCTGTTTTCGCCCATGCTATATTCATTCGGCCAGGAGCTTCTCTGCCATGGCTTTGCCCAGTGCCTCGCATTGCGCCTTGACTTCCGGCGTGAGTGCCTGTTTCATCTCCACAGGCTCGCCCACGGGCTCGAAGTGAATCTTGTTTTCGTTCCAGTCGTTGATTTTCTGCACGGCCTTTCCTGCCCAGGCAAAACTTCCGAACCAGCCTATGTAGTGGTTCTTGATGTCCTTGTTGGCGATTTCCGACAGCAGGGTCTCCATTTCGTGATACAGGCCGTTGTTGTAGGTCGGCGCGCCGACAATGAGTCCCTTGAAGCGGAACAGGTCGCGGAGGATATACGAGTGGTGGGTCTTCGAGACATTGAACATCCCGATGTTCTTTACGCCTGCCTCCGAGGCCGCCTTGGCGATGATTTCCGCCATCCTCTCGGTGTTTCCGTACATCGTGCCATAGCAGATGATGAGTCCCGGCTCGGTCTCGTAGCGGCTCATGTGGTCGTACATTTCCACCACTTTCTTTATATATTTGTGCCATACGGGGCCGTGGGTGGAGCAGATATAGTCAAACTCTATCGTGGCCAGTTTCTTCAGTGCGTTCTGCACGGGAGTGCCGTATTTGCCCACGATGTTGGAATAATAGCGAATCATTTCCAGCCAGCACCAGTCGGTGTCGATGGCCTCGTCTACGATGCCGCCGTTCAGCGCGCCGAAGCATCCGAACCCGTCGCCCGAGAAAAGGATGCCGTCGGTGGTGTCGAGGGTCATCATGGTCTCCGGCCAGTGCACCATCGGGGTCATATAGAAGTTAAGTGTATGGCGTCCGAGGCTGATTGTGTCGGCGTTTTTTATCTCTATCTTGTTGTCTTTGATGTGATAGAAGCCTCCTATCATGTCGAAGGTCTTCTTGTTGCCGATGATCTTTATGTCAGGATAATACTTCAGCAGGAGGGGCAGCGAGCCGCTGTGGTCAGGCTCCATATGGTTGATGACCAGATAGTCTATCGTCCTGTCGCCGATGACTTCATGGATATTCTCCAGGAATTGGGGGAAGAAGCCCACCTCTACGGTGTCGATCAGGCACACCTTCTCGTCGTCGATGAGGTACGAATTGTAGGAAACTCCGTAGGGGAGGGGCCATAGCCCTTCGAATAACGCCTTGTTGCGGTCGTTTACACCCACATAAAAGACCTTGTTCTTGATTTCTTTCATTTCTTCTTTTTTTATTTTCTTGATAGGTTGAGTTCTGTCTTCATCCGTTCTCCGAATTCCCGGGAGACATAGTTGTAGAGGCTTTTGCAGCATTCCCCGGCGAAGAGCTGGCCATAGTGCACCAGCCCGTCCCACTGTTCCTCGCCGAGGCCTTGCTCTATCTTTTCGTGCGTGATGCCCAGCCGCAGCATTCCATAGATGAATCCGGCATTGAAGTTGTCGCCGGCTCCGATGGTGCTCACGGTTTCGGTGGAGTTCACGGGGTAGCTCTTCCGGAGAGCGTTCTCCGCCCTTACCTCCACGGCTCTGGCTCCTTGCGTATGGATAAACTTCTTGCAATAGAAGGATATCTCGGAGTTATACACCTTGTCGGGGTCGTCTTTCTTATACAGGGTCTCGAAATCCTCGTTGCTCCCGCGCACGATGTCGGCATATTCCAGATTTTCCAGCAGGTTCGGCGTTATCCGCATCACCTCGTTCTTGTGGGCCGGACGGAAGTTCACATCATAATAGATGATGGCTCCCCGGCTGCGCGCATAGTCCAGCAGCCCCACCACCTGGGGGCGGATGGCGGGGTTCACGGCATAGTACGACCCGAAGATGACGATGTCGTCGGCCTGTATGTCGGGGTATGTAAAGTCGAACTGGTCGTTCGTCGGGTCTTTATAGAATAGGTATTCCGCGTTGTTGTGCTCGTTGAGGAATGCCAGCGAGATGGGCGACTTGCTGTCCGGATACCGGTTCACATTGTCGGCATTCACGCCGTTTTCCTTGAGAAAGGAGACGATCTTGTCGCCCACGCGGTCGTTTCCGGTTTCCGAAATGAAGCTGGTTTCCACGCCCGCCCTGCCCAGCGAGATGACCGAGTTGAATGTGGAGCCGCCCGGATAGGCTCCTATGGGCTGCCCGTCTCTGAATATAATGTCGAGAACTGTTTCTCCGATGCCGATGACTTTGCGCATGATGTTTCTATGAAATGATATGCAAATATCCGAAAAAAAGAGCAGAAAACAAAGTAAAATTCCGTATTTTTGCATCTGATATGAAATATAATACCTACAAATTGGGAAACGGGCTCCGCGTCATACACCTTCCGTCGGATTCCCCCGTGCTGTATTGTGGATACGAGATAAATGCCGGCACGCGCGACGAAAACCCCGGCGAAGAAGGCCTGGCGCACTTCTGCGAGCATGTAACCTTCAAGGGCACCGCCCGCCGCAGGCCTTTCCAGATCATCAATTACCTGGAAAGCGTGGGAGGCGACCTCAATGCCTTCACCAACAAGGAGGACACCGTATACTATGCGGCGATACTCAAGGACCATCTGGAACGGGCGGTCGACCTGCTCTCCGACATCGTCTTCCACTCCGTCTATCCGCAGGCCGAGATTGAGAAGGAGGTAGAGGTTATCTGCGATGAAATCGAGAGTTACAACGATTCGCCGTCGGAGCTTATCTACGATGATTTCGAAAACCTGATTTTCGACGGCCATCCGCTGGGCCATAACATCTTGGGCACGGCCGAGCGGGTGCGCTCCTATACCACGGCCGACGCCCTGCGCTTCGTGAACCGCTTCTATACGCCTGCCAACTCCATATTCTTTGCCTATGGCGACATCGACTTCCGGAAACTGCTGAGGCTGCTGGAGAAATATACCGCCGATATTCCTGAAAGCCGCCGAAGCGTCGTCAGGAAGCCGGAGCAGCAGCCTTCATGGGGGCAATTAGGGCAGACCGTCGTCCGCGACAGGCACACTCATCAGGCACATGTGATGCTGGGGACACGGGGCTACGACATCCGCGACGAGCGGCGCATGCCGCTCTATCTGCTCAACAATATGCTCGGCGGCCCGGGTATGAACGCCCGGCTGAACCTCGCCCTGCGCGAACGCCATGGACTGGTCTATACCGTAGACAGCAGTATGGTGAGCTATAGCGACACCGGATTGTGGTGTACCTACTTCGGATGCGATGCCGACGACATCGACCTGTGCCTGCGGCTCGTGCGCAAAGAGCTCGATGAAATGGGCAAAAATGAGCTCTCTGAACTTAAACTAAGCAGGGCAAAGAAGCAGATAAAGGGGCAGATAGGCGTGGCGTGCGACAACCGCGAGAACTTTGCCCTCGATTTCGGCAAGAGCTTCCTGCACTATGGCTGGGAGCGGGACCTCACTTCCCTGTATGCCCGGATTGACGCCATTACCCCCCAACAGTTGCGACAAGTGGCCCGGGAAGTATTCAACAGCGATTGTATTACTACCCTTGTTTATCGTTAAAAGCGACTTCCTACAGGTGTTTCAATGGTTGAAACATCTTGTTTCAGTAGTAGAAACACTTTGTTTCAGTTACTGAAACACCTCCGGAATGCGGCTTCCCGGCAGGCAAAAGGCCGCATACTGGCATATAGCATGCGGCTTTTCGCTATGCACCGGTGCTTCCTCCGTAAATAAAAGGTGGATTCCCTATAGATAGAAAATGGCTTCGTTGCCCTCGTTGAACAGCAAGTCGAGGATGCTGAGGTTTGCCTGGAATCCGAATTTCTGCTGGTATACCTGATAGTAAGGCTTGCTTTCAAACTCTTCGTCGGGCTTCGGATGCTTGGGGTGGATGACTTCGCGGAAGTCGGCGGTGGCTTCCGGCATGTCTTTCCGGTATTCCTCGGTAAGTGAAATGTGGGGCCTTATATCGATGAGATCGCACATTTTTCGCGTTATCTCCATGTTGAAATCCACCAGGAAGTCCCACTTCCGCTCGAAGAAAGGGGCTATGTCGTCGGCATAGAACTCGAAGAAAGGACTCTCGCCGTAGGCTGAGAGCAGGGCGTTCCAGTGCAGGTGGCGCCAGTTGCCGTGGTCGCTGATGCGGATGTCCTTCATCTCGCACTTCCCTCCCTCGTATCTTTCTATCGGGATGGAGAGAGCCTGTATGCCGTTGGTGGTGGCTATGAGGCAGCGGTTGCGGTAGGTCTGCTTCTGGTAGTTGTCGTGGCACTCTATCCGGCAGCTGTCATATCGGTTCAGCTTCTGATACCACTGCACCGGGCCGAAATAAGTGGATGTGAGCAGGGCAGTCGTCATGGAATGAGCTTTAGCCAGCGTTTTTTGTCCAGTCTGCCGTCGTGGAAGTTGTAGACAACGAGGCAGGCACGCCCGATGATATTCTTCCCGGGCACCAGAAGCAGGCAGTCGCTCTTCGCGGAGCCTATGGCATAAGGTGCCTGATAGGGCCACGAGCAGGCCTGGCAGTCCTTTGGGAGCACGAAGCTCTTTCCGTAGACGGTGATGGTGTCTCCCGGCAAGGCGTTCACCTTGCCGATGAAAACCTCACGGGAAGAAATCTTTTTCGTGGTGTCAACAGGAGAATAAAATGCGATGAAATCGCCTTTTCTGACGGGTGATTTCATAATCCGCGCATAGCAGAACAAAGAATCGCCGCCGGTTCTGAGGCCGTAGCTCCATCGGTTTACGATCACCCTGTCGCCTTGGAGCAATGTAGGCTCCAAGGCCTTGTCGGGTATCGTGTAGACGGTAAACGCCAAGGCTCTGACGAGCAGCAGTACGATGAAGGCTGCCACCAGTGAGATTAAGAACTTGACGGCATTCCTCATATCTGCGGTTTATTTGATGTTGTCCACCCAGCGGAAAAGCCGGCTCCAGCGAATACCGCCGATTCCGTGGCGGTCGGGGTCTGAACTCCACCAGATGAAGATGGGTTTCCCGACGATGTGGTCTTCCGGAACGAAGCCCCAATAGCGTGAGTCGGCGCTGTTGTGGCGGTTGTCGCCCATCATCCAGTAATAGTCGAGCTTGAAGGTATAGCTGTGGGCGAGCTTGCCGTTGATGTAAATCTGGTTGTTCTTCACCTCGAGTTCGTTGCCCTCATACACCTTGATGGGGCGCTCGTAGAGAGCGATGTTGTTCATGCTGAGGGTCACGGTCGCTCCCCTCTTGGGTATCCAGACCGGACCGTAGTTGTCGCAGGTCCAGCCCGTAACGGTATTCCAGGGGTAGAGGTTGCCCGCATAGGGCTCGGTATTGAGCCGGATGCTCTCCACGAGGTCCTTCCGGGCGCTCAGCACCTTTACCGCCGCCCTCGTCAGCGGCATGTAGCCGTTCTGATTAAGGCTCGTCAGGTCTTCCATGGAGATGCCCAGCTGTTTCATCAGCTCATCCGGGAGGTCGGCCTTGAACTTGACATAATAGGTGTACTGCACATTTTCCGGTTCCTTGTTGGGCTTTCCGTCAAGATACACGATGCGGTTTTTTATCTGGAGAGTCTGCCCCGGCAGTCCCACGCACCGCTTCACATAGTTCTCCCGGCGGTCGGTAGGACGCCAGCCGATGTCGCCATACTGGTTGGGGTTGGCCTTGATATAGCTGCGGCCGACATTGTAGATTTCGGCGAAATAGTCATACTGCTCCTGCTTGTTGAGCGTGCTGATGTCCACATGGTCGGGGTATCGCTGGTTGTAATAGTATTCCCCGAAGTTGTATACCATGGAGTAATAGTCGTTCTGATACTGGGGTTCCGTGCAGATGGAGTCGCCTGCGGGATAGTTGAAAACCACGATGTCGTTGAGCTTCACATCGCCCAGGCCTTTCACGCGGCGGTAGTCCCAGTGCGGCCAGGGTATGTAGCTCTTGGTGTTGATGATGGGAAGTGTGTGCTGGGTGAGCGGCATGGTGAGCGGAGTCTGCGGTATGCGTGGCCCGTAACTCACCTTGCTCACGAAGAGATAGTCGCCCGTGAGCAGCGACTTTTCCAGCGAACTGGAGGGAATGACATAGTTCTGGAAGAAGAAGAGGTTGATGAAATAAACCGCCACGAGGGCAAAGACGAGGGCGTCTACCCAGCTCATGACCCATCGCACCGGGCCTTCCGAGTCTTTCCACCACTGCCAGCGGATTTTCTTCGTGATGTAAATATCGAAGATGAAGGGCACCACGAGGAGCCCCCACCAGCTCCTCACCCAATACAGGAAGATGAGATAAAGCACCAATACGATGATGAACTTTACCCATTGGTGCGTCATATTGAGCTTTGCTTTTTCTTTGTCTATCATTGTTCTGAATGTTTTTTAGAATTTAAAGAGGTCGCTTGTGGTCAACAACCCGGTGTGGTTCAGGGTATATTCTGCCGCCAGCACGGCACCGAGGGCAAACCCCTTGCGGCTGTGGGCGTCGTGGGTGATGGTGATTTTGTCGGCCTCCGAGTCGTAGGAAACGGTGTGTATGCCCGGCACTTCGGCATGCCGCACGCTGTTGATCATCAGTTCTTCGGGCTTGTGCCGGCCGTCTCCTTCTACGCGGCCGTCGTCCCATGTGGTGGTTCCGGCTTTCCAGTCGCTCTTGCGGTCGATGTTGTCGACGATGTCTTCTGCCAGTGTGATGGCCGTTCCCGACGGTGCGTCGAGCTTGTGGATGTGGTGGGTCTCCTCCATCTCCACCTCGTATTGCGGAAACTGGTTCATGATTTTTGCCAGGTAACGGTTGACGGCGGCGAAGATGGCAACGCCGATTGAGAAGTTGGAAGCCCAGAAGAGGGTCTGCTTCCCGTCCTTTGTCAGGTTCTCCACATCGGCCTTGTGGTCTTTCATCCATCCCGTGGAGCCCGACACAACCTTGACATTGTGCTCGAAGGCCTTTAGGTAATTGGCGTAGGCGGCAGTCGGGTTGGTGAACTCGATGGCGACATCAGCCGATGCAAAGGCAGGAGAATTGAAGTCTTGAGGATTGTCAATGTCGATAATACTCACGATTTCGTGGCCACGCTCAAGGGCTATCTGCTCAATCATGTGCCCCATCTTGCCGTAGCCGATCAATGCTATTTTCATAATTGCAATTACTAATTATGCGGCAAAGATAGTCATTTTTTTACTCTTTCCTTTATCTATTACGAAAAATTTAGTAGTTTTGCACTTTAGAAAGAAACATTACCGGCACGCATGGAGGAGCTGATTCACTATTGTTGGAAGCACAGGCTGCTTCCCTTAGGCGATTTGAGGACCACGAGCGGAAAGCTCGTCGAGGTTATCGACCCGGGACTCCATAACCGCAATTCCGGACCGGACTTCTTCAATGCGAAGGTCAAGATCGACGGCACTCTGTGGGTTGGGAATGTTGAAATACATGATGAGGCGAGCGATTGGTTCGCTCATGGGCACGACCATGATGCCCATTACGACAATGTGATACTGCATGTGGTGGGAAAGGCCGATGCCGAGGCGAAGACTGCCAGCGGCATGACGCTCCCGCAGCTGGAGCTTGAAGTGCCGCAAACGGTAAGGAATCATTATAAGGAACTCCTCACTACTGACCAGTATCCGCCGTGCTACCGGATTATTCCCGACCTCGGCAAGCTGATGCTTCACAGCTGGATGAGCGCCTTGCAGACCGAGCGACTGGAGCAGAAGACCGAGGCCATCAAGCAAAGAACCGACGACTGCGGCGGCAGTTGGGAGGCAGCCTACTTCGTAACCCTGGCCCGTAACTACGGGTTCGGCATCAACAGCGAGGCTTTCGAGGCGTGGGCAAAGACGATTCCCCTGCATGCCGTAGACCATCACCGCGACAATCTCTTCCAGATAGAGGCCATCTTCATGGGTCAGGCAGGGCTCCTTGAGCTTGACGCCGTTCCGGAAAGGTATCGAAAAGCAGCTTCGGAAGACGGCTATTTCACACGGTTGAGGGACGAATACCTTTACCTGGCGCATAAGTTCGGCTTGCATCCCATGGACTATAAGCTGTGGCGATTCCTGCGGCTGCGCCCCCAGAACTTCCCTCATATCCGCATATCGCAGCTTGCGAACTTGTATTTCGGGCGGAAAGCCGGCCTTAGCCAACTCATGGAATGCACCACCGTGGAGCAGATGGAGGAGATTCTGAAGACCCGGGTAACGCCTTATTGGGAGACGCACTACACCTTCGGCTCCGAGAGCAGCAGGAACGAGAAGCGCCTCTCGCCGTTCTCCCTCAACTTGCTGATGATTAACACCGCCATCCCCATGCTCTTCGCCTATGGGCGGCACAAGTCGTCTGACAAGCTCTGCGACCGTGCCTTTGACTTCCTCGACCAGCTGAAGGCGGAAAACAACCATATCGTAAAGATGTGGAAAGCGTGCGGCCTGACCGTGAGGAGCGCCGGCGACTCGCAGGCTTTGATACAGTTGAAGAAAGAATATTGCGACAGGAAGGACTGCCTTCGTTGCCGCATAGGATACGAATACCTAAAGACAAGATGAGCAAATATATCTATGAGACCCGCATGGAGGTGCGCGACTATGAGTGCGACATACAGGGCATCGTCAACAATGCCAACTATCTGCACTACATGGAGCATACGCGCCACCTTTTCCTGCTCAGCACAGGCCTGAGCTTTTCCGAGATGCACCAGCGAGGAATAGATGCCGTGGTGGCACGGATGAACCTTCAGTACAAAACCCCTCTCTGCTGCGACGATGTCTTCATCTCGCGACTGGGACTCCGGAAAGAAGGCCTCCGCTATGTCTTCAATCAGGATATCTTCCGTGAGAAGGACGAGAAACTCTGCCTCAGGGCTACCGTCGAACTTGTTGTCCTCATCGACGGGAGGCTCGGGAACAGCGAGGAATACGACCGTGCCTTTGCCAAATATCTGGAGACAGAATAGATGGACGAGCAGGAGATACTCTGTTCCATAGCCCTCACGCGTATCAATTACTTCTCGCTGGCCGGCATGCTGGAGCTCTATCGGAGGTTGGGCTCGGCCACGGCGGTGATGGAGCACCGCAAGGACATCCGTGAGGTCATCCCCGACGCGTCGCCCCGGCTGGTCGAGGCGTTCAAGGATGTCAGCGAGCCTATGCACCGTGCGGAGGCCGAGTTGCAGTGGGACAGGGCGAACGGAGTAACTCCCCTGTGCATGCTCGACGACCGCTATCCCCAGCGTCTCAAGGAATGTGCCGACGCGCCGTTGCTATTGTTTTATAAGGGGACGGCCGACCTCAACCAGGCGAGGGTGATAGACATTGTCGGAACACGGCATATTACGCTTTACGGAATAGACATTACCCGCCAATTCTGCGCCGACCTGAAGCAGCTCTGTCCGCAGGTGCTCATCGTGAGCGGACTTGCCTACGGGGTGGATGTCAACGCCCACCGCCAGGCGTTGCAGAATGGATTCCCTACGGTGGGCGTGCTTGCCCATGGCCTGGACGACCTTTATCCCCGCCAGCATCGGCAAATTGCCGATGAAATGGTGAGAAATGGAGGGTTGCTGACCGAATTCCTCACTTGCACCAATGCCGACAAGATGAACTTCGTGCGGCGAAACCGCATCGTGGCGGGCATCTCTGACGCGACGGTTCTCGTGGAGAGCGGTCCCAAGGGAGGAGGCCTTATCACTTGTGGCATCGCCCAGAGCTACGGCCGCGATGTCTTTGCGTTTCCCGGTCCGGTAGGGTCGGAGTTCAGCAAGGGCTGTAACAACCTCATCCGCGACAACGGCGCCGCCCTCATCTCGAATGCCGAAGACTTCGTGAAGGCCATGGGATGGGAGACGGAGAAACGCCTCTCGGAGGTCAGGCAGCAGGGCATAGAACGGGAATTATTCCCGAATCTGTCGGAGGATGAGCAGAAAATCGTGAAGGCACTCTCACGGCAGAACGACCTTCAGGTGAACATCCTCACCCTAAAGACTGGCATCCCGATTCCCCGGCTGTCGGCTTTGCTCTTCTCGTTGGAAATGAAGGGTGTGGTGAAAACCTTTGCCGGAGGCATGTATCATTTGCTCAACTGAAGATTTTTTCCTATCTTTGCATCCGAAATGAAGATCGGCAACATAGAATTCGGACCGCGTCCGCTCTTTCTCGCCCCGATGGAAGATGTTACGGACATCGGCTTCCGCATGCTCTGCAAGCGGCATGGAGCTGCCATGGTCTATACCGAGTTTGTGTCGGCCGATGCCATTATCCGCTCGATAAAATCAACGCTTTCCAAGATGGTCATCGACGAAGCAGAGCGTCCTGTCGGCATCCAGATCTACGGCAAAGATGTGGATTCCATGGTCGAGGCCGCAAAAATCGTGGAGCAGGTTCACCCCGATGTTATCGACCTGAACTTCGGCTGCCCGGTAAAGAAGGTTGCCAGTAAGGGCGCGGGCAGCGGACTGCTGAAGAATATCCCCCTGATGCTCGATATTGCTCGCGAGGTGGTAAAGGCCGTAAAGACCCCTGTTACCGCCAAGACACGCCTCGGCTGGGACAAGGAGAACCTGATTATCACCGAATTGGCCGAGCAGTTGCAGGACTGTGGCATCCAGGTGCTCACCATTCACGGGCGTACCCGCAGCCAGATGTATACCGGCAAGGCCGACTGGAGCCTCATCGGCGAGGTGAAGCGGAATCCCCGCATCCACATCCCGATTATCGGCAACGGCGACATCGCCACGCCCGAGCAGGCCCGGCATGCGTTTGAAGCCTACGGGGTGGATGCCGTCATGGTGGGCAGAGCCACCTTCGGCTGCCCCTGGATATTCCGAGAAATAAGGAATGCCATCGATGGAAAGGGCGATTCCGGTTCCTCGCTCGACCTCGACACGAAGATAGATGTGCTGGAGGAACAGCTCCGCATCAATGTCGCACGCATCGACGAGTACCGCGGCATCCTGCACACCCGTCGCCATTTGGCGGCAAGTCCCATCTTCAAGGGCATCCCCGATTTCCGTCAGACACGCATCGCCATGCTCCGTGCCACGACCGTAGAGGAACTCATGGGCATCCTTGAGGAGTGCCGCATACGGCTGAAGAATTTGTAGGAGGCGACCTCCTGCCTGACAAAATCGCCGATTTTGTCCCACGATCTCGCCGATTTTGTCGTTCAATCTCGCCGATTTTGTCAACAAGGAGGTGGTCTCTTATATTCCTTTCTATTATATCTGATTCTTATTTTTGCCGATGAAATGGACGAAAACTGCGTCTAAAAAGGGCTTGGCTTACTGGGATCTCGGTGCTTTTCAGCGTCTCCTAAGAGCACAAAATAATAGAGGGAATCGCGATTAATAGCAGATTTTTTAGTATCTTTGTCCATTGAAAGCGATAAACTTAATAACATACGATGAAACATTTCAGAATTTTTACTTTGGCACTTTGTGTCTTTTGGGCTTTAGGCATGCAGGCTCAGGACAATGCGTTGAAGGCCGGCTTTGTGAATCCCCCGCAGGAGGCGCGGCCTCAGGTGTGGTGGCATTGGATGAACGGAAACATCTCAAAAGACGGCATCCGCAAGGATCTCTTGTGGATGCAGCGGGTGGGAATCGGAGGCGTGCATATCTTCGATGCCGGGCTGAAGACTCCGCGGGTGGTTCCGAAGCGTATCACTTTTATGACACCGGAATGGAAAGACTGCTTCAAGTATGCCGTCGACCTGGCCGACTCGTTAGGGCTGGCCACCACGGTAACCAGTGCTCCGGGCTGGAGCAATACCGGCGGGCCGTGGGTGAAGCCGGAGGATGCCATGAAGAAGCTGGTATGGAGGGAGACGGATGTCCAAGGCGGTTCCACCTTGAAGATACAGCTGCCGGAACCTTTCAGGGTGAGCGGCCCCTTCCAGAATGTCCCTTCTGGCGACGATGCCCATGGGCAGACTTACTATCAAGATATTAATGTGCTCGCCGTACCCCTTTCTCCGGGCGATTTAAGCATGCAGCAAATGGGAGCGAGGATTACCTCGAGCGACGGCAACTTCACCCTACGGCAGTTGACGGACGAAGATGTCGTGAAGGCATCCAGGCTTCCGGGCGATACCGCGAAGGGCTATAAATGGATTCAGGTGGAGTTTGACAAGCCTTACACCATCAAGGCTCTGAGCGTGGCTGACGGGCGCACCTGGCGCGTATGGACGACCAACGAGCCTGCCGCGACGAAGTTCCTGCAGGCCAGCGACGACGGCAAGACCTTCCGCGACATCTGCAAGATACCCATTAGCGGAGCCATGCTCCAGACGGTGAATATCCCCTCGACGACGGCAAGATACTTCCGTGTATGCTTCGAGAATCAGAAACGGCCGATTGCGGTAAGCGAACTGCGCCTTTACACCGTCAACAAGGTGAACCGCGCGGCCGATAAGGCCGGTTTCGGGACGCCCTCGAATATAGCGAAAGGCCCTACCGTGAGCAGCGACAAGGAACCCCAGCTGGCAGAAGTGGTCGACCTGACCGACAAGATAGACGCCAACGGACAGCTTGTATGGAAGGCACCCAAGGGTAAATGGCGCATCTACCGCTTCGGCTACTCCCTCACCGGGAAGCAGAACCATCCCGCCTCACCGGAGGCGACAGGGCTTGAAGTGGACAAACTGGATGCCGATGCCGTGGGCCGTTATCTCGAACATCTCGTGGACATCTACCAGGATGCCTCGGGAAACAGAATGGGCAAAGACGGTATCGAGCACATGATGTTCGACAGCTATGAGGCTGGAATCTGCACATGGACCCCGAAAATAAAGGAAGAATTCAAGCGTCGGCGCGGCTATGAGCTGACTCCGTGGATGCCTGCGTTGGCAGGACAGATTATGGGAGACGCCGAGCAGACCGACCGCTTCCTTTTCGACTGGCGCAAGACCCTGTGCGAGCTTATTCAGGAAAACCAGTACGGCAAGGCCAGGGAAATACTTCACCGGCGTGGAATAAAGACCTACATGGAAAGCCATGAGTCCTCGCGTCCCTTCCTCGCAGACGGAATGGATGTGAAGAAGAACGCCGATATTCCGATGGGAGCCATGTGGTCGAGTGTCAGGCTGATGGATTTCAAGGACAAGACCGAGAACGGGAAGCAGGCCGATATCCATGAGTCGGCCTCCGTGGCACACCTCTGGGGGCAGAACCTCGTGGCTGCCGAGTCGCTGACGGCGAATGGAAACGACGGTATCGGGTTGGCTTATTCACTCTATCCAAGCATCTTGAAGCGGGTGATAGACCTCGAGTTTGCCAGCGGACTGAACCGGGTGGTCATCCATGAGAGTGCCCATCAGCCCGTGGACGACAAGATTCCGGGACAAGGTCTGGAGGTATACGGTCAATGGTTCCATCGTTTTGAGACATGGGCAGAACAGGCAAAGCCGTGGACCGACTACCTCGCACGCACCAGTTACATGCTCTCGCAGGGGCAGTATGTGGCGGATGTGGCTTGCTACTATGGTGAGGACACCAATGTAACGGCTTGTTTCAATAATGACTTGCCGGCCGTTCCGCCCTCTTACAGCTACGACTATGTGAATACCACGGCACTTGTTGACCTGCTTTCGTATGACGGGCATGACTTTGTGGCTCCCTCGGGCATGAAATACAGGTTGCTCATGCTCGACAAGAATACAACGAGGATGACCGTCCAGGCTCTTAGGAAACTCGATGAAATGGTAAGAAAAGGAGCGCCTGTCTGCGGGGAACGACCTACCGTATGCCCCTCTTTGAGTGATTCGAAGGAAGAATGGAAACGCCTTGTGGACGATATTTGGAACACGGGGCGCAAGAATATCTATACGGGTATGTCGGTCGGCGATGTGCTCAAGGCAATCGGGGTGGCTCCCGACTTTGAGGCCGAAGACATGGACAGCCTGCGCTTTGTGCACCGTACGACTCCTGATGCCGAGATATATTGGATAAACAATCGCTCTTTCCACGGTTGCAAGATGAACGCAACCTTCAATGTGCGCGGCTTGAAACCGATGGTGTGGCGCCCGGAGACGGGTGAGACCGAAGAAGTGAACTACCGTATTACCGATGAAAACTCTATAGTAGAACTGAATCTGACGCCGGGCGATGCCGTGTTCGTGGTATTCCAGGGAGAGGTGGACCATCATGCCATTCAGAAACTGCCGGAGACGACTCTCTCGCACCTGAAAACCATTGACGGCCCTTGGACCGTTCTGTTCCAGAAAAACCTCGGTGCGCCGGAGATGATTACCACCGATAGCCTGAAGTCTTATACGGAATCAAGCGATGCCGGAATCAAGTATTTCGGAGGAACGGCCGTGTATACCAATCATTTCAAGCTTTCGAAGAAAGAACTTAAGCAAGGCCGGATTCTCCTGGATTTGGGCACGGTGTATTATCTTGCCGGGGTGAAGGTGAATGGAAAGAACTTCGGGTGGCAGTGGAAACCGCCTTATTCCGTAGATATCACCGATGCCTTGAAGAAAGGTGATAACCAAGTGGAGATTGCGGTAACGAGCTTGTGGCGAAACCGCATCATCGGCGATCAGCAGCCTGACTGTAAACGCCGCTATACCTATACCTCGTTTAAGTTCTACGATGCCAAGAGTCCGCTGATTCCTGCCGGTTTGGTGGGCCCGATGAAGCTACAGTTGAGGAAATAGACAGGGGCAGTTCACGCCATCGCATGGAAGTCTTTTAGAAGATGAAAATATTAGAAAAGTTCAAGTTTTGCCCGGTCTGCGGGAGTAGTAGCTTTTCCCCGAATTCGGGGAAAAGCCTGCTTTGCGGGAGCTGCGGTTTCGAGTATTTCGTGAATCCGAGTGCCGCCAATGCCGCGTTCATCGTGAACGAACGAGACGAAGTGCTTGTTGTGCTTCGAAAGAAAGAGCCGGCGCGGGGAACCTATGACCTTCCCGGTGGATTCGCCGACGAGAATGAGACTGCTGAGGAGGGAGTGAAGCGAGAGGTTATGGAGGAAACCGGGCTTTTGGTAGGAGAGGCGGAGTATCTCTTCAGTTGCCCGAACAAGTACTCCTATGGCGGTATTGATATTCCTACTCTCGACCAGTTCTACCTTTGCAGGGTGGATGATTTCTCACCGCTCAAAGCTTCCGACGACGCGGCGGAAATCCTCTGGGTATCCACCAAGGATATTCGCCCCGAGCTGTTTGGCCTGCATTCCATACGCAACGGACTCCGGCAATTCCTGGAAAGATATAGGAGTGGATTGTAGAAACAGATGGGAAACGAGTAAAAGGATGGCTTCCTATGCACCGTTAACGGCAAACAGGAATGCAGGGAAGCCACCTTTTTGGTTTTCTGAAATTAAAGTTCCCAGGAGGTAGAGGAAATAGAAAAAATGTAATTTGCCGTATTCCGGGATGGAAATCCTATCTGTTTTCCTTAAAAAAACAAAAATTTTCCATATATAATAAGGTATAAACTAAAAGTTTGCTTACATTTGCGCTCCAAATATAAGTTATTCGCGACCATGCAAGAAAATTTAGTTATAGTAGAGAGCCCTGCCAAGGCAAAGACCATAGAGAAATTCCTTGGTAAGGACTTTAAGGTAATGTCAAGTTTCGGACATATCAGAGACCTGAAGAAAAGAGAGTTGAGCATAGACGAAAAGACGATGGAGCCTCACTACGAGATTCCCGAGGAGAAGAGGAAACTCGTGAGCGAACTGAAGAAGAATGTGAAGGCTGCCAAGAAAGTTTGGCTCGCTTCCGATGAAGACCGTGAGGGAGAGGCCATCTCGTGGCATCTGTGCGAGGTGCTCGGATTGGACGAAGACAAGACCAGCCGTATTGTTTTCCATGAAATAACGAAGCCTGCCATTGTGGAGGCTATTGGGCATCCCCGTCGTTTGGATATGAATCTAGTGAATGCGCAGCAAGCTCGCAGGGTGCTCGATCGCATTGTTGGCTTCAAGCTATCACCTGTGTTGTGGCGCAAGGTCAAGCCGGCACTGTCCGCCGGTCGCGTGCAGAGTGTGGCCGTTCGTCTGATTGTGGAGCGTGAGCGTGAGATTCAGGGCTTCAAGAGCGAGCCTTACTATCGCATCAATGCCATCTTCGGGCTTGAGAATCCTGATGGGTCCAAGTCAGAAGTGAAAGCTGAACTCGACCGCCGTTTCAGCACCCACGAAGAGGCCTTGGCCTTTCTTGATAGGTGCAAGAGTGCCGACTTCACCGTCGGCAATATCGTAAAGAAACCACTGAAGCGTATGCCGGCTCCTCCTTTCACGACCTCCACTTTACAACAGGAGGCCGCCCGCAAGCTCGGATTTACCGTTACCCAGACCATGATGGTGGCTCAGCACCTCTACGAGAACGGTTTGATTACCTATATGCGTACTGATAGCGTGAATCTTTCCAAGCTCGCTATCGGGACAAGCAAGGAAGAAATCAGCAGACTCTTCGGAACAGAGTACAGCCGCCCTCGTAACTTCCAGACCCACTCAAAGGGTGCCCAGGAAGCTCATGAGGCCATTCGGCCGACCTTTATGGCTAATACGGCCATTGAGGGAAATGCCCAGGAACGCCGGCTATACGACCTTATCTGGAAGCGTACCGCTGCCTCGCAGATGGCTGAGGCAGAAATTGAGAAGACTACGATAACCATCGATATCGACGGGGAAGAAGAGAAGTTCATGGCTAATGGTGAGGTTATCACTTTCGACGGCTTCCTCAAGGTGTATCGTGAGTCTACCGATGATGAGGAAAATGACTCTGAAGAATCACTCAATATATTGCCGGATTTAAAGGCTGGTGATGTTCTGGAACGGCGTGAAATCACTTCCACCGAGCGGTTCTCGATGGCTCCACAGCGTTATACAGAAGCTTCGCTCGTCAAGAAACTCGAGGAACTTGGTATCGGGCGTCCTTCTACCTACGCCCCGACAATTTCTACGATTCAGCAGCGTGAATATGTGCAGAAGGGAAATAAGAAAGGCGAGGAGCATCTCTATATCGTAGATACCCTTAAGGGCATCAAGGTAAGCACCAAGAATAAAAAGGAAACCATCGGTAAGGAGACTGGCAAACTGATTCCTACTGATATAGGTATCGTGGTCAACGACTTCCTCATGCAGAACTTCCCGGAAATCATGGATTATAACTTCACGGCCAAGGTGGAAGCGCAATTTGATAAGATTGCCGAAGGGAAAGAGGAATGGAGCAAAATGATGAAGGCTTTTGACAAAGGTTTTGAACCTTCCGTAAAGGAGGTGATGGAATCCCGTTCTGAGCATAAGACAGGAGAACGCGAGCTCGGCATAGACCCCAAGAGCGGCAAACCGGTATTCGTGAAGATTGGTCGATTTGGGCCTGTTGCGCAAATAGGTTCTGCCGATGACAAGGAGAAACCGCGCTTCTCACAGCTGCCTGCCGACAAGAGCATCGAGACTATCACGCTCGACGAGGCACTCGTGCTTTTCCAGTTGCCGCGTGAGATAGGTAAATATGAGGGCAAGACCGTTACGATTGGTGCCGGTCGTTTTGGCCCCTATATTCTTCACAACAAGAGATATGTGTCAATTCCGAAAGACCAAGACCCGCTTATCATCACGCTTGAAGATGCAGTCAAGCTCATAGAGGCAAGGGATGAGCAGGAAAGGCAGCGCCATATCAAGAGTTTCGAGGAAGATTCGAATATGGAGGTGTTGAACGGACGGTTCGGCCCCTACATCGCTTATGCCGGTAAGAACTACCGCATGCCTAAGGCCCTGCATGAAAAAGCGGCAGAGCTTACTTACGAGGAATGTAAGGAAATCGTGGAGAAAGCTCCGGAACCTAAGGCACACAAGAAAAGATAAAATCACGAAAGAGCTTTGGAACCCTTTGGAAAGTCATTCCGGCAGGGCTCTCCTGCTCCTGTTGCTCATGATACGCATCATTCTCATTGGATATATGGGTGCCGGAAAGACAACTCTCGGGAAGGCACTTTCGAAGGAGATTAAGGTTCCCTTCTATGATCTCGATTGGTATATCGAGACGCGCATGCACCGTACGGTGAAGCAAATCTTTGATGAGCGTGGCGAGGAAGGTTTCCGGAAGATAGAGCGCAATATGCTCCATGAAGTCGCAGAGTTTGAAAATGTCATCCTCAGCTGTGGCGGTGGGACTCCGTGCTTCTTTGATAATGTCGACTATATGAACGAAAAAGGACAGACGGTATATCTCAAAGCCTGTCCAGAAGTACTTTATCAACATTTGAAAATGGGAAAGTCGGTGCGGCCTTTACTCCTTGATAAGACTCCCCAGGAGACGAAAGACTATATACGAGAACAACTCGTGCGGCGAGAACAATATTACTCCAAGGCGCGCTATACGCTGGATGTGAGCCTGATGGATAACTTTGATAAAATTAGTATTACGGTAACCAAACTTAGAGAACTGTTGAATATATGAAGAAATGGACAATCGATGATGCGAAAGAGCTATATAATATCTCTGGATGGGGCACCTCGTATTTTGGTATTAACGAGAAAGGTGATGTCTATGTAACACCTTCCAAGGATGGAGTTCAGATAGATCTTAAGGAGGTAATGGATGAACTCACCCTTCGTGATGTTACTCCTCCAGTCCTGTTGCGTTTTCCCGACATTCTCGATAACCGTATAGAAAAGAATTCCAGTTGTTTTGAGAAAGCTGCGAAGGAATATGGCTACAAGGGCGAGAGTTTCATCATCTATCCGGTTAAAGTGAATCAGATGCAGCCCGTGGTAGAGGAAATGATCACCCATGGGCGCAAATTCAATCTCGGTTTGGAGGCAGGCTCCAAGCCGGAACTTCATGCGGTAATTGCCGTGCAATGCCAGAGCGATTCACTCATTATATGTAACGGATATAAGGATCAGAGCTACATAGAGCTTGCACTTCTTGCCCAGAAGATGGGGAAACGCATCTTTATCGTCGTTGAGAAGCTCAATGAGATAGATATTATTGCCAAGGCAGCCAAGAAGTTGAATGTGATGCCAAATCTTGGAATCCGTATCAAGCTTGCGTCAAGCGGTTCCGGCAAGTGGGCCGAAAGCGGAGGTGATGCGTCTAAGTTCGGGCTGACGAGTTCGGAACTCCTCAAGGCTCTTCAGATATTGGACGAAAAGGGCATGCACGACTGCCTGCGTCTTATCCATTTTCACATAGGTAGCCAGATTACCAAGATTCGCCGTATACAGACGGCCTTGCGTGAAGCAGCTCAGTTTTATATCAATCTTCACAAGATGGGTTATAATGTGGACTTTGTGGATTGTGGAGGCGGACTTGGCGTAGACTATGACGGAACCCGCTCTTCTTCCAGTGAGAGTTCCGTGAACTATTCCATCCAGGAGTATATTAATGATTGTATTTACACTTTTGTCGATGCGGCCAATAAGAATGGCATTCAGCATCCTAATATCATTACCGAAAGCGGGCGCTCTCTGGCCGCCCACCACTCTGTGCTCGTCATCGATGTTCTGGAAACTGCGAGCCTTCCGGAAATGCCCGAGGAGTTTGAAGCCAAGGAAACCGATCACCAGCTGGTGAAAGACCTTTATGAAATCTGGGATAATCTGAGCCCACGCTCTATGCTTGAGGACTGGCACGATGCGGAGCAGATTCGCGATGAGGCACTTGAACTTTTTGCCCACGGCATCGTAGATTTGAAGACACGCGCAGAAATCGAGAGCATGTACTGGAGCGTGTGTCATGAGATAAACTGCCTTGCAAAGTCGCTCAAACATGTTCCGGAAGAGCTTCGTGGTCTGGACAAGTTGCTTGCCGACAAGTATTTCTGCAACTTCTCGCTTTTCCAAAGCCTGCCTGACGCATGGGCTATCGACCAGATTTTTCCCATCATGCCGCTCCAACGACTCGATGAAAGACCCACGCGTAATGCGACAATTCAGGACATCACCTGTGATTCAGACGGCAAGATAGCTAATTTCGTTACGAACGGGCACATCACCCATGTGTTGCCGCTGCACCGCCTTTTGAAGAACGAGCCTTATTATCTGGGCGTGTTCCTCGTAGGTGCTTATCAGGAAATCTTAGGAGACATGCACAATTTGTTTGGCGACACTACGGCTGCGCACATCAGCGTCAAGGACGGAGCATATCATATCGACCAGATTTTTGATGGGGAGACCGTAGAGGAAGTGCTTGACTATGTACAGTATAATCCGAAGAGACTGGTTCGTCAGCTGGAGGTCTGGGTAACCAAAAGTGTGAAGCAGGGCAAGATTTCATTGGAAGAAGGCAAGGAATTCCTTAGCAACTATCGCAGCGGACTGTACGGATACACTTATCTGGAATAATTAAGTATGGATGGAGTGCCAATGGACAATACCAATAGTCGGGAGTCTCTAAAAGAAGTGCATAGGGAAGTTCTTACCGTCGTTAAGGTGGGAGGTGCCGTAGTAGAGGACGAACAGTGCTTGAAGCTCTTGCTTGATAACTTTGCAGCCATTCCGGGACGGAAAGTATTGGTGCACGGAGGGGGTCGCAGGGCGACAAAGATAGCCGCAGCCCTTGGCATTGAGAGCAAGATGGTGAACGGCCGCCGTATCACGGATGCTGCTATGCTTGAGATTGTAACTATGGTATATGGCGGACTCGTCAACAAAAATATGGTGGCCGGCCTTCAGGCGAGGGGGATTAACGCTCTCGGGCTTACGGGAGCCGACATGGATGTCATCCGTGCTCACAAGCGTCCTGTTAAGGATGGCGTTGACTTTGGCCTCGTGGGAGATGTCGACCAGGTGGATGGAGAAAGCCTGAGCCGACTTGTTGAAATGGGAGTTACGCCAGTCATGGCACCATTAACGCACGATGGCAAGGGACAGCTCCTCAACACGAATGCGGATACCATTGCCGCAGAAACGGCAAAGGCACTCGCTACCTACTTTGATGTAACGCTTATATTTACATTCGAAGAAAACGGGGTGCTTCGTAATCCGGATGATGCCGACAGCGTGATTCCCATTATCACGCATGCTGATTTCTACAAGTATATGGCCGAGGGTATTATTGCCGGTGGCATGATTCCCAAGATTGAGAATGCTCTTGCCGCTATAGATGCAGGTGTGAGCCGCGTTATAATTACCAAAGCCGAAACGATGAACGGTGAGCAAGGAACCATCATTAAAAGATAAAGGAGAGGCTTCGTTTACCGGGCATCTCGAAAGATAGAATTAAACGGAGAAAGCGAAAGGCAAGGCGCCTCGAACAAAAACCAGTCTGGAAAAGAGTGTTAAATTTTAGTTTTCCTGTAACTTTCGCCCATCTTAGTCGTCAATTCAAACAGAGAGGCAGATGAAAAAAATCAGTTTCCGTAACGATGTGTTGCCGCTGAAGAATGCTCTTTATCGGTTAGCTCTCCGCATAACTCTCAATACTGCAGAGGCTGAGGACATCGTACAGGACACGCTGATTAAGGTCTGGGACAGGCGCGACGGCTGGGATGATATAGATTCCATAGAAGCGTTCAGCATGACAATATGCAGAAACCTTGCCCTCGACCGCATCAAGAAGGCTGAGAACCAGAATGGATCACTCGATGCCGTTCCGTTTGAAACGCCGGATGCCGCATATAATCCTTATGAGCAGATGATCCAGAAAGACAGGGTCGAACTGGTGAGAAAGCTCGTAGACTCACTTCCGGAGAAGCAGCGCTCCTGCATGCAGTTGCGAGATTTCGAAGGAAAGCCTTACAGGGAGATTGCCGAAATCCTTGGCATTACTGAAGAACAAGTAAAAGTCAACATCTTCAGGGCAAGGCAGGCGATAAAGACCAAATTTAAAGAATTTGATAATTATGGACTATAAATACATTCAACAATTACTCGAGCGCTACTGGATGTGCGAGACTACTCTTGAAGAAGAGGAGATACTTCGTGCATTCTTCTCGCAAAAGGATGTTCCTGCCGGGCTCCTGCGCTATAAAGACCTGTTCACTTACGAACAGATCGAGGTGAGGAATGATGTATTATCCGATGACTTTGATGAGCGTGTGCTCAAGATGATAGAGGAGCCTGCTCCTGTCAAGGCGCGCGTTATCACCATGCCACAGCGGCTTATGCCGCTCTTCAAGGCTGCGGCCGTGGTGGCCATCGTGCTTACGCTTGGCAATGCCATGCATATATCAATGACCAACGATCAGGCTAATAAGATCGGTGCCACGGGTGATAGTTATCAAGTCATTAAGCACGGCACATCGGTTGCAATGGGCGACAGCGCAACGATGGATACACTCAAGCAGAGTCGCATCGAGCCTGTGCAAGTGCAGGAGCAGTCCTTATTGAAGTAGACAATTTCTATGCTTTCTCTATAATGTTTAGTAAAACAAGCAAACGAGGCTGTGAAGCTTCAAATTCTCTCAAATTTTTCATAACATACTAACGAAGAAGAGGGGTCGGAGTTCCGGCCCCTCGTTTATTTTGTAGCTGTCAGCCAGAATATGGAATAAGCAAAACAGAAAATGTGTCAGCCGCCTTGGGTTGCCGGGATAGCCAGCGTTTATGGGGAATAACCCTGATATTTCCGGGTCATACCTGCTGCTGCGCCTGCCCCAGTCTGAGCATGGAAGCGGGCACGGCTTTCTTGATTTCCTCCACAAGCAGCTGGCGCAAGGTCTTCCGGATGAAGTTCTTGTTCGTCATCATGACAATCCTTCGCGTGGGCACGGGGATAGCGAAAGGCCTCACGAGCCGGGTCTGCTCTTCGTTGAGCTGCAACAAGGCGAGTTCCGGAATGAAGGTTACTCCCTTGCCGCTCTCCACGATGCGCATGAAAGTTTCTATGCTTCCAAGGCTGTAGGCCTTCTTGCTGCGACTGGCGGCCTTGAGCTGACAGAACTTCACGAGTTGGTCGCGGAAACAGTGTCCCTCGTCCAAAAGCCACAGGTACTCCCCCGTCAGGTCGATGGTGCGTATCACTTTATTATTGTACAAGGGGTCGTCTTTCGCCACATAGGCAAAGAACTGCTCATAGAAGAGCGGTTCGCAGTAGAAGTCGTCCAGCCCGTCGGTCATGGCGAGGATTCCTGCGTCGATGTCTCCATGGCGCAGAGCCTTCTTTATGTCTTCGGTCTGCATTTCGCTGATCCGTATGTCCATGTCGGGGTGTTGCCGCATGAGCTGCGGGAAGAAGCGAGGAATGAGATAAGGGGCAATGGTGGGCAGGATGCCGATGTTGAAGGTTCCCAGCAGCGAAAGCCTGTCTTCCTCCACGATTTCCCTTATCTTGCGTGCTCTCACGAGCACCTTCCAGGCTTGCTCTATGATGCTCTGTCCGATTGGCGTGGGTCTTATGGGCTGCGTCTTGCGGTCGAATATCTTCACTCCCAGTTCTTCCTCCAGTTTCTGTATCATGGAGCTGAGGGTGGGCTGGGTAACATTGCATTGCTCTGCCGCTTTGGCAAAGTGCTTGTGCCGATATACGGCAATGATGTATTCTAATTGTTGCAGCGTCATGGGAATGTATCCTTTTCGGGCAAAGTTACTTCTTTTTTTCTGGAAAATAATCATCTTTCTCCATCTTTTTGCCAAAATTCATCTTCGGGAAGAATGCCCGTGTGCAGGAGTCTTTACCGTCCCTAATAGTTTTTCTCTATGTGCTGATAGAAATTTTCTCTTTGCATGCGGCTTCTTTCTCCTTATCTTTGTAAACATCAAACAACATTATAATAATTTCTAAAGAACATCACGATTATGAGTACAATTCTTCTGGGGAGTCTTTTCTCCCTAATTTTGCAAACGAATATGATGATGAGTAATAACCTTTCAAAAAACGAGAAGATTATGAATATACCAATGCCGGTGCTCCCTTATGCGCCCAATGCGCTGGAGCCAGTTATTAGTGAACAGACCATCAGCTTCCATTATGGCAAGCATCTGCAGGGTTATGTGAATACCATCAATAAGCTCGTAGAGGGCACGGAGTTTGCGGGCAAGAGTCTCGAAGACTTGGTGCGGACGGTTCCCGAAGGGCCTATGTACAACAATGCAGGACAGGCTCTCAACCATAAGTTCTACTTCCTGCAGTTCCGCTCGCCACGCAAGGACAATGTGCCCACGGGCAGGATTGCGGCTGCCATCAATTCCGACTTCGGCAGTTTCGAGGCCTTCAAGAAGCAGTTTGCCCAGGCGGCCACCTCGCTCTTCGGCTCCGGCTGGGCCTGGCTGTCGCAGGACGAGAGCGGCAAACTCGTCATTACCAAGGAGGCCAACGGTGGAAATCCGCTGCGCAGCGGGCTGAACCCGCTGATGGGAATCGATGTGTGGGAGCATGCCTATTACCTCGACTACCAGAATCGGAGGGCGGACCATGTGGAGGCCGTGTGGGAAATCATCGACTGGAAGGTCGTGGAGAGCAGACTGAAATAACTCAATAAAAAAGCAAAGGTTCTTCCTCTATCCGGCCGACTTTACTTTTGTCTGCCCTGCGGAGCTGGAAGACCTTGCCGATTATTGTGGGCAACCCAAGTCAATGGGCGTGGAGGTGATATTCTTTGACACAAATTGACCGACAGAAGATTTCATGGAGCAGGCAGGGGAAATGCAAAAGATTTCCTTTTGCGAGGCTTAAAGAATGCCTATTGCAGGCCGACAGCAAGCCTGTTTCCGTCTGCATGCATCTCCATTCATTACTTCCGATGGTTGTTTCAGCCGTTGAAACAAGATGTTTCTGTTGTTGAAACAAAGTGTTTCAACCATTGAAACTGTTGCTAATGACGGCTAATCCTTCTGGCGGAGACCCTTCCCGTTCAACTTTCTGACAATCATCTTGCATGGTGCATAGTGTTGAAAATCAGCAGGTTTATATACCTTGATAGAAAAAGTGAATGTCGCCATAGATTTTATCAGTTGCACATTTCCGATAAGCAAGCTATCTTTGCATCAGAGAAAAGAAAATAAGAACATAAACATAAAACGAAAAGAAAGGAAAGGAAAAATGAGAACATTAGATTTTTTAGGTTTAGATGAGAACAAGGTTAAGAATGTTGTAGGCGGTTTGTCGCAGTTGCTGGCCGACTTCCAGGTGTATTATACCAATCTGCGCGGCTTCCATTGGAATGTGCGGGGCAAGAGTTTCTTCGTCATGCATGCGAAATATGAGGAGCTTTACAACGATGCGGCAGAGAAGATAGACGAGCTGGCAGAGCGCATCCTGCAGCTGGGCGCGACGCCCGAGAGCCGCTTCAGCGAGTATCTGAAGGTGGCAGAAATCAAGGAACTGGCTTCCGTAGAGCGCGGTCGTGAGGCCCGCGAGGCCCTGCTCGGATGGCTCAAGGCGCTTATTGCCAAGGAGCGCGAGGTGCTGAGTCTGGCTTCCGAGGCCGGCGACGAGGTTACGGTTTCGCTCATGAGCGACTATCTCAAGGGACAGGAGAAGATGCTCTGGATGCTCGTGGCTTACGGCACCCGCCGCGACAAGAGTGGTTGCCAGTGCGAGGAGAAGTAGGCAGCCTTGCCGCGACAGCTTACATCCCATGAATTGACCGGCCTGCGGATTCTTCCGCAGGCCGGTTTCTTTTGGCAGCCGCAGTCCCTTATCTCTTCAGTTTACTGCAGAGCTGTAGCAGTGAGGGGATGAAGATGCAGAGCGAGAAAAACAACCCTCCTGCCATCAGACGGTCGTCGCCGTGGAAGAGGTCTATAAGCTTTCCGTCGGCCATCTGCGGCATCATCTTGATCATGAGAAAGGCAACGGTGTTGTTCATCCAGTGGAATACGATGCCGGGCAGGATGCTGTTGGTGCGGTAATACATCCAGCCGAGCAGCAGGCCGACGAGGAAGGCGTGGAAACCCGCAAGCAGATGGCCGTGTGCGATGCCGAAGATGAGGGCGCTGAAGACAATCGGCCACCAGTGCATCTTCTTACTGAAGCTCTTCTGCAGGGAGCGCAGGATGGCTCCGCGGAACACCATTTCCTCGCAGACGGGTGCCAGGATTCCCACGATGAGATAGCCGAAGGGAGTCTTCATCAGCGTGATGAGATTCTCAAACTGCGACTCATCGACACGGAACATGGGGAAGTTCAGCTCCAGTTTCTCGATCATCCACTCCGAGGGCAGTATGGTTCCGAGGGCGAGGAAGACGACCCAGAAGAGCACGCTCCAAGGTCGCGTGCGGATATATTCCCGTGAGAACGGAGCCCACTTGCGCCATAGGAAGACGCTGATGGTGAGTATGGCACCCAATGCCGACGAGAGCACGAGCACCGAGGTGTTCCGCTGCTCACTCACGGCGGCTGTCCCTCTCCAGGCATATTCCAGCGGTACGCCCGTGGCAATGTTGGCGACGAAACCGACGATACACATCGTTGCTGCCTGTATGAATATGAAAACGATGAGATAGAGAATGGCGTCTGTCCACGCCTTGGTGGTATTACTCATTGTCGGAAAGTTTTTCGAATCGTTGTTCTATCTGTTGTTTGTCGTGTTCGAGCTGTGCCTTAAGCGCATTGGGGGTGTCGAACTTTTGTTCTTCGCGTATGCGCTGCACGAAGCTTATCTGCAGAATCTGGCCGTAGATATCCTCCCCGAAGTCGAAGATATGGGTTTCTAAGGTGGTCTCGGTGCCGCCGAAGGTGGGGCGGGTGCCTATGTTCGTCATGCCTCTGTGCCATGCCGGGCTTTCGTTCAGGCGTGCCCTTACGGCGTAGACGCCGGGTGCCGGAACGAGCAGAGTATGATTCGTGAGACTAAGATTGGCCGTGGGGAAGCCCAGCTTGCGGCCTTCCCGATGGCCGCCAACCACCTTGCCTGTGAGGGTGTAGGGATAACCCAGAAAGCGATTGCCCTTCTCGATGTCTCCCCGGCTTATCATGCGACGGATGGCCGACGAACTCACCTGCTCGCCGTCAATGGTAAAGGCCTCGTTGTGAATGACATCGATGCCGAGTTCCTGTCCGTAGCGCACATAGTCGTCGAAGCCCTCGCTGCGGTTATGGCCGAACCGGTTGTCGTAGCCAATGACGAGTTTGCGTACATGGAGCCTGTCTCGCAGAATCTGCTTCATGAATTCCCGTGCGGTGAGTTGCGACATCTCCTTGTCGAAATGAAGGACCTCGAGGCGGTCGATTCCCGTTTCCAAGAGGAGTGCCTGCTTGGATTCAGGCGTGCAGAGCAGGTCGGGCTGGAAATCACTTTGCAGCACCCGGCGAGGGTGCTCGTCGAAAGTGATGACCATGGAAGCCATTCCCGCTCTCCCGGCCTCGGCCCTGACATGGTCTATCAGGAACCTGTGTCCGCGATGAACGCCGTCGAAGAAGCCTATCGTGGCCACGCATGGCTGTGCAGGGACATTCATCGGGAGGCCTCCTCTCTTCTTCTTTTGGGGCTAAGGAGCCGGTATAGCTCGCCGATCCACAGGATTGCGGAAGTGGCCGCGATGATGATGAGCCACTCCTCAAGGGAGAGCGGCACGGTGCGGAACATCTTGCCTCCGAAGGTTACGATGAGCCACTGTCCGGCAAGGATGAGCAGCATGACGAATAGCATGCCGCGGTCGCCCGGCAGATTGTGGAATGCCGAATGGCGGCTTCCCAAGGTCTTGGCGTTGAAGAGGTTCCAGAACTGCAGCATCACGAAGGTGGTGAAGAAGAGGGTAAGCTCGTGGATATCGACTGTGCCGCTGCCATTGCGCTCACACCACATCAGGAAAAGCAGCAGGACGGCAAAGAAACCGAGCCCTACAAAGACGATGCCCCAAGCCATGGACTTCGTGATGATGAAGTCGCCCTGCTTGCGGGGCTTCTCCTTCATCACCTCCCGAGAGGGTGGCAAAGATGCCAGCGCCATGGCGGCGAAGGTGTCCATAATGAGGTTTACCCACAGTATCTGCGTAACCGTAAGCGGCAACTCGGTGCCGATGACAGAGCCTCCCAGGACGAGGAGCAGAGCCGTGAGATTCACCACCAGCTGGAAGAAGAGGAACCGCTGGATATTCTTATAGAGTGAGCGCCCCCACATCACGGCATTGGCTATCGACGCAAAGGAGTCGTCGAGCAGGGTCATGTCAGAGGCCTCCTTGGCCACGCTGGTGCCTGAACCTAACGAGAGGCCCACATGGGCATAGTGGAGGGCAGGGGCGTCGTTGGTTCCGTCGCCCGTAACCGCCACGATCTCGCCCCGCTTCTGGAGCATCTCCACCAGGCGTTGCTTGTCGGTGGGGCGTGCCCGCGACATTATCTTTATATAACGGGAGCGGTCGAGTGCTTCCTCGTCGGAGAGGTTTTCCCATTCCACCCCCGTGATATATGCCTTTCCGGAGTCGGCCTCTGGATTCACAATACCTATCTGGTACCCTATCTCGGCAGCCGTGGCGGCGGTGTCGCCCGTTACAATCTTGATTTCTATTCCTGCATTCTGACAGTTCTTCACGGCCTTCGGGACATCCTCGCGCACGGGGTCGTTGATAGCGGCTATGGCCTGCAGCTTTCCATCGATGCTGAAGGCCAGCGTCCTCATAGCGGCCTTTTGGAAGGCTTCTAACCGTTGGAAGGCTTGCTTTTTGTCGTTATCAGCCGTGCTGTTTGCTGCTAAAAGAATCTCGGGAGCTCCCTTGGTGAAGGTAACCTCCTTCCCGTCGAGCATGATGGTGGTGCTCATATACTTCTTTTCCGTCGAGAAGGGTTCCTGGCGGAAGACGGGATTTTCCTCCCGGAGTTTCCTATAGTCGAAGCCTTGCTGCCGCAACCAGAGCAACAGGGCGGCTTCCGTGGGGTTGCCTATGCCGTCGTCGCCGTCAAGCTCTGCCGTTGAGTTCGCGGCAATGGCGAGTGCCAGAAGAGAGGTGTCGCCGTATTCCACGACTTCTGCCACCCTCATCTTGTTCTGTGTGAGCGTCCCCGTCTTGTCGGTGCAGATTACGGTTACGGCTCCCATGGTCTCGCAGGCATGGAGCTTGCGCACCAGATTGTTGGACTTGAGCATGCGGCGCATGTTGAGCGCGAGGGCAAGGGTTACGGCCATGGGCAGCCCTTCGGGTACTGCCATGACAATCAGGGTTACGGCCATCATGAAGTATCCGAGCACTTCTTTTGCCATGAGCATATAGTCATCGCCGTGCCATAGAATGGTGTTGGTGAGAATGTCGTGTACGAGAAAGATGACGAAGGCTGCCACCGCCACGCCCGAGCCAATCTTGGAGATGAGCGATGCGAGCTTGTCCAGCTGCATATTCAGCGGGGTCTTGGTGTGGATGGTCTCCGTAGATTTGATGGCCACTTTGCCTATCTCTGTCCTGTCGCCTACGGCTGTAACCCTGAGCACGCCCCTTCCGCCCATGACCATGGTGGAACGGAGCGCCATATTGGCCGGATAAGTGGTTTCTTGGGTTGTTGACTGCGGTGTGGCGAACTTGTCGACAATAGGCTCACCCGTGAGCGATGACTCATCAATCTGGAGGTTCACGGATTCCAGAAGAAGTCCGTCGGCCGGCACTTCGTCGCCCGTTTCTATCAGGACGATGTCGCCCACTACCACATCCTTCCTCGGAATTTCCATCACCTTGCCCTCCCGTCTCACCTTCACAGACTGTTCCTCACCCATAGCGGCGAGCATGTCGAACTTTCTGGAGGCATCGCGCTCAAAGTAGAAGGCAATGGTAGTGGCCAGGAAAATAGCAATGAGAATGCCGATAACCTCTATGAAATCGTTCTCGATAAAAGCGAGGACGAGCGAGATGGCGGCTGCCACGAGTAGTATCTGGATGATGGGGTCGCGGTATTTGTCGAGATAGAGTTTCCATAGCGACGCATGGCGGGGCGGCGTGAGCAGATTCCTGCCGTATGTTCTGCGGCTCTCATCCGCCTCTTGCCAGCTGAGTCCGGTCTGTGGGTCGGCCTCGAAAATCTGTTTTTCTTCCATGTAAGCTGTGCTGATTGATTATTGCAAAGTTACTCAAAATCGCATGAAATGTCCGGTATTCAATATTATTTAACTTAAAAGCCCTTTGTGGTTCTGTGGTTTTGGTGTATATTTGCAGAAAACCTAATAGTTATGATGAAGAAATTCTTGGCCTTGGTGGCATTGCTTACGGTTGTTCATACGGCTGCGGCCAAAGTGCCTGTCTATGTATGGCAAGAGTGGAAACCGTCAAAGACGCTGAAGGAAAACTTCCGTGAATGGAAGCGCCATGGCGTGGTAGGCGTGTGCGTGAATGCAGGTATGGACAAGGGAAAGATTGCCGAGGCAGCCAAGATCGCCAGGAAGCAAGGTTTGGAATATCATGCCTGGATTCCGACGATGGTGCAGGGCGGTCTGGATTCCGCTTGGTATACGGTGAACCGTCTGGGACAGTCGGCCTATGACCATCCTGCCTATGTACCGTATTATAAGACGCTCGATCCCCGCAATCCAAATGTCCGCAGATATCTCATAGACAAGTTTTCGGAAATAGCTCGGATTCCCGAGGTAGACTATATACAGCTCGACTATATACGCTATGCCGATGTGATTCTCTCTAAAGGCCTATGGGATAAGTATGGACTTGTCATGAACGGAGAATATGCCGCGGCAGACTATTGCTACTGCGACGACTGCGTGGAGGCTTTTAAGGAAAAAACGGGCATCAATATTCGCAAGGTTACCGATCCTTCAAAAATCAAAGAATGGGCACAGTTTCGCTGTGATGCCATTACAGACTTGGTAAATGCCATCGTCGAAGCCGTTCACAAGGAGGGTAAAAAGGTAAGTGCAGATGTTTTTCCGGGTCCCTACAGTCATGCCGTATGGATGGTTCGTCAGGAATGGAACAAGTGGAACCTCGACGCGGTATTTCCCATGAACTATAATGATTTTTACATGGAGCCTGCATCATGGGTCGGAAAGGTTACGGAAGAAGAAGTAAAAGCCGTGGCCAATCGCCGGACTCCGATATATAGTGGGTTATTTATCTGCCACGATTGGCGGAACAAAGCCAGCGTCGTAGACCCGGAAAACTCGGGCTTGCTGCCGTCGGAGATATCCGAGGCGGTTTCCGGAGCGATGAAAGCTGGTGCCAAGGGCGTTTGTCTGTTCACTCCGTTCAGTATGACCGAAGAGCATTGGAAAGCCTTTGATGCAGCTATTAAATAAGACAGTTCTTTGCCCAGTGTTCCCATTATTTTGGAAAATGGAGGTCTTCGATGAAGCTATATTATCGGGCAATACCTACTTTTTTTACGAAAAAATTTGGGAATTCGCCCCAAAGGTTGTATCTTTGCATCCTGAAAGTGAGCACCCTGCGTGCACGCGAGGACTTGTAGCTCAGTTGGTTAGAGCAACAGACTCATAATCTGGAGGTCCCAGGTTCAAGCCCTGGCTGGTCCACTACTGAAAATCAAGGAGTTACAGCAATGCAACTCCTTTTTATTTGTTCTTCTGTGAAATTCAGGTGAAATTCAAAACGAGAAACATTAGGTAAATGGTTTCGTGAAATTTTATAATATTACATTAGATAGGACTATGATAGAATTTAGTAAAGCAGTTTTGTCATGCATGATATTATCCCTGTTCCATTCCATTCAACGACTATCGTCTATTTATTGGAAAATTCGATTCTTTCTTAAATTCTATACCTTCTATCCGCACTATCTCAAAATATTTTTTATATTGGGATACGCGAGTTAGGAATCAGAAAGTATTTGTAAAAGTTGCTAATCTCGTTATTTATTTATATCTTTATACTTGAAAACAAGCAAGTTATAAATGTTGTTCGTAGTATTGCACTTGCAGGTTGACTCTTTAACTGCTAGTACAATTATTACTGAACGGATTTTTTCCTACAGGAAGCTAAGGGTGTTTTTGCTTTTTTGCGACATTAATAATAAAGAAAGACTATTGAATCTAATGTTAATCAGTGCTGAGAAACTTAAACTGCTGATCCACGAGATGTCTTTCAATGCCTCCGAGGATGCATTGAAAGAGATTTATATAGCCTATTATTCCAAACTCTTTGATTTGGCATATTACTATGTGAGGTCGCGGCAACTGGCTGAAGAAATCGTTCAGAATTCATTCATGAGTCTGTGGGAACGGAGGAAGGGATTGCAGGAAGTACATAACTTCGATTCATATGTTTATGGGATGGTAAGGAATATCTCGGTCAGCGCACTACGGAGGCAGCCTCGCCATGAAGGGTCTGATATAGAGAGTATGAGCTCTGGTACTCTGAAAACGACCGATACGCCAGAATCTCTCTACCTCTCGATGGAACTGATGGACAGATTATATGCGGCCATTAATCAGCTTCCTGAGCGATGTCGGTTGGTTTTCAAGTTGGTAAGAGAAGAGAACCTGAAGTATAAAGAGGTGGCTGCTATGCTGAATATATCAATCAAGACAGTTGAGGCACACATGGCATTGGCAATAAAGAAAATGAGGGAAGCTATTGAAGCGGAATAATTTTCCAGGGATACACTAAGGGTAAAACGGGAAAACGACGACTAATAAATAAAAGCATGAAGGAAACCATGGACTACAAAAATATTAACGCTATAATAGCAAAGGTATTGTCGCATGAGGCTACACTAGATGAGATAATTATCTTTGGAAAGTGGGTCAACGAAAGTCCTAATCATAAACGAGATATAGAAGTTCTTTCTGAGTTTTGGGATGTGGCATCAGATGCGGAGGCTCTGTCGACAGAGATATCATTCGATCGGAACAAGGATATGATCTTCGGGAGAAAGAATGACGACAATTACAAGGATAAAACCGGCTACGGGAGTCGCAAGAGACTTGTCTTCCTTTCGATAGCGGCGTCGGTATTGATAATTCTTTCGTTAGGAATTTATACATTGATAAACGGGTTAAACCCTTCACAAAACTTTGTGTTGTTGACACAGGACAATATCGCTCGCTATGTGTTGCCAGATAGCTCGGTAGTGGTATTGAACAAGAACAGCCGACTGACTTATTCCGACCGCTTTGTGGCGAATAACCGCAAGGTGAAGCTGGAAGGCGAAGCTTATTTTGACATACGGAAACATAATAAGAAGAGGTTTGTTGTCGAAGTAGGTAACTCTGAGGTTGAAGTCTGGGGGACAAAATTCAATGTCAATGCCTGTAATGCAACTGAAAGTATTACGACAACCCTCATAGAGGGAATAGTGCTTTTCAAAGGTGGTGGCCAAGAACGGTTAATGCAGCCAGACCAGCAATTGACCTATTATCCTAAACAAGGATTCATTAAAAATGCGAAAGTGGATGCCTGTTTGAGCGTAGAATGGAAAGACCATGTGTCTCGCTATACTTCTATCCCACTATCTGAACTTATTCTTCGCATAGAAGAACATTATAATGTGGAGATTGTGCTTGCCGATAAGTATAAAGATATGCGCGTATCAGGAGCACTTTCCAATAACCAAAGTTTGCATCAGACCCTGAATGTGATTCAGAGTAGTGTGGGATTCCAATGGAAAAAAGCGAAGGGAAAAATCATAATCTATTAATAATTGACCCCCCTAAACCTAAACAGAAATGATTAACAAACAACAAACACTAACTTTTATGCGGTTGGCATCATGGAAATTCATGGTATTTTTATGTATGCTTGTTTTGTCTGGGACAGTCAACGGTAATGCTCAACAGACAATACTGACTCAGAAATTGAAAATAGAGCATACAAAGATGTCCCTTCGCGATTTGTTTAGAACAATAGAGAAGCAGAGTAATTTTCTATTCTTCTATGTTGATGCTGATATAGACGGTATCATGGTTACACCGCCGTCGGGAAAGACAATCTCTAAAGTGCTCGATGCAGTATTTAAAGACCTGCCGCTCACTTATACTGTCAAAGACAGAAATATCACCATATCTAAGAAAGGCGTAAACACATCCATTTCGCAGAAGCAAGGCATCCTCCAAGGCTCTTTAATTAGCGGAACTGTGAGGGATGCACAGGGCGAACCATTGATTGGGGCCACAGTCACCATGAAGAACAATGCTTCGGTTGCGGCTGTTACCGACCTTGACGGGAATTTCTCACTATCTGCCCCGACCAATGCCGTACTGCTGGTGTCATATGTCGGGCATGAGACAAAGGAAGTGAAGGTCAGCGGTCGTAAAAATATTCATGTGGTACTGAGCGAAGGACAAAATTTGCTCAATGATGTCGTCGTGATTGGTTATGGAACCCAGCGTAAAGTGGATATAACAGGTTCTGTTTCAACAGTAAACATGGAAGACATGAAACGCTCGGTGGCAAGCAATGCTGGAGAAGCTTTACAAGGCCAGGTTGCGGGTGTAAATGTAAGAAACAGCGGATTACCCGGAAGTTCGTCCACCTTGGCTATTCGTGGTGTAACTTCATTTGGAAGCGTGACTCCGCTCATTATCGTTGATGGAATAGAAAGCAATCTGAACAATATCAGTGCGCAAGATATAGAATCCATCCAGGTGCTAAAGGATGCCCGGGTTGCTGCCATCTATGGTGTACGCGGTTCGAATGGTGTTATATTGGTTACAACAAAGAAGGGAAGCTCTGGTGCCGTGAAGATTACTTATAACGGTATGGCTGGCATAACCTTCCCTTTACATGGCAATGTCTTCAATCTGGCCAATTCTGAGGAATATATGCAGATTCTGAATGTCGGGCAGCCTGGTAATGAACTATTTGCCAATGGTATGCCTGACTATCTTTACAATTCACCTCTTGGCAGTGGTGTGGGGTTTGAAGGGGATGCCCAAGTGGCTGCAAGTAACTATTTTAGGGAAGATCCTAATAAAGGTTCGAACTATCTGATTCAGGCGGTAAATAAGAAGGGTACGGATTGGTTCCATGAGGCTTTTAAACAAGCATTTTTTCACGAGCATAATCTTTCGGTGTCTGGAGGCAGCGATAAGGCTCGCTATTTTTTCTCGCTGGGCTATCTTGACCAAAACGGAACTCTTACTGAGACCTACTTGAAACGCTATAACATGCGTGTAAATACGGAATTCAATATAGGCAAGTATATTAAGGTGGGTGAAAATTTCAACTTCTTCTATAAAAGCTATCTGCCGATGACCACTGGCTCTGCTTATGGTCGTATACCAGACTTGTACACATTGCTACCAATTATTCCAGTACATGACATTATGGGAAACTGGGGCGGGACATGGATAGGTCCACAATTAGGAGCAGTTTCAAATCCTGTAGCTGTTTTGAAGCGTACTGCAGCCAATTCTGACTACGACTCATATAATATGATAGGTAATATCTTTGCGGAGGCGACTTTATTTGAAGACTTGAAATTTAGGACAAGTTTCGGTATTAATAACTATAATACAACTTATCAGACTTTTGAGGGAGCGCAGGCAGAAAACGCGGAACGCAGTACGAAGACCAATTCTCTCTCGGTGAACGCCTTGCAAGGTTCTACTCTTACTTTTAGCAACACATTAAACTATAAGAAGAGTTTTGAAAAGCACAAATTGGACTTGTTAGTCGGTATGGAAACTATTAAGACCTATTCAAAGACCCTTAATGGGCAGTCTAATGATTTCTTTTCTGACAATAAACATTTCCTCTTTTTGCAGAATGGTGCAGAGCGGTTGCCGGGTTCCAGTAGTATAGGTCATACGGCTCTATTATCTTATTTTGGTCGTGCGGATTATAGCTATGATGATAAATATCTAGTAGGTATAACCATTCGGAGGGATGGCTCTTCATACTTCGGTTCCGAGAACCGATTTGGAACTTTCCCCTCTTTCTCCATTGGGTGGCGAATCTCACAGGAGAAATTCATGCAGGGCATCTCTTGGCTTAACGATTTGAAATTGAGAGCCAGCTATGGCGTACTCGGCTCCCAGAATAATGTTGCGGCTCAAAATCAGTATTCTACTTATGCCAGCAGCCTGTATCTTTCTGCCTATGATATTTCGGGTACCAGTAATTCCGTCGTAATGGGCATGTATCGGCAGCGCATCGGTAACTCTGCAACAGGTTGGGAAGAAGATATAGTGCAGAATATAGGCTTGGATGTTGTAGCATTCAATAATTCGTTTGACCTTCAACTGGACATTTACAAGAAAAGAATCAATGGTTTGCTGCTCACCGAACCGTTGCCGTCTGTAATCGGTGCTTTGGTAACCTCACCTACGGTTAATATCGGTGATATCCAGAATGTAGGTTTTGACCTTTCCGCCAGATATCGTTTCCGTGTAGGCGAGTTTAACAACTCCGTAGCTTTCAATATTTCCCATTACAAGAATAAGATTGTAGATCTTCCCGATCCTGGATATTTTAACTCGGGATCTGCAAGAAATGAGGAGGGACATCCTACCGGAATGTTTTATGGTTATAAAATTATGAAGATTTTCGACAGTCAGGAAGAGGTTGATAATGCACCGACTCAAGACGGAGCTGCTCCAGGTCGGTTTAGGTATGTAAATACGAACGATGACGACAAAATCAACTCGGAAGACCGCCAGTATTTAGGTAGCCCACACCCAGATTTTACCTATGGGTTTATCTTGGGGACACAATACAAGGGATTTGATTTGTCGGCTCAGTTCTATGGTGTACAAGGAAACACTATTTATAATCAAGTAAGAATGTCAACAGAATTTTTCGCAAGTAATGTAACAGGTAATAAGAGCCGAAAACTGTTAAATGCATGGACACCGGAGAATACGAAAACGACGGTTCCGAAGATAGAAAATGTGCAGACATTCAGTACCACCAATGTTTTTAACTCATACGCTTTGGAAGACGGTTCTTATCTCCGCTTGAAGACCTTGACCTTGGGTTATACATTCAATCCTGGAAGCTCGCTGATGCGTCGGTTGCAGATTTCCAATCTGCGTATCTACTTTCAGGCAAGTAATTTGTTTACCATCACTAACTATTCGGGGGCAGACCCTGACATTAGTGGCGGGTCTCCGGCCAATTTTGGTGTGGATGTAGCAACTTATCCTACCAATGAGCCTAAAATAAACTTTGGACTTACCATTACTTATTAAACAACCAATCACAACCTAATAATAAACAACAATGAAGAGAATAATAAAGCTGTTAGGACTCATGATCATGGCTCTGCTGGTTTCTTCATGCAATGAGGATATGCTGGACATAGCTCCTTATGGAGTTGTGGATGGAAATGTGTTGGCAAACAGACAGGGTATAGATCAACTGTTAATTGGTTGCTATGCAACCCTTGACGGGAAAGCCTCGGAGGATAATTATGTATGGAATAACTTCTGGGCTTCTGACGATGCTCGCATGGGATCGAATGCTGGCGTAAGTGCTTTTGACGCATTCTTGATAGATCCGACCTATGGTGAGATTGCTACACGGTGGAAAACACTGTATGGATTCATTAATCGTTGCAACTCTGTACTTGAAGTTTTACCAAAGGCGACAGATATGAGTGATACGGAAAAGGCTGTCGCCGCTGCACAAGCGCGGTTTATTCGGGCATATACATATTTCTGGTTGGCCGTGATATGGAAAAATGTACCCTGGATTGATGAAACGATCAGCTATGGTGAGAAGAATTACTTCGTTTCAAATATGGCAACAGACATCTATGGCAAGATAGAAGAGGATTTAATCTATGCCGCGGACTACCTGCCGGAGACATGGAGTGAGGTGGGGCGTATCAACAAATGGGCTGCTAAGTGTATGTTGGCTAAGACTTATATGTTTCAAAAGAAGTTCAGTGAGGCAAAGACAATTCTGGACGATGTAATCGCTAATGGCAAAACTTCTAAGGGATTGAAATATCAGCTGCTTCCCAAGTACCGGGATAATTTTCGTACGGCAACCAAAAATGGTTCAGAGGCAGTGTTTGAAGTTCAAATGGCTGTAAACGACGGCACGAGTAACGGCGTAAATGGAAATCCGATGAGTTTCCAGAATGGAACCTATGACGGACTCGCCAACAAAGGATATGGATGGTATCAGCCTACTTTTGATCTGGTAGACGCATTTCAAACAGACGAGACAACGGGCCTTCCATTGTTGGATAACTATTATGAGACTCCAATTAAGAATGATTATGGCATAGCCTCGACGACAAGATTCACACCATATACAGGAACCTTGGATCCGCGCTTGGATTGGTGTGTGGGTAGACGAGGTCTCCCCTATCTGGATTGGGGCAATCACCCCGGGAAGTCTTGGATAAGGAATCAAAATAATGGAGGCCCTTATAGCAGTATCAAGCATGCTGCGGAAAAGGCTACAGTATCGTCTGATCGCCAGGGCACGAATTATACGAATGTACCTTATGATGCTATTCGTTTTGCCGATGTTCTGTTATGGGCTGCAGAGTGTGAGGTTGAAGTGGGCAGTCTGGAGAAGGCAGAGGAATATGTGAATTTGATCCGCCAGAGGGCTTCAAATCCAGATGGGTTCGTAAGAAAATATTCTAATGGAACTTTCTTAAGCAGTTATGCCGCCAACTATAAGATTGGACTTTACACAGGACAGTTTGCAGCGAATGGCAAATCATATGCCCGCAAGGCGGTTAGATTTGAAAGAAGACTAGAGTTGGCAATGGAGCACCATCGCTATTTCGACCTGTTGAGATATGATGGTAATGATTTCGATTTGGAATCGTATATGGATACATTCATGAAGCGTGAAGGTGCCCGATTAACAAACAGTCCGAACAACCTCTACTTGCAGGGTGATTTTGTTCGCGGGAAGAATGAGCTATACCCCATTCCGCAAGTGGAAATAGACCGAAGCATCAGGCCTGACGGAACACTGGCCTTAGTGCAAAACCCAGGCTATGATTAAAAAACTTTGAAATCGCAATAGTGTCACTTAAATTAAAAAAATATGAAAACAAAGAAAAATTTTATATGTGTTATCACATTATGCACCTTAGTGCTTGCCTCGTGTGGAGGTGACGGAGATGACCCCATGGTGATCCCAACTCCATCTGCACCCACAACGCCGATAAGTGGCGATATTGATATTAATTTCTCATTTGACTATGTCAATAGCAAAGATTCACGCCCGTTGATGCAAAGTAATTCTTTCTCTCAACAGCAGAAAGATAGTCTGCAGACGGCATTCACTCAGGAAATGGGAAAGGTGAATGGAAAAAGAAGCAAGGTGGTTACGGCCGCAACTTTTCTGGTGTCTTTGAAATGTAGGGTTCCTTATGGGCACGAATGGAAAGTAACAGATACACATGACTATGACTATGTAGGTCGATACACTAAGAAAGGGCTCTTCTTGAATGAGTTCGTGGAAAACGGATCAACGCATAAGCCATGGGGGGAGATGATTCCGACACATCCAAGATACCCACGCCAAAATATTAAGAATCTTGGAGATGAATACGAGAATGGCTTGCATTGCTCGTCCTATATAGGCTGGTGCTTGTTTAATGGCAATGCCGTAACAGATGTGGCGTTATTAGAAAAGACTTATGCAAATGACTATAGGACTTTCCCGAGCACGAAGGAACTAGCTCTCAAAGGAAATGTAGACTTAATCAGGGTGGGAGATTTAATTGGTTTTCCTGGGCACATCGCTATCGTAATTGGTATCAAAGGAGATCTTGTCGTCTATGCGAGTGCAGAAGGTGGGTCTGCCTATCCGGGAAAGGGAATTTCATGGCTGACTTTCAATAAGAAAACTATAGATTTTGATAAGTTCACATACAAGTATTTCATTCAGATGAATAAGGTGTATGGTGACTGATAATGGAGAGGGGTGCGGTTCCAGATACGGCCCCCCGCCATTTAGAAAATTAACACGAGAAAAATCCTATAATTCAATTTATACTATCTATCTAAAAACTATAATTATGGAAAATAATACTCTACTTCTATCTATGGTTCTGCTTGTTGCAATGCCTGGACAAGCTCAGCAATATGTGAATCCTTTGGAGCGTTGGGCTCAATATAATGTTGGTGAATTGAATACTTTTACTACGGGAGATGAAGATATAACTCGAGGAAATTACTATCAGTTTGGTCGTAATGTAGCCTTAGCTAGCGAAGGTGAGGTCCTTTATTGGGCTAATCAAGGTGGTCCTTATGAGGATGGTTCACCACAAAACTACAGAGTGTGGCATATTCATTTGCTTAACAACTTCAATGGTGCAGGTAATTGGTGTACTGGAGGGTTGGCAGCCGAGAAATGGGAAGATGTGGTAGCAAGAACCGTTGCTAATGGTGCCCCTCCTGCTGGAACTTTCGAGGGGTATGATTACACGGTTGATGGTTATGTGGGTAATAATGGCGGATCGCCAGCACCAAAAGGGTGGCACTTACCATCACTTGCAGAAGCAAAATCCCTGATAGCCTTTAAAATTACATATGGAGAAGTGAATGAATCAGACTTTACGGAAACGGATGTTGACATCCTTGGTAATGGGCAGAAACAAAACTACAAGTCTGATTACCGGTCTGTTGATCAGCTTACAGTTGTAGCTCTACGATTTAAGGGAACCCCTTATGAAACGGCCTATTATTATAGTTTTCATAATGCCGAAGGCTTAGAGATAAACACCTTTGAGATCCGTGCAAAACCATCAAATGGTGCAACTATTGATCAAATAAAGGCTTGGACGATAGGAGATTGGGGTGATGCCGTCGTTCGGTATTTCCCGACTACAGGTCTCCGGAGAACTGGCGATCGTCTCGTTGTTATGGACTCACAAGCCTTTTATTGGGTGGGAGAAGCTAGTGATGCAAACAAGGCTCATACGATAACATTTAATGATACCCGTGTACTCATCAGCAACACTCACATCAAAAGCAATGCCTATGCTCTTCGCTGTGTCAGGGATTATGAAGGACCGGCCACAAATATTGTTGACCAGAATGCAGAAGAACTGTTTGTTGGTCAGGAGAATGGAAATCTGGTAGTATCTAAACATTCTTTGGTAAGAAACGCAGTCTATGTTTATTCGCCAGCAGGTACTATTATATATCAAGCACGAGCTAATAGTAATAAGCTATCGGTGCAACTCCCCAAAGGTATCTATTTGGTGAAAGTCGGTAATATCTCCAAGAAGGTCATTATAAAATAATTTTCAGACATCAAGTACAAATCACTATATTATGAACAAAAAATTAAATCGTAGAGATTTTTTAAAGACTGCAGCCTTTGCTGGAACCGCATTGGCATTTAATCCGCAGTTTGCTTTCAGTAGAAACATAGCAACTCCTACGCGCAAGGAAAGATTGTCTATCGGTGTAATTGGTGTCGGAATGAGAGGCCGCCATCTGATGAATCTAGCCTCTCGAGAAGAGAATGTCGTTATAACAGCTATATGCGATGTAAGTCAGTCGGCAATAGATCTGGCACAAGGAATCTTAGAGAAAGGAGGACATAAAAAAGCTGTGGCTTATACGGGGAGCGATTATGCTTATAGAGATCTGTTAAACAGGAAAGACATAGACGGAGTCATCATCGCTGCGAATTGGGATTGGCATGTCCCAATGACTATAGACGCAATGCGTGCAAAGAAATATGTTGGATTAGAGGTTCCGGCAGCGATGACAATGGAGGATTGTTGGAAGTTGGTAGAGGTTTATGAAGAGACCCATACCAATGTGATGTTCTTGGAAAACTGCTGTTATGATAGAGAATGCATGGCAATCCTGCAGATGTTGAGAGACGGCATGTTTGGTATTCCTATGCATGCCACTTGTGGTTATCGACATTCCGCATGGGGAAGTGAGAAATGGTTAAAACCGGTTAATACAACAACCAAAATCGAACATTTCGTGAAGTATTCAGCACTGCGCAACGCAGACCAATACCCAACGCATGGAATAGGCCCTGTTGCCAACTGGTTCAATATTAACAGGGGCAACAGATTCTTATATTTGACCTCGACGGCTACGAAGCCACAAGCAATCAATGAGTTTGCCAGACAACATAATAATCCTAATGCTAATTACAAATTCAAGCAAGGGGATGTCGTAACGACAGTGATCAAGACAATCAAGGATGAAACTATTGTTGTCAACTATGACAATTATCTTCCACGCCCCTACTCAAGAGATTATTCTCTTCAAGGAACAAATGGCATATGGAGTGGTCTGTATTTAGGGCGAGGTATCTATTTCGAAGGTAAATCACCGAAAGACAAGTGGGAAAAAGAGAAGGAGTATGATGCCTATATGGAAAAGTATGACCACCCTTTGTGGAAAGATTTTTATGCAAAGGCTCAGAATGCAGGTCATGGCGGAATTGACTACTTCACGATTAAAGAATATATTAGAAGCGTAAGGGAGAGTGCGTATCCACCAATTGATATTTACGATGCAGTTACATGGAGTTCGATAATTCCTCTCTCTGAGGCATCATTAGCCAAAGGAAGTACTCCAGAGTTCTTCCCTGATTTTACAAAAGAAAGATGGAAAACGCGTAAACCCATGTTTGGATTGTAATAAAAAAAGTTTAAAAAATCACATATTGGATAGAAGGGAAAGATTACCAGTAGTTGTCAGCTGCTTGTTGAGATAGCAATAGCAGCATCAACTTTGGTAATCTCCTTTGTCCAGTTTTGTGGATGTCTACTACTTTTGTAGTACGATAAATCTATCTTTTTATCTGTATTAACATTTTATGAAACTATATTATCAATATCGCATGTTTATGCTTATTGGGGGAGTATTGTCTTTCAATTCTCCATCTGCTGCACAAAAAAAATGGACGATAGATGATATCTTACATACAGAGCGGATAGTTTCCGCAACGATATCTCCCGATGGCAATTATGTGTTTTATCAGACTGGCTATACTGCTGACGGGTATTATCCTGTAAAGCCGTCGCATTTTTATGCGATTAATATAGAGAAAAGAAAGTCGATAGAGTTAGAAATGCACTCTGCTGTTAGTTCGCCAAATCCTAATGCTCGTTTCATCCAATGGTCGCCAGATTCTAAATATATAGCTTATTTAGCTCCGCTATCCAATTCGGAAAAGAAATGTCAGCTTTGGCTAATAGCACCACAGGGTGGAAAGCCAAAGAGGATAACTAATTCTGACAATAATATAACTGTTTATTCGTGGGCTCCTGATGGATCCAAGATTCTATATGTAACAGATTTGTCTATTTCTAAGGAAGAGTATTACTATAAGAGAGAATGGGGAGAGGTACTGTCCCCAGAAGAAAGAACATGGACGCGTAAAAAGATTGTCTGGGTAAAGAATCTGTCGACTGGCTTAGTTAGCCAGTTGACAGATAGTATAGTACTAATGGGAACTCCTCAATGGTCACACGATAGTAGGGAAATAGCTTATATCAGTGAAGGAAGTGATGGAATACCCCATCTCTATAAAAAGGGTATAGAGCAAAAAGCGCGTGCGCATATCATTAGCAATCTTGGGGATAGTGTAAGATTCTTTGCATGGGCTCCGAATAATAATACGATAGCCTATATTTGTTCTGGTATAGAGCAAGCTGCTTATGTAAATTATCATGAGAGTACTCCTTTCTTACCGGCAAATATTTGGCTCTATTCTCCAGGAGAAAAAAACAAAAAACTCACAGAACAAGCTTTTCCGCAACTTGCCAGTCTTATTTGGGCAAATAATGGAAAGCAGCTTGTCTTTATTGCCCGTTCCCCAGAAACGGCTGTGTCGAAAGAGTATAATCGGTATATGCAATTATATATGTATATTATTTCTGTCGTTGATGGCAAGTCAAAAACCATAGCGGATGGAATGGACTTTTTTCGGGGAGGTGAGAATATTACATGGTCAAAAGATGATAAGCAAATTTGGTTTGTCAATGGAGAGGGTGTTGGATATAATTTATTTAGGGTAGATGTGGGAAATGGGAAGGTCTCTCATGTTACCTGTGGAAAAGACTGCAATAATATTGCCAGCTTTGATAAAAAAATCACAAAAGTTTCTTTTATCCGGCAAAATGTTAATTTAAAACCTGATGTTTATGTTTCGGAACTTTGTCGGTGGAACCCTCGTAAGATAACAGACATCAATCCAGGGGTAGAGCAGTATGCAAATGAACATGGAGAGATTATATCATATTCCTGTGAAGGGTGGAATATAGAAGCCCTGTTGATTAAACCGCCAGGTTTTAACCCCAAGAAAAAATATCCACTCATTGTTGTGGTACACGGAGGTCCCAACTGGCATAAATTAAATGACTGGCAACCAGATTGGGAACAATACCCCTTGAAGGCTTTTTCCGCAGCAGGATATGTTCTTTTGTTCCCAAATTTCCGTGGTAGTGCCAATTATGGCCCAGATTTTATCAAAACGACACATTATGATTTGGGGGGACAAGATTATAGGGATGTTATGAGAGGAGTAGATTATCTCATTAGTCAAAATTATATAGATGAAACCAAAATGGGAATTTGCGGTTGGAGCTATGGTGGCTTCTTGACACCATCTATCATCACAAAGACAAATAGATTCAAAGCTGCTCAATTTGGTGCAGGACTGCCAAGTATAGAAGCCATGTATGGCAATTTATGGACAGTAGAAAGAATCCTCCATAAGGCATTTGAAGATTATCCGTGGGATAATGGGGCGATGCATTTGCAATATTCACCTTTATATCATACAAATAAAGTAACAACTCCAACTTTAATCCAGCATGGGGATAAAGATCCTCGTTGTCCAGTCAGCGGTGCAGTTTTATTCTATAAAGCCTTGAAATCATACGGGATACCAACGGTTTTGGAAATATATCCGAGGATGGGACATAGTATTACTGATCCTGTGCTTTATAGGCGGATTCTTACAAAAAATCTGGAGTGGTTTAATAAATGGTTAAAGGAAGACACAACAACATCATTTGAAAGAATATATCCAAGGAATCAGAAGCAAAGTAAATAAGAAAAAAACTATGAAATCAAAGATTTTTTTAATAATGCTACTATGTTCCATCTTTGGAGTAGTTGCTCCCGCCCAAACATCTGATGATAGTTTGCTTATTTTAAATACGAATGATTTATCTTTAATATTTGAAGTTAATAAAGAAGGGACTCTTCTGCATCGTTATTTTGGACAACGAATATCTACATCTTCATTTTTTTTATCAAAAGAAATATATAGAGTACCCGATTATGGAACTCCAAATGAGGCTTATTCCACTATGGGAGGCAAGAACTTTAGAGAGCCTGCGTTGAGAGTTACTCATTATGATGGCGATCTAAATACAGAATTGTATTACGAAAAATCAAAGAGAGTTATTAAAAAAGAACAGGGAATAGAGGAGATGACTATCTTAATGAGAGATAGAAAACATCTTCTCGAGGTGAGACTTGTTTATCAAGCTTATCAAAAGGAAAATGTTTATGCGATGTCGTCCGAGATAATTAATAATGAAAAAGGCAACATTGTCTTACATAGTTTTTATTCGTTTTATCTCCCTGTTGAAGCTAATAAATATTTTCTTACTCATTTTTATGGAACGCCTACTGCAGAAATGTCTATGAATCAGATAAGGCTGAGTCATGGGATAAAAAGCATAGAAACAAAGAAAGGTATCCGGACGACACATGGCGAGAATCCGTCATTCCTGATTTCATTAGATCATTCAATATCGGAAGATTATGGAGAAGTGATAGGAGGAGCCTTGGCCTGGAGTGGAAATTTTAAATTAAACTTTGAGTTGGATGAGTTTAATGTACTAAATATCTCTGCAGGAATTAATCCGTATGCGTCAGAGTATCATCTGAAGAAAGGGCAACGATTTCAAACGCCAATGATGATATTTACTTATAGTAATAATGGGGCAGGCAATATTAGTAGGCATATACATGACTGGGCAAGGCGAGATGGCCTGTATATGCCAGACCAAATCCGCCCCATCGTCCTGAATAGCTGGGAAGGGGTTTATTTTGACTTTACGGAAGCTAAATTGAAAGAGATGATTGATGGGGCCTCGAATTTGGGCATAGAAATCTTTGTCCTTGACGATGGATGGTTTGGTAATAAGTATCCCCGCAATAATGCAAAGATGGGGTTGGGGGACTGGCAGGTTAACAAAGAAAAACTTCCTAATGGTCTTGATAATTTGGCAGAATATGCTGCAACCAAGGGAATGAAATTCGGAATCTGGATAGAGCCGGAGATGGTCAACCCAGAAAGTGAGTTGGCTAAGCTGCACCCTGATTGGATTGTAAAGGCGCAAGGACGCAGTATTCCTACTCGTAGGAACCAGTGGGTTCTTGATGTGTCGAATCCGGCAGTTCAAGACTTCATCTTTCATACATTTGATACTGTACTCAGTCAATCAAAAAATATCTCATATGTGAAATGGGATGCTAACAGGCATCTTGAGTCTATAGGCTCCTCGTATATGGATGCAAACAGCCAGTCTCATTTTTTCATAGACTATATAAAGGGGCTCTATCGTGTTTATGATCGTATTCGTAAGAAATATCCAGAAGTGATGATTCAGTTATGTGCCTCTGGTGGCGGCAGGGTTGAATATGGTGCTTTAAGGTATCATCAGGATTTCTGGACAAGCGACAATACCGATGCATTTAGCAGGGCATTTATCCAATATGGCACAAATTTTATCTACCCAGCTATAGCTACAGGAGCGCATTTCTCTCATGTTCCTAATCGCCATACCAAAAGAATTATTCCTGCAAAATTTCGTATGGACATGGCAATGACAGGACGCCTGGGGTTTGAAATGAAGCTTTCTGATCTTACTAATGAAGAAACGGAGATGTTGAAAAAGTCAATTCGAGAGTATAAACAAATTAGAGATATCATCCAGTTTGGCGACTTGTATAGAATATCCTCACCATATAGCGAATCAGGCATCTATTCATTGATGTATGTATCCAAGGATAAAAAACGGGCAGTTTTCTATATGTTCTCACTAAAGTACAATGGCCCCATGTTTTATAATAATTTGAAATTGAGAGGTTTGGATGAAAGAAAGTCTTATACGGTTAAAGAACTGAATAATTCCTCTCCAATGTTCTGGGCAGAGGGGGAAACTATTTCAGGTGAGTTCCTTGTAAAAGCTGGCCTAAATCCAAATCTACAGAATGTTTATCAGAGCATGGTTTTATATTTAGAGTCTGTGAACTGACAAAAGATTTTGTAAAAGAGCTTTTCGCAGAGAAGAATTATAACTCAAATAACTATATAAATTACAATGGATAATCAGGTTTCTCATAGAACCCCTCATGCCCTGTTGCTCCAGTGTGCTCCGATTCCCATAGTCAGAATTGCATTCATAGGACTTGGGCATCGCGGCAAGCAGTCTTTGGAGAATTATATGCATCTTAACGGGGTCGATATTAGAGTAATATGCGATTTACATCAGGAAAATAGAGACGAAGCAAAGCAGACCTTAGAGGCTCACCATAAGGCGATACCTGATGAATATGGTTGTGCGGATGACTGGAAAGAGATATGTTTGCGTAACGATATTGATTTGGTATATATTTGCACGAACATCAAGATGCATGCCGAGATAGCTATTTATGCAATGGAGCATGGTAAACATGTTGCTTGTGAGGTGCCTATTGCAAACACAATAGAAGAGTGTTGGCGGGTCGTGGACACAGCAGAAAAGTGTAGGCGACATTGTATTATGCTTGAGAATTGTTGTTATGAAAGATTTGAGATGGCAGCCTTAAACCTTTGTTCAAAAGGAATTATCGGTGAAGTAACTCACGCAGAAGGTAGTTATATCCATGATTTACGGAAAATTAATTTTGCGAAGCGCCCTGATTATGTAGACCACTGGTTGACAACAGGTAATCCTTACCCCACTCACGGCTTAGGTCCCCTGTGTCAAGCCATGAATATCCACCGTGGAGATCGGCTGTCTTGGCTGGTTTCCGTTTCCAACGAGCAGTTTAATTATCCAGAAGTTGAGGGTCGAAACATAATCGATGAATGCCAATTAGGCAACATGAATACAACAATCATCAGAACCCTAAAGGGAAAAACAATTGTCGTCCAGCATGATATTTCCAGTCCTCGCCCTTATAACAGGCGATATCTGTTGAGCGGAACGAAAGGTTTTGTAGAGAAAGGTGAACAGGGGAGGATGGAATATTTTGTTGACTGTTGGGGGGAAATAAATGTGCAGGACGAGTTTTTTGCTAAGTATGAACACCCTTTTTACAGGTCTAATGGCGAATTGGCGCAACGGATTGGAGCTCATGAGGGAATGGATTTTATGATGGACTATCGTCTGATTCATTGCTTACAACAGGGTCTGCCTTTAGATATGGATGTTTATGATGCGGTAGAATGGTCGTCTTTGGTGGAATTGACGAGCCTTTCTATACAACGAGGAAATATTCCTGTGGAAATCCCCGACTTTACTCGTGGTGCATGGAATGTACTGCCTCGGCTCATGTTCGCCCCCTAAAAATATTAGCTAATTAAACAAAACAAATTTAATATCATTCAAATGAAAAGTCGATATATATTATTCCTCTTATGTCTATGCAGCTTCCCTTTGCAAACTTATTCGCAAAATAGAACTTCCATCTTAAAAAATGTTGCCATACAACATTTAGATCTTTCATTCGAGCTATATGATCGGTTACAGAAAACAATATGGAGAAATGCAGAATTAGGTTTCTTGGAAGTAAAGAGTTCCGAACTCCTACAGCAACATTTGAAAGAGAATGGCTTCAAAATTGAGTCTGGGGTGGCGGGTATTCCTACTGCCTTTGTCGCAACATACGGTTCTGGTGGTCCTGTTATTGGCATTTTGGCAGAATTCGATGCCTTGCCAGGCTTGTCTCAAGATACGGTGAGTTTTCGTAAACCATTGGTGGAGGGTGGTGGTGGACACGGTTGTGGACATAATGTGTTCGGCATCGGCTCTATGGCAGGAGCAATAGCAATCAAGCATTGGCTTGCCCAAACCAGATGTCAAGGAACAATCAAACTTTTTGGCACTCCGGCGGAAGAAGGAGGGGGCGGCAAGGTTTATATGGCTCGTGAAGGAGTATTTAATAATGTAGATGTAATGCTTGATTGGCATCCTGGTACCAATAATTTTGTTAATGTAGGTAGCGGCACCGCAGTATTAATGGTTGATTATACTTTTAAGGGGATTGCTGCCCATGCAGCCAATAATCCAGAAAAGGGGCGTTCTGCTCTGGATGCCGTGGAAGCGATGGACTTTATGGTAAACATGATGCGTGAACATGTTCTGCCATCTACACGCATTCATTATGTGATACAAGATGGTGGGGAAGCACCTAATGTGGTTCCTACCTCTGCCAAGGTTTCTTATTATATCCGAAGCCCTAGACGAGATGTCCTAAGAAGTATAGCAGAATGGGTAGACCAGGCTGCTGAAGGTGCTGCAAAAGGAACACAAACCCAAGTGAAAAAGGAAATTATCTGTGGCTTTTATGAGAAACTTGATAACAGAGCTCTTTCGAAAATAGTACAGAAAAATCTTGAAATTGTCGGCGGGGTAATCTATGATGCTCGTGAACAACATTTTGCCGAAGAAATTGCGAAGGTTTCTGGACAAGATCCAACTAATATCTGTCAAGTAAAAGAGGTGTTGCCGCTCGTTGAAGAAACTCTCTCTACATGGAGTGGTTCTACAGATGTCGGAGATGTGAGTTGGAATGTCCCCACGACTACTTTCCGCACATCGGTCTTTGTTCCTGGAACCTCGTTACATAGTTGGCAAAATGTAGCGGTCTGCGGTACAACGATTGGTACAAAGGCACTTCTCAATGCGGCTAAAGTGTTTTCGCTCACGGCAATAGACCTTTATTCCAACCCAAAGCTAATACAGAATATTCGAAACGAGTTTGAAAAGAAACGCGGCAAGAATTTCAAATATACTCCTCTCTTAGGCGACAGAGCTCCAGCTTTGGATTATCGCGTTGCCAGGAAATAGCATTTTCAAGGATTTGAAGGATTTTTATAAAACATTTAAAATATAGACGCAATGAATAGTTTGCTTTTAATTGGTGGTATTGGACTACAGGAAATACTATTGATAACTTTCGTAGTACTACTTTTGTTCGGTGGCAAGAAAATCCCTGAACTTATGAAAGGCATGGGTAAGGGCATTCGTTCTTTCAAGGATGGGCTGAACGATATGGAAAAGGGTTTAGAGGATTCTGATACAACTGAAGCCGATGGAACAGAAACCCATTGAGCTGACCTTTTGGGAGCATCTTGACGACCTGAGATCCGTCTTGATTCGGATTTTGGTTGCAACAGCAATATGTGGATTCGTGGCCTTCTTACTTAAAGATCAGATATTTGTGATTGTTCTTGCGCCCAAAGATGACGGATTTATTACCTATCAGTTACTTAATCATGTAAGCCGATTTGTGTCAGGAGCGGACCCAGCTCCCTTCTTGGTTAAGTTGGTTAATACGAACTTGACGGAACAGTTTATGGTGCATATTCAGATAGCAGTGTGGTTTGGGATCGTATGTGCTTTACCTTATATACTTTACCAGATATTCCTTTTTGTTTCTCCAGCTTTATATGGAAATGAACGGCGATATGCGTTGAAAATGATATCCTGTAGTTATATTATGTTCATGGTCGGGATATTGATTAGTTATTTCTTAATATTTCCGCTGACATTCCGTTTTTTAGGAACCTACCAAGTAAGCAACAAAGTTGAGAGCTTTATTTCTATTAAGTCTTATATAGACACGCTCTTGTTGTTAAGCTTTGCAATGGGTTTTGTTTTTGAAATGCCAATTCTTTCTTTGCTCTTAGCTCGTTTAGGAGTTGTTTCATCTGGTATTTTAAAGAAATACAGGAAAAAGGCAGCCGTGGTAATTTTGGTTATATCTGCCACTATTACACCAACCTCTGATGTTTTTACATTATTGCTGGTTGCACTTCCTATGTTTGTTTTATATGAAGTGAGTATTCTTGTTATCAGAGCTCCCGAGAACTATGAACAACCAGTCTTACATGTGCGTTAGCGCCGGCAAACATCGTAACTTAGATATACTGCGCGAGTTCGGGATAATTTTATTTATTTTACAACCTTCTCCCGTGGCGTGGACTTGCTATTCTCTCCTCTTGCCTTTGCAACATTCTTTGGTATGCGGGAAAGTCATTTTCAACATTCTGCACCTCCTGCCTCCCCTTGGTGTATTCGTTTTCGGTGAGGAATGGCCGGGAAAGCGTTATCAGCGTATCGGCTGCCTCCCGCCTGTCAGAACCCGTATCAAGAAACTCGTTGACGGCACAGGCTTGCTCGTATGTGAACCGTCTGGCAATCGGCTTTTTGGCAAAGTCGATGACGGCTTTCAGAGCCTTGCGACATACAGAGTCCAATAACTCTATAGCCTTCTGAAAAGCGGATATAAGATTGGCTATGATGCAATTCTTCTGCGAGAGAGCCGTCTCATACGATTTCTTATCGCTTTGCGACTTCTTCAGCAACCTGTTGTAACTTTGGATGAGTTTGTTGTATTCATCCAAACGCAACTCCGCAATCTGCCTTTCCCTTTCACAGGCCTTTTCAAGTTCAGCCGTCCGCTCTGCCACTCCTTGCGCTATCTTCTCGGACAGCAATGCCACCTGCTGTTTCATGGCCATGTTCTCCGCTTCCAACTGGGCGTACTTGCCTTTGCCTGCAAGATTGGCCAAACCCGACAGGATGGCGCTGCCGTTCTCCCGATTGGCTTTCGCCTGCTTCTCATGAATTTCCTTATCCAACTTTTCACAGGCGAGAGCTTTCTGCTCGTGTTCCTTTGCCAGCTTCTCCGCTTGTTTCTTGCTTTCCTCCAACTCACGTTTCTGTTTGGCCACGATATAATCATTCCGTTCAAGATGCTGCTTGTTGGTTTCGGACTTGGACACGCCTCGCTCCATGCCCAATGCTTCTGCTGCCAAATCCTGAAGTACACTGATGTCATCAGCGTCCAGTTTGTAGGATTTGCCTGTCTCGTGGTTCATCCAGTCCCAGATGACATGGGCGTGATAGTTAGACTTCCATGTGGATGTGTCATTCGGATCAAGACAATGCCCCTCGTCGCGATGGAGATGTATCTGTATGGCGGTGATACCGAAACGCTGCCGGCAAAGGTCGGCGAAATGACGCAGCTGTTCCATGGTGGTGTCTGCCTTGCACACCACGACGCCCTCACGCAAGGGAGTACAGCCGGCAATCTTGGTTACCTTGCCTGTCTTCTTGTTGATTCGCTCCCGTTCCTTGGTCTGCATAGCCCTGCCTGTCTTTTCCTTTACCATTCTGCTAATGGCATCATAATACTGCCGTAAGGTCATACCGCCTTGCAGTTCCGATGTCCACGATTGATTCTCTGGTATCAGGTCTTTCCTGATATAAAGTTTCTCTGCATTGATGTGGTCAAGATATGCCTTTGTCCGTTGATTGTGCGCCTCACTTTGCCCAATATTGCAGGGTTTGATGTGTACCGATGTCATTTGTGTCATAATAAAAGAGAATTAAATGATTGTTGGTTTTTCTTTTCATAGGGTTCTTAGGGAAACTCCCTAAGCGGAGAGTCCAGAGAGAGGGTCACGCTCTGGTCAGGGGCCTTGGGGGCAGATGCCCATGAGTGGAGGGTGCAGGGGGAGAGTCATCCCCGCCGGTTCTCCAAGGCTGGCCTTGGGCCCACAACTACGAAAGCGCAGCGGGTAGTTATAGTGGGCTATAACAAGGGCAGAGCCCTGTTCTTCCCCCCGAGTTCAAGGACTGCCACGACCTCTTATTGTATCGATAAGGTATCGGTTAATGTCCCGATGGACAAAGCCACAGTCCACCTTGAATTGTTTGCCAAACTTCTCCGACCAATAATCACTACTCATGTCGTCAGGGAAAAGAACCACTCGCTTGCCAGCCAGTTTACTCATCATTCCTTTGGTGAGATTGCAGCCCTCGCCAACCGCCAGCCAGTCAACGGACGGTTCCGCCAGCGTACCCAGCAAGGCCGTCTTTTCTTCTGTAACAATGGCGACAGGCTTGTTTGAAAGCAGATGCTCGCCAAAGAATACCTCATCATCCGTGTAATAGTCGAAGCAGTACCAGCTATAAAGATGCTTTACTAAGGGCTCTCTTTTTAGAACCGCCCCACTCACCGTATCAATGTACTGCACACTTCCTCCTACAATCTTGTTATTTCGGTTAATCCGAGGCAGCACCGTGCCATAGTGTCCGTTCACAAGTTAGGTGACGGCACCAAGATGAAATCCCATCACAAAGCGATCAATGGCCGACAACAGCCTGGAATCATAACCAGCCATCTTATCCAGATAATCCGTAAGGGAGGAATAATGGCATCCTATATCCTGTCTGGGTATCTCTATCAACATCCGATCATTGGGCGCGGCCTTGCTCGCCGACATTCCCTTCAAGTCCTGATTTTCCATGTCTGCCATGCGTTTTATGCAGTTTATGCACTTATGCATATTGCATAAACTGCATAAAGTGAATAATCAGCCTTTCAGAAGCCTTGACACCTTGCTCTGGGTGATACCGCATTCCTTGGCTATGTCCTGCTGCTTCATGCCCTGCGAGGACAAATCCCTGACCCTTGATTTCAGCTCCTCACGCCCGCTGGTAGATGTCGTTTCCAGATGGGCGGCCTCCGTGTCATAGCCACGAAAGGTAAAGCAAAGATTGCCGTCCTTGTTCTTGGCCCGCTCATACAGAGCCACATTGTCGGCATCGAGCACAACTTCGCCGTTGCGCCACTTGCACTGCTTCACATAGACCAGCGACTTGTCACGGCTTGACCGTCCCAGCCCCACGGCATCGTCTATCAGCTGATTGAGTTTTGCGGAGCCCTGTATGGCCGACAGGGAAAGAGGGACCGAACCGGAGAACATCTTGGGCACATGGTTGAGGACGACCAGCGTCCAGTTATACTTCCGTTTCAAGGCGTTCAGCGAGGCCATGAGCGAGCCCGCGTCAGAGCTTTTGTCGAGCGACTGGCTGAGGGCGGTAATGTTGTCGATGAACACCACTTCCGCAAGATTCGCCACGGCTGCTTTTTCTATTCCCTTCAATACATCATCAACGAGATTGTCCCTGTCCATCTCCGCACGGAAGAAGGTGGGAGGAAAGTTCGGAACCTCGTACCGCAGGGCCAGCTGACGCAGCGTCATTTCAAAGTCGGCATAGAGCACGCGCTTCCCCTGTGCGGCAATATCCCTTGCCACCTGCATGGCGAAGATGGTCTTGCCGATACCCGACTGTCCGAAGATGATGCAGAGATCACCTTCGAGGACAATGTTGGGATAGAGGACTACAAGAGGCGGCAACAATTTGGCCGCTTTCAGGCAGTCGTTCATGGCCGCCACATGAAAGCCACCGGCATCAACAGCTCCCTGTTCCTGCAACTGCTGAAAAGAGGAAAGGATATAATCCACCTCTGGCGGTTTGGAGATGTTCTTGCTAAGTTCTGCCATGGTCATACTACCTGCTTACAGAATCAGAAGAAAGTCCATTTGCTATCAGTGCGTCCACTTCCTGCTTGGAATACAGGTTGCGCCTTCCAATCTTATGGACATGGATGACGCCACGTTTCTCCATGCGCCACAATGTGGTATAGGTAATGTGCAGACGGGCGCACAGCTCGTCACGGGTGTAATACTCGGTGGATTCTACCGGGGTTGGCTCTTTCAGCAGATTCTTGCCCACCATTGTCTCCAATACTTCTGCAATGGCCTCCTTGAGGTCTTCCTTTTGCAGCATGATGAAATTTCCTTGCATGTTTCTTGGTTTTAAAAGTTTGCTGCAAAAGTATCATGGAATTACATGGCATTATGCCCATATAGGTATCACATGATGCCTATATGGGTATATGTGTATCCTTCCCAAATGGGATTGGTATGCTTGTATAGTAAGGAAAATGGATAAAAAAGCCCATGCAAGATTGGCTTACACGGGCTATGGGTTTCTTCTTTTAGCGGAATATAGATTCCACAATTTCATGGTCAATGGGCAGCTTACCCGTCTTGTTGGTATAGGTGTTCTTGTAATTGGCCAGCCCGGAAACACCGAACAAGGTTTCAAAAGGCTTCCAATATGTTTTCTTCTTGCCGTCCTGCTCCGCTTTGGATAGCTTCAAATGTTCACAGGCACAATCAGCGAAATAGGCCAACAGGGAGTTTGTCTTTTGCCAGTGATATTCATTATCACATAACCCCAACGAAATTGCCTTGTCAAGAATCTGTCTGGCAGCTTCCGTTTGAAGTTCGGCTGGGATTTGTTTAACTTTTCTTTCTGTTACTGCGCCATCTTCGTCATCTTCCGAAATTTCAATGCCAAAGAATTTGTCCCAATCATGCTGTGTCTTAATTCCATTTTGGACGCTGGTCTCAACCAATTGCTGCTGTAAATCGGAATAGGAGTTCTTCTCCAATCGTTCACGGGCTTCATCAGTCTTGACGATGATTTTTGAGACAGTCGTTTCGTACAGATTGCCATAAAATAGCCAGTACTTTAATGTATTCCTTATCCTGTTTGGACGAAGAAAATTCATGTTCCCCTCACTGAGCAGAAATACTATCGCTGTTACAATAGTATCACCAACTCTCGTGTAATTGTTGGAAAACAGAAAGGGGAAGTTCCTCTGGCTCACAATATGTTCCAGTTCCAATGATTTGGCAGTATAGGCATAGAGGTGCATCACCGCCTCAAGCGACTGCTTCTTCAGGTCATTGATGATGCGGTCTGCAGGTACCTTGTTGGCTTGGTACCATATCAGCAAATCTCCTTTATGTTCTGCTCCCATAATCAAGTTATAGTTTTAAGCTATCCTTATTCAACAGAAAATCGAGCAAGCCTATGGTTACGATTCCTTGTTCGTCCCGTTTAGGCTTAATATCATCTTTCACGACGATAATTTTCTTGAAGGAGTCATTGATAAATGAAAAAGAAGTCTTTTCCTGACGCTCCTTTTCAATGTTGGGCATGGCAAAAGCAGACTGAATATAGTACCTGTTGCTTCCCTCATTCACCACGAAATCAACCTCGTATTGCTTGCGGATGCTCTTCCCGTCAATTTTTCGCTTAACATCTACCATGCCGACATCTACATTATAACCTCTCGTTCGCAACTCATTATAGAGAACATTCTCCATAATATGATTTTCTTCTTGTTGACGGAAATTCAAAATGGAATTTCTTACCCCCAAATCACAAAAATAATATTTGGACAAGGAGCCAATGTATTTACGTCCCTTGATATCATAACGTTCTGCTTCTTCTATCAGAAAGGAGTCTTTTAGGTAGGAAATGTACTTTACTACTGTGGGATAGGACAAATCAACATTCTCTTTACTTTTAAAGGTATTGGTCAATTTGTTCGGATTGCAGGATGAACCTATAAAAGAAGACAGCATCTTTGCCAATTCCTGAAACTCATGTTCCTTAATTTCATGCCGTTCTTTTATATCCGTCAAGTATGTTTTGCGATAAACATTATATAGGTAGTCGCTTTTCTTCTTATCACCTACTAAGGTCAATACGTGAGGTAATCCACCGTAGGTATAATAGTCTTTCCATGCCCCTTGCTTATCCCCGCCTACGGCTGCATAATACTCATGGAAAGAGAATGGATACATGTGTATTTCATCGCTTCTATCCCGAAACTCTGTAACTATGTCATTAGAGAGGAAATGAGAATTGCTGCCTGTTACATAGACATCCACATTCTCAATATGCAACAAGCTGTTTAGAACATCCATAAACTCATCTACCATCTGTATTTCATCCATAAGTATAAAATACAACTGGTTATCCTTGACTTGCTGGCGAATATATGCCAACAAAACGTCAGGGTTTCTTAGCTTTTGATTGATGCGGTCATCCAAAGCAATAGAGATAATGTGATCAGCAGGTATGTTCTGTTTCATCAAATAATCACGAAAAAGAACTTGTAAAAGTGTGGACTTGCCACACCTTCGCATACCTGTGATTACTTTAATAAAACCATTTTCTCGTCCGTCAATCAACTGTTTCAAATAGACATCTCTGGGAATTGTTGTTCTCATATTTTAATTTTCTGCCCCATGGGGCACTTTTTTAATGGCAAAGATACATTATTTATTTTAAAACAAGACATACGATTTGAAAAAAGTGCCACCTGTGGCATATTTTTCAAATCAACTCGTTCGTTACAAAGATGCAAGCAATTCTTTTCTATCCTTTTCGCTCATATTCTTCAATAGTTCCAAGACCATTTGCTTATCAGTAGCTTTGTTTTGTCTTTCTTCGTTCAAAAGGTACCAATTATATTCCAACATCTTATCCAAAGGATAGGCACCAATATAGTTGGATGTTATATCTCCATTGCCACTGTGTCCCATACTATCACTAATATATTTGTATGGTACTAGACCAGAATTATTCAGATTGGTGGCGAAACTATGTCGAGCCCAAGTAGATGATGGTCGCTGTTCCATGCCAAGAAGTTCTGCAACCTTTGCCATGTGCTCACGAATATAGCGGTTATATCGTTGGATAACCCACACTTCTTGGTCTGGGGTTATCCATTCGCTCATAATCGGGAACACTCGCTTATCAAGTTTAGGCTCGTTGCCATACTTGTCTATTATCTTTTGCAGTTCTGGGGTAATAGGGAAGATTACCTCACTGGCACTCTCGTTTCTGTCTCTCGTCTTATGACGCAGGAAGCGGAGTTGCTTACCACGAGTGGCAAAATACCAACTGTCATAAGTAAGTCGCAAGGTGTCTGCCAAATTTTGCCCATCACCAAGATACATAAATAGGAACAGCCCTAAATCACGAAAGACAGCGTGTTTCTCTTTTGGAAAGAATAACTCCTTGCCTGTTTCGTCTTTGGCTTCGTCTCTTTCCCAAAAGTCATAAAGCATTTTCATGGTAGGAACATCAATGAACTCATGCTTGCGACTACACACCTTATTGTAGCCCGTGTCTTTGAACATTTCTTTGGTACTTCCTTTAATCAAGCCACGGTCAATGCAGATATTTACAATGGTGCGGAATGTACGCAATGATATTCCAATGGATGTTGTGCTAAGACTATTCTTCTTCATTACTTTTACCCAATCCAGAATAAAGTTATGACTTATATCACTTAAAGCCACATCTTTTCCCATATCTCGTACAAACCTCTTTAATATATCCTCACTGCACCGAGCTGTTCCTGCCTTGCCCTCATCACGCTTTGACGCAATAAAAGATTCCCAGATTGAGTAAATGGAACTATCATCTTCCCTCCTCCCTTGGTGTATCTGTTTTACCTTTTGTAAACTGAATGTGTTTTCTTCAATTAGATGGTTCACGATTAAAGCAACTTTATCCATCTGCGCCTTCAACTCTTTACGCTCTATTGCCCTTTTGTTACGGGCTTGCTTCTCACATTCACAAAGATTCATCCAATCTTCTTTTGTGAATTTCTTGCCTATACGCAGATAAATACTTTTCCCGCCATAGGCAACACGAACGGCAACAGGGAACATATCACCATCTATAGAACGCCTTGTGTCCAAAGTCAGTGTACCATAGACTTGCCCATTAGAGGAATTAAACTTATCGAGGCTCGTGTCACCTCTACTCGTGTAACCTCTACTTTCATTTTTCGTCTTTTGCGTGAAATTCACTGTCTTCATAAATGCAATAAATCCTTTATTTACTAGTATTTCAGAAAGAAAAGCGTGAAATTCACGTGAAATTCAAATCTGAAAACTGCTGCAAATTTACGATATTTCTTGGAATATACAAATAATATAACTCATTTATTTTCAAGCATTTGTAATTATTTGTAATTTTATGGAATATATACCAAATAGCCTCATAATCTGGAGGTCCCAGGTTCAAGCCCTGGCTGGTCCACATTGAAAATCAAGGAGTTACATCAAAAATGTAGCTCCTTTTTCTTTGTTTTGCGAACAATTTGCGAACAAAATTACATTTCGCGAACACCAATATAATCTTTCTGCAATAATTGATTCACTCATTTTGTTCGCAAATCCCATTATTTTTGTTCGCAAATCATTTTTCGGCATATTATTCAGTAATATCAGTAATACGAGTAAGCTTTCTGAAGAAACACACAATTATCCCTTTATAACAACCCAGCGTCCACCCCTATCTGGCCCATCGTGACGGATAAAGCCTTTGGTTTGTAGAACGCTTAGGTCGCGGCGGATAGTCCTTGCATCAACTTTGAAATGCGTTGCAAGCGAAGCTGATGTTTCTAGGACATTTTCTAGGACATTCATTTTTCCAGTCCCTATCAGCCGATTGAATATATTCTTTTGCCTTTCAGTGAGTTGCTTGATTTTTTCTTCTAAGACATTTTGTAGGTCAACGATGGGGCTCTTCTCAATCTACCCTTTTATCTACCCTTTCATTAATCTATATTTCTCCTTTCTCTTGGTCCGACTTTGCGCTTTTGCTATAGTTTTTTCATTGTATATCTGCGCATAATCATATAACGTTTTATTCGTAAAATATTATTATGTTTGTTATCGATAAGCTTCTCTATGTTGAATCGTAATACCATATTAAATAATCTTTTCTATAGTTCATCAAAACCTTTTAAAATCAACAATTTAAGATTGAGTTTGAAACCCCATTTTAACTTTTCGTTCAAAGGCTTTAGTCCAATTGCCACATCTTGCATGACCTTGAACTTCCAGTCTTCTAGGACACGATTTCTCCTATCCCATTCGACCATTCTTTTTATTAAATCAATATCGATATCAATATCATTAAGATTGATGTTTTTGACGGTCTGACGTTCTTTCGCCTTTTGTTCCTTTTCCGCTTGCTCCTCTTCACGCAATTGGTCGATTTCTTCTAAAAGTTCATAATTTTCTTCACAAACTTTATCAAAAATAGCCATTCCGCGAGCTACACTAGCAGAGGAAAGTTTACGATTATACTTTAAATCATTTGCAATCTCCTTGGCTTTAGACTGTAAGATTAGGCTCAATTCACCAGACTCTGCACCCCATTCAGCAAATTTTTGCCATAGTTTGTAAGGTATTGATTTTACAACCTTCAAATCATGTTCGGATTTGTTATCTGCAGCAGTATTTACAGTGACCTTTCGAACAACGGGATGTTCTGGGTCAATCAAATCGTCTTCTATAGAATCCAAGTCATATTTCCAATCCTTGCTATTACGCACAGCAAGCCAGCATTCTTCTTTTTTTGCCCATTCCAGATAGTTGTTAGATGGCGAAATGTTCATGATGAACGGATTCACCTGTAGCATCAGCGAATAGATAAAATTTGACAGGGTATCCGATACTTTCTGATTTTTCCAAATCCGATACAAGTCTATCCTTCCGCCAGTCAAATGACTCAGCAGTCCTATAGTATAGGGAACAACCACCGATTTTAGTTCACCAATGTTGTTTCCCGTCCTTTTGGTTCCATACAACTGATCTGCTGCCTTGAACAGGATAGCTTTAGCAATGGTATCTTCGAAATACACATTCGTTATTTTCTTTGCACTGGAAGGCAGATTTTTAGCAACAAACTGTGCGTAGTTCTTTTCTGAGCCTCTTACCACAATATGGGGTGCAATCACCAGCTTGCTTCCCTCATAAACTTCCTCAAAGCAGTTGATGTATTTAGCTAGCTCGACTTTTGTGAACATCTGGTTCTTTGGGTATTTTAAGTCAAATGCTTTTTGCCTTGACTTGGTAAATCCTTCTTTTTGACGGATGTTCTTGTACTGCGACCTAGCACGTTCAAAGAACCAATACGTCTGCATAGACCTCTCGGGAGTAATAGGAGTCATTACGTATCGAGACACTTTCTCCAATTCAACAAGGATTGGATTGTTGGCTGAAAAGTCTGCGTTGTTCACCTTATTCTGAGTATTGGCATACTTTGAAATAGCAGACACTATATTTGCGTAATCGTCTTTCTTTTTTACGATGGAGAATTTTACTTGGACATAGATGTCTGAGATGTCTGCCTTATCCTTTTTCTCTGTATGATATATTGAGGCAGTTGTTTGTCCTCCATTAACAATCTGAAGATTCGAAATGCTCTTGATGGTTCTGCCATCTTCATCAAGTTCCATCGCATCAGCTGTTGCAGCAATACCATTGTTATAGGCTAGGAACATGTGTGGTTTCTCTTTAATGGTCTCGCGTATTCCTTTGTTAATCTTTCCAGTAAATTGCAGGAATGACCTGACGTTTTGTTCCAGCAGGCGTCCACCATATCGTTCATACAAACTGGATAGGCATTTGCCAGGAAGAATTGCAACATATGCTTCATAGTCCGAATTACTAGACGTAGCATGAAGACACGGTACGCTCCAACCTTCTTCCTTGAAATCAATAAATATGGGAGCATGAGACTGCTCAGATATTTGATACAGATAATTGATATCAACGATTCGAAAAAAGATTTTATAACCACTTATCTCTTTACTTGCAGGGATTTCCCCCTTATATGTCCCGTTTGTAAGAATAAAGGCATTCACTCTGACTAACGAATCCCTAAGCTCTTTATAGTTGCCTAATGTGTTGACAAATTCGAATATTGAAGAAGACTCTTCAATATCATTACCAAAGTCCGAATAAATAGCATTCCTAAAGAAATTAATCAAACGTTTTGACGCATTTTCTATATCTCTTTTAAGTATTGTTACAGACTCTTCCGTACCTTCATATATAGACAAAAACAAATCAACGGTTTCATAGTTGTCAGCTATAGCATAACCATTTACTTTTTGTTGATTTGGCGTGCCCAAATCCCTTTCATAGAAAGCCACATCGGTGTTTTCTGTTTCTCCAGCCTCACTCAAAAGCTCCAGACATATACGAGTAAATGTCTGTTCTTGGTTATCTCCCTCCTCATTGGCAATTTGCCGAGTAAGGACCTCTTGAACTAAAGATTTATAAAACTTTCTGATTTCCTTCATATGATAGAATGGTATTTAGTACATTACTCTCTTCAACAACATTCTCGGTAGGTACGGCAAGCGATATTGAATATTTCACATCGCTTACACCTAACAATAAATTTTCTTTTTTTATTCGAGGGAAGTCGCCTTGAACTAAATAATAGTTTTCTTTACGTGTATAATAGTGACGCTCTTTATAAACGTCTTTATCTGTATCGAAATAGCCAGAATATAACAGTTTGTTTTCAAATAGGTTCGTTGCATAGGTTTCTTGGCTTAAACTATCCCGCAATTCATCAATGAGTTCTGGCAGAGTCTTTCCGTCGACAGGAAGAATCTCCACCACCAAATTATACAGATATAGTTTACTTATAGTAGATTCGTCTAATTGTAGCTCACCATTTATTGACACATTAGGGAACTTATTTGCTACTATAGTTTTTACTTCTACTGCCCATAATTCGCTTTGAAAGTCTTGCGGAGTCATGTTGGGGCCTACCCAAGATTTCACTGCATGTACCTTGTCCATTGATGAACATATCAATTTTTGAAGGAATGACAGCTCTCCGAATAGCCCTTGTTGTTCTTGGACGGACAAAGTTGTCTTTATTTTCTTAGAAAACAAATCTTGCCATTTTCGCATTTGGCTCACAACCAGCAGAACAGCCTCTCTTTCGGATGAGACAGATTGTATCGTATTAGCTATGTTGCCACATATCGCTGCAAAAATATCACGAACTCTACAGTCCCTGTTAACCAACTGTATCAATAAGAACTTTGAATCAGGAAAAGAGCTATCCTTAAATAAAGACACCTCTATTTCGGATAAATTTTGAAAAGGGGATATATCAAGATTTATTCCTTCGCTAAAAGAAAAAGCTATTCCATAATATCCATCTTGACCATTATAGGTACAGAACATTTTGAGACATGAAGGAATGTCCATTGCTCTTTTAACAACACTAGGAACATGAGCCTCCTCGAGTTCCTTCCAAATATCTTTTATCATATTATCACTGTTCATACACATTATCGTTTTCTGATTCAAAGATGTCTTCAGTATCTGCAAAATCATTCAATTGATTAACGGAATACGATATGGCTACACCAGTATTGGTGTGAGGGAAAGAAATGGCAAAGCTCATATACGGTTCATTTCCATCAGCATTACTTGTCACATAATCATTTGTTGGTTTTATTGGATATATTATCAACAATGGATGCTTAACGTCACGATATTTTTCTCTTACCAATTTGGGACTAGGATAGGATTGGTTACGATCTTTCAATTTTTGATTAGTTTCTTCCAATGCGGCTGTAAGTTTCGGTTCGTCCAGGTCTATAAATTCATCACGTGGATTACCTAAGATATGGTTTTTCCTCAGAAGATAATTGTCTGTTGAGTCATTGGACGGAACACGAAGGAAATAATTAAATCCCAAACCGTTTGATAAATAACCATCATGTTCCAGCACCTTCTCTCCTGTGGGTTTATTCATTAACACCACATTCCAATCAGACAATTCTCCCGATTTATTAACTTGCTTTATGTATTCTGTTATTGCCCCCAGATTAACTTTAACCATTGAGGCTGGCAATCGGTATTTCTCGAAGAAGACTATAATTTTTTCAAGACTGACGTTTCGCCACAAATAATTCTTCCCTTTTAGTTCATAACTACCAAGGTCGCAAAGCAAAGTGTCCACATCCACAAAATTGGCATGCCTATTTTCTTTATCTTTTAATAATTGATATGTTTCAACCAATCTACCAGCCCAAGAAACTTCTACGGTATTCGCATATCTCATCTTTGATAGAGACGTTATTTGCAGTACTCCAGGGTGGTTTCTGACTCTAAGTGCATAGTCTTCTGGGGTACCACCAACTTCGTACAAATAACTGAATTCCTCTCGAAGCTCTTCACTAGCAAGTGTTATATGGCGGTACCATTCATTTAGTTCACTACTTGTAAAAAGTCTGCATAAATCAACATATCCAGAACGATATCCAAACCATCTTCCCATTTGCATCAATGTATCATACATTTTGGATGCCCTCAAAAAATAACTAATTGACAGTCCTTCCAAGGTAAGACCTCGTGAGAGCTTATCGCCACCTATTGCAATTACCGAGATTCCTTCATCTTTGTTGTCATAATAAGTTAAGGCATCATTTGATGAGCCATTAATGGATTTGACTGCAATCTTTTGTACTGCCTTAAATAGTTGTCCCTTAACATCTTCCCACTTGTGGATAATTAGCGAGTCGTCAATGCTTTTAAATTTTGACTCCAGTATTGTTTGCGTAGTGGTCTTATAAGATTTATAATCCCCCCTATCTACTTCAAATACATACCGAAGTTCTTCAAGAACCATCTTATCCCCGACTTCAATCTCTTGTTTGTAATAGTTAAAAACCCTGGAAACTAAGTCTTTTATGTGGTTTTGCCATGATTGGAACCGGCTTACGTGGATTAGCATCGAATTATGTTTGTGCTCCTGGCCGCGAAGAATCCTTATTGCACACGTCACGATAAAACACTTTATGGCTAGGCGTAATGATTCCGGCACTTCATTTAAAGAGGGCTTAACATCATCCTTTTTGTGTTTATTTGGCACAAAACTATGGAAGTCATTAATTGGAGTAACTATTGGCAATAAATCGTCATTAGTATCATCTGGTGTTAATGATGTGCCAAAGACCTTGTCTGGCCCAATGTATGTTGACGGTGCTGGAAGATTTATAATGAAATCACGTGGAAACAAGTTTGTGTCATCTAAAGGTATAAAAATATTCGCAAACGGTGTCGCAGTATATCCAACGTATGCAGTACGATTAAACTTGTTTAGAATGGAACATATATATTTGTTGATTGTCGTAGGGTCTTCATTAGAAGCATTTGTGTTGATAGAGGCATTATCTGCCTCGTCATCTATCATCAAAAGGGATTTGTTGTTAATCTTCCCGTTTTCTGCGTGAGTGTTTAGCCATGTATTCAAACGTTTCAACACCGAAGAGTTTTTCTTAACAACAAGAAGAGCTGGTTGTGGGGCATTAAAGTTAAAACCAGCAGTGTTTGCAGAACGACTGGTAAAATCCCCTTTCTCTGCATTCGTTGTGTATGAATTTGCGATTGCATCTTCGAACCCAGGTATTAATCCGACACCTATCTTCGTGGTTTCTTTTGTACTTGCCCTTTCAAATTGGGTATCAAAGCCTAGGAATCCCTCGTCAAGTCTCAATTGAGTCTGACTACGAAGATTGTTATGAATTCCTGCCAATACAATGATTAAATTAAATCCTGTATCAGCAGCTTTACAAATAAGACCTGTGTAGTTTGCAGTTTTTCCCGACTGAACCTGTCCGACAACAAGTCCTTTCTTATTGATAATCACATCTGTTTTTAAGGGGTTAAAGAATCTATCCAAGATTTTATCCGTCATCTCATCGACACCTTGAATTGCTGCAGGTTCAAATCCCTTTTGATGTTCTAGATAATATTTATATCTATTCCAGAATGGCCATTTGCTGGTCTCTTCAGCTTTAAAAGCCATTAGCCAAGGCCTTCGCCTATCTCGGCCTTCCAATATCTGCATAGGTTCCACCCGAACACTATATATAGACATTAGTTTGGTTTTGAGGACTTCTTTGCCAAGACTCGGAAACATCAAAACGACATTATTGACAGCGTTATCAATGTCTTCATCTGTTACAGGATTCTTTATACCTATGAGAGTCCTACAAACCTCAATCGCTTTCTGAAATGATTCCATATTCATAGTTCTTCTATTAAATCTTCGTAATTGTTAAATGGCTCAATGGTTTTTAGAACTGCTTTTGCCTGTTCAGATACCTGTCCAGATGCAATGAGATTATCATACATCCGACACAACATCTCTTTTATCAGAGAAATATCCATATCTGAGAATGGCTCTTTCTGCAAATTCTCCTCACTCGATTGTTTAATGAAAATAGTCGGTGTTGGTATGGATTCTTCAATAATCCTAAGCAATTTATTAATTGCAGGCACAGGATTTGTCTTTGCTTCTTCTTGCAGATTCTTTATCAACTGATTTTCTCTATTAACAACAAATGACCACTTGTTTCCTTTTTTCTTTTCTAACCATAATGGTTGGAAATTTGCCCCAGCTTTTTTCTTTAATATCTTACCTCTGTGCCGATACACTTCCATACCCTTATTTCTAACGTCAAGAGCATAGGAGCGAAGTTGTTCACGGCATGAGATAGGGGGTGTCGCTGTTGATTTCTTAATATCAATCTGCCATTCTGAATCCAGTGTGTTAGGTAAATCAATACTGATGCGGACAAGTTTATAGTGGTCTTCTTTCCTAAACAAGTTAAGCCAACTACCTGCTAACAATAATCTTTTCCCACGATAGATATAAAATCCCTGTGCCGCTGGATAACCATACATTCCTTCTGCTTTTCTGTAGTTCTCCTCTGAGCTGAAATTATTCTTGTGAGGTAGAACGTAGCCTTTTACTTCAGCTTTTTGGCTTCCAAAATATAAGGATTCGGAGGGGAATATCTGTGTTTTCTTTTCTGACAGGCAGAATGGATTCCATGCATCAATTATATTCTCACCCCAGTATATTGAGATAACATTGCTTTCAATAAACCTATGGAATGTCATTGCAATATGGGACTTTACTCTTGCCCATGCATCAGAGAATTTCTGCTTTGCGGCAATATCACTTACTGACGTTGACGGGGGAATAACCCTGTCTAAGTCAGTCCATATTATCATTGTTCCTGATTTCTGATTGTCAATGGCATCAGCATACTCATCAGGAGTCCACCTAATTAATTCCCATTTATGTGTTAATGCCACATAATCTAAATCCCAAGTCCAATAGGCAGAATGATAGCCAGCCTTCTTGCTTATGACGGTCAACTTTCGACACTGTGAGAAAGATGCGGTCTTCATGCCCAAGCCAAATCTTCCCAAGTCGTTTGCCGCTCGTGTCTCTAAAGGATTATGTGAACCAGGACGCATTGCTTCGACAATCTCGTCACTGCTCATACCACAACCGTCATCCTTGATAGTGATAATGGTGTTACCTCCTTCCCAGATTCTGTCAATGTAGACATTCTTTGCCCCTGCAGATATTGAATTGTCAACGATATCTGCAACAGCCGTTTCAAGATTATATCCTATTGCCCTGAAGGTTTCTATCATCGATGATGCCTCAGGGACTGCTTCTGTTTTAGGTAGTTTGGAGTAATCCATAAGTTTACAACTGCTTCTTCAATTCTTCTGCGATTTTATAAGCCAATACAACTGGAACGGCGTTGCCAATCTGCTTGAATGCGGCACCTCTACTCCCCTCAAAATAATAATCGTCAGGGAATGATTGTAGTCTTGCAGCTTCTCTAACTGTGATAGAGCGAACATTTTCAATGGTTGGATTAGGAGTCGGATATATATAATAGTGCCCGTCTTTAGAGATATGGGCAACAACAGTGTGACTACAGCCATCGGGATCAACAACAGAGTACCTGTCCAAGAAGGATTTGGTATTCTTGTGCGTCTGCAAATGTGCAGGCAATTTGGAGTAGTCTAACTGTTTCTTTTTTTCTTGCCATTGTTTTATAGCCAAACAATATATCTCACGATCGTTTACATTATGTGGACGAGCCACATGTTGTGTGGTAAAGTCAAAGTCACTATCTCGAATCCATGATTCTCTCAGATATTTCATTTCTTTTAAAGGCTTGGTATATGGAACTAATTCCGCTATACTGCCTTCTCCCGCTTTGCGTTGCGGAAGGTCGGAGAACAGGTCTTTCATAACAGCATAGATATTTTTTTCTTTTTTCAATTGCGGATAAAAATATCTCTCACCTTTTGAGTTTATGCCACTCTTTTTCCAGCCAACGATGATAAGTCTCTGACGTCTTTGCAGAACACCAAGCTCAGAAGCATTCTGAACTTGAATCTGCATTTCGTAGCCAATGCTGTCAACCAATTGCTTCAAGTCCTTTAACGGCTCACCTTTTTTTGCCGTAATCAGTCCCAAAACGTTCTCGAAAACAAACATCTTCGGAGTGTATCTCTCCAAAAACTTCACGTAAAACTTGTATAATTCATTCCGAGGATCTTCCTCAACAGATTTCCCCATCCTTGAACGTCCAACAATGGAATATGCTTGGCAGGGAGGTCCTCCGATGATTAAATCAACAGTTGCTTTACCCTTCAGAGAATCTATCTTCTGGAAGATATTATCAATAGTTGTGGAACTTATGGTTTCATGAATTACGCTATCTGTTATAGATTTAGGAACCTGTTTCCATAGCTTTTCACCATTTTCGCCTTCTTTCTTCTCAAGTAGGTATTTTTTGTAGACATCCAACTCGTTTTTCCCACGAAGATAATGATAGGCAGCCCGTGTTCTTAACGTGTCGCAAGCATATTTGTCCATCTCTACATGGGCAATAGGAGTAAAGCCAGCCCTAACAAACCCTTCAGAGAGACCGCCAGCACCAGCAAATAAATCTATGAATGTATATTTCTTTTTAACCATGTTTGATTATTCATTGTTCTGTTTTATTACGGCTTGCGCAAGGTCAATAACTCTGCCAAGAATTCCAGCAGAATCCTTGTAGGAATCGTCTTCCTTTTCTTTTCCACGCTTCCGTAAAGGATCTTGATGAATTTCCCTCAATACTGTTGATAAATATTCTGTATATTTCTCTGGGTCATTCTTACGTAATTCTTCAGAGAAAGCGATGATTGATTTCGATAATACAGATTTGTATGCATAATCTTCTACTAGGTTTTTCTGTTTAACGTATTGTTGGGAGCAGAAAATAGCAGCATAAATTGTAAATGGAATCATGCTTAATCTTCCAATTAGGCTAAACCACATCGTTTCTTCCTTTTGTTGTACTCCATAACCTGTAACTATCCATGCCCCAATCAGCAATGTAAGTATAACAAAAACCAAAGCTCCACTAAGCCATCCAACTTTATAATACCATTTGTTGGCATTTTGGTATTGAGTAGCGAACGCCGCACTCATACCTTCAGCAGTGGTAAATTGAAGAGCCTGTTTTGATTTTTCAATCAAATTTTGAACTTCGTCAAGCTTCTCTCCATATGATTTTGCAAATTCTTCTAACTTTACATTGTATTCCTCCGTACTTTTCCCTTGCCTATTTAGTTGGCTTTCTCTTTCGTCAATTTTCGCAATAAATTCATCAAACGTATTTTTCGCTTCATTTGTTATAGAGAGATTATTTGATATAGTTTTACTATTCACTTGTGCAGAGTTAGCCAAATCCCTAAAGTCTGAAGTTTCTTTTTTAAACGAGTCAAACTCTGTAGAGAACGAGTCTTTTTGTTCTACTAATTCCGCAAGAATATTTTCAAATTCATGCTTCTTTTCTTCAATTAACGTATAAGTTGTTTCCGATTCATCAAGCTTATTCTTGACATTTTCAATCTCATCGCTTAATGATACAGCCTTACGGCATAACTCGTCTATTGTCGTGTTGAAATCGAGATATCGTTGGCGATCAATTCTTAGATTGTATGTCCTTAATATCATTTTCAACTGGTCAAGAGATCTTGTTACATTGACGACTCTATTTGTTGAAAGATGTGCATTGATATTAGATAGTTCATTGACAATCTGATTACGTTCACCAAGAGTCGATAGTTTAATAAAGAGATTATGGGATTTAACCAAGAAGCGCATATCTGTCAGCACATTTCTTACTCCAGCAACTATACCATTAACACTATATTCTGTCTCATCCCCATATAGCGCAGAGTCCAAATCGGTGTTTTGCTCTCTATAATACTTCCTAAAATTAATGAGATGCTCATCAATTTTAGGTAAGATTTCCTTTATCTTTTTTATCGTAGGAGTTTCCATTGCCTATACTCTGTCTATTACCTCATTTCCTGCGAAAGCAGGTACTGCTTATACTCTCTAATGAACAGCTCTTTTATATCAACCTCCAATAAGTCCGCAATTCTTAATAGATTGCCGAGGTCGGGTTGTGAAGAGTTGGTGCACCATTTCGATACGGTGGTTGGATTGACGCCCATCTGTTCTGCAAGCCACTTGTTTGTGCGCTTCTTCTCTGCAAGTACTACTTTTATCCGATTGATATCTTCCATCTTTGTGAATTTAATGTCGCAAAGATAATGAAAAAAAAATCATTTATTCTGCAATTTGTTGGAAAACATTATATTTCTTCATTCTTTTTTATGCTTTTTCACGGTTTCTTGTTCGCGCCTCCCCTCATTCTGATTCGAAATGGTCTATATAAGAAGTTTTAAATTATAAAAACCAAATTGTTAGTTGAATTCATTCTTCCAACTCTCGTCATGACAAAACTCATACAAGCATGGTTTTGCTCATTTGACTTACAGAGTTGGTTCTAATTGCCCTCCTCATTAGAACCAATTTTGAAATGTGAGGGCAAAAATGGCTGGTTTTTGATGTGATTTTCTTCTTGGAGCTTGCAGCACTCTAATTTTGCATTCGATTTCGTGGCGGTGCCTCAGATTACAGGATTGTCGGACGCGACACTTCATTAAATCTGAAATGCAAAAGGATCCGTGCATAAGGTGCCAAACGAATGAGAGATAACAAACAAAACTTTCACTTCAAAAAAACGTGATTATGCAATCTGAAAATAGGATCTTAGGCAACCAACTGGTTGTAATGTCGAGGGAAGACCTTGACGCATTGGTAAATGAGATGGCCCAAAACATCGTGGCTGCTCAAACCAAGAACGCACAGAATGACTATGAGGCATGGATGAATGTCCCGGAAGGTGAACGTTTCATCACTCGTGAAGAGGCGGCTCACATACTGCATGTGAACTTCACCACCCTTTGGCGATGGGATAAGCAGGGGCATCTCCATTCCAGAAAGATTGGTGGCCGTCGGGTGATGTACAAATATAGTGATGTCCTGGCATTGCTAAATGGTGAAATTAAAAAGTCCAAAGATGAGTGAACAAGTCATGCCATTTGCGGGAGGGCAGCCCGACTTCCTTTCCCTCGTTAATGCTGAGGTGGAGAAGGTGGAACCTACTATCAAGGTTTCGCTTACTCCTCCAGACGAGCAACCGCCATCCCTTGTGCCTCCTGAGTCATTGCCCATTCCTACCGAAAGGCCAAAAGAGGTACAGCACCTGAAAGCTTCGAATTTCACAGAACCAACCTTACCAATTGACTGGCTGTCACAATCAGTTCAAGACTATATTCGTACTGTTGCAGAATCGTACGGATGCCCACAGGACTTTGTCGTTGCCATCTGTTTGACAACGGCAGGCATTGCGGCAGGAAAAAAAGTGCTGCTTGCCACCAACCCATACACCAATTATCCTTGTGACTTCATTTGTATGGTTGGTAAGCCGAGTCGTAATAAGACGGGGCCGTTGAAGGAAGTCACCAGTCCTCTACGGGAACATGACAAAGCTAACTTTGCCAAGTATTCCGAGGCGAAGATTGTTTATGACCAAAACAAACGGGAGGATAGAAACTTTAGCGGTGAACAACCGATATTCCACCAACGAGTGGCTGGCGATAGTTCCCCAGAGTCTCGTAACGCATTGCTGGCGCAAGGTGACATGATTGTCATTGTTGCCGATGAGCTGAAGTCCTTCATTGATTCTTTCGGGCGATATTCCAAAGGTGGTAACGGTTCAGGAACTGAAGTGTCTCAACTGCTGTCAACTTGGTCTAATGTCAGCTTTACCATCAACCGAAAGTCAGAAGATACCAAACTTGTCGATGACCCTGCCATGAGTATCATTGGTGGTATTCAACCAGGACCACTCGGCAAGACTTTTGGCACTGATGCCTTGATGGATTCAGGCTTCACCCAGCGTTTCCTTTTCGTCTATCCTGACAAAGCAGAGTTCATCAAGAGACAGGACCGCAGACGGATGACAACGGAAATGCGTGACAACTGGAGTGACATCATAGGAAGGCTGTTCAGTATGGAATCTTTACCGCTCTTGCTGTCCCATGAGGCTGAAAGACTCTACGCTGACTATGCCGATGCCAACGACATGAAGGCTGATGCGGAAGAGGATGACTACATCGGTGGTGTGAGGCAGAAGATGAACATTCATGTGCTGCGTCTGGCTATCATGGCACATCTGCTGTCTGAGCATTGGAACGAACCTGTTATCACAGGAGAATGCATGGAATATGCCATTCGCGTTGCCGATTACTTTACCCAGATTCATGTTGAACACATTTATCCTTTGTTGCGAGGCTCGGCAGCCACACAGCGTCCGATGACCAACGGCGACCTGCTTCGGGCAGTCAGTCGGCAGTTCAAAATCAAGTCGCAGAACGCTCTTGCCGAAGTCCTCGGTGTGTCACAGCAGTATGTCAATAAAATACTAAAGGAACAATGATGGTTGTAGTTGTAGATGTCAGTAATAGCCTATGGATAAAGGGCGCAAGCCAACAACTACCCTACAACCAAGGTGCTCTTATCTCCATCATGGAATCTCATCTATATGGTTGTACCCTTGTTGTAGCATTAAGCCCCGTATTTACAAGACTTTAAGCCAAGCTACAACTACAACAACAAACTTAAATTTTGAATAACGATGCAAAGTTTATTTGATACGAAGATTAGCTATTATAGAAACGTGGAAGACAATGTCGGCACGGAAATTTCCCTGCGCGACTTCCTCTTCAACGACCAACACAAGGAACAGATTGAGTATATCCGTTCCATATCGGATGAAGATAAACAAAAGCGCTTGAAGTTGCAACTGCCCGTGGCAACCATCTCAGGCACATTTGCCCCTACATGTAAGGCGGAAAACCTCGTGGCCCACTCGAACCTTCTCTGTATCGACATCGACAAGAAAGACAACATGGACGTTGACTGGTTCGATGACCTGAAGCATGAGTGGCATAACATCCCCCAGATACTCTATGCGGGCCGCAGCATCCGTGGCAAAGGCTGGTTTGCCATCTTCCGCATTGCCTATCCTGATAAGCACGAGGATCAGTTCGAAGCCCTGAAACGTGACTTCGCCAACAGCGGACTAATCATTGACAAAGCATGCAAGAACGTGAACAGGATGCGCTTCATCTCCTACGACCCAGAGCCGTATATAAATGAAGATGCTACATTATATACTAAGGTATGGGTGGAACCTAAACAGACATACCACAGTTCCAGTGCATATAGTGGTGACGACATGGAACAGGTCGAGAAGTGCTGCCATATAATTGAAGACCGTAGCATCGACATTACCGCCACCTACGATGAATGGTTCCATGTGGGTGCAGCCTTGGCATCACTTGGTGAATGTGGACGTAGTCTGTTCCATATGGTCAGTTCGCAAAATGCGAAGTACAAAGCATCTGAGACAGACAAGAAGTTCGACAATCTTCTGCGCAATGTCAGCAATATCAAGATCGGTACGTTCTTCCATATCTGTTCACAGCATGGAATCAACTGGAAGGAGGATAGCCTATGAAAACGGAGATTACGAGTTTCAGCAGTTCATTCTTTGAATACCTCTGCGGTTTCGTCTGGTTTGACCAAGATAAGTTAGAGGCTCTGATGAAACGCTATCCAATTGGTGCTACAGAGCAAGGCGAATCAATATTCTGGCACATCAATGCAGAGAACAAGATTACTAATGGTCACATCATCACAATGGATAGCGAAACAGGCAAGGTCTATGATGACAGTTGGTACTATCAAGATGGGCGACCGACTTGCATGTTTGGTGAGCACTTACTTGGTGCCTTCCCCAGCCAGACGGTTGCACTGGTGACGGATGAACTGACTGCTGCCATTATGAGTTGTTTCCCAACGCCATACGTTTGGCTTGCAACTGGAAAAGAACAAACGACTCCTACCGATTTGTTCCCTCTTGTCGGAAAAACTGTGGTAGTATTCCCCAACAAAGGTGAGTATAACAAATGGCAAGAAACGCTGCAAGCAGTTCCCAATCTCCAGTTTCATCTCTCAGAAGTGATGGAGAATGTACAAGGCGATTGCCACACCATTGCCCAGATGGTTCTCAGCCAGCAACCCCTACGCCCAACCGAAGAGGAAGCAGCATTGATGAGAATGGAGGATGCCAATCCCAACATCGCATTGCTCGTCAAGGCACTTAATCTGGAGGTGGTAGGTGCTTCTTCCATTGACGAAGATGCGATGAAACCAATATCCAAATCTGAGGTAAAATCAGAACCACCTCCACAAAGAGAGGATGACGAAGCCATGAAATCATTCCTGATGGCACAGGAAAAACGATGGCACGGCAGGAATCCAGAATGCCACAAATGCTCTCGTTCCCATGAGGGAATCAATGGGACATATTGTGATGAACTCCATCAATATGTCGAATATGGTAAGGGCGATTGTGGCAGATGAACCATTTCGTTAAGCCAAATGAACAAAGTCAAGCTTGTTTGAACTTTGTCATGGCGAGAAATGGTCGAATGAGATTCAACTTGTTCATCAAAGGAGCCAAAATCGAATAGAGGGAAGAGAGTGATTCTACGAATCGCATAGCCTAATATGCGTTAACTTCCATTAACGCGAGTGGGTGAGACCATTATTGTTATCCCGTTCAGGGAGCAAGCTCAGAAAATACTTCAATTATCACATCATCAATTAAAAAAACAAAGAAAAATTATGAACAGAAAACAGGTAATGGACATACGTCCAAACTCTGATGGTATTAGCCAGGCAGAGAGTAACGAACAGCAACGAAACTGGAGTGAAGACTTCCTCCGGAAGAAATCAAATGACCCGATGGCAAATTATGACCCAACACGAACACACCTGAATTTTGAGGTGGTTCGTGGTGGTATCGTCCAACCAATAGACAAGTCGAAGTCCATCATGCAGAAGATGGCAGACAATCTTGCAGGTCGTGGAATAAAAGACCCTAATGCCCGAGAGAATGTCCGCCGTCGGCAGAACACGCTGGCACAATTTATCTTTGGTGGAAGCCGAGAACGCATGAACGAACTCGCTTTCGGAAACCAGACATTGAGCCTTGACAAGGGTGCCGATAACTCCCACTTGACAAGGAACAATGACATCGAGGAATGGGCAAAAGATGTGTATGCCTTTGTTGCCCATCGTTTCGGCGAAGAGAACCTCGTCAGCTTCTACGTCCATCTTGACGAGACCAATGTTCACGCACATTGTACGCTTATTCCATTAGACCGGGAGAAGAACCGCATTTCGTGGCGTTCTGTATTTGGGCAAAACAAGTATGAGATGGGGCAGCTGTTTTCCCAACTGCACGATGAGTTCTCAAAAGAGGTTAGTATGAAGTGGGGACTGGAACGAGGTGACAGCATCAGAGAAACTGGAGCCCGTCACCGATCCACTTATGAATACAAACGAGAACTTGTGAATGACGTGAACCAGCTTGAAAGCCGGAAGATTGATTTGGCTGCCGACATCAGACAAGAGGAACGTAAACTGAAAAGTCTGACAACAATGATAGCCAATCTTCGGGAGCGTCGTGCATCTATCCAGCGAGAGATAGACGAAATCGCCCGTAGCTTAGGTGAGGAAGGTACGGACAACATTCTTCTGACAGCCCGTATTAAGAGCCTTCGCCAAGAGATGGAAGACATTGACAGCAAAATTGCTGAACGCTCCAAAATGCTAGAAGAAACGAGTGCCAGCCTTAAGAATATTCGAGAAGAACTATTTGACATGAAACGAGAGCATCAAAGAGCCTTGGAAAGAGAAGGTGATGATATTGATAGGGAGGCAGCACGCATCCGTATGGGAATCACCAGTACTTACAATATGATGCTGGCTAAGACTATGCAGGAAATCATTCCGACTCTAAACGATAGGCAACGTGACATTTTACGAGAGAAGGGTTATTATGACCTTGCCGAAAACGTTCAAAATATAGCCAACTGTGCCATGTTGCTTGCTCTCAACTATGTCAAGCTGGCCACCTCTTACGCAGAATCATGTGGTGGCGGTGGTGTGTCGAACTTGTCTGGATGGGAACAGAAGAAGGATGAGGATGATGAGCGATGGTGGGTACGCTGTATCGCTACGGCTGCCGCAATGGTAAAACCTTCATCTCGAAAGAAGGCACAAGCTGTAGGAAGATAAAAAGTTACGCCCGAATAAATCCCTTGTTGTGGGAATCATTCGGGCACGCAAACTTTTTTATACACAAGTGTATAAGCAATAATGCCTCTTAAAATAATTCCCTGAAATTTTGGTCAGTTATACGAAAAAGTGTATCTTTGCAGCCAATTTTACGAAAATCCATAAAAATAGCAGTAATGCAGAGACAGAAATTTAACACATTAGGCGGATTGAACATTCAGAGCACATGGTGCCTTGAATGCGATTCCTATATGCATACGTCAAGCATTGCTGCACCACGCTATTCAGATAGGAAGACTTTCCATATTGCACGAGGAGGGGGTGGATTACTCCTGACATAATTGTATGTGCAAACACGAGATTAACGAAGTGGTTGGAAAGTCAGCAATGCTTTCCAACCATTTTTCGTTTGTGCCTATCACAACCATGAACACTGTCGACTTACCACCGACAAGACTTCTCCTCATCGGCCTGGCCTACGGCACAATATGTAGTCAATCAATTATTAACCGCGCAGCGATGCGCAAAAACAAGAAGGAACAAAGAAATGTTAGAATTCAAAAAGTACAGCTCCATCGAGAATTCCTTCAACAGAGAGTTCATGGAGCGCATCGTGGCAGAGATGCCAACCGATTTGGAATATGTGGTACAGGAAAAGGTACATGGTGCCAATACCAGTTTCCTCTGCGACGGAGAGAACGTAAGGTTTGCAAAGCGTACCTCCTTGCTGGAAGCGGAGGAGATGTTCTACGACTATCCCGAGTTGCTTGAAAGGTACAAAGACAAAGTTGTGGCCCTTACCAAGGATGTCTTCAGCAGATATGAGGACGTGAGGAGCGTCAATGTCTTCGGTGAGATGTTCGGTGGAACCTATCCTCACAAGGATGTGCAGCCAAACCGCAAGTTGTCTCTCATCCAGAAGGGTGTATGCTACACCCCTGAACATGAGTTCTATGGTTTTGACATCTATGTCATCAACGAGGATGGCGGTAGGTATCTGCCTGTAGATGAAGTAAACGAGTTTTTCGACAAGCACGGATTCTTCTATGCCAGGACTCTGTTCAAGGGCACTCTCGGTGAATGTCTCAAATACCCTAACGCTTTCCAGAGCAAGATTGCTGAATGGCTTGGTTTCCCTGCCATTGAAGACAACATCTGCGAGGGTATCGTGATAAGACCTGTCGTTCCCATGTACCTGAGAAATGGAAGCAGGGTGCTCATCAAGAGCAAGAACGAACGGTTTGCCGAAAAGAAGAGTGTGAAGAAGCGCAACAAGCTCTTTGCCGAACCTGTTCCCTACAGCGAGGCATTGAAAGCACTAATCCCTGATGTAGAGGCATACGTTACCGAACAGCGCCTGGCAAATGTCGTTAGCCACATAGGTGAGGTACACGTGCCTAAAGACTTCGGAAAAATCATGGGTCTGTTCTCTAAGGACGTGCTCGAAGATTTCTTGAAGGAACATGGCGGTGAGTATGGTTGCCTTGAAAAGAGCGAACAGAAGTTGCTCAACAAGGAACTGAACAAACTTTCTACTGAGATGGTGAAGAAGGTCTATATGGGCCAGGCTTACATACTCGATTAATTAACAAACTCTCTCCGTGCTCCAGATGGGGCATGGAGAGAATAATACAAAGAAGGAAATGAATTTCAAGTTTAATGCAGAACATACGTTCTTTACATCAGATACGCACTTCAATCATGCGAACATTATCAGGTTCTGCAATCGTCCGTTCAAGGACGTAGAGCAGATGAACGATGTGATGATAGCAAACTGGAACAGCGTGATAGGTAAAGATGATACAGTTTTCCATTTGGGCGATTTCTGTCTGGGTGGTGCGGCAGAATGGACAAAGATACTCGACCGTCTGAATGGCAAAATTTATCTAATCATGGGTAACCATGATTTGAAGAATATTCGACAAGGATTCATCAGTCGCTTTGAACATGTTGCCATGCAGATGCGAATCGAGATAGGGAAGAAGAGAATCTACCTATGCCACTATCCCTTTCTCTGTTTTGAGGGCGGCTATAAGGATGATGTTTGGCAGCTGTTCGGACACGTCCATACCCGAAGGAGCAATTCAGGCATTGATGCCGGAAGACTCCAGTATCTCTATCCGACACAATACGACGTAGGAGTGGACAATAACAACTTTACCCCAGTATCGTTTGGGCAAGTAAAGAGAATCATTGACAAGCAAGTTGAACAAAGTAAAGAAAAGTAACAATGAAGATACAATACATGAGTGACCTGCATATGGAGTTCGCAGAGAACAGCAGGTATCTGAAACATAATGAGTTTCCTGTTACGGGTGATGTGTTGGTTCTGGCCGGTGACATCTTCTATCTGAGAAACGATGTGGCCCCACTGGGCAAGTTCTGGAAATGGGCATCGACAAACTATCGCCAGGTACTTATTGTTCCAGGCAACCACGACTATTATGGTTATTATGACATAATGACTCGTGGTATGCAATGGGAATGGATGTTCAAGGAGAATGTCGGCTATTACCAGAATCAGGTAGTCAGAATCGATAATGTCGATTTCATCTTCAGCACCCTTTGGTCGCATATTCCGCCAGGTGATGAAAATATCGTGTCCCATGGATTGAATGATTTCTACCAGACGCTGTATGAAGACCATCGCCTAACAGTAGATGATTACAACCGGATGCATCAGTTCTGTCTTGACTTCATCAAGCAGAGTGTCCAAGAAAGTACAGCAGAGAGGATTGTCGTGGTGACCCATCACTTGCCAACACGGCAGGTGGTGGCACCTCAGCACCTTGGTTCAGACATCAATTCTGGCTTTGCTACAGAACTTGGTGATTTCGTTGCCGATAGCCGTATTGATGTGTGGATATATGGTCATTCCCATACCAATATCGACACAACGATAGGACATACTAAAATTGTGTGTAATCAGATGGGATATGTGTTTGCGAATGAGCATCTGACAAACGGATTTGACTTCGGCAAAATGATAGAGATTTAATGAATGACAAAAATACAAAGAAAAAGTATACAATTATGAGTGGAGGTACATTTGATTATTCACAACGGACTATAGAACTTATAGCCGATGATATCGAACAAACCATCTTGGAAGCAGGGAGAAAGATTCCAGATGTATTATTGGAAGAACACCAACATCGTTACTCACGGGAGATACCATTAGAGGAACAATACTATAGTTCCTACAATCGGAAGACAATGGAGATTATGAAACGGGCAGTTTATATCCTTAGAATGGCATACATATATGCTCAACGAATAGACTGGATGTTGTCAGGTGATGACGGTGAAGATGATCTCGTTAGACGCTTAAACCAAGAATTGCATGAGCTTAAAACGAAGTATCCTAGTGGAAAATTCACGTTTAAGAAGAAAAGAGTTCGGTATGATGATGACTACGGAGGCTTCCGTGAAATTCCAGATGAGTAAATGAATTATAAAAACAGGTAAAAATGAATAGGAAAAATAAACAAAGTGATAGAGAAATCTTAGAAGAAATACTTATGATTCTAAAAAATATGAAAGCATCTCCTGTAGTTGTCCAGCCCTCTATGAAGGTTTACAACAACAAAGAGGTTATGGAATTACTGGGAGTGAAGGATAAATATCTCAAAAAACTAAGGGATAATGGATATCTTGGTTTTTCAAGAGAAGGCGATAAGTATTGGTATACGCAGAAAGATGTAGATTGTTTTCTGCACAGTTTTCATTATGAACCATTTAATAGCAATATAAACAAATTATGGACTCTTTAAATTATAAATACATTCATGCCAGTAAACAAAAATGCATTATTGCGTTACAAGATAATAGACAGATGCCTACGCAACAGATACAGAAGATGGACGATAGAGGACCTGGTTGATGAAATATCTGAAGCGCTGTATGATATGGAGGGTATCCGCAAAGGCATCTCTTTGAGAACTGTTCAGAACGATATTCAGATTATGCGTTCTGACAAGCTCGGATACAATGCGCCCATTGAGGTATATGATCAGAAGTACTACAAGTACGCTGATCCGAACTACTCTATTACAGAGTTGCCCCTGACAGCTGAGGATTTCAATCTTATTACTAAAGCTGTGAAAATGTTGGAAACGACAGAGGACAAACCAGAGTTTCAGCAAATGGGTAGAATACTCACACGGGTTAAGAAAAGGCTGACGGCAATTCTTAACTATGGATAATGGAAAGACTCCTGTTCCTTTTATCGGCAACTGGAGTCTTTATTTGTTGAGTGAGGAATCGGATTCGAACCGATGAATGACGGTTTTGCAGACCGCCCCCTTAAACCGCTCGGGCATCCTCACGTAATAGGGAGTTTGACAGGTTTCGAACCTGCGACCACCAGAGCCACAACCTGGCGCTCTACCTACTGAGCTACAAACTCCATGTAGTTGCGGGAGCAGGATTCGAACCTGCGTCCGGTTTTTGGCCGGCCCAGCTTATGAGACTGGTGAGTTGGGCCACTACTCTATCCCGCGATTTTGCAGAAGCAGAAGGGTTCGAACCTCCGACCTTCGGTTTTGGAGACCGACATTCTACCAACTGAACTATGCTCCCATCGTTGAGGTGGAGGGACTCGAACCCACGAAGCCGAATGGCGGCAGATTTACAGTCTGCTCTCGTTGCCGCTGGAGAACACCTCAATATATTTGTGGAACCTCGTGGAGTCGAACCACGTTCTCAGGATTTTCAGTCCTGCGCATACACCAAGTCTGCCAAAGTTCCATCAGAGGAGGCTAAGGGATTTGAACCCTTGGAGCGTTTCACCGCCCTCTGGTTTTCAAGACCAGTGCAATAGACCAACTCTGCCAAACCTCCAATTTGCGGAAGCAGAAGGATTCGAACCTTCGGAGCCTTGCAGCTCGGCACGTTAGCAGTGTGCTGGTTTCGACCGCTCACCCATACTTCCATTGGATTTCGGGTGCAAAGGTACAATGCCACTCTGCAGCCTTTCTGCGTAACAAGAAAAAAGTTACAAAAAAAGATTATTATTCGCTAATGATTATTGACAAATTAGCTTTTCCCATAAGTACAAAGCATAAATGCCCAAATGTATTACTGATAACAAGTAATCATTCGGGCATTCTTATGTGAATCTTAGAAAAGTGTACAAAAAGAGGCAAAAACACCTTGGAAAAGTGTAATCGCATCATTTAAATCCCAACGTTGCACGTCGATAGTTGTACGAAAGCCAGTAGCTTCGTTTCAGGGATTCGGACAGGAAAGAATGGTCAATCATATCCTTTGCCAGAGGATGCTCTGCTGCAAAGAAATCCATTTCTCGTTTTATCAATCGCTCAGATAGACCTATACGGCGACCAAACTCCTCGAAGTCCTTACGGCCAACAGTTCTTGTATCGGATAGTTGCATGCCTTCTTTGAACAATCCTTTATCAAGAGCGAAGATGCGTGGCATGCTCAAATGTAGACTGGTATTGATGAGGTCGTAGGCAGGGGTGAGGTGGTATTCTCCGTCACCTCGGTTGATAAGTGAGAAGTTTTTCAGATGCGCATCATCATTGAGAGTGAGATAGTTGAAGACAACGATGCGGAAGTACTTCAGGATTTCGACGGGAGCAGCCTTGACGTATTTGCGGATGATGTCAGCACATTCCTCATAACTCAGATTACTATATTTGAAATCGCTGCCACCATTGGCATCGGTCAGTCCTGCAAGAGAGGCAAAGTCTTCTTGGCTATACTTTTGCCCATTAGGGCCGACATCGAAACGTCGACAAAGATAGGCAGCTTCACCATCTTGGAAGAAACAAATGCCATTTGCTGCCGTTTCTATATGATAGACCTGCGAAGCCAACTGCATGGTTAGATGTTCATTGGCAGGGCAATACTTACGGTCAAGCAAGGCGTATGATGTTGGAGCAGGTTTCAAAATGTATGTTCCACGTTCACCTTCAGCTGGCTTTACCAAATGTCCTTCACTCAACACCAAGCTCGCCTTAGGTTGAACGCCAGAGAGCGAGATGCGCCCCACATTCTTCAGATAAGCTTCATTGTCACCACTATCGTTATTGGGACTGTCAAAATCAAGAATATGGGAAACTTCTTTTTCATCAAACAGTTGTTTCCGAGCTACAGGGGAATAGGTGGTAAAGCCTTCCTGCAATGTAGAAGGGCATACGTTTATTTCTACCATATTCATAAGGGCTTAACGGTTACGGCTCCAATGGTATCGTGCTGAGCTGTTGCCAGCATAATGCCGAAGTCATCGTTTTCATCGATATGATGCAACATGGATTGCACCTGGCGATTGGAGCCTTCAGACAACATGTTATAAAAATAAGGAAAGAGATGGTTGGAACGGTAAGGCTCTTTTCTTACGGGCATTGCCAAGCAAACTGGCTCGCCGTGGTAGTCCTTACCATAAGTGAACACATATTCCCTGGCATCCGTCTCTTGCAATATGCCAGCCTCCATGTCATGAACATAAACCTTACACTGTCTCATAGTCAAGTTGCTTGATGTTAATGTCTATTTGCAGACCCAAAGTATCGAGTATCGTGAGCAAGGTGGCGAGCTGAGGATTACCCTCGCCTCGTTCAATCGCTACAACGGTATTAACAGCCACACTTGCAAGGTCAGCCAATGTTTGTTGGTTGATACCCAATTTTTTCCGCCTTTCCTTGATGGCATTCCCTATTTCCTGCTGTGTCATAATCTCAATATATTGCGATTTCGGTGCAAAGATAAGCAATTATTTTCAAACAAAGGCGCAAATCTCAATAAAATGCGATTTTAGGTATAATTTACTATGAATTGCCATAATAATACGTAAAAATCACAACGAATTGCGATTTTTATTGTTGCCCCATCATCTTCTTTAGCATTTCCTTCATCTGTTCAGGAGTAAGACTATCAATGTCGATAGGTTCTTCTTCCTTTTCAAGGTTGAGCAGCTTACTATTGTTTCGGAATCGGATTTCAAGAGGATACATGTCCTGATAGCCGCTGGTTACATCGTTACCTTGCGAGTGACCCATACTTTCAGAAATGTATAGTTCCTCTACGCCCGCCAACTTCAGATTTGTAGCAAAAGAATGACGCGCCCATGTTCCAGACACCACCTTGTCCCACCCAAGTACTTCTTTGCATATACGGTTCATGCGGTCTTTGATGTTGGAGTTTTCCTGTACCGTCAGTTTCCTTCGCAAGGTTTCATCTGTGGCTCCATTGAAGATTTGAGGAAAAACATATGCGTCCTTCTCTGGCTTGGCTCCAATCTCATTAAGGATCACTTTGAGTGGTTCTATGATAGGAACGATAACCACCGACATGCTGTTGCTTCGTGCCGATGTTTTCTTTCGCATAAACTCAAAAGCACGACCACCTTCTGCAAAGTAAGTACGGTTGTAGGTCAAACGTCCTGCATCGGCAAGATTGAATCCATTGCACAGATATTGTGCCAGGAATAGGCCCAAAGAATCATGGGCACGTTTCTTATAAGCTGGATCCCAACCTTCGGGATAGCGCTTCTCAACGAAGACTTTATATAGTTCCGTCATTTCATCAACGCTAAGATACGATTGCTGGCGACGTTTACCTCGTGGAATTGAGATGAGCGTGTTGTCCTTGTTGGAGAAGGGGTATTTGTCCTCGGTCAAAAAACCTTGGCGAATACATTCATTCCAAACAACACGGCAGGTCCGAAGATACATACCACGGGTGGCATCAGCAATCTTTCCGACGACCTTGCCGTTTTCGACCACACCATTTTTCATTACATCATTCCACTTGTAAATTACGTTTTTGCCGACCATGAAGCCCTTCACATCACCAACGTATTTAAGGAAGGAGTTGAGTGCCCACTGGTAGTTCTCTGCGGTACCAACCCTGTCTTCTGCTTTCATTCTTGCGATAATGCTCTCCCAAACACCTACAAAAGATGTAGCTTTATCATATTCGATTTCCGCACCTGTCAGATAAGTACGGATAAGGTCGAGTGTTAAAGTCTGCTTCTTGCTTAGCTTCTCCAGTTTTTCCCTGTAGCTTTCTAGCATCTTTAGCCATTCGACATGAACAGGCATAAGCGAACTTTTCGCTCCTTTCACGCTACATACGTCATTGAAGTACTTCTCGCTTTGATAGTCAATATCCTTTAGCTTGTAGTAATACCGTTTAGCTGCTATCTGAAAACAGATGGCCAAAGGGTATACATCCGTACTCTTATTGGTACGTTTGTCTAGAACTAAAGTAAGTGAACAGTTGTCCACTTTTCCGCACTTGATAGATGTCTTTTCAGCCTTCATAACTATAGTCTGTTGCTTCGTTCATGGGAATCTTGCGAACAATTTGCGAACAAAATGCGAACAAAATCGCCCATTAATTGAGGTTTATTAAAATTTCACTTTTGCGCCGCAAAGTTATAAAATAATTGTGAGACAACAACTTACAAAGCCAAGAAAAATTTTATAAAACCTCAAAAAATTTTATTTTAACAGACTCATAATCTGGAGGTCCCAGGTTCAAGCCCTGGCTGGTCCACATATAGGTTTCAAGAGGACGTCATACAATACGTCATTTTAGCCTTCAAAACAAGGATAATCGCTGTAAAATCAAGGTTTTACAGCGATTTTTTGTTTTTTATCCGTAGTTGCTTGACTGCCAAACCATACCTTTTGATAGTCATCATTCGGTCATTTTCTGCTACAGAAACTGCTACACAAAAGCAGGCACTCAAAAAAATGTAGCAGTGAATGGAAAATGACTACCAATTTGACGGCATACAAATCTCTTGTTTTCAACAACTTATGTCGAACTTTGTAGCCAAAATGCTACATTAAAATGATGCGTTATGAAAACAACTTTCAAGGTGTCCTACTACCTACGTTCCAACTATGAGAACAAAGAAGGAAAATCGCCTGTAATGCTCCGGATGTATCTCGGAGGAGAAATGGCAAATCTGGGATCCACTAAAATTTTCGTGGATAAATCTAAATGGAGTAATAAAACCAGCAGAATGATTGGTAGAACGGCAGAAGCCCTTTCTGTCAATGCATCGATAGATGCACTGACAACTACTTTGATGCAGATTTATAGGAAATATGAAACCTCTGAGAGCCTGTCCTTAGACCTTATCAGGTCAGTGTTTCTTGGAACAGATAAGGAGTTTACAACTTTCCTTCCAGTCTTTGACAAATACATAGACTCCATCACGCAACAAGTTGGCAAGACGCTGACAAAGGGTACTTTTTATAAGTATAAGGTAGTGAGGCAGAACTTTCAGGATTTTCTGCAAGCAAAATATCATCGTAAGGATATTGGATTGACAGAACTTACAAGTGCCGTTATTCAGGACTTTGAATTGTATCTGACATCCGTTGTAGGTGGTGTACATAACACAACCACCAAGAAATTGAGAAACTTAAAGACAGTCGTGAACTATGCGAGAAACAGAGGACTTATCATGCATGATCCGTTTGCAAACCACAAGTTGCACTATGAATTGGTAGACCGTGGCTACCTCACAGAAGAGGAGGTACTCCGTATCATGAAGAAGCACTTCGATATAGAAAGACTGGAATTGGTACGAAATGTATTCATCTTTTCCTGCTTCACAGGATTGGCCTACATTGACGTATATAATCTCACCTACGATAAGATTGTTACCGTTGAAGACAGGCAATGGCTCATCACTAAGAGATATAAGACAAGCATAGATGAAAACGTAATGCTGTTGGACATTCCACTTGCCATTATAAGAAAGTACTATGACATCAACAGAAAGGGTGGAAAGGTTTTCCCGATGATGAGCAACCAGCGTATCAACTCATATTTGAAAGAAATTGCCGACCTTTGTGGCATAAAAAAAAATCTGACTTTCCACATGGCACGCCATACTTTCGCTACAATGTCTATATCTAAAGGGGTTCCTATGGAGTCAGTGTCTAAGATGCTCGGGCATACAAATATCAAGATAACCCAGATTTATGCACGAATAACAAACAAGAAAGTTGAGCATGACATGGAGCAACTCGCTGGAAAACTTGACAAGTTCAATGCGGCAATGGGAATCCGATAACAAATAAAGTATAACAACCCTAAAATAAAAGATTTATGGAAACGACAAAGAAAGAACTTTCCTACTTCCGTCTGAAGTTGGAGAACTACCTCAGTGAGCATTTCCCCGAAATGC
>NZ_FOOW01000035.1 GCF_900113305.1 Prevotella sp. KH2C16 | reverse complement strand
AAGGCTTGCCTGTACGTAATTGCTCGGCTGCCAACTTGTAATCTATTTCTTCGTTTGCCATCTTAAAATAAACGTGTTAAACTACTTTTTTATTGATGCCTGACACAGTTTACTTTACACTCTCACGCAGTAACTACATTTGCCTTTCTTCTTTCACCGCTTTATTACGGTTAAAAAGGGAATTATATGCTGTTTGTTATTTGCCTGACTATCCTCTGAAGCACGCTTTCATTGCTTACAAGTATAGATGCCGTGCCCACCATTCCGCTGATAATTTTATACCTGCAATCCGTTATCCTTACCTGTGCCGTGAACACGCTGCCTGCTGCCGTTTGTCGGGGGGTATGCGATGTGGCTGTTATCATACCATTGGCTGTTCCGTATGTTTCTGCATCGTAGCCCTCAACTTCGATGTTTGCAGTCATTCCTCTCGCTATTATATTCACGTATTTATAGGGAATGTCTATTGTGCCTTGACGGGCATTTGTCATCTGTACCTTTGCACTGATGGTTTCGGGATAAGGTATAAAGTATGCCCCCCCCAGCAGTCCCAATATCACAATGGTGATAATCGTGATGCCATAGCGTACAATTTTTGACGGTATCTCTCCAATGATGTGCCTTACCTTCTCGCTGCGGAGTTCTATCTTGTCGTCTGCCATAGTTGTTTTGCCTTTCTAAATGTCAGTTGCCCAATTCCAATTGATTCTTTACGAGGTTATAGTATGCGCCTCGCTTCGATGTGAGTGCTTCGTGATTGCCGATTTCCACCACCTTGCCTTTATCCAACACTACTATTTGGTCGGCATTCTTCACCGTACTTAGTCTATGTGCCACGATAACTACTGTCTTGCCTTTGTAGAACTCGTCAAGATGCTCCACAATCATGCGCTCGTTGTTGGCATCGAGCGAGTTGGTGGCTTCGTCAAGGAAGATATAGTCGGGATTCTTATACACTGCCCTTGCTATCAGAATACGCTGTTTCTGTCCCTGACTCAAGCCTACGCCATCGCGACCTATCTTTGTGTTATATTTTAAGGGCAGCCCCATCACATAATTATGAATACAGGCAATCTCGGCAGCTTTCTGCAACCGCTCCTTGTCAATTTCTCCATCATCTACGGCAATGTTCCTTGCAATGCTCTCGGAGAATATCACACCGTCCTGCATCACCACGCCACACTGTCTTCGCCACCACTTCTTGTTTAGGGTGTTTACATCGGTTTCTCCAATGGTGATTTGTCCGCCCAACACAGGATAATAGCCCAGCATCAGTTTGATGAGCGTTGTCTTTCCGCTTCCCGACGCTCCGACAATGGCAGTTACCTTTCCTTTGGGGATTGTAAGGCTTACATCATCAATGATAGTTTTCAGTGCGTGCGGATCGTACTTGAAGTTTACGTTTTCAAGTTCTATGCCTTTGTTTTCTTCTTTTACTGCCATTTCCAATCCCTTCTTTCCGTTCTCATCATCCATGCGGTGTATCTCATTGATACGCTCAAGGCTTATCTTCACATCCTGCACAGAGTAGAAGAAACTCATCAGCTGCTCAACGGGTGAGTTGAGTTGTCCGATGATATACTGCACGGCAAGCATCATACCGAGCGTGAGCTGTCCGTGAATGACTGCCGTTGCCGCCACCACCGTAATTACGATATTCTTCAGTTCGTTGATGAAGATACTGCCAGCCTCCTGTGTCTGCTGGAGTTTCAGCGATTTCATCTGCACCCCGAAGAGGTCGGCTTGTGTATCTTCCCACTCCCAACGCCTGCGCTGCTCGCAGTCTTGCAGCTTTATCTCCTGCATGGAGGTGATAAACTCATAGGTTTTGTTGTTGTTGATGGCTTGCTGCTCAAAGAGCTCATAGTCCAGCACCTTTCTGCGACTGAGGAAGAGCGCAAGCCAACCGCCATAGAGCAGACTACCGAGCATGAAGATGGTAAAGACAAGCCAATTGTAGGACAGTAGCACTATGCTGAACACCACAAAAGTAAAAAGCGAGAAAACGATGCTGAGTGTCTGCTGTGTCAGGAACGTATTTACACGGCTGTGGTCTCCCATACGCTGCATAAGGTCGCCCATCAGCTTGGTGTCGAAGAACGACATCGGTAACTTTAAAAGCTTGATTAAGAAGTCACTCACCAACGAGATATTGATGCGCAGTGAGATGTGAAGCAAAAGCCAACGACGGATAAAGTCGATGGCGGTACGGCTCACCGTAAGCATCAGCTGCCCTAAGAGTATCAACCATATAAAGCCGATGTTTTGATTCTTGATGCCCACATCCACAATGGATTGCGTGAGGAAAGGCAAGATAAGCTGTAGCAGACTGCCCACAAGTAAGCCTAAGACTATCTGCCCGAAGTACTTGCGATATTGTTTGATATAGCCAAAGAGGAATTTGAACGACCGTTCTTCTGTTGACATATTCTCTGCCTTTCTTTCATAAAAATAAGGTGTAGTGGAAAGAAACATAACTATTCCTTTTTCAATTCCTTCGACTTCTGTACTTATCCAATGTTTTCTAAAATCTTTTATATTGTATTTGATCAGTCCATTACCAGGATCTGCTACATAAAAAAAATCTTTGTAAAACTTATATAAAACGACAAAGTGATTTTGATTCCAATGAAGGATGCAAGGGTGTGTGTTTCTTTTTAAGTCTTCCATAGAAGTTTGGACACATTTTGAGCGAAGCCCCAAATTTGTCGCTGCTTCTCGCAAACTAAGCATGGACACTCCTTCTGTAGTTGCAGAGCATAACTTCGACAGAGAATTGAAAGAGTATTCTCTGCCGAAAAATTTACAAACCATCTTTAAACATGCAATTCCACACTCCATAGAATCATGTTGTTTATAATATGGAAAATGCCACATTGCTATAGTCGATTCTTAACGTCCTCTCCAGCACCTGTCCCCTTGTACTTACTGTGGGTAGCATTTATCTTATAGGTAACTGTAATAGAGAATTTACGAGTATCTAAGAATTTTCTCAATGACATTTCACGAATGTCGTTTTTAAGAGTCATAGTAGATTTTGCTGTATTGAGCAAATCTTCGCATTGCAATTTTATACTCCATTTATCATGTGCGAATGCTTTATACAAACCAAGGTCACACTGCCATGTGTTACCTATATACATGTTTTCCGCATTACCACTGGTACGCCATGAAAAGTCTGCATTCAGCCAAGCGTCGAAGGGAAGATTATAGGCATTGTTGAATCTGAGGATGCCCATAGGCTTATTCAACTTCAAATCCTCACCTCGGTACTTGATGGTGAGAAATTGCTGCCTGACGGCAACCATCAAGCTGGGATGGTATTTTCCAAAAGAAGGAGACACGTTGATCATTCCAGAGAGTTCACTATATCCATTAACATTTTGCTTCTGTATTAAAGCTATTTCAGGGCTTTCACCATATTGGTTATATACGGACATCATATAATCCTTCACGTGTGTATAGTTTGCCATCAATGTAAGCCATTTATAGTTAGCCATTAATTCCACATAGTCACGAATAGAAGGACGCAAGTTCGGATTGCCTGACTGATAGGTGTATCTGTTGATATATTGGACATTGCTACTCAACTGACTGAAAGCTGGGCGAGTAATCTTGCGAGAATATGATAACCGTGTACGCACGTGTCCAATGGGCATGGACAGCATGGCAGAAGGGAATAAATGATGATACTCTCTACTTTGCTCGTCCATCTTCACTCCATTCTCAAAATAGTTACTTACCACATACTCATAGCGTAATCCAGCAGAAACATTAATCTTGCCCAAAGTTTGTCGTATCTCCGCGAAGCCGGCGCCATTAGTTTCTTTGATTTTCGAGTGGAAATCATTGATATATTCTACTCCGCTCTCATATTCGTCCGTTCGATGAAGAAAACTCCACTCCGCTCCAAAAGCAAGCTGTCCTTTCCAAACAGGATAGGTAGCAACGGCTTTTGCTGCATACAACTTGTTATTAATGTCATTTTGAGTGGATATTGTGCGGTTTTCAAGCGAAGTTGCCTTTTCTGCTACATCCTGATGTGTATCTGCGTTATTCCAAAGAGCATCCATATTGAGGGCAATTCCCCATTTACCCATCTTGCCCGAATAATATCCAGATACTAAATGTCTTCTGTTATGAGATTTTTCCTCACTTTCGGTACTAAGCTCATTATTTAAAATTTTGTCGACTTCCAAAGCTGTAAAGGAATTATTCCTCGTCTTTGAAGGCAGATACGAAAAGTCGTAGAGAATACCAACAGAATGATTTTCGTTGAACACATAATTGAGACCTAATTTTCCAGTAAGCATGTTGGATTTTGCATAACGTTTTGCATCAGTCATTTGATATAACAAATTTGACGGGGCATAGGTATATTGCTGCGAGATATTTTGCTGACGGAACTTGTTACGGTCATACCCTACCATACCAAATATATCTAACCCATGAAGGCGATAGTTGAAGTTTAGCTCTTCTTTGCCATATAAATAATGTGTCAGTCCCATTTGGGTACGGCTATCCATACTGAAGCCTTCTCCAACAGGTTTGAGCGTTTTGATACGAATAACTGCATTTACCGAGGCATCGTATTCTGCACCAGGAGTGGTGACTACCTCTACATCCTTAATTTTATCAGAAGCTAATTGATCCAGCTCTGCTTGATTTCTCATCAGTCTTCCATTAATGTAAATGATTGGCGCTCCTTTTCCCAACACCTCTATCCCATCATTTGACTTAATCACACCAGGTGTTTTACCTAACACTTCCCTTGCACTGCCAGAATGGGCTAATGATGATCCTTGAACATGAGTAACTAAAGCGTCATTTTTGAGTTGAGTTATGGGACGGGAACTTTTCACTATCACTTCTCCAAGCATGGTCGTATCCTCAACCATGAGTATGGTACCGACATGACCATCAGTACATTTTTTATAGATTGTCTGATAACCTATTAATGAGACTTTAAGGATAGCTTCTCTCTGCTCAGAGTTGATGACAAATTCTCCCTTGTCATTACTAACAGCACCTTGTATAAAAGAAGAGTCAGCGTGATTCAGAAGGCAAACATTTGCATAGGGCAAAGGTTCTCCAAAGGCATTGATAGTTTTACCTTTGAAAATTTGTGCATTTACTGAGATAGAAAGAAAACACGCAACTGCTATAAGTATGTTTGTTCTATGTTTCATTTTTTATCAATTATTAATAATTGGCATAATAACATCTTTCGTATGCGCCTGTCAATGGTCTCGGCATCTTTTGATAGGACTCCTTTCAAAATATCAATTATTCTAAAATTCTCATTCCTTTCAAACATTGTATTGATAAATTTTAGAGGGCCAACTATAGGATACTCGTCCATTCTCAAATGACCTGTAGCAACAATTTTGGGAAAAATAAAATACTTGCATGGTTTATAAGCAACCCATATTTTTTGACAGTCTTTGATTGTGAAAGTATAATTGGATTCTATCATAAATCCCATGTAATTTACACGTAGTGGCAAATCATAAAGTACAGAGTCCTCTTCTTTCAATGCTTCAAGAGTATATTCTATATTGCTATGCTCAAAATGAAGAATATTGTCAAAAGAATAATGCTGTAACAGTGATTTTTTATATTTTTCCTTTTCTACTTCAAAGCTTAAAATTTCTTCAAGAAAATCTAAACTTGTTTTACCCTGTTTATTCCCTTCAAGAAATGAAAACTTAGATCCTTTGGTATATTCTTCCATAAACCATAGCGTTTTATGGAAGGGATGCGTTATATCTATCATAGGTCAGACTTTAGAATTAAATCATAGTATTTCGGATAATATCGCCAGAGATGATATGCAATAAATTCTCCAATATGAAAATCTTTCTTATAAAAGGCAAGAGCATGTACATAGTATTGCTTATTGGGAATAAGTTCTACTTCTCCCAATTCTCTAAACTGATCATCTATATTGTGAAAAAGAAATTCAACATTTCTCTTATATGTTTTACACATGCAAGAAAAGAGGTACTGCTCAAAAACGGTATTAAACGTTTCTGGGATGTGGAAGGAGCCTATAGCATTCCTATTTCGGTCAATAAAATCTATTGCTTTTCGGGAAAAATCATGAAAGAAAACATAATCATTGCCTCCAATTATACCAGCGTTGGTTTCATTATAAAAGCCATCTAAATCTGATATTTCATGAGGAAGATAAATAGCTTTCTGTTTCACATCGTCTATAACATTTTTGTTGAATCCGTAATTAATTTCCTCATGTTGTCCTATCAGTTGAGCTTTTTCAATCCTTTTAGGAAATTTCTTCCACAAAAACACATCATTATCTACGTGTATAAATGATTGATCTTGCAAACCATATGTTATAATTTTTCCTATCGCCCATAATTCTTTTGGATAATTATTTATCCTGTCCAATACAACATGAACTTTAGTATAAGGTAGTTTCAATTTCTTTATCAACAAATCGTAACCCACCTCATCCGTATACAATTCGACCTGGTCATAAAAGTTTCTTAACGTAAGACAACTTAGGGCTATGCTCATATAGAAGAAAGAATCTGTACACCAGCCTCCAAGACAGCCATTATCTGCTTTATGTTCAAGCAGCGGTTTTGACCAAAAACTTTGTACGATCTTCATTTTGATTTCATATTTGTGTAAGGACAATTTACATCTGGGAGATACCATTTGTCCTGACCATATTGTTTTATAATCTCTTTATAGCATACCTGTTTTACAGATCGGCATTTTAAAAAATCAGAACAAGAATGACATAAAGAACTGGCAGGAATATCTTCCTGCTTTGTGTTGAATAAACTCAACGCTTTCTGCGAATTCCATATTTCTGTTAAACTTTGCTCCTTTATATTTCCAATGATGAACTTTGGTATCCAATATAACTCCTCGCACATAGTCACCTTGCCATCAGGAAGGATAAACATAGAGGAATAATTGCCACTACAAAGTCCACGTGTGAAGAAGTCCTCTGCTTTCATGTTTTCTGCCAATTGATTTGCCACTTTAGGTCGTGGCGCACGAATAGGAAACGCGACATCATCTTTGATAGAATCTATGAACATCGCAATATTCTCTACTCCTTCATCTGGTATTTCAATGTCTTCATACGGCGTATTTGCATACATAGATTTCCCTGCTTTGTCAATCTTCCACTCCTTAATAGAAGGTATATCTTTTATAAAATTATATATAGATTTGATGTCCTCTATAGAGCCTGTTCGCTGAGAAAGAACTGTATGAATATAAATAGGTATCTTATATTTATCTAAAAGAAGTATTGTCTTCTGAATTTTAGAGGCATAGGATTCGTCTACAAAAAGTGATGTTGCCAAATGTCCACCTATTAAAGAATCCAAAGATACTTGAATATCCTGTATTCCAGCATTCTTTAGTTTAGTCACAGTCGTTTCATGTAAAGGTAACTTTGTCGAAAGGTATGGATGGAAATTATTGGCATGTAATACTTTTAATAATTCATACCACTTATCATATAAGAAAAATTCCCCTCCTATTACATCAAAAGTTCTTACATGCAAGGAAGATGCTTCTTGTATAATTTCCTTTATTCTTTCAAAAGGAATTGTACATGAAACCTTTTGTCGTTTGTCTGCATAACAGTAATGGCATTGGGTGTAACAAATATTATTCACCATCAAGGTTATAGATGAGGGTGTATAATGGCGTCTCATTCCCAAATCAACAGTCTCATATATATAGTTTCTCCATGATAACATCTTCTCCCGATTATATGCTCCAGTTATAAGAGTATTTGGGGGAAAGACAGAGAAACTTCCATTACATCTCACCCTTAAATAAGTGTTGCAATTTAATAAGTCTCTTACAAAATGTTTTAGTAAACTCTCATCAATTCCTATATTTATTTGAATGTCATGTATGACATCCTCTAATTCCCTTCCGTTAAAAAATGATAAAATCATTGCATGGAGAGGATGTATTATAGTTTCGAAAGTTTCATTGATATGTAACTCTGTGTTTCTGCCAAGTTGGGCAGCCATAATGATGGCTCTACCCTTATCAGGTTTTATATAATATAATGGATTAAAAGATATTTTCATAAAGACTTTTTTAAGTGGTCGCCAACATTTAAGCTGGCGACCAGATTAAGCATTAATTACCACAAGGAAGTATAGCAGATGTACTGACAAGAAGAACAACCACATTCTGTCCCACCTTCAATTTCTTCCATTTCTGAAGACAACAGTTCCTTAGCTTCCAAGGAATAGTCATTGTCATGGCTTAAAGATTTGTTTAATTCCATTCTTTTTAGCTTAATGAAAATTGTTAGCCTACTCATTTAAGGCTTTTCGGCATCCGCCTATAAATTCGATAATATTCATATTTTTTAATTGCTGTATAGCTATAAATATTTTACGTTCTTCTTCTGCTGTTAAATTATATCCAAACATCTTTTTAACTTGCTCGAATGAGAAGGTAGTATCGTGGAATTCTTGAATAATAATCTTAACCAACCCTCTTAAAACACCTATTTTGTACGTTACAAATTTTATACAGGTTGGGGTCGATAATAAACTTGGCACATCAACTAACCATTCCCCTGAAGGATTTATTCGTAAATCAACATACGGATTAAGTTTGTACAGATACAATTCCCTATTATATAGAGGGTAGCCATTGTTCAAAACAATCCTTCTAATCCCATTGAATACTTCTTCTGCATCTGAACGTCTTCGAACTGTCAAAGAGCGAGTACTCCCTATGTCTAAGGTTTTCAGAATTTCAGATCTGTTTGCGAGGTACTTGTCCAGTAAAGCCGATTTTTCACAGAAAAGTAACCCTGTAATTCTTTCACCAAAATATGGATTTTTTTTAAGATAACCTACAGGATGGATGTAGTCTGGAGAATTTGTTTTTCGGAAATTTACTAATCCCACATAATCGTCTTTAATATAACCATCCTTAAATAGAGTGGAGACTTTTATGTGCTTATTCTTGGCTAAATTGCAAAAAAGGTTTTGTTCAACAATTGTATTAAATGCAGTAATCTCTTTTATATCCTTGGTTGCACTTAAACGATGGAGATTCTTATCTATTATACTTTTTGCAATGGCATACATTTCTTGAAAAAAAGAAAATTCACTTCCGCCAACAATTCCCATATTATATTCACAAACCTGTTTTGCATTCTCAACACTTAAGATTGCGGGAATTTCATAATTTTTGTTTTTAAGAAGCATATAAAGAGCTTCATTATGTGAAAACTCTTTCTCTTTATGCTGTGCTATAAGTCTTTCTTTTTCGAAAGAATAGACTTTAGATATAATAACATCACCATCAACATGAATAAATGGTTCTTGTTGTAAACTATATGATAAAAGTTTGCCCCAAGTCCATATCTGTGAAAGCTTATCGTCCAAATTATCTAAATCTTCTTTTATAGAATAATAAGGTAATTGTAGAATATCGTTAAAGATATATTTCCCCTTTGCATCTGTAATCAATTGAACACGATTATACTTTTCATGTAGCCTTAAACTGCTAAGTATCCAAGTGATGAACAGATAGTCTGAATCTGCCCATACCATAGTGTCTTTTATCGGTTTTGACCAAAAGCTTTGGATAAACTTCATATAATGGAGGTTTTTAGTTATCGCTCCCAAAATTACAAAAATATTTTGGCTATAATCTAAAAAGGAAGATCTTTTTTGGGGGCAAAATATGTGCAATCGATTACATAAATGGTAGCATGATAAAACTATTTGTACATTCCTATTCCCTGTAGTTCTCCTCCAGCAGCTTTGTCAAATCCGAAGCCTTATAGAGTATCTTCCCTGCAAACTGCGTGTAGGGAAGAACCCTCCTATCCCGATAGTCTTGCAAGGTACGGGGGCTGATATACAGCCTTTCGCACACCTCCTTACCCGTTAGGAAATGTTCACCGTCAAACAGAGGCTTGTGTGTCTGTGCCACTTCCTTGATTCTTTTGCTCACACTGCTGATGGCGGACAACACTACTTGCATCTCGTCCGCATCCATATTCAAATCTCTTACTGATTCCATTGCCTTTTCAGTTTATTTGTTATTTTTGGATCTCACAGATTTCGTTTGTAATAACCGTTCCACGTCCTCAGCCCTGTAATAGCACTTGTGCCCGATTTGGGTAAACGGCAGTATGCCCGTATCACGGTAATGCTGCAAGGTGCGTTTGCTGATGTTGAGCAGTTGGCACACATCTCCGTTGTGCAGCCATTCGGTATGTTTACTCTGTTCTCCAAATGCCCTGTGGCAGGTCTGGGCAAGGGCAAGTATCTCGTCCCTCAGCATTGCCCATTGCTTATCGGTAATGATAAAATATCCCATAGTGTTATATTGATTTATTTATATTTTCCTTTTGCGATTTGCTTTCCGTCGCATATTTCTGCGTGCAAAAGTATGCGGTTCTTTCCTATCTGCAAAGCAGTGGGGAACAGCGAGGAAGAATAGGGAAACCGAAGGAAAAGCGGTTCTCTTTCTTATCTTTTTTCCGTGTCTGGTTTTTTATTTTCTACATCCGTTTTGTCAATGCAATACTTCGCAGATTGGAGCAGATAAACACGTACTTTTCTTACTCATTTTCTATACCTATCCTCTTGCTCTTGGCTTAAATCCTTGTTTTTCTGCTGTTTTCTGTCAGAAATCCGTGCTAAATTCACAGCCAATGAGCGCAACATTATGCAAGCACTCTCCGAATGCTTGGAACTTACCCATTCTCTTGATAACTTCGTTCTTGAAAACAAAAACAAGCATATAATGAAAAAGAACGCAGATAAAGGAAAATCGGAGGGCTACTACAACACGTCCAGACAGAGAAAGACTTCCTCCAAGAATTCGGAGATAGAAGCCTATCTCTCCTCTCGCTATGAGTTCAGATACAACACGGTATTGGGTAGAACTGAATACCGAAGCAAGAACGATGCTCACTTCTCAAAAGTGGGTCGCTATGAAATCAACACGCTCCGCAGGGAGATAGACAACGACATCGGGATAATAACCTCATCGGATAACCTGTACTCCATCATCGAGAGCAGCTTCTCTCCACGCATCAATCCCATACAGGAGTATTTCAAGGCATTGCCATTGGTGGATATAGGCTGTGATGAAGGTAATAGTAATATCTCCTCTCTTTCACTGAAAGCCATTCCCGATTTGGCAAGTTGCGTTATGGTGTGCAATCACGAAAAATGGCTGCCGTATCTCACCAAATGGCTCGTGGCAGTGGTCGCCAACGCAATGGACGACCGTGAGTGCCGTAACCATACCTGCCTCGTGCTGACAGGCGAGCAGGGAAAGTTCAAGACCACATTCTTGGATTTGCTCTGTCCGCCTGCCCTGCACGGTTACAGCTATACGGGCAAGATATATCCGCAGGAAAAGGACACGCTCACCTATATCGGGCAGAACCTTATCGTAAACATCGACGACCAGCTCAAAGCCCTCAACAAACGCGATGAGAACGAACTGAAGAACCTCATCACCTGCCCGATGGTCAAGTACCGCATGCCCTACGACAAGTATGTGGAGGAACACCCACACTTGGCGAGTTTCGTGGCATCGGTGAACGGCAACGACTTCCTGACAGACCCGACAGGCAGCAGACGGTTTCTGCCCTTTGAGGTGCTTTCCATTGATATAGAACGTGCAAAGGCTATTTCTATGGACAGTGTCTATGCGGATGCCAAAGCCCTGCTAAACGCAGGTTTCCGCTATTGGTTTGACGATGATGAGATAGCGGAGCTTTACAGGGAGAGCGAGGATTTCCAAGTGCAGACCGCAGAAACGGAACTTCTGTTGCGCTGCTTCGAGAAACCGACTGATGATAATCCCCATTGCTCCTATATGACCACTACAGAGATTCTCACCTATCTGGGTCTCTATACCCGGCATCCCCTAACTTCCAAACGTATGGGAGAAGCCCTTAAAAGGGCTGGCTTTAAGAAAGTGAGCAAGAGGCGTGACGGTGGCAGTCCCGTCTATGTGTACAAGGTAAGGAAGATACTGCCCTGTCCTTTGCTTGACAGTTGTAGTAGCCTGAAGTAGTAGGGTGTGTAGTATTGTCATGTACTACAATGTAGTGTTGATTATCAATAACTTACAACAAAATAGTATGTAGTAAGAAGAAAGATGAAAAAGTTTGGAGGGGGAAAACTTCGGAAACAAAAAAATAAAGCATAAATATTTAGTAAGACATTATAATTCAATCACTTAAATATTCAAGTAATGAAAGAAGAAGATTTATCAGCAATCAAGCGATACCCCATCGTGGAGTATCTTGAAAGGAAGGGCATCAGACCTGTGCGCAGAACTCCTTCCTATACTATGTACCGTTCACCGCTGAGGGAAGAAACGCATCCGAGCTTCAAGGTGGACACACAGAAGAACCTCTGGATAGACTATGCCGAGGGCAAGGGTGGAAGTATCATAGACCTATGTATGCGTTTGGAGGGCTGTACGCTGTCGGAAGCCATCCGCCACTTAGGGCAGAACGCTCCAGATAAAGGCACATATTGTTTTCGTAATAATTTCACGCAAAATAATTTTCAACCAACGATAGCTGCAAACAGGGCACGGAGACTGATAGAAATATCAGACACCCTGCCGCCATATTTGCAGGAGTACCTTAGGAAAGAACGGTGCATCGATTTGGAAAAGGCTGCGCCATTCCTCAAAAGTATCAACTATGAGGTAAGGGGACAACGCTACCAAGCCATCGGCTTCGCCAATCAATCGGGAGGCTATGAACTTCGGGGCAACCACTCTTTCAAGGGAACGATAGCCCCGAAAGACATTACTCCGATATTCACGGACAGAGCGGAGCCCGTATGTATCTTCGAAGGGTTTATGGACTTTCTTTCCTTCCTTTCAATGAAAGAAGAAATCATCAACCGCTGCCTTGTGATGAACTCCGTGAGCAACGTGGCGAGAACCGCCCACTACTTGAATGACCACAACCTAACGCATATCCGTGCCTTCCTTGACAATGACGATGCTGGGCGGAGAACCGTGCAAGAATTTGTAAGGGCTGGTTTCAAGGTGGAAGATATGTCCGTGTATTACAGAAACTTCAAGGACCTCAACGAGTTTCATGTCAGCCGTGTCCGTGAGCAGGAGCAGCAGAAAGTGCAGGAACGGACACGGGGGTCGGTTACAAAACAAAATCAAAACAGGAAATCAAAGCAAGTCAAACATAAAATGAGATAAGGATATGGAAAAGAAGACAAAGATAACAGACAAAGACTTTTTAAGGTATTTGGGCGTGGAAGATGAAGCAGAGGACGAATCTACTTCACAGGAAGCGACTGCGGTTCCTGAAACAGAAAGACCAACTAACAAGCAGAACACTGAGAATACCATGCACTCCGAACCAGCACGGAACACAGGGAATGCAACCGTTCAAAGGCGCGTCAGTGCCAAGATGAGAAGGGAAACGCTCGAAGCCTACAAACAAGCCTACCTTGTGCCAACCAAACTGAGCAACAGAAAGGCGGTCTATCTGAGCAGGGAGACACAGGAGCGTGCCGACTTCATCGTGCGCAGATTGGGCGACAGGGGCAGCAACCTGTCCAGCTTCGTGGAGAACATCGTGCGCCTCCATTTGGAGGAATACGGTGAGGACATAGAGAAATGGAGAAGATTGTAAATCACAGGAAAAGGGTCGAGGGTTCTCCCGAAAAGGGACGACCTTTTCACTCAAAATCCTCAATCCTTTTTTAGAGAACATAGCAACAGATATTTGCCAAACATAATGAATGATGAGAACACCACGAACGCCGTCAGGCACGGAATGCACGGCATTCACTTTTCGACTGCAAAACGCCTTGTGCGTAAACGTTTCGTTAGCTGACATTGCAAGACGTCAGTTTGTACCCACAAACTGCCCTTGCTCCCCTCGTCAGACTATCGGGGAGATAAGACCGTAATCACTCCGTTCTCATCGGTCAGTATTTAGGAATTAAGGTAATAAATCATCTACAATGATAAACTTTCAAGGAAACTTATATGAACAGATATAAAGGAAAAGCTGCCCGATGGCAGCAACAGGATAAAGAAGAACAGCGGATGAACAAAACGGAGTTCATCAAGGTAAGATGTACCAGTGAAGAGAAGAAACGTATCAAATCAAGGGCGGAAAGCACGGGACGGAAATTCTCCGATTATTGTCGGGAAATACTCCTTAACGGAGAAGTAACAGCCGTTCCCAAGATGACAGACAATGAGAGGGAAGCCATTGCCATTCTCCAACATACAGGAAGGTTCTATGGGCAGATTTCCAATCTCATCAAGCTCAAGGACGAGGATTGGCTACATATCACCAAGAACCTTTCGCTATGTGCCAAAGAGGCATTTAAGCGGTTTTACGACCCGCATTTTCGGGTGGATGATGAAATATATAAGGTCTTAAATCTAACAAGAAATGATAGGTAAATGCAAGGCGATAGCGCACGGAAGCACAGCTTTGGACTATATTTTCAGGGAAGGCAAACTCGGTAGTCGGCTTGCATTCCACAATCTTTGCAGCAGAGATCCAAAGACTATCTATGAGGAAATGAAAGTGGTCAGTAACTACAACAGCCGTTGCAGGAACAAGTTTCTCCGTATCGAAATTGGCATCGCACCGCAGGACGAGAAAAAGCTGTCTGTGTCCGAATATATGTGGATAGCACATTTGTTTGCCAAGCGAATGGGACTTGACAACCACCAATGGGTGGCAGTAACGCACAAGGACACCGATAATAGACACATTCACATAATTGCTAACCGTATCAGTCTGTATGGAGAAGTCTATGATACCACCTTTGTGAGCAATAGGGCTGCAAGGGTGGCAGAGGAAATCAGCAGGGAGAAAGGCTTGACCATTGCAAAAGAGGTCAAGGCAGAAAGGAAACACCAAAAGGAAAAAGCCAGCCCTACAAGAGAGCAAACAAAGCAGCAGGTGCAGAAGATTTGCTACACCTTGCTTGACAAGTACAAAGGAACAGGCGTCACGGGGTATTCCATGTTCCTTTATGAATTGAACAAAAACGACATTACCATAGAGCGTATGAAGAACAAGCAGGGCAAGGTATATGGCTTGAAGTTCTCATACGCAGGGCAATCCTTCAAGGCTTCCGAAATCGGCAGGGAGTTCGGCTACCATTCCTTGCAGAAGAACTTTGAAACAACCAACAAGGAAAAATCAAGGAAACCACATCTAACAGTACAAGAGCCTACAGAAAAGAAAGAACAATCTGATACAGGCTACCAACTTGTACCTCCAAGCCGCTCCTCTATCTCACGAGACAATGATACCTCACAAGTGCAGAATCCCATTGGTGCAGTGGCAGACACCATCGTTAGCGCAGCCGATGAAGCGGTGGAAGGGTTAGGCGATTTAATTACACCAAGTACACAAGGCAATGACTTAACCGAAGCTGCATGGCAGCGCAAACTCAGATACCAAGCTAACAGAAAGAAGAAACGTGGAAGGGGAATATAAACATAGCAGCATACAAAAAGTGCAGAATAAAGAATATCTCATCAAAAACGCTTGTTATTCGGTAACAAAGTATTATCTTTGCAAACGGAATAACAAGCGTTCTTTGTTAGGCAGAAAACAGCGAAGCCAAGTAGCTCGCTCGTTTCTAAATCGTTACCTATTTAGTTTTACCAGCATGGTAACTTCTTTATTTTCAATGAGTTGTATTTTATGAATTATCTTATCCCGCAATCTCGCCGATTTTGTCAGACCGGGAGCCGCCTTTTATATTTCCGCAGGCGGCTGCCGCCATTGCGGGCGGGCGTCTTCCCTTTATTAATACGCGAGTTCGGGATAAGATTACCATGCAAATAGCTCTAATTGTCTTGATTTCTCCACATGCACTGGCAGCGCCTCCGGCTTGTTGTCAAAGAAACAGTAGGCCGCGAGAGCCGAGCATAGGTTCATCATAAAGTTGTGTATGGACCGGTGTCGTGAATGCACGAGGTTGGCCTTGTTCTTGAGCAATTCGTTGATACACTCGATGATGTACCTTTTTCTGAGCATGATCTTGTCCCACATGGGCATGAGCTTATTCTTCATGTTGGCCTTGAGGCCATGCACGAGATGGATGCCCTGGTCGAAGAGATGCTCGAAGAGTGCCTTCTTGATGTAGCCTCTGTCGGCGAACACC
>NZ_FOOW01000012.1 GCF_900113305.1 Prevotella sp. KH2C16 | reverse complement strand
GGTGTTCGCCGACAGAGGCTACATCAAGAAGGCACTCTTCGAGCATCTCTTCGACCAGGGCATCCATCTCGTGCATGGCCTCAAGGCCAACATGAAGAATAAGCTCATGCCCATGTGGGACAAGATCATGCTCAGAAAAAGGTACATCATCGAGTGTATCAACGAATTGCTCAAGAACAAGGCCAACCTCGTGCATTCACGACACCGGTCCATACACAACTTTATGATGAACCTATGCTCGGCTCTCGCGGCCTACTGTTTCTTTGACAACAAGCCGGAGGCGCTGCCAGTGCATGTGGAGAAATCAAGACAATTAGAGCTATTTGCATGGTAATCTTATCCCGAACTCGCGTATTAATATTCCGTCCTCCCGATAATATAATCCAGTCCTCCCAATAATAATATAAGGTATATAAAAAGACTTAAAATCTGCCTTGAAGGGGCAGAATAGAACATTTTTTTGTAATTTTGCAGGCGGATAGTGATATGAGCAGGACATTCCATCATCGTTTCACGCTGCCCGCAAAGTGCTCGATAGCCTTGTTTGCGCTGCTGGCCTTCTGGCTGTTCTGGCAGCGCATGCCCGTCGTGGCACTCGTTGTGGTCATGGTCGTGGTGATGATGATGGAGCGCGTGCTGCACAGCAGCTATACGCTGACAGCCGACCGGCTGCTCATAGACCGGGGCCGCTTTGCCCGCCGCCGTGAGATACGCCTCAGCGACATCGTGAGGTGCACGCCGATGACGGGTGTCTTCGGGCTTTCACATTATCTGCTCATTGAGCATGGAGCCGGTAGGCTGACGACGGTGCAGCCCTCGGAAGAGGCCGCCTTCATGCAGGAAATCAAGAAACGACAGGAAAGGTTATGACGAGATATACGAGAGAAATCATCTGCGGACTCATGCTGATGGCCGTGCTGACGGCACGGGCGCAGGTAAACGGCAAGAACTTTGAGGACGAGGACAACGGCAACACGGCAGATGCTGCCCTGATAGACACGCTCCGCAAGGACAGCGTGAGCCTGCCCTGGCCGCAGTCGGTGCAGCGGCAGCTCGACCGGCTGGTGGGAAGCGAGATGTTCGAGACCTCGCAACTCGGGCTGATGGTGTATGACCTCACGGCCGACTCGGCCATCTACAGGCATAACGAGCAGCAGAAGATGCGCCCCGCCTCGACGATGAAGCTGGTTACGGCCATCACCGCCCTCGACCGCCTCGGCGGCAGCTATCAGTTCAAGACCGACCTCTGCTATACGGGAAAGGTGGAGAACGGCACCCTCACGGGCGACATCTACTGCGTGGGGCACATGGATCCCCGCTTCAACAGCGACGACATGAATGCCTTTGTGGAGAGCCTGAGAAAGATGGGGGTGGACACCATCCGCGGGCGCCTCTATGCCGACAAGAGCTTCAAGGAGTCGAGCCTGCTGGGCGAGGGATGGTGCTGGGACGACGACAACCCCGAGCTCTCGGCCCTGCCCTACGGGCGCAAGGACAAGTTCATGGACCGCTTCGAGCGTGAGCTGCGCGAGTCGGGCATCGTCGTGCAGGCCTATAGTGTCGTGGGCACAAAGCCCGATTCCGCCTACTGCATCTGCACCCGGTTTCATACCATGGACCAGATACTGATGAAGATGATGAAGGAGAGCGACAACCTCTATGCCGAGTCGATGTTCTATCAGATAGCCGCCTCCACGGGCGAGCGTCCTGCCACGGCCGCCGACAGCCGCAAGCTCGTGCGCCGTCTCATCGACAAGCTCGGGCTGAGAGGCTCTGACTATAAGATAGCCGACGGTTCGGGACTCTCCTTATATAATTATGTGTCGGCCGAACTGGAGGTGCGGCTGCTGCGCTACGCCTATCAGAATCAGAACATCTATCTCCATCTGCTGCCCTCATTGCCGCGGGCAGGCATGGACGGAACGCTGCGCAACCGCATGGGCGGCTCATTCACGCAGGGCAATGTGAAGGCCAAGACGGGCAGCGTAACCGGCGTCTTCAGCCTTGCGGGCTACTGCACCGCCTCCAACGGGCATGAGCTGTGCTTCGCCATCATCAACCAGGGCGTCATGCACGGCAAGAACGCGCGTGCCTTCCAGGATCGGGTGTGCGAGGCGCTCTGCTCCCCGCAGTAGTCCGGAGGGGATTTCCCCAATGTCCTCAAAGGATAATAATCCTTAATCCTTGTTAATTTTTGGGGAGGACGAAACTTACTTCTCTGTTTTCTTTATAAATTTGTAGCGATTTTTCTTTGTGGCGTTTACAGGGAGAAATGGTATTATTGATTTTAGAGAGTTTATAGAGTAATAAAAGAACAAGATGAAAAGAAAGAAATTTTATGTGGTTCCCGAGACGGAGGTTATTGCCGTTTACGGGGAACAGTTGCTGCAGGACACGAGTACGCAGCACACCTCCGGCGTGCAGGACGAGACTGTGGATGATGGCGAGGATGCCGATGCTCCCTTCAATTTTGCAAAAGGACATAACTGGTTTGAGGAGGATTGACATGAAAGGACACATGAAAATGAAGACCGTCCTCATGGGGATGGTTGCCTTGATAGGCATGGCGTCGTGCAGCAATGACGACAACCAGATTGCGCAGGGAACCACGGGAGAACTGGAAGGCACCGACATGGAGCTGACTTTCTCCGTGAATGAGTCGCAGGATGAGTCTGTGTTTACGCGCGCAATGGCCGATGAGCCGCAGACGGAGCGTCAGACTTTCATGGGCATGGAGGTGGAGACCACCGTCACGGAGGACAAGACCGGCGCGCCCTCTGCCGCCGAAGCACGCACCCGCGCTACGGTTTACAATACCGTTGACTTAGAGGGAAAGACGGTGTATGCCTTTGTCTATGACCCATCGACCAACAAGACCGTAGCCGCCCGGCAGACACTGACCGTAACAGGCGGCAAGCTTACCGTGAGGGGAAAGCGCGGATGCCAGATACTTTTCTACATCGGGAATGCGCCGTACGCCTCAAAAGGAGTGGATCTTAGTGCCATTACCGTCTCTCAGAGCAGTTCTACCGACCCGATGCAATGCGTGTCGGATGTCATCACGAGCGCAAACCAGGACCTGGGCACGCTGTCGTTCAAGCATGTGTTCACCAAGATTCGTGTAGTGCTGAAGACCTCCGACGGCAGGACGGTCAATGCCTTTAAGGTTACCTCAAAGGATGCGTTGAGCAGTCAATCTGCCTCGGTCAATATCTTCGACAGGTCATATATCGTGTCGGGAAGCAAGTCGACGGTAAGCTTAGAGGTAAAGAACAACACCACTTCTACGGCTACCGCTGATTATAAGAACATCATCGTCGACCCGTCGCAGCCAGAGAAGGAACTCTCCATGCTCTTCGCTGAGGATGGGCAAGGCGCAACGATTGGCGGTTCGAGAAATATGCTGACGAAGGTGAACAATCTCCTTACGCTCAAGACGCGTAAGCTGCTGCCCGGTCATCGCTACAGCATCAATCTCACCGTGAAGCCTGCGACCGAGGAATATATGAACAGCGGATTCCGTGCCGACAAGAACTTCTACCAGTGGGATGCGTATGAGCCCTACGGTGTGGGCGACCCACACACATGGAGTGCAGGCAACTCTGGTATCCATAAAGTTCCGGCTGGAGGGCAAAATCAGGATATTGCCACACAGAGTTGCAAGGATTGTCCCTCGGCCGACGAGGCAAAGATGTATCTCGGAGCCGGCGTACTGATAGATGACGGTCATACGGGCGCTTATCAGCAGGCATATATCACGACCGATCCGGCTACAGGCGAGAAGCGCACTTATCACGGAGGTGTCTGGCTTAAGAAGAAGCAGTATATTCCAGGCTTTGCCGCAGGTACTGCCCCCAAGGCTACAAGTGCCGCTGTTACCAATGGCAGGCCGACGGCTGAAAACATCAATGAGTACTTCTTCCTGCCTTTCTATGGTTTCTATGACAATACTTCCGGTTTGACGAACCTGTATCACTCTTATGGAGCTGCTGGTTACTTCATGTCGAAGACGGCCAATGAAACCGGATATGCATATTATTTAACCATAAACTCAACATCGGCAAGGTTCGGTAGAGCATTGAACTGGACGAGCAATGATCTCTGCTCCACCACTATTTGGTCGGCAGACTAATCCGGGCGGTTTAATAGCATTATCACCTATTAGGAAGGATTATTACCCCCTTCCCTTTTGACGGCCCTCCGATTGCCATGCGGCAATCGGAGGGCTTGTCGTGAGGTGCGAGTATTGCAGATATAGTAGTTCATTGCGCAATACTGCACAACTTTTTGTGCTCTTTTCGTTTTGAATAATGACTTTTCCTGTTAAATACTTTGAATTATCTAATTATTTCTTTAATTTTGAGGCAGAATTTTTTGGACCTAAGGAAAATCCCCTTATAAAAGAGAAATAATAGAGATAAGTATATCCTTAATAAATAATATAAATGAAAATGAACAAGAAATGTAGTTTAGCGTTATCGTTGCTGCTGATCCTATTCTTCTTCCCGATGGTTGCGTTCGGGCAGGAGATTACGGTGAAGGGTAAGGTAATCGAGAAAGAGACGGGAGATCCTTTGCCAGGCGTTAGTATCGTTATCGAGAAAAGCACGAGGGGAGTCATCTCTGACTTGGACGGTTCGTATGAAATCAGGGCAAAGGCGACTGACAAACTCGTCTATAGCTTCATTGGCAAGCAGACCCAGACCATTGCCGTTGGAGGAAGAACCCAGATTGATGTTACGATGGCAGACCAAGGCAATGAACTTGAAAATGTTACCGTTGTCGCTTTCGGTAAGCAGAAGAAGGAGAGCGTGGTGGGTTCCATTACGACGGTGAGAGTAGATGACCTGAAGGTTCCGTCGAGCAATCTGACCACAGCATTGGCGGGAAATATTGCCGGCATGATAGCCTATCAGCGTTCGGGAGAGCCGGGACAGGACAATGCGGACTTCTTCGTGCGGGGTATCACCACATTCGGTGAAGGAGGGGCAAACCCTTTGATCCTAATTGATAATATAGAGTTGACTCCGGGGGACTTGGCTCGTCTGCGTCCGGATGACATCGAGAGCTTCTCTATTTTGAAAGATGCCTCTGCGGCAGCCTTGTATGGTGCTCGCGGTGCCAACGGCGTAATCCTGGTTACGACGAAACGAGGACAGGAAGGACCAGCCAAGATTTTCGCGAGGGTGGAGCATTCTATACAGTCGTCTACGAAAGATGTGGAACTGGCTGACCCTGTAACTTATATGAAGGCCTATAACGAGGCCATCTCCACCCGCGACCCATTAGGAGAACTGAGATACAGCCAGGACAAGATTGAACAGACGGGAAGGCCTGGGGCCAACCGGCTGATTTATCCCGCCAACGACTGGTATGACATGCTGTTTCGGAATTTTGCACAAAGCACTCGTGCCGATGTTTCCCTTCGTGGCGGCGGGAAGGTGGCCCAATATTATGTGTCGGGTGCCTACACGCAGGATGGAGGTATCTTGAAGGTGGATCATCGCAACAGCTTCAACAACAACATCAACTCGAAAATCTACACCCTGCGTGCCAATGTGGATGTCAATGTAACGAAGACGACAAAGCTGGGAATCAAGCTGCATGGTAACTTCGATGATTATACCGGACCCTTGAATGGTGGGGCGAAAGTCTATGAACAGGTTATGCATTCAGATCCGGTATTGTTTGCGCCTTATTATCCGGAGGATGAAGAGCATATAGGTTACAAGCATATTATGTTTGGTAACTATGATGACGGACACTATGTGAATCCCTATGCGGAGATGGTGCGCGGCTATAAAGACTATCAGCGCTCCCAGATGATAGCTACGATTCAGTTGGATCAGGACCTGAGCTTTATCACGAAGGGATTGAGCTTCAGCACAATGTTCAATCTCACCCGTCTTTCTGACTTTACCGTATCTCGCTATTATTCCCCATATTGGTACACTTTGGGCAATTATGACTCTTATACGGGCGAATATCATGTAAACCGCATCAATGAAAACGGTACGGACTATCTCACTTATTCGGAAGGAGCGAAGAATGTAACTAATACTATGTATTCAGAGAGTCGCTTGAATTGGGCGAATACTTTCGGCAAGAATACTCTCGGGGCATTGCTGGTGTTCACGGTCCGTGAGTCGCGGAAGGCCAATGCAGGCTCATTACAGCTTTCATTGCCATCGCGGAATGTGAGTCTGGCAGGCCGTTTCACCTATGGCTGGGACGACAAGTACTTTGCAGAGTTCAACTTTGGATATAACGGATCAGAAAGATTTGCCAGAAGGCATCGCTGGGGATTCTTCCCCTCGCTCGGCTTAGGATGGATGCTTTCTAATGAGAATTGGTTCGAACCCCTGAGAAAGACGGTAAACAAGTTGAAGCTGAGGTACTCCTATGGTCTTGTAGGTAACGATAAGATTGGTGATGAGAGAAACCGCTTCTATTATCTTTCCGAGATGAATATGGATAATGGAAGTCGAAAAGCAACCTTCGGGGAGTTCCGTGGCACTTCTTATAATGGGATTTCGGCACGACGCTATGCCAACGATGCCATTACTTGGGAGAAATCTGCGAAACAAAACTTCGGTATAGAGTTGGGTCTCTGGAACAGTCTCGACTTAATTGCAGAGTATTATACGGAGAGGCGTAGTAATATCTTTATGACCCGTGCGGACATACCATCTACAATGGGATTGGAGGCCACGATAGGTGCAAACATCGGCAAGGCCTCGGCTAAAGGTCTTGATTTACAGCTGGAATACCGGAAAATATGGAATAAGGATCTCTGGACTTCAGCGCGTGGAAACTTCACCTTTGCCCGGAGCAAATACGAGGTATATGAAGAGCCGATCTATAAAGAGAGCTATCGCCAGCACACGGGCTACTCCATCAAGCAGCAGTGGGGCTATATTGCCGAACGACTGTTTATCGATGACGAAGAGGCCGCCAACAGTCCGTCGCAGGCAAATTTCGGTTCTAAGTATGGTGGGGGAGACATCAAGTATACCGATGTGAATGGCGATGGCGTTATCTCTGAGGCCGACAGGGTGCCGATAGGAAATCCTACCTCTCCGGAAATTGTTTATGGTTTCGGTGTATCTGTAGGCTATAAGGGCTTTGACGCTTCTGTATTCTTCCAAGGTCTTGGTAACGAGTCTTTCTGGATTAATGCGAGTGGATATAGTTCTAGGAACGAGGGAGGTATGGCTCCTTTCTATGGCAACACCCAATTGCTCAAGTCTATAGCCGACAGTCATTGGACGGAGGATAATAGAGATATCTATGCTTTTTGGCCTCGCTTGAGCGCATACCTTAATAATAATAACACTCCTACCAGTACTTGGTGGATGCGTGACGGCTCATTCCTTCGTCTGAAGCAGGTGGAATTAGGCTATACGATTCCTCAAAAGCTGACGAAGAAGTGGCATATGAGCAGCCTGCGTTTTTATCTCTCCGGTTCCAACCTGTTCTGCTGGAGCAGCTTTAAGATGTGGGATCCAGAGCAGGGAACCTCTGCTTTGAACTATCCTTTGCAAAGGGTGATTAATATTGGACTGAATGTTACATTCGAATAAAAAACTTGACGCATTATGAAACTGAAAAATATAAAAGTATTCGTTTTAGTAGGTCTCCTCTCAATGGGGGGCTTTACATCCTGTAACGATTATCTGGATGTAGTCCCTGACGATGGAAATGCAACCTTGGAGAATGCCTTCGACTTGCGCTCTGTAGCAATTAGATACCTGGGTACATGTTACTCTTATCTGACAGACGACGGTTATTCAGGTTCTGATCCAGCATTAACGGGTGGCGACGAGTTGGTTGACCTGTGGGGGCGAATAGCCTCGAACACAAGTGAGCGTGTTCCATATACCATGTCATATATTGCCCGCGGCTATCAGAATGCCAGCAGTCCCTATGGGAATGACTGGACTTCCATGTATAATGCTATCCGGTGTTGCGACAATTTGATAGACAATGTTCATAGTGTTCCGGATATGGACAATGAAGAGAAGGCCCGTTGGACGGCTGAGGCCAAATTCCTGAAGGCCTTCTATCACTTTAACCTTATCCGCAAGTGGGGGCCTGTCCCTATCGTCAGGCATAGTCTTCCAATGGATGCAAGTGTTGAAGATGTTCGTGTATATCGTGATCCTATCGACAGTTGTTTCAACTATGTGCTGGAACTTCTTGACGAGGCAATTCCTGATCTTCCGGATGCCGTGGATGTTGCGGAGTACGGACGCATAACGCAACCTATTGCGGCAGCTTTTAAGGCTCGAGTGGCTTGCTATGCTGCAAGTCCGTTGTTTAATGGTAATGACGATGAATCTCAGCTTGTTGATAATCGTGGTGTCCGTCTTTTCCCGTCAAAGAGCGAGACCGAGAAGACTGAGCGTTGGACAGAGGCTATGAAGGCCTGCAAGGAGGCTATTGACATCTGCGCTAAGGCAAACATAAAACTTTATCGTTGGGATGATATGTATCGGGCAACCGATAGCGTCAGGTTAGACTTTACCTTGCGTGGCGTAATGTGCGAGCGCTGGAATAGTGAGCTTATCTGGGGGAACACTCAACCTCAAAGTGCTTCCGGTTTGCAGATGTGGCAACAGTTGACGCAGCCTAATGTTCAGTATCTTCAGTATGATAATCTGACATGGACGGCCGCTCTGAGCTGTTATGCCTTCATCGGTGTGCCCCTGAAGGTCGTTGATCAGTTCTATACAAACAAGGGTCTTCCCACGCGTTACGATCGCGATTGGCAAGGCGTAAGTGGCCTTGATGTGGTGGTGGCGGATTCCACCCATAAATATTATCTTGAGGAGGGCTATGAGACGGCACGGATGAATGTCGGTCGTGAACCCCGATACTATGCCGATCTTGGTTTCGACGGCAGCAAGTGGATAGGTGGACTGACGAACTATAATGACCTTACCCCCGAGAAAATCTACAACATTGAGTGCCGGATGGGAAAAGCTCTTGCAAGGACTTCTTCTGAAAGCGGACCTACGACGGGCTATTATCCTAAGAAGATGTATTCATATCGTAATCGCATATCCGGTCAAAATGTGAATATGAGCACTTATTGGTATCCCTATCCGATGATGCGGTTGGCCGATCTGTATCTGCTTTATGCAGAGGCCATTAATGAAGCTGAGGGGCCGAACGGCGCGCACAGTACCGAGATGTTTGCCTATGTAGACTCCATCCGACATCGTGCAAATATTCCCGGAGTCAAGGAGGCTTGGGACACTTATAGCACAAACCCGGGTTTCTATTCTACGCAAACAGGCATGCGGCAGATTATTCATCAGGAGCGTTTGATAGAACTGTGCTTTGAGGATCAGCGTTTCTGGGATCTTCGGCGTTGGAAAACAGCTTCGGCAGTCTATGCAGAAGGCATCTATGGCTTAAGTACTAATTCATTTAATGCGGAGGACTACAACAAGAAAATCTTGCTTTATGAGCAACCTTTCGGACAGAAAGATTATTTCTGGCCTATCAGCACTTATAATCTTGAGCATAACCATAATCTTGTGCAGAATCTCGGTTGGAAATAGTTGAAAAGTAAAAGAATATGAAAAAGATATTATTATTCAGTTGCGCTTTGGTCGTATCGCTCCTCCTTTTCAGTTGTGGAGATGGCGATCGGGTAGACCAGATTGATGGATCGATACCTGTTCCTCAAGGAATAAAGGTAACAAAGGTAAGCAGTATACCAGGAGGAGCAGTCATAAAAGTAGAGATCCCTAATGATGTAAATCTAAAGGGGGTCGTGGCAAAATACAATCGTAACGGTACGGATGTAGAGACAAGGATTTCTCGTTACATCGATACTCTGGTTGTAGAGGGGTATGCCGATACACTGGAGCATACGGTACAGGTTTCCTCTTTCAATGTCAACATGGCAGAGTCTGCACCGGTAAGCGTTCAGATTACTCCTTTGGCTCCGGCCATTCAGACTGTTGACTGGGACATGCAGGAAACATTTGGAGGACTGAAGATTCATATTATGGATAATGTGGACCGCGCTGACCTGGCGGTAGTCTTACTTTCCGACGCAGACACTACCGATATCAATAAACCCGATGAAAGTCGCAAATGGGTAGAGGTTACGACGCTTTTCACCTCAGCCAAAGACATCTTCCTGGCTCGCCGTAATCTGCCAGCAGAGACAACATTGTTCGGAGTTTATCTTCGAGACCACTGGGGTAACCTCTCCCCCGTAAAGACGAAGATACTTACACCGTGGGAGGAATCGGAATTGGTTAAGGGAAAATTCAGGTACTTTAATCCGGGTGATGATAATTCTTTCCAGACAAGTGGCAGTTATCCTGTAACAGCCCTTTGGGATAACGGAGTTTCTAATAACAATATCTATGCAAGTGCGAATGGCCCCATGCCACAATGGCTGACGATAAACCTCGGGCAGACTGCGCGCTTGAGCCGCATAGCCTATCGGCCACGCTACAGGTATCTGGTTTGGTCGAGTGCCAATGTGCGCCAGTTGGAGTTCTGGGGAAGCTACGAGGTTCCCACGGGAGTGAAAAATCCCAATAACGAGCATGGATTCGAGGATTGCTGGTTCAAGCTCGGTTGGTTCGAACAACCCAAGCCGTCAGGCTATAATCCCGATGGAACTGTAGGCGAGGTTACGCAGGAGGACTATGACTACTATAACGACAATACAGAATATGAGATGGATAATACCGGCGAATATCCTCATGCAAATGATAAGCTCCGCTATCTGCGCATAGTCTTCATGAATACTTTTACGACTTGGGAGACCAAGGCTACGGTAGGTAGTGTTCAGGTCGGTGAGATTACTCCTTATGGTCAGATTCTTGAGTAGTGTGGTATTAAAAGTTAAAAGAAAATAGTTATGAGAAAGTTCATATATGTAGTATTTTCCGTCCTGATGATAGCTGGATTCAGTTCTTGCAAGGATCAGGCCGACATTTACCAAAAGTGGGTAAAGAACAGCGGATATATTTATCCAGAGAAAAGCACGGGGCTATATGCCTATGAAGGATATAACCGTGTAAAGCTGACTTGGGCTTATCCTAAGGATCCATCGGTGGTCAGGGCTAAGATTTATTGGCAGAACAGGCAGGATAGTATCGAAATGAACTATGCAGACTATGTCGGCCAAGATACGATTAGCATACTGATAGAAGGCCTCTCAGAACATTCGTATGCGTTTGAGGTCTTCAATTATGATGCCGCTGGCAATGTCTCGATGGTGAGCGAAATCACCACTTCTCCTTATGCGGCGAATTGGTTGGCAACCCATGCCGAGCGTGAGATAGTCTCTGCTGAGATCCAGGGCGATGGCTCTGCACTAATCAATACGGGCTTCGGCACCGACGAAATGGTGGCCACTCGCTTCCGATATGTCGATGCCAAGGGCGACACGGTCGTCGTTCCTGAACTCTTGGATGTGAATACGGCTCAGATATCTCTGCCTGATGCCGTGGCCGGCAGTCGCTTCGAGTATTCCTCGGGCTTCTGTCCTACAGAGGGGTTAGACACGATATGGAATGGCTGGAGAAAGTCTCCGTTCCCCATCGCGGGTAAGCTCGACTGCTCAAGTTGGACAGTTGAAAGCAATACCACGAATGACCGCCCGACCTCAAACCTGTTCGACGGCGTTATCGGCAGCGATATCAACCATGCCTGGTGGGCAAGGACGGGCTCTTTCCCGAAAATTCTGGTCATCGACAACGGCAAGGACTCCTATTATATCAATAAGCTGATACTCTATCAGAATGAGGCCGGCGGATACAACTACCGCACGAATAACAATGTCATGGTCTATGTGAGCGATAAGCCGTTCAACAAGGACGCGGCCTTCGATCTTACTGCCTTTACCACCACCGACGAGACCTTCACCCGCGCAAAGGGCAGCTGGGGAACCGTGTTCTGGAACGGCACGGCTTATTGGAGCCGTCCATTAGACAACATGTATAATGCCCGCTACATTGCCATCGTATTCTTCAACAGCCGCCGCAACGGCAATGCCCTGTTTGAGGTAGAGGCTTATGGCTATGACGCAAATGCGGAATAAGAGGTCGGCCTGCGCCCTGAATGTCAGGGAGAAGGTGAGGGCTTGGCTATAGGAGAATCCCGCCGGCATCCATACCGGCGGGATTCTTTTGCTCTTTTTTGTTTTGCCCTTTGCCCTTCCGGCTTTTCCGAGGCAGACCTTTCATGATTTGGGTAGCGGCTTGAAGTCTGACAAAATCGGCGATTTTGTCCCATGATTTCGCCGATTTTGTCCTTCAATCTCGCCGATTTTGTCAGGCAGGTGGCGGTCTTTCTGCTTGATTGGAAACAGCATGAAGAATCCCATTGGCAACCTTGCCAATGGGATTCTCTTTTTATGATCAGCGTCCGCGCTCCCTCGGAACGGGTCTCAAAGTCTTGTCAGGCCTCTTCTTTCGCAGGCTCTTCCTCGGCTGCGAAATCCTTGAGGTCTTCCGCATTGAATGCCTTGATGTAGGCGGCAGCACCCACGATGTTCTCCTCTGCCATGCGCACGAATACATTCGCGCTCTTGGCGAAGAGCTCGGGAGCTTTCGTCGCGTCGTCCAGAATGAGCAGCGACTGGATGATGTTGGCCGTCATGTCATAGAGGCGGCGGCCCAGGAAGTCGTGCTCGTCTTGGTTCTCGTCGGCCTTCACCTTGTCGATGGACTCCCCGTAGAGGGCGATGAGTTTCTCCACGCGTGTCTTCAGCGGCTTCAGGTCGTCGCTCACCTCGCTCTGCATCATTTCCTTCATGATGTCGAGATAGGTGCCGTTGGTGATGTAGCGGATGGCTGCCACCACCTGCAGCTGCGTCGTTCCCTCGTAGATGGAGAAGATGCGTGCGTCGCGGTAGAGGCGCTGGCTCTTGTATTCCATGATGAATCCCGAGCCTCCGTGTATGCTGATGGCGTCGTAGGCGTTCTGGTTGGCATACTCGGAGTTGGTTCCTTTCGACAGCGGCGTGAACGCGTCGGCCAGCCGGGTGTACTTCTTCATCTCCTGACGCTCCTCCGGCGTGAGCTTCCCGTCGCGTGCAATGTCCTCCAGCGCCTTGTAGATGTCCACATAGCGGGCGGTCATATAGAGCAGCGAGCGGCCTGCGTCGAGCTTGGCCTTCATGCGGCTGAGCATGTCGTATACGGCCGGGAAGGTAATGATCTTCTTGCCGAACTGGGCGCGCTCCTTGGCATAGGCGAGGCCCTCGTTATAGGCTTCCTGCTCTACGCCTACGCTCTGTGCGGCGATTCCGAGGCGGGCGCCGTTCATCAAGGCCATCACATACTTGATAAGTCCCAGCCGGGTGCTGCCGCAGAGCTCGCACTTCGCGTTCTTGAATACCAGCTCGCAGGTGGGGCTTCCGTGTATGCCGAGCTTGTGCTCGATGTGGCGCACGGTAACGCCGCCGTCCCTCTTGTCGTAGATGAACATCGAGAGGCCGCGGCCGTCGCGCGTTCCCTCTTCCGAGCGGGCCAGCACGAGGTGGATATCAGAGTCGCCGTTGGTGATGAAACGCTTCACGCCGTTGAGCCTCCATGTGCCGTCCGCGTCCTGCGAAGCCTTCAGCATCACGCGCTGCAGGTCGGAGCCCGCATCCGGTTCGGTGAGGTCCATGCTCATGGTCTCGCCCTTGCAGATGCGCGGGATGTACTTCTGGCGCTGATCTTCGTTGCCGAATTCATAGAGCGTGTCTATGCAGCTCTGCAGGCTCCATATGTTCTGGAAGCCGGCGTCGGCAGCGGCTATCACCTCCGAGGCCATGGAGAACACCACATTGGGGAGGTTCAGTCCGTCGTAGCGGCGGGGCATGGAGAGTCCCCAAAGGCCGGCCTTGCGGGTGGCCTCGAGGTTCTCGTAGGTCTTGCTGGCGTAGATCATGCGTCCGTTCTCGAGGTGCGGCCCTTCCTGGTCCACGCTCTCCGAGTTCGGCTCGATGATGTTGGCAGCCACATCGCCCGTGATTTCGAGCAGTCGCTTGTAGTTCTCGATGGCGTCCTCGTAGCTTACCGGGGCGTCTTCAAACTGTTCCTTGTCTGCATAGTTGCGTTCCTTGAGGTCAACGATGCGCTTCATCAGAGGGTGGTTCAGGTGGAACCCGATCTCTGGATGGTCTGTATAGTAATTTGACATTTTTGCTTGTTTTGCTATAGAATAAAAGAATAATAGAATAAAAGAATAACAGCCATTACCTTGAAAGCTTATATTTGGCTATTGAAATCGTGAGTCTCTATACCTTTTGTAAAGGCATTCAGAAGTCTGCTTGTATCTTCCAGACAGGCCGTCAAGGCATCATGCTCCATAGTCGAAATATATTCTAAGTCTTTGGCCAGCAGCACATAGCACCGGCATTCTTCGAGACTACCTTGGGCTATATTCATGAATTTCAGCTTGTCAGGCTTCGATGTCTTCCTGGAACCCTCGGCAATGTTGGCAACGATAGATACCGCTACTCTTTGGAACTGTGAAGCCAAGCCGTATTTCTCGAAGTCGGGAAACTTCTTTGTGGCCTTGTAGGTCAAGAGTGTAAACTCATAGGCCTTCTGCCAGGCGTGGATGTCGAAGATGCTGTAAGTCATAGTTCCTTAGTCTCAGCGCATTGGGCTTTTTGTTTCCAAGCTATTGGCTTTTATTCTTTTATTCTCTTATTCTTTTATTCTTGATTATCACTTAGTATTACTCTTATAGTATTTTATCAGTTTCGGAACCACTTCCTCCACGGTTCCCGTGATCACATAGTCGGCAATCTGGTTGATGGGAGCGTCGGGATCGCTGTTCACCGAGATGATGATACCTGCGTCCTGCATGCCCGCGATGTGCTGAATCTGCCCGCTGATACCGCATGCGATGTACACCTTCGGATGCACCGTAACACCCGTCTGGCCGACCTGGCGGTCGGCGGCTATCCATCCCGCGTCTACCGCGGCACGGCTTGCACCTACCTCGCCGTGCAGCTCCTTCGCAAGCTGGAACAGCATGTCGAATCCTTCCTTGCTGCCCATGCCATAGCCTCCGGCCACAACGATAGGCGCAGCCTTCAGGTTGTTCTGGGCTGCCTCCACATGGCGGTCGAGCACTTTCACTACATAGTCGAATTCCGGAACATACTTTGCTACTTCCGGATACACCACTTCGTTCTTCGCCTTGCCGTCGTAAAGAGCCTTCTGCATGACGCCTGAGCGCACGGTGGCCATCTGCGGGCGGTGGTCGGGATTCACGATGGTGGCCACGATGTTGCCTCCGAAGGCGGGACGAATCTGATAGAGCAGGTTCTCATAGTGCTGCCCGGTCTTCTTCTCGTCGTAGTCGCCTATCTCGAGCTGCGTGCAGTCGGCCGTAAGACCACTGGTCAAGGACGACGAAACGCGTGGTCCGAGGTCGCGGCCGATGACCGTTGCACCCATCAGGGCTATCTGCGGCTTCTCCTCCTTGAAGAGGTTTACGAGGATATCCGTATGCGGAGCCGAGGTGTAGGGGAACAATCCCTCACCGTCGAAAACGAACAATTTGTCTACACCATACGGCAGGATCTGGTCTTCCACCTTGCCCTTGATGCCCGTTCCGGCAACTACGGCATGGAGCTCAACGCCCAGTTGGTTGGCCAGCTTGCGGCCTTTGGTGAGCAATTCCTGAGATACTTCGGCTACGGTAGTGCCTTCTATCTCGCAATATACAAATACATTATTCATAAAGCACTACTTTTTTAACCGATAATCTTTTCTTCCAACAACTCCTTGACGAGGCTCTCCACATCCGCGTCCGAGGCCGTGAGGGTCTTGCTCTCCTTGGCTTGGAACACGATGTTCTGGACAGCCTTCACCTTGGTAGGCGATCCGGCCAGGCCGCACTGCTGCGGGTCGCCGTCTACATCGGCCACGCTCCACTGGTTCAGGGTGAGGTATGGACGCTCTGCATAGAGCTCCGTCCAGGGCTCGTCGCCCTTGCGCTCCATGGGGCAGGTGGCATACTTGTACTTCATTACCAGCTTGGCGTTGCAGGGGCGGCAGGGAGCCGCGCTGCCATTGACGGTGATGACCACCGGCAGGGGTGCCTCTACGGTTTCCACGCCACCGTCGATATGGCGGCGGATGGTGGCTTTTCCGTCTTCAACCTTCAGTATTTCCTCGGCATAGGTAACCTGGTTGAGCCCCAGTTTCTGGGCAACCTGCGGGCCTACCTGTGCCGTGTCGCCGTCGATGGCCTGTCGGCCGCCGAGCACGATGTCTACATCGCCGATCTTCTTGATGGCCGTAGCCAGGGCATAAGAGGTAGCGAGTGTATCGGCTCCGGCAAAGAGACGGTCGGTCAGGAGCCATCCCGTGTCGGCACCGCGGTAAAGACCTTGGCGGATAATCTCGCCTGCACGGGGAGGACCCATCGTCAATAGGCCGACTGTAGACCCCGGATACTGCTCCTTCAGGCGAAGGGCTTGCTCCAGGGCATTCAAATCTTCAGGGTTGAAGATTGCGGGAAGGGCTGCACGATTCACCGTTCCTTCGGCGGTCATGGCGTCTTTTCCCACATTTCTTGTGTCTGGTACCTGCTTGGCAAGTACAACGATTTTCAAACTCATATAATATATTAATAATGTGTATAATTCTTTTTGCCGGGTGCAAAATTACTATTTTTTTACCTTCCTGACAAATAAATCCTTGGAAAATGCACAGTTTTGAGGGATTTGTGCACAAAAACAGAGATTTGTGCAATGGTTTTCTGCCGCGTTCGTGGAGCTCTTCTTCGGTGGTCCGGGCTGTCAGCATTTCCTCTATGGAGGACAGACGGAGGGATTACAAGCGGCTTGTAATCCTGTTACACACGGCTTGTAATTCGATTACACACGGCTTGTAATCTGATTACACACGGCTTGTAATCTGGCAGATAGCGGTCTTTTCGTCTTGGGGCAACGATTAAATTTGCCGAAATAGTTTGCATTCTCTCAAAATTGCAGTATCTTTGCATAAGGCAGGCTGCACTCGGCAGTATGAGAGCAAGTTCTCGCTGCGCTCGCTTGCGCTGCCTTCTTCCAATAGATATGATAGACCGCCAGACCATAGAAAGAATCAAGGATGCCGCCGACATCGTGGATGTGGTGTCGGATTTCGTTACACTGAAGAGGAGCGGAGCCAACTACAAGGGGCTCTGCCCGTTCCATAACGAGAAGACGCCGTCGTTCATCGTTACTCCTTCGCGCGGCACCTGCCACTGCTTCGGCTGCGGCAAGGGCGGCGATGCGGTGTCTTTCATCATGGAGCACGAGCAGATGAACTATCCCGAAGCCTTGCGCTGGCTGGCCAATAAGTATCACATAGAGATACAGGAGCGTGAGCTTTCGCCCGAGGAGAAGAAGGAGGAGAGCGAGCGCGAGTCGATGTATATCGTCAATGAATGGGCTGCCTCTTATTTTGAAGAACTCTTACATAACAATGTAGACGGGCTTGCGCTCGGCATGCAGTATTTCCGCAGCCGCGGCTTCCGCGACGACACCATCAAGGCCTTTCGGCTCGGCTACGACCTTCAGGACCGTCGCGCTCTTGCCCGGACGGCTCTGGGCAAGGGCTATCAGGAGGAGTTCCTGCTCAAGACGGGCATCTGCTTCAAGACCGACCAGGGCGAATTGCTCGACCGCTATGCGGGGCGAGTGGTCTTTCCGTGGGTCGGACTGAACGGGAAAGTGCTCGGATTCACCGCCCGTGTGCTGGACGCGCGCACCAAGGGAGTCAGCCAGAAGTATGTGAATTCCCCCTCGTCTGACATCTTCGACAAGTCGAATGCACTCTACGGCATCTATCAGGCCCGCAAAGCCATTGCCAAGGAAGACCGCGTCTACTTGGTGGAAGGTCAGGCGGATGTCATCTCTATGTATCAGAGCGGCATCCATAATGTGGTGGCCGGGTCGGGAACGGCACTCACATTCCCGCAAATCCGCATGCTGCACCGCTTCTCCTCGAACATCACCTTGATATACGACGACGACCCGGCAGGCATCCATGCCGCCCTCCGGGGCACCGACATGCTGCTCTCCGAGGGGATGAACCTTAAGGTGCTGCTGCTGCCCGAGGGTGAGGATCCCGACAGTTTCGCCCGCAAGAACACGGCTTCTGATTTCCGGAAGTATATTGAGGAGAACCAGACGGACTTCATCCAGTTCAAGACCAGCTTACTCCTGAGGGGCGAGACCGACCCCCTGAAGCGCTCAGAGGCCATCAACTCCATCGTGCAAAGCATTGCCGTGGTGCAGAACCAGATACTCCGCGACACCTATCTGCACGACTGCGCCCAGCGCATCGGCATCAACGAGGCCACCCTCATCAATCAGATGAACCGCTTCATCCGCCAGAACAAGGAGAAGAAAGGCAGCCCCGACACCCGCCAGCCGGAACGAATCCAGGTGGCGCAGCCCGCTGTCCAGCCGTCGTCCATCGACCTCCTGTCGTCCAAGGTGGAGCAGATGCTCGTGCAGATGATTATCTGTCATGGCGAGGAGGTCATCTTCAAGGATGTGGAAGACGAGAACGGGGTGGCCTATAACCTGACGGTGTCTCAGTATGTCGACTACGATCTCTCCGCCGACGGCCTCAAATTCCAGAATCCGCTCTTCAACCGGGTCTTGCGGGAGGCCGTGGAGCATAACGCCGACGAGGACTTCAAGGCCGAGCCCTACTTCCTCAACCATCCCGACCTCGACATCAGCCGACTGGCCGCCGATATGAGCGTACGCCGCTATCAGCTGCTCGAAAGCCTGAAAAACAAGTCGGCCGTGCCCGAGGCAAAGGAAATTTCGGAGAAAAACCGGATAGCGAACCTCCGCAACCAGACCCTTCATCTCATTGCCGACTTCCGCATGGACTATGTGGAGAAGCACCTGCTTGAGCTGAAGAGACAGATCAGTGAGTCGCAGGGAGATGGCGGCAAGATGCTCCGCCTGATGAAGGAATATACCGACATGCAGCAGATCCGCAATGCTCTCGCTAAGAAACTCGGCAACGAAATCATTGTCTAAGACTCAAAATCAGGCACTATGATATACATCCATTGGCTGGGATTACTGGTTTATCTGTTTGTGATTGTCGCAACCATGATCAAGATACTGATGGACAACCGTCAGCCTGCCAAGACCATGGCATGGCTTCTGGTGCTGGGGTTCGTGCCCGTGGCGGGAATCATCTTTTACTTTTTCTTCGGGCAGAACACGCGGAAGGAACATCTGATCAGCCAGCGGAGCCTCGACCAGCTCACTAAGCGCAATATGCTGGAGTTCGCCGAGCAGCGCAACATGCGGTTTCCCGAGGAATACAGGGCGCTGATGCGTCTCTACGCCAACCAGAATATGGCTCTGCCCTTCAAGGATAACGAGGTGGAAATCTATACTTCCGGCTATGAGTTTTTTCCCGCCTTGCTCCAGGAAATAGGGCGGGCGAGGCAGCATATCCACCTCCTGAGCTACATCTTTGCCGACGACGAGCTGGGCAATCTGATAGCCGACGCCCTCATCGACAAGGCCGGTCAGGGCGTGGAAGTACGCGTCATCTATGACGATGTGGGCAACTGGAAGGTGCGTACGGCGTTCTATGAGCGCATGCGCGATGCCGGAATCGATGTGCATGCCTTCATGCCGGTGAAGTTTCCGGCCTTTACGAGCAAGGTGAACTACCGCAACCACCGCAAGCTCTGCATCATAGACGGCCAGGTGGGATTCATCGGCGGCATGAACATCGCCCTCCGCTATGTGAAGGGAACGCGGCGACAAGGCTGGCGCGACACCCACCTCAAGGTAACGGGCGGTGCCGTCTATGCGCTTCAGCGAGCCTTCCTCGTCGACTGGTATTTCGTAGACCGCACCCTTATCACCAGCCGCAAATACTATCCGAGGCTCAATTCCGCCGTTGAAAACAACTGCCTGGCCCAGGTCGTTACGAGCAGTCCGGTATCCCAGTGGCCGGAAATCATGCAGGGTTATGTACGCATCCTGCTTCAGGCAAAGCGCTATGTATATATCGAGACCCCCTATTTCCTCCCCACGGAGCCGATACTCTTCGCCTTGCGGACGGCTGCCGTGGCCGGCGTGGATGTGCGCCTGATGGTGCCGCTGCATGGAGACTCGAAGCTCACGGAATGGGCGAGCCGCTCTTATGTCAGCGAGGTCATCGAGGCAGGGGTGAAAGTCTACTTCTATCAAGCAGCCTTCAACCACTCCAAGCTGCTCGTCTGCGACGACAGCCTGTCGTCCTGCGGCTCTACGAATGTGGACTTCCGCAGTTTCGAGCACGACTTCGAGTCTAACATCTTCTTCTATGACGAGGCAATGGCCCTGCGCATGAAGCAGGTGTTTCTTCATGATCAGGCAGACTGCATTACGGTTGCCGAGTTCCTGGACAGGCAGAGATACCCCTTCATCAAGCGCCTCTGGGAGTCGCTGGTGCGGCTGCTTGCCCCGCTGCTGTAGGTTGGGGAATTGAATGTTGGTGCCAGTTCTGGAAAGTGTTCCTTGCTGCTGGGGGGAATGGGATTTGCCTCAGAAAAACCGGGAAGTCGTTACCGACACTACAAAATCGGCGAAATCGTGCGACAAAATCGCCGATTTTGCCCGACAATCTCGCCGATTTTGTTAGTCTGATAGCCGTTGGAAGCATTGTCTTTTCTTACTCCTCGCTCTGTTTCGAGGTATTTCCGCCTGATTCAGGGGCGGTTTGCCGGAATATGGAGAAGTTCACGCTGCCGTAGGCGCGGTGGTCGATGAGACGCGGATGTGCCTCGAAGTCGTTTTTCTTTCCATGCTCGAAGACGAGTATGCCGTTATCTTTCAAGAGATCATATTTGAAGATGAGGTCTGGTATCTGCGGCAGTTCGGGCAACGCGTAGGGTGGGTCGGCAAAGATGAGGTCGAACTTCTGGCGGCATGTTTTCAGGAATCGGAACGCATCGCCGCGGATGAGGATGTGCCTGTCGGTATCCAACTTCTTCATGCACTGCCGGATGAAGTTGGCATGGTCGCGGTCGGATTCCACGCTGACCACCGACGCGCATCCTCTGGAAAGCAGCTCGAGCGAGATGCTTCCCGTGCCGGCAAAGAGGTCGAGGGCTGTGCCGTCTTCAAGGTCCATGTATCCCTGAAGCACATTGAAGATGTTCTCCTTGGCGAAGTCGGTGGTAGGGCGCGCCTTGAAGGAGCGTGGAATGTCAAAATGCCGGCCCTTGTATATCCCTGTGATGATTCTCATTTCCCTTTTAAGAATAAGGTGATCAGGTCGAGCGTGATGCCCTTTATCTGGGTGATGGGAGCACGGTTGAACTCTCCGGCGGGGTTGATGCAGTAGGCCTGACGGATGTATTTCTTCAGCATTTCCAGCACCTTTTCCCTGTCGGGAGCCTCTCCGGCGATGCAGAGCTCGTCTTTCTCGGCGTCGAGATTCAGCTGGTTCCACACATAGAGCAGGAAATAGACGGAGTCGTTGGCGCGGTTGGTGTCATAGCAGTTGCAGAACTTGAAGCGGTTCTTGTCAAAACTGAAGATGTCGAGCTTGTCGTCGTGAAAGTAGCCGTACAGCTTTCGGTTGTTTCCCGTGAAGCTGCGATTGTGCATGTAGCTCCACACGGGCTGGACTACGGGCGTGTATCTCACATCCGGGAAGTGGTCTTCGATGACCATTTTCAGGTCCTTGTTGATGCCGAACACCGCTACGCTGTTCAAGTCTGGCACAATGCTCTGTATGACGATGTCGTTGTCGGAATCTGGAAAGCTGTGGCGGTAGAGGGCTTCCTTCGTGCTTTCGTCAAACTCCTCGACGGGAATCATCAGCACTCTCGTGTCTGATAATACCTGTGCCCGCTGATAGCCGCGGTTCAGGAGGGCTGCCGTCCTGAACGCCTCCCTCATGTTTGCGGCCGTGGAAATGCCGCTTTTTGCCATGAACGGCTCGTAGGCAATTTGTGTCTCCACGGTGTTGTCTATGACGGAAAACGACAGGCTCTTGCTGCTGATGCGCAGCGTGATGCGGGGGCGCTTGATGATGGTGCTGGTTTCGAGTTCCTGCATATTTGGCGGTTTGCTGGTTTCTGTATGGCGGGGGCTTGCGATAAAATCTTCTGTAGACTATCGCTGTTTCCCCGTCTTTTTATTATCTTTGTAAGTGCAAAAATACAAAAAAAGTATTGAATATCAATGATTATTGACGAATTAACTTGCCAAATCCGACAACAATTGGGTTTCCGTCCCACCGAAGACCAGGAAAAAGCACTTCAGGCATTTGCCTCCTTCCTCTTCGATGGCGATGCCCAGGCCTTGATGATACTGCGCGGTTCGGCGGGAACGGGCAAGACAAGCCTGGCGTCTGCCATCGTCAGGGCGATGGCCGGGCTGAAGCAGAAAGTCGTCTTGCTGGCTCCAACAGGGCGTGCGGCCAAGGTGTTTGCACTCAACAGCGGCCATCCCGCCTTTACGATACATCGCCGCATCTATCGGCAGAAGGTCTTTGCGGGCGATGGGGGCTTGTTCAACCTGAACGACAACCTGCATGCCGACACGCTCTTCGTGGTCGACGAGGCGTCGATGATTGCCAACGAGGGGCTCTCGGAAACCACTTTCGGGAGTGGCAGGTTGCTCGATGACCTGGTAAGATATGTCTATTCGGGTCGTAATTGCAGGATGATGCTCATCGGAGACAAGGCTCAGCTGCCCCCCGTAGGCGAGGAGGAGTCGCCGGCATTGAATGCTTCCGTGATGGCGGGCTACGGCATGAAGGTGTTCGAGTGCGACCTGACGGAAGTGCTCAGGCAGGAGGCGGAGAGTGGAATCCTCTACAACGCCACGCTCATTCGGCAGCTGATTACTCGTGGGGTGGCCACCGCCCTGCCAAGAATCAGGTTCTCGGGCTTTGCCGATATACAGATGCTGCCGGGAGGCGAGCTCATAGAATCCTTGAACTCCAGCTACTCCGAGGTGGGCATGGACGAGACGATGGTGGTTACGCGGAGCAACAAGCGTGCCAATATCTATAACCTCGGCATCCGTAACACGGTGCTCGACCGGGAGGAGGAACTGTCTACGGGCGATATGCTCATGGTCGTGAGGAACAACTATTATTGGTCGGAAAAGGAGAAATTGCCTATCTCTTTCATTGCCAACGGCGACCGCGTGCGGGTGCGGAGGGTCAGGAATGTGCATGAGTTGTATGGTTTTCACTTTGCGGATGTATGGTTGCAGATGCCGGACTACGACAATCTGGAGTTTAAGGCGACGGTGGTTATGGAGAGCCTGACCACCGAAGCCCCTGCCCTGACGCATGAACAGAGCGAGGAACTATATAATAAGGTGATGGAGGACTATGCCGATGTACCTCTGAAAGCCGACCGCATCAGGCAGATCAGGCACGACGACCACTTCAATGCGCTGCAAATCAAGTATGCCTATGCCGTTACCTGCCACAAGGCGCAGGGCGGACAGTGGGCGCACATCTATCTTGACCAGGGCTACATGACGGACGACATGCTGACCCCCGACTATATCCATTGGCTCTATACGGCCTTCACACGGGCTACGGAGAAGCTGTTTCTCGTGAACTGGCCTAAGGCGCAGACGGAGGAATAGGGAATGAAATCCGTAACTCTGGTAGAAGAACCAGAAATATATATCCTCTTTTTTCAGGAAAACTGCTTACCTTTGCACTCATGAGAATTTGGTTTCTTTTGTTCTTGGTGCTGCCGCTGATAGGGATAGCCTATACATTCTGGCATACATGGCAGGTTCTGCCGTGCTCGGCGCCGTGGAAGATTGCCGTCCTTGCAGTAATGGCCCTGTGTTTTTTCTGCTTCTTCGCGAACTTCGGGATATGGAGCCTCGACCGGATGCCAATGCCTGTTGCCACCGTTGCTTACAATGTGGGCAACTCCAGCATATTCCTTTTGCTCTATCTCGTCATGCTCTTCCTGCTCCTCGACCTTGGCAGATGGGTGCATGTAGTGCCACCAGACTTCCTGCACCACAGCCTTAAGGGGACGCTCTCGGTGCTGGTTCTCATGGTGGGATTGTTCACCTATGGCTATGTCCATTATCGGGATAAGGCGCGCCAGCCGCTGACTCTGACGACTTCGAAAAAACTCGAAAGGCCGTTGAAAATCGTCATGTTGTCTGACTTGCACTTAGGATACCATAATCAGATAGGTGAGCTTAACCGCTGGATAGACCTCATGAACCGGGAGAATCCGGACCTTATTCTCATCGGCGGCGACATCATCGACGGACATATGCGCCCCCTCATTGAGCAGAATATGGCACAGGCGTTCCGCAATTTGAAAGCTCCCGTGGTGGCCTGCCTTGGCAACCATGAGTACTATACGGGAGAATCTGCCGCCATGAAGTTCTATGAAGATGCCGGGATACACTTGCTCGTAGACTCCGCAATGACGCTGAAAGGCGTGAACATCATAGGTCGTGATGACCGCACGAATCCCGGTCGCAAGAGTCTGGAAGAACTTCTGGCTGGGGTTGACACGGCTCGCTATACCATCCTTCTCGACCATCAGCCCTATCATCTGGAACAGGCAGAGCAGAATGGGGTAGACTTCCAGCTGAGCGGGCATACCCATTACGGTCAGGTATGGCCGATTTCGTGGATTGAGGATGCCATCTATGAAGATGCCTACGGCCCCCTGCAGAAGGGGAAAACGCAGTATTTCGTTACGAGCGGAATCGGCATCTGGGGCGCTAAGTTCCGCATCGGCACCCGCTCGGAATATCTGGTGGCGGAATTGAAAAACTAAGATAACACGGGAGAAAGCCTTACGATGCAGATAACCTTGGAGTGGATGTCGCACTGGTTTGCGAAGTTTAATGCCGACTATTTCGGTGGTGGACTTCCACAGCCGCGGCTTGCCTTGTCGAAATCTAAGACCCGCCTCGGTTCCATGTCCTGCAAGAAGCGTGTCCGGCTCTTCCGGACGGAGTGTTGCGACTATACGATCCGCCTGTCAAACTATTATGACCAGACCGAGCGGCAGTATCAGAATGTCCTGTTGCACGAGATGATTCATTACTCCATCGCCTATACCCGGCTCAAGGATACATCGCCCCACGGCATCGTGTTCAGGGGCATGATGGAGAACCTGAACCGCAAATACGGATGGGAAATATCGGTAACGACTTCCATGAAAGCCACGCCGAGGGCGGGCGGGGTGCCTAAGAACAAGACCTATCTGGTATTGGCTTTGGAAACATGGGATGGCAAGAATTTCCTTTCCGTGGTCAACCCTCGCTTCGCAGGGCAGCTGGAGAGGCAGATTGTCCTCGTAAACAAGATAAAGGCGCACCATTGGCTGCGCACCAAAAGTTCCTATTTTTCTGACTTCCCGGCCGTGAGAAGTCTTCGTGCAAAACGAGTTTCAAGGGAAGTCTATGAGCGTTTTGCCAAAGACTTGCCCCTTGAAAGTACCCTATAAGCTAATCCCCGCACCTTGTTCAGGCAAGCGGGGATGCGGCTGTTTATAAATCGTACACGAAGGTGAAGTCCTTCTCCGTGGTCAGGGAGTTGCCCACGAAGCAGGCACGATGCGAGAAAGCCTCGAGCTTCTTGCGGAGCTTCTCGTCGTATTCGGCCTTCAGGTGGAAGGTGATGCTGATCTTGGTTACCACGAATTTGTTGAAGTCTTCCTCGTAATTCGTTACCTCGGCATAGCATCCCGTGAAGTCCAATCCGGACTTCTCGGCGTTAAGGCCGGTTACCGTGAGGGCACATGCGGCGAGCGCGGTGCACAACACCTCTACCGGGTTGCCGTGTTCGCCATATCCGCCGGCTGCCTTTCCTGCGTCGGTGGTTATCTTTTCGCCGGTTGCGTTATATACTGACTCTACGCGAGCCTTGCCTAAATACTTGGTTGTTACTACTGACATAATCTTTTGTTTTATGGTTTCGCTACAAAGATAGCTATTTCCCGAAAATCCTGCAAGCGTTAGCCGAAAAAAATCGAGGCTTCTCTGGCGTGGGGATTGACGCCTCCCTGACGGGGATTTAGTAGTCTGAAATCGTGCAATTCTTGCTGTTGCATACGATTTCCACGGCTTTTGGCTTTCTAATGGAGCTCTTGACGGAGCCGTCAGGCTGCTTCTCATGGATTGCGCTTACGATTCCAAAGGGAGTAGGGTAGCTTCCCTTTACCCATGTGAGGTCGCCCAGATGAGGCTCCACGCTTATCTTTCTGCAGCCTGCCTCTATGGTTCTGAACCCTAATACATGGCGGGAGAGCCATGCGGTTGGGCCGGAAGCCCAGCCGTGGCACAGGCTCAGGCGGAATCCGGGGTAGCAGTAGGCCCCGAAACTGCCGTGCGCATTCTTCTTGTCGGGGTCTCCCAACTCGTCGATTCGGTTGGTGTTTTCAGCCCATTTAAGGTCAAAGTCTTCCCAGAAGGTGGTTGCCCCGAGATCGAGCATGCCTCCCCAATACTCACGGATGACATCCAGGGCCTCCTGGTATCTGCCTGCCAGGGCTTCCGCCTCCAGCATATAGTAGCCGTAGAAGGTGGAAAAGCCCTTTGCGCCGTCTGCCTCAAGATATCTTTTGAAAACCTCCTTGGGATTCATCGTGCCGGCAATGGCTTCAAGAGCTGCCGCCTGCTTCAGCGATTTCGGTTTCCGGATGTTCTTGCGGAGACGGCTGATAATACTCTCGCAGACGCTTTTATGTCCGGCATCTCCAAATAGGTCGCAGAGTTTCCTGCCGTCCTTCATGGCCCAGATGAGTAGTGCCTGTACTCCGGTTTTCACGCCTTCCTTGTCGGGAGAAGAAGGCCAGTCGAGGAAGCTTGTCCCTTTCAAGACGCCTTTCTCATCAATGGATTTGTCGAACAAGTCAATCAGTCCGATGATGTAATCATGGTGCCTGTCAAGGAAACTGCGGTCTGCATTCTGCATCCACCATTCATATTGTATGATGAGATACCACATGGAGTAGGCGGGCATGTTGTTGAGCCAGCGGGGCAGGGGAAACTCCTGGCAGGCAAAGTCGAGCGAGCGGGGCACGACTTCGTTATTGCCAAAGACGCTCATGAGGGTCGAGACTTCGGGGTGCAGGTCTCCGACCCAGACCAGGCGGTCGCGCTTGATGCCGTCCCAGAGGAATTCCTGCATGTTGAGATGTACGGTATAGGCCCCCGTAAGCCAGATGCTGTCGAGTCGGGAGTCGCTCGACTGGAACGAGCCGAGATAGGGGATGTCGCGGAAGCGGAAGATGGCCGTGGCTTCTTTGATGGATATTTGTGCCTCGGGTTGCAGCAGGTCGATGCGCACGAAGCGGAATCCCGTGTTTCCGATTTCTATCTGCCCGTCTCTCGGAATCTCCAGGATGATGTCGCGTTTGGCGTGGTCGTCGTCAGAAAGGTTGGGCTTTTGCCACTTGTTATAGTCCGAGTTGTCGCATACGCTGTTGCATTCCTGCACCGATTCGCCGAATCTGATTCTTACTTTTGAGGGCTCTCTGCGGTTGCCGCTCCCCATCGTGAGGTGCAGTCCGCCGTGTATTTCCCTCCCGTAGTCGAGCAGAATCGAGGCGGTGTCCTGCCCCCGGGTTCGCATGAGGCACATGCCGGCCTTGCCCAGCTCGGGTTGCCCGTTGGTCATTTGCAATAGATTGTGCTCGTAACTGACATTCCGCTTCCACACGATGCGGGTCGGGAGCAGATAGGCTCGCTTCAGTTCGTCGGCACGGACTCTGTTCTCCTCGCCTTTGAAGGTGGGTGGGAGATCTGTCTGCGCCCATGTCAATGTCGATATGCAGGTGAGTATGATGGCTAAGACGGCTTTTTGATGTTTCATGATTTAGAAGTTTCTGCGGGACAAATATACGAAAAAAGTTGGTATTCTCTATACGGGAATGCCAACTTTTTGATTTTATAAGGCTTTGTTAAAGATGTGCCAACTCAATGACTTTGTCGACGGCGGCATTCAGTCCGTCGACATTTTTTCCGCCGGCCTGCGCATAGTGGGGCTGTCCGCCGCCGCCGCCCTGGATGAGTTTGGCTGCCTCGCGGATAATCTGGCCTGCGTTCAAGCCGTGTTCCTTCACCATGTCTTCGCTCAGCATGACGCTCAGCATGGGCTTGTCGTGCGACTTGGAGCCGACCACGCAGACAAGATTCTGCGGGATAGCCTCACGGATTTTGAAGACAAGGTCTTTCGCCTGGGCGGGCTCAAGGGGCATTACGGCCCTGACTACGGTTACTCCGTTGACAGTCTCGGCACGCTCTATGAGGGCGTTCTTGGCACGCTCCACGGCCTGTGCGACGAATTGCTCAAGTTCCTTGCGCATCTGGTCGTGCTCGTCGATATACTTGCGGACGACGCCTTCAAGGTCTTTCGCGTTGTTGAAGAGGGTCTTCAGGTTGCGCACGGTGTCCTCGAGCGCATATACGGCTTCCTCGCAAGTCTTGCCTGTCATGGCCTCTATGCGGCGTATGCCGGCAGCGACGGAGCTTTCGGAAACGATTTTGAACATTCCTATGCGCCCTGTCGATCTGACATGGATGCCGCCGCAGAATTCGCAGGACGGACCGAAGCGCACCACCCGCACTTTCTCGCCGTACTTCTCACCGAAGAGAGCGACGGCCCCAAGTGCCTTTGCCTCTTCTATCGGGGTGTCCCGATGCTCGTCAAGAGGGAGGTCCTGGCGGATCATGTCGTTTACCAGACGCTCTACCTGACGCAGTTCCTCGTCGGTAACCTTTTGGAAATGAGCGAAGTCGAAGCGTAGTGTGTCGGCACTCACATACGACCCCTTCTGTTCCACATGGTCGCCCAAGACTTGCTTCAGGGCATAGTCCAGCAGGTGGGTGGCCGTATGGTTGGCGGCCGAGGCGTCGCGTTTGTCGATGTCTACGCAGGCCATGAAGTCGGCTCTCGGCTCCTTGGGCAGTTCCTTGACGATGTGGATGCTCTGGTTGTTCTCGCGCTTCGTGTCGATAATCTCTATGGTTTCGTTCTCCGAAACGAGGACTCCGGTGTCGCCCACCTGTCCTCCCATCTCACCGTAGAATGGCGTATGGTCGAGCACCAGTTCATAGAAAGAGCTCTTCTTCTGGGTTACCTTGCGGTAGCGGAGGATGTGGCATTCGTATTCGGAATAGTCATATCCCACGAATTCCTGTTCTCCTTCCATGAGCACCTCCCAGTCGCCGTTTTCCACGACGGCTGCGTTGCGGGCACGCGCCTTCTGCTTCTCCATCTCCTCATTGAAGCCTGCCTCGTCGACGGTATAGCCGTTTTCGCGGCAGATGAGCTCCGTGAGGTCGAGCGGGAAGCCGTAGGTGTCGAAGAGGCGGAACGCGCTCGTGCCGTCGAGTTGCGTCTCGCCGTGAGCGCGCAGCTCGTCCATGTCGCCGTTAAGCAGCTGTATGCCTTTCTCCAGCGTGCGGAGGAAAGAGTCCTCCTCTTCCTTCATTACCCGGCCGATGAGTTCCTGCTGGGCGGAAAGCTCGGGGTAAGCCTTGCCCATTTCCTGTACCAAGACGGGCATGAGTTTATACATGAAGGCGTCTTTCTGGCCGAGGAATGTGTAGGCATAGCGCACCGCGCGGCGCAGGATTCGGCGGATGACATAGCCCGCCTTGGCGTTGCCGGGCAGCTGGCCGTCGGCAATGGAGAAGGCCACGGCACGCAGGTGGTCGGCCACCACGCGCATGGCGATGTCTATCTTCTCCTGCTCGTCGGCTCCTTCGCCGTTCTCGCCGGTGGGCGTGGTGAAGCCGTATTTCCTGCCCGAGAGGGCTTCTATCTGCTTGATGACGGGCTGGAAGATGTCGGTGTCATAGTTGGAGTGCTTGCCCTGAAGCATGCGCACCAGCCGTTCGAAGCCCATTCCCGTGTCGATGACATTCATGGAGAGGGGTTCGAGCGTGCCGTCCGATTTGCGGTTGAACTGCATGAAGACGATGTTCCAGATCTCGATGACCTGCGGATCGTCCTTGTTCACGAGTTCCCGGCCCGGCACCTTGGCCTTCTGCTCGTCGGTGCGGGAGTCGACATGGATTTCCGAGCAGGGGCCGCAGGGGCCCGTGTCGCCCATCTCCCAGAAGTTATCGTGCTTGTTGCCCTCAAGGATATGGTCGGCGGGCAAGTGCTTCGCCCAGTATCCGGCGGCCTCGTCGTCGCGGGCGATGCCTTCCTCGGGAGCCCCCTCGAATATCGTTACATAGAGGTCTTTGGGGTTGAGGTGGAGCACATCCACAAGGTATTCCCACGCATAGTCTATCGCGCCCTCCTTGAAGTAGTCGCCGAAGCTCCAGTTGCCGAGCATCTCGAACATGGTGTGATGGTAGGTGTCGTGGCCCACTTCCTCGAGGTCGTTGTGCTTTCCGCTCACCCTGAGGCATTTCTGCGAGTCGGTGCGGCGGCGTGGCTCGGGGTCCTTTGTTCCCAGGATGATGTCTTTCCATTGGTTCATGCCTGCGTTGGTGAACATCAGGGTGGGGTCGTCCTTGATTACCATGGGTGCCGACGGCACGATGGTGTGCCCTTTCGATTCGAAGAACTTCTTGTAGGAATCGCGTATTTCGTTAGCTGTCATCATATTTTTTGCTTATTTTCTCAATTCTTTTCAAAAACATTTGCAAAGATACCAAGTTTTCATTATTTTTGCAAATAAATGTATTAAAAAAGGTGCGAAAATATGGCTTTGAACACGAACAAACCTCTCAAAATCTACTATTCCATTCGTGAGGTCTCGCAGATGGTGGGCGTAAACGAGAGTACTCTCCGCTTTTGGGAGAAGGAAATACCTCAATTGAAGCCGAAGGTGCAGCCCGTTTCTCGTATCAGGCAATACACGCAGGAGGATATAGACCTCGTAAAGAGCATCTATAACCTCGTGAAGGTGAGGGGCTTCAAGCTGGCATCGGCCAGGAAGATGCTGGCTGCGAACCGCGATGGCATCGACCATACGAAGGAGGTGCTGGACACCATGATTTCCCTGCGCGACCAGCTGCAGGAGCTCAAGCAGCAGCTCGGAAAGCTGGTGTAGGCAGCACTTGCATGGACAGATAGCGGCTCTCCTCGGAACGGGGAGCCGCTATCTGTGTTGTAAGGGGTGGCGGGGTAGAATGCTGTTTGCCGCAAACTGGCTGACAAAATCGGCGAGATTGTCCGACAAAATCGCCGATTTTGCCCGATGAAATCGCCGAATTTGTCAAGTGGGAAGCGGCTGGCAGGTTTTCGGGGGAATGCCGCGGGCATCGGAAAAGGATGCTGGAGGTGGGTCGTCAGATAATCTGAATCACTTCCTGAATGCCCTCCACGGTCTTGAGATTGCCGATGACGAGCTTCACTTCTTCACGGTCGTGTACCCGGATTTCTATCGAACCGTCGAAGATTCCCTGGTCGGCACCGATGGTTACTCTATGGATGTTTACATTCATCTGCTCCGAGATGACCCTGGAGACATCGCGAATCATTCCCTTGCGGTCGATGCCCCGGATTTCAATGGTCGCGTCGAAGAAGAGCTGCTTGTGCATGTCCCATTTGGCGTCGAGGATTCTGTTGCCGAAGCTTGACTTGAGTTTGGAGGCCACGGGGCAGTTGCGCTTGTGGATTTCCACATGGTTCTGATTGTCAATATATCCCAGGATGTCGTCGCCCGGGATGGGGTGGCAGCAGCTGGGGAAGATGTACATTCCGATGCTTTCCTCGGTAATGCTGCACGGAACCTTCTTGTTGAAGTCTTTCCCCACGACGAGGAGTTCGTGCCTGATTTGCGGCTGTTGCTCCTTTTCCTTGTTGCGGCCGAGAAAGGGGACATATCTCCGCCATCCCTTCGAGTTCTCCTTATGGTTCTTCCCGTAGATTTCATCGAGGTCTTTCTCGCCCAGAAGGATGGTTCTCTCGCCGATTGCGAGGAAGAAATCGTCATGTTTCGGGAAGTCGTGGAAGTCGCACAGCCTGTCGAGGATGGAACTCGTCATTTCCAGTTCATTCTTCTTCAGCCATTCGCTGAAGATTTCCTCTCCTTTCTTCTGTATCTCCCGGTTGTTGCGGCGGAGGATGGCCTGAATCTTTCCCTTGGCCTTTGCCGTGGATACGAAGTGTATCCAGGAGGGCTGCACATGCTGCGACTTGGAGGTGAGGATTTCCACCTGGTCGCCGCTTTGCAACTTATGGCTCAGCGGCACGAGCTTGTGGTTGACCTTCGCGCCGATGCAATGGCTGCCGAGGAAGGTGTGAATCTCGAAGGCGAAGTCGAGTGCCGTGCAGCCGGCCGGCATCGTCTTGATGTCGCCCTTTGGCGTGAAGACGAATATTTCGGAGGCGAAGAGGTTGAGCTTGATGGCGTCGAGGAAGTCCATGGCGTCCGGTTGGGGGTCGTCGAGGATTTCCTTGATGGTGCGGAGCCAGTCGTTCAGTTCGCTTTCGTCTTCCTGTATGTCGGCCCCGTCCTTGTATTTCCAGTGGGCGGCAAATCCCTGCTCGGCTATCTCATTCATCCTGTCGGAGCGTATCTGCACTTCTATCCATCGGCCCTGGTTGCTCATCAGCGTTACATGGAGCGCCTGATATCCGTTGGCCTTGGGGTGGTTGATCCAGTCACGGAACCGGTCGGGGTGGGATTTGTATATCTTGCTCAGTGCCACATAGATGTTGAAGCACTCGCCTACCTCTTCCTCCCGGCTCTTGGGCGTATAGATAATCCTGACGGCGAGGATGTCGTAGATTTCCTCAAAGGTAACCCGCTTGGTCTGCATCTTGTTCCAAATGGAGTACGGACTCTTGACGCGGGCCTTGATTTCGTATTGGATCCCCATCCTGTCGAGGGCTTCCCGGATGGGCTGGGTGAAGTCCTTGAAGAGCTTGTCGCGCTGTTCCTTGGTGAAGTTCAGCTTGTTGGTGATGCTGGCATACTCCTCCGGATGCTCAAACTTGAAGCTCAGGTTCTCGAGTTCGGTCTTTATCTTGTTCAGCCCCAGGCGGTTTGCGAGCGGGGCGTAGATGTATAGGGTCTCGCCGGCAATCTTGTATTGTTTGTTGGCCGGCTGTGAGTCGAGCGTCCGCATGTTGTGCAGGCGGTCGCAGATCTTGATGAGGATGACGCGGATGTCATCGCTCATGGTGAGCAGGAGCTTCTTGAAATTCTCGGCCTGGGCCGATGCGTGTTCGCCGAAGATGCCGCCGCTGATCTTGGTCAGCCCGTCTACGATCTGGGCTATCTTCGGTCCGAAGATGTTCTGGATGTCCTCTATCGTATAGTCGGTGTCCTCCACCACATCGTGCAGCAGTGCCGAACAGATGCTGGTGGAGCCTAATCCCATTTCCTCACAGGCAATCTGCGCTACCGCGATGGGGTGCATGACATAGGGCTCGCCGGAAAGTCTGCGCACGCCTTGGTGCGCGTGTTTGGCGAAGTTGAACGCCTTGTTGATGATGTCGACCTTCTTCCTATGGCGGGAAGCCAGATAGGTTTCAACAAGGTGTTGATAGGCTTCGTCGATCAATTTGTTGTCGGCGTTCTCTTTCTCGGTCAGTTCCAGGTCATCCATTACTGTACTGTTATAATAAGGTATATTACTTCACTTTGATTTTCTTGCCGGCACGGATGTTGCTGCCCTTTATCTTGTTGAGCTTTCGGAGCTTGCTCACAGTGGTGTGGTTGCGCGCGGCAATTTCGGAAAGGGTATCTCCGCTCTTGATGGTGATGCTCTTCCCACGATGACTCTTCTTGTGTCTTCCCCTGCCATAGCGCCCTTTGCTTCGGCTTCTTCCTTTCTTGCTACTGTAGCTGTAGCGTGTGGGGGCATAGGTGGGAATGCTGTTGTTTACTTCCACTTCCGTGCGCTTGTTCAGCAAATCCTCGGCGTTGTAGGCGTAGATATTATCTTCGTTGTCAATAAACTGGTTGACCAGAGAGGAGGGAAGGCGGAGTGATGCCAGCTCGCTTTTCCCGTTTATGATGTTGCGACGATACCTCGGGTTGAGTTCCTTGAGCTGATTGATGTCTACATTCAGGAAGTGGGCTATCTGCTCGAAGTGCACATCACGGTCTACCATCACGGTATCCGTCTTCTCCGGAAGTATGGTCCGCATCGGGCAGATGTTGTGGTCGCAATAGTAATTCATGATGTAGTTGGCCGCGATGAACGCGGGCACATAGCCCCGGGTTTCTCTTGGGAGGTAGGGATAAATCTGCCAGTAGTCCTTTTTCCCTCCTGCCCGGTGGATGGCCTTGCTGATGTTCGTAGGACCGCAGTTATAGGCGGCAATCACGAGATTCCAGTCGCCGAAGATCTTGTAGAGGTCGCCCAGATAGCGGGCGGCCGCATAAGATGACTTTACGGGGTCTCTGCGGTCGTCGACGAGGGAGTTGATTTCGAGGCCGTAGTTCTTTGCGGTTTCGACCATGAACTGCCAGAGGCCGGTGGCGCCGACGCGGGAAACGGCTCTCGGATTGAGGGCCGACTCGATGACGGGCAGATATTTCAGCTCCAGCGGCAGGCCGTAAGTCTCCAAGGCCTGTTCAAAGATGGGCATGTAGAAGTTCTGTGCGCCGAGCATCAGGCTGACGGAACGGCGCAACTGCCCGCTGTATTTGTCGATAAACTTCTGCACAACCTCGTTGTAAGGCATCTCTATTACCGACGGGATCCTGCTCAAGCGCTCCTTGTAGACCTGCTTGTCATATACGGGATTGATGTCCGGAAGGTTGCAGCTGGTATCTGCCTTGAGATAAGTCTTCGAGTTATACAAATACATCAGGGAGTCGAACTCGCTGGTCATGCCTTCCGGAAGGTCGATGACTTCTTGCTTTCCTTCTTCGTTTGTTACGGTGATTTCATTGTTGTTCTGGGCTTGGATGGTTACAGAGCCCAGCATCATTGTGGCAATTGCTATATATATACTTTTCATTTTCATATCCTTAGAAATTCAGGCTGCACTGCAATCCTACCGCAGAAGATTTCATAGGATTGCGTGATTCGCCGTGGTTGATGACCGTGGGCTCCACCCTCAGGCTGAGGTCGCGCGAGATATCGAACTCCGAAAGGGAGGCGTCGACATAGGCGTCGATTACCGAGAGGGCGTAGACTCCTATCATCGCGAAGAGGCTGAGGTCGCGCCAGCGGCGATATCTGTCCTTTCGCTTCTTGAAGATTTCCTGATAGCGGGCCTTATTGCTGTCGTCGATGGTGTTGCCGAGATGCAGGAACTGGTTGTAGCTCTGCGTGCCGGCGTCGTCGTCCATGATGTCCATATAGGCCTGGGAATAGTCCTTGTACATCATGTTATTCCATCGCATGGCGTAGATGCAGCCGACGAAGCCACCGTAGACGATGGGCAGCTTCCAGTATTTTCGATTGTAAATCTGTCCCGCACCGGGAAGAACCAGCGAGAGCCAAAGTGCTCTCTTGGCATTCGGTCGCCATGTTGCCCAGTCGCGCCCATGCCTGGCGGGCAGGACGGAGTCGCCTTTCGTCAGCTGTATGGAATCCTTCTTGGTGAGGATTTCCTCAGCCTTTATTGCGCCCTCTGCTACTTGGGCCAATAGCGGGGATGGCATCAGCAGCATGCATGCGACGGCAATGAGCGACTTGATATGGTTCACTATGTTCACGATCAGTTATGCTTTAATCTTCCCCAGGATATCCATGATTCGGGTCAAGTCGTCTTCACCGGTGAAGGGAATCGTGATTTTGCCCTTTCCCTTGGCAGTGGCCGAGAGCTGGACTTTGGCGTTCAGGACCCCGGAGAGTTGCTTCTTGTAGTTCTCGTAAGTCTTGGAGAGCTGGGTCTTGGCGGTAATCTTGCGTTTTCCGCTTTCTATATCCTCCCCGTTCTTGAGGAGTCTTACCATGTCTTCAACCTTCCTCACGGAGTATACATTCTTTATAATCTCCTTGTAAAGCTTAATTTGAAGGGCGGGATTCTCAAGTGCGAGCAGCGCACGGGCATGTCCCATGTCGATTTCTTTCTTCTGGAGCGCCATCTGGATTTGTGCCGGGAGTTTCAGCAGCCGCAGATAGTTGGCGATGGCGGTGCGGCTTTTGCCCACGCGCTCACTCACCTTTTCCTGGGTCATGCCCGTTCCTTCCATCAGATGCTCATAGGCAAGGGCTATCTCGATGGCGTTCAGGTCTTCGCGCTGAATGTTCTCCACGAGAGCCATTTCCATGACATTCTCGTCGTCGATGGTGCGGATATAGGCCGGCAGGGAGTTCAGTCCGGCGAGCTGCGAGGCTCTCCAGCGTCGCTCCCCGGCAATGATCTGGAACCGGTTCGACGCTACCTGCCGAAGCGTGATGGGCTGTATGATGCCGATTTCCTTGATGCTTACGGCCAGCTCATGAAGTGCCTCCTCGTCGAATTCGTGGCGTGGCTGGTTGGGGTTGGCCTCTATCTGCGAGATGGGAATCTCGTTGATGGTAGAGGAGCCGCCGGTGGTAACGCTGTCCGTGGAAATCAGCGCGTCGAGTCCTCGCCCCAGGGCGTTGTTCTTCATGCTGGTGTTGTATTTCTTGTGTACCGCCATTTCCTTAGTTGTTCTTGTTCATGATTTCCTTGGCAAGTGCCATATAGTTCTTGGCGCCGGTGGAGTCTGCGTCATACAGGATGGCCGGCAGGCCGTGGCTCGGACTCTCGCTGAGCTTCACATTGCGCTGGATGATGGTCTTGAAGACCAGTTCCTGGAAGTGTCGCTTCACCTCGTCGTATATCTGGTTGGCGAGGCGGAGGCGGCTGTCGTACATCGTGAGCAGGAATCCTTCTATCTCGAGCTTCGGGTTCAGGCGGCTCTTGATGATCTTGATGGTATTGAGCAGCTTGCTGATGCCTTCCAGGGCGAAGTATTCGCACTGCACGGGGATGATGACGGAGTCGGCCGCCGTGAGCGCGTTTACGGTGATGAGCCCCAATGAAGGCGAGCAGTCGATGAGTATATAGTCATATTCGTCGCGGATGGGGTCGAGTACTCCTTTCAGAATCTTTTCCCGGTTGTCGAGGTTCAGCATCTCGATTTCCGCCCCGACGAGGTCGATGTGGCTCGGAATGATGTCCAGCCCTTCGATGTCAGTCGTATAGATGGAGTCGCGCACATCGGCGTGGCTGATGATACACTCATAGATGGAGCACTCCACCTGCGTGATGTCGACGCCCAAACCGCTGGATGCGTTGGCCTGGGGGTCGGCATCCACGATGAGCACCGACTTCTCCAGGGTGGCCAGAGAAGCGGCAAGGTTAATCGAGGTGGTAGTCTTTCCCACGCCGCCTTTCTGGTTTGCGATTGCAATTATTTTACCCATTTCAGCCTCTTTTTATATTAAGTTTTGATTGCAAAGATACATATTTTACGGGAGAAAGTCGTAAGATTAACCTTTTTTTCGTACTTTTGCGAGGAAAATAGAATGAATATTATGGATATTGAAAGACCGTTAATACTTATTTCCAACGACGACGGCTACCACTCGGTGGGTATCCGGGCCCTCGTGAACATGGTGAAGGACTTTGCCGATGTGCTCGTCTGTGCGCCAGAGTCGGCGCGCTCGGGCTATTCCTGCGCCTTCTCGACCGTGCCCCCCCTCCGCCTGAAGCGTCGGCATAACATGGGAGAGGGCATAGAGGTGTGGTCCTGCAACGGTACCCCGGTCGATTGCGTGAAGCTCGCGATAGACCAGTTCTGCCAGGAGCGGAAGCCCGATCTCATCCTCGGCGGCATCAACCACGGCGACAACTCCACGGTGAACGCCCACTATTCGGGCACCATGGGTGTGGCGATGGAAGGCTGCATGAAGTATATCCCGTCGATAGCGTTCTCGAATTGCAACTACGACGAGACGGCCGATCAGGGCAACCTCACCTCCTATGTGCGGCAGATTGTGAAGCGCGTATTGGCAGAAGGGCTGCCGAAAGGCGTCTGCCTGAATGTCAATTTCCCGAACTGCGAAGCCTTCAAGGGCGTCAGGGTGTGCCGCATGGCCTATGGACGCTGGGTGGAGGAAATCGTGAAGGAGCATCATCCGCGCGGCTACGACTACTTCTGGGTGGTGGGCCGATATGAGAGCGACGAGCCCGATGCCGAAGACAGCGACCAGTGGGCCGTCAGCCACGGGTATGTGGCCATTACGCCGACTACCATGGATGTAACGGCCTATGAGGCGATGGAGCGAATCAAGGGGTGGCAGTTATGAAATACTATCTCATCGTGGGCGAGGCAAGCGGCGACCTCCATGCAAGCCGCCTGATGGCCTCCCTGAAGAAAATTGACAGCGAGGCCGACTTCCGCTTCTTGGGAGGCGACCTCATGAGTACCGTCGGCGGCACCCGTGTGAGGCACTATAAGGAGTTGGCCTACATGGGCTTCGTGCCCGTGCTTCTCCACCTGCGCACCATCTTCCGAAACATGGCGATGTGCAAGAAGGACATCGTGGCCTGGAATCCCGATGTGGTAATACTCGTAGACTATCCGGGCTTTAACCTGAAGATAGCCAAGTTTCTCCGCCGGAAGACCCGCATTCCGGTCTATTACTACATCTCTCCGAAGATATGGGCATGGAAGGAATGGCGCATCAAGAGCATCAAGCGGGATGTCGACGAGATGTTCTCCATCCTGCCGTTTGAGGTTCCCTTTTATGAAGGGAAACATCATTACAAAATCCATTATGTGGGAAACCCGACGGTGGAGGAGGTGCGCGGTTTCCTCGACGGCTATCATGAGAGCCGGGAGGAGTTCTGCCGGCGCCACCATCTGGATGCCTCGAAGCCCATCATCGCCCTGCTGGCCGGGAGTCGGAAACAGGAAGTCAAGGACAACCTGCCCGCCATGACCTTCGCTGCCGGAGCCTTCCCCGACTATCAGCAGGTGCTGGCTTGCGCGCCATCCGTCGACGATGAGTTTTACGACAGGTTCCTGGCCAACGCCAGTAGGTGCTGCGATTTAGTGCTTCCGAGGGTGAAAAACGAGACCTACGCTTTGCTCCGCCATGCCACGGCGGCCCTCGTAACGAGCGGAACGGCCACGCTCGAGACGGCTCTCTTCGGCGTTCCGCAGGTGGTTTGCTATGAAACGCCCGTGCCGAAGCTGATTCGATTCGCCTTCAACCATATCATCCAGTGCCGGTATATCAGCCTTGTGAACCTCATAGCCGACCGCGAAATCGTGCCGGAGCTGATGGCCGACCGCTTCTCGGTGGACAATATCAGGACGGAGCTCGGCAAGCTGCTTCCCGGAAGTACGGCCCGCGAGGAGATGCTCAAGGCCTATGGCGAGGTTCGCGGCCGTCTCGGCGACACCGTAGCACCGGATAATGCGGCGCGGATAATGGTCGGCCTGCTCAGGAAAGACAGCAGGCAGAGCCCCTGTTAGCCGCAGCCGGCAGACAGGCTCGTGGCAGGAGAGATGGCGGCCGGCCGTTATCAGTTTGACAAAATCGGCGAAATCATGGGACAAAATCGGCGATTTTGTGGTATAATCTCGGCGATTTTGTCAGGCAGGAGGCGGCCTTTTGGATTGCGGGCAGGGCTTACTTGTTTTATTGACCTTTATCAATAAAATCACGATATATGATATAAATCATCGGAAAACCTTGTGCGGGTGCACGGGGCGGAGTACCTTTGCGCCGGATTTAAACGAGAATATATCAATTAAAAGGTTTAGAGATGGGAACATTTGCATTGGTTCTGGGTATTGCCGCAGTTTTGGTCTGCAAGACCCTGGAGGTTAAGGATATGAGCAACAAGTAAGGCTTGCTGCTGCACGACCTGAAGAATGAGGCCCGTACTTTTCATGATGAATCGTACGGGCCTCATGCGTTTTCCTATCGGTTGTATTTCTTCAGGGCTGCTTTCGCCATCTTGCCCCAGGGCTTGATGACCTCATCGGGCCAATGCCCCTCGCTCTTTGCCGTGGGAAGCAGCATGGAGCAGGTCTCATTCTTGTCGCTGACCGACCAGAGCACCCAGCTCAGCTTGAGGCGCTCCAGCGTGTCTACCCATCGCTGGAACTCGCCCGCGTCGATGGGGCCGTCGCCTGACGCCTCCATTCCCGCACACTCGCTGACGAAGACGGGCACGCCGGCCTTGACGGCATTCTCCATGCGGTCGCGGAGCTCCTGCTTATGAGTGGCGGCATAGAAGTGGACGGTATACATGATGTTGCTGAATCCCTTGAGCGGGCTTGCCGCCACCTTGTCGATGTCCTGGTCCCAGTGAGGGCATCCCACGAGGATGATGTTGTCGGGGTCATGCTGCCGGATGGCCTTGATAACCTCGCCGGCATAGGTCTTCAGAGTTTCCCACGAGTCCTCTACGGGCTCGTTGAAAATCTCATAGATCACATTAGGCTTGTCGCCATACTTCCTTGCCATCATGCTGAAGAACCTCACGGCCTCGGCAGTCTGTATCTTGTGGGAGTGCCAGTCGATGATGACATAGACCCCGTTGGCCACGGCTCCGTCGACGATATTCTCTACACAGCGGATGGCTTGGTCGGGATTGTCTACATAGTTGTTGTCGAAAATGGTGCCCATTGCGGCTCTTACGACCGTTGCCTTCCAGTCGCTGGACAGCCATCCTACGATGGGCTTGTTGTAGAAGCGTGGCCAGAAGTTGTGCCAGCCGAGGCTGACGCCCCTGAGTGAGACGGGATTTCCGTTGTGATCGCACAGCTGCGTGCCGGCCACTTGCAGCTGTCCCCATCGCTGGACGGGGGTGGCGGCATAGCTGGCAGCCGTGAACAGGACTGCTATGAAAAACACATGGATTCTTTTCATAAGGTTAGAATAATGTTAAGGTGTAGAGATAGATGACCGAGGCGGGGATTGCCATGAGCGAAGAGTCGAAGCGATCGAGCATGCCGCCATGGCCGGGAAGGATGTTGCCGCTGTCCTTGATGCCCAGCGTGCGCTTGAAAAGGCTCTCCACGAGGTCGCCCCATGTGCCGAAGAATACTACGGTCAGGCCGAGCCCTATCCACTGCGGGATGGTCAGGCCGGAGAGGTTGGTGCCCTGGTTCTCGAAATATCCGATGGCTCCGGCCGTGATGAGCACGAGCAGGCCGCCGCCGATGCTGCCCTCCCACGACTTTCCCGGGCTGATGCGGGGAAACAGTTTGTGCCGTCCGAAGAGCGATCCGCTGCAGTAGGCGCCGGTGTCGTTTACCCACAGGAAGATGAATACGCAGAGCGGCAGCAGATAGTAGAAGTTGACGGTGCCGTCGGCCGACTGGCGGAAGGCCAGCACATTGATCATGGAGAGCGGCAGCGCGATGTACATCTGGGCGAGCATGGTGTATGCCCAGTCGTTGATGGCGTTGGCGTTCTTCGTATAGAGCTCTGATATAAAGAGGTAGACAATGGTGAGCAGATAGGGGATGAAGACGCCGTTGGTCTGTATGTAGCCGCTGTTGATGCCCGCCACGGCAAGGAAGAAATAGACTCCTGCCACGGTTGAGATGAACCGGTTGACGGCGATTTCCTTCTCCGCGTTTACCAGTCCGCAGTATTCCCAGATGGTCATGCCCGTGATGAGCGAGAAGAGAAACACCATGGCGACGGGCCGCAGGAAGCAGACCACCATGATGGCTACGAACAAGGCTCCGGTAATGGCTCTCACAACGAGGTTCTTCATCTTATCACTCATAATCGCTATTCCTCTTCTTTAGATTCTTTTTCGTCGTTCTCCCCGGCAGCCTTTGCGGCTTCATGCTCGGCCTGTGCCTGTTTCACGATGTCGGGCATGTCCTCCAGTCGGGGAGCGTCGGCCTTGTTGGCCTCGATGATTTCCTCCGAGCGGCTCGCCCACGGGCGCTTGCCGAAGATGCGTTCCACATCCTCCGCGAAGATTACCTCTCGCTGGAAGAGCAGGTCGGCGAGTTCATTGTGCCCTTTGGCATGCTCCGTGAGAATCTGCTTTGCACGCTCATACTGCTCGTTGATCATCTTCAGCACCTCGTCGTCCATCACCTTTGCCGTCGTCTCGGAGTACGGCCGCTGGAACTGGTATTCCTGATTGTTGTAGTAGCAAATGTTCGGCAGTTTGTCGCTCATGCCCGCATAGGCCACCATTCCGTAAGCGCTCTTGGTGGCGCGCTCAAGGTCGTTCATGGCTCCCGTTGATATGCTGTGCACGAAGAGGTCCTCGGCAGCCCGGCCGCCAAGGAGCGCGCACATCTCGTCGAGCATCTCCTCCTTGGTCGTGATGACGCGTTCTTCAGGCAGATACCATGCTGCTCCGAGAGCCTGGCCGCGCGGAACGATGGTAACCTTGACGAGTGGATTGGCGTGCTGGCAGAACCAGGATATGGTGGCATGTCCTGCCTCGTGGATGGCGATGGCCCGCTTCTCGTCGGCGGTCATCACCTTGGTCTTCTTCTCCAGGCCGCCGATGATGCGGTCTACGGCGTCCAGGAAGTCCTGTTTCGTTACATGGTTGCTATTGTGGCGGGCAGCAATCAGGGCAGCCTCGTTGCATACATTGGCGATGTCTGCCCCCGAGAAGCCGGGCGTCTGACGGGCCAGAAAGTCGATGTCTACGGTCTCGTCCTTCTTGATAGGCCGCAGATGTACATTGAATATGGCCTTGCGCTCTGTCAGATCGGGCAGGTCTACATGAATCTGACGGTCGAAACGACCGGCACGCAGCAAGGCATTGTCGAGCATGTCGACGCGGTTGGTGGCAGCGAGGACGATGACTCCCGAGTTGGTTCCGAATCCGTCCATCTCTGTGAGAAGGGCGTTCAGGGTGTTCTCGCGCTCGTCGTTTCCGCCCATTGACGGATTCTTGGAGCGTGCGCGGCCCACGGCGTCAATCTCATCGATGAAGATGATGCAGGGCGCTTTCTCCTTGGCCTGGCGGAATACATCGCGCACACGGCTCGCTCCCACGCCTACGAACATCTCTACGAAATCCGAGCCGGACATGGAGAAGAAGGGTACGCCGGCCTCACCGGCAACGGCCTTGGCCAGCAGCGTCTTACCCGTGCCCGGAGGGCCGATGAGTAGTGCGCCCTTGGGAATCTTTCCCCCAAGGTCGGTATATTTCTTCGGGTTTTTCAGGAAGTCGACGATTTCCTGTACTTCCTGCTTTGCGCCTTCCTGACCGGCCACATCCTTGAAGGTAATGCCCATCTCGTTTCCTTTCTCGTAGAGCCTGGCCTTGCTCTTGCCGACATTGAACACGCCTCCTCCGGCACCTCCCGCGCCACCGCTGAAGCCGCGCATTAGGAACCACCAGAGGAGCAGGAGACCAGCAAACGGGCCTATTCCCCAGAGCAGGTTCCACAGACCGTTCTCCTCCTTGTTGTCGTAGGCGAAGTCTCTTATCTTTCCGGCCTTCTGTGATTCATCCAGATATTTTTCCAATTCGTCGACGGAACCGAACTGAACCTTCACAAAGGGGCTCTGTCCCACCTGCTTGGCGGGCATCTGGAATACATCCCGGATGTTCTTCGCCTTGACATACATCTTCAGCGTGTTGCCTGTCTTGTTGACCACCACCTTCTCGGCATAGCCCTTGTCTACATACTCCTTGAACTTGGTATATGTAACCACTTTCGAGACGCCTTCGCCCGCGAGGAAGTCTCCGCCACCATTGAGGAGGACCAGGGTTATCATTACGAACGCAATGACATAGATCCAGGTCATGTTAAACCTTGGCATCTTGGGCTGGTTGCCGTTCTTGTTGTTCCGATTATATCGGTTGCTGTTATTGTCCATAAATTAAAATAAATGTATAATATGATACATTCTGGCAAATAGTATGCCATGTTAGTCAAGATTCGGAATCGTTGTCAGTTTGGCATCTTGCCAGAGATTTTCGAGGTCGTAGAACTCTCTGATTTCCGGCAGGAATATATGCACGAGAACATCGGTGTAGTCCATAGCCACCCACTGGTCGTTTCCGAGCCCCACTACATTTACGGGCTTCTCGCCTTGGTCTTTCCTTGCGACCTCGCCGATGGACTCTGTAATCGCCTCCACCTGCGATGGGGAGTTGCCCTGGCAGATAACAAAGTAATTGGCGATAGCTCCGTCGATGCCCGCAAGATCTACGATGGTGATGTTCTGTCCCTTCTTCTCTTGGATTCCCTTGATGATAGTTTTTACTAACAGTTGTGTCGTTGTCATTCAAAAAAATTATGTTATACGATACAAAGATAACCCTATTTATTTTAAAAAAACATGTTTCAAGATTGTTTTTGCACTTTTTTATGAAAAAAGTTGGGAAATCTTTTGGAATGTCGCAAAAAAGCAGTAACTTTGCAAACGCAATTGAAAGGTCAATGTGCGAATAGTGGGATATGGTGTAATGGTAACACTACAGATTCTGGTCCTGTCATTCCTGGTTCGAATCCGGGTATCCCAACTTCTTGAATAATGCAGGTCATCGGTTTCCGATGGCCTGCATCATTGTTTACTGCGCTTGCGCTATGTCCGGACAGTATCTCGCTAATAGTTCTCCATGCCACGGCCTGTTGAACCGGAATATCCAAGTGGACTAAGTCAAGGAGTGTTAAATTTCATGCCATGTTTCTATTCTCTGTCCGCTACTTTTGTTTTTTGATGTTTAAGGAAGAAAATCAACGAGTAAGGGAGTGAATGTTCGCCGACTTTTAGCCAGGCTCTTTACCCTGACAAAACAAACGGGGCTGATAATCAGCCCCGTTGCTTTCCGTGAGTCGGGATGACTGGACTCGAACCAGCGACCACTGGTCCCCCAGACCAGCATTCTAAACCTACTGAACTACATCCCGATTTAGCAGCTGCAAAGATACTACATAATTGTGAGATGTGCAAGTTTGGGCGGGCTTTTTTTCAAAAAAATAATAATTTTGGTAAAATCCACACGAAAAGCCTGATTTCTCCGTTATTTTTTACTACTTTTGTAGTAAAGATAGAATCGTAGAATATGAAAAAGAATATATATATGTGCCTTGCGGTGCTGGCACTCTTTCTTGCGTCGTGCTCTGAAGGCGATGCCCCTTCTGGTTCTCCGAAGGTTGCGGTGGACGAAGACGAGGATAAAACTACCGCTGTAATCGACGAGTCGTATACTTATAAATTGCCCGTTATCTTCCATGTGCTCTATCAGGATGCGTCTGACGAGAGCCAGTATATCCCGCAGGAACGGCTAAGGCAGATTCTTGCCAATGTGAACGACCTCTATGCAGGAAATGTGTATGCCTCGCAGTGGGATTCGGAAAGTGAGGACATCCGCGTGAGGTTCGTCCTCGCTGAGTATGACGAGAGAGGGCGCAAACTCCCTGTGCCCGGTGTGGAATATGTGAAATGGAACGGGACTTACCCCATTGATCCCTACGATTTCATGGGTAACCACAAGGACTATGTGCGCTATATCTGGGAGCCCAATGAGTATATCAATGTCATGATGTATCATTTCGCAGGTGATGACGACTCCCAGTCGGAGACGCTGGGCATCACCCACATGCCCTATGCGATAGAGGACGACGACATTGAGGGACTTACCAAGATTGGTACTGACAAGGCGGGTATCACCAAGTCCAATCTCGGATTTGCCTACTGCGCGTCTATCAACAGCAAGTATGCCTGGAAGGATGCCGGCGGCAACTATTACGAGTCTGACCGTTATACCAATGCCGACCACCGAATGTTCCGTCAGGCGCAGAGCACCGAGCTCATAGCCAAGGATATGAATGTTACGCTGGCTCATGAACTGGGGCACTATCTGGGCCTGCATCACACTTTCGCGGAGCGGGAGGAGGACGGTGGATACGAGATGACCGACGATTGTGCGGACACCGACTATTGTGGCGATACGCCCAGCTATGTGCGTAAAGGCTATGTGGACGGCGTTCATCAATACATGAATTCTGTCTCTTCTGAAGAGCCTCTGAAGGTGAGCGTGCTGATGGCGCGTACCGGATGCGACGGCAAGGAGTTCCAGTCGGCCAACTTCATGGATTACTTCTTCACCCTGGGATTCAAGTTCTCTGCCGAACAGAAAGCCCGTATGCGCCATGTGCTCTACTATAGTCCGCTCATTCCCGGGCCGAAGAAGGAACGCACTCGTGCCACCCGCACCTTGAAGGGCAGCGTGAAGGGCATTGTAGAACTGCCTATTAGAATCGTGAAATAGAAAGCTATGAGATATTCCATTCTGGCTCCTCCGCATTTCGATGCGACCATAGATCTGCCTGCATCGAAAAGCATCAGCAACCGTGCCCTCATCATCAATGCCCTCGCGGGAGGCACGCTCAATCCGAACAACCTTTCCGACTGCGACGACACGAGCGTGATGCTCCATGCGTTGCGGGAATTGCCTGAAGTCATCGACATCCAGGCTGCCGGGACGGCCATGCGCTTCCTGACGGCCTATCTGAGCGTTACCGAGGGCACGCATGTCATCACGGGTACCGAACGCATGAAGCATCGCCCCATCGGGGTGCTCGTCGACGCGCTGCGCTATCTGGGTGCCGATATCTTCTATCTAGGAGAAGAAGGCTATCCGCCGCTCCGAATCACGGGCCATCACCTCAAGGGAGGGCATATCGATATGCCGGGAAATGTGAGCTCGCAGTATGTGTCGGCCTTGATGATGACGGGTCCTGTCATGCAGAAAGGGCTTGAGCTGCGCTTGACCGACGAGATTGTCTCCCGTCCCTACATCGACCTTACGCTCTGGGCGATGCGTGAGTTCGGGGCCGATGCGGAATGGTCGGATGTAGATACGATTACCGTGAAGCCCAAGCCCTATGCCCGACAGGAATACTTGATTGAGAACGACTGGAGCGGTTCGTCGTATTGGTACGAGATACTGGCGCTCTGCGGCGACCTCGAGAGCCGGTTCAACCTCTCCGGACTGATGGATGGTTCGCGGCAGGGCGACTCCGTGGTGCGTTATATCTTTTCCCTGCTGGGCGTGAAGACTTCGTTCGGAGTCCATGAACAGGGAGTTTCCACCACCGTTGCGCTCAGTCGCCATCTGCGCACCATTCCTCGGCTGGACTATGATTTCATCTATTCTCCCGATCTTGCTCAGACCCTTGTGGCAGGCTGCTGTGGAATGAACATACCTTTTCACTTTAAGGGACTGGGAAGTCTGCGCATCAAGGAGACTGACCGTATCGAGGCTTTGAAGGCCGAACTGAAGAAACTGGGCTATGTCCTGGAGAGCCGGAACGGCACCGAACTCCTTTGGAACGGAGAGCGCTGCGAGGCAAGCATGGAGCCTATTGACACTTATGAAGACCATCGCATGGCCATGGCCTTCGCTCCGCTATCCGTGGTCTTTCCTGGTCTTAGAATCAATGAGCCGCAGGTTGTGAGTAAGTCGTATCCCCGTTTCTGGGACGACTTGCGCCACGCAGGCTTTACCATTACCGAGGAGGAATAGCCGGATATGCTCTATTTACTGATTATTCTCATCGTGCTTGGTGTTCTTGTGGCAGTCTTCAGCCTGATATTCAGGAAGAAGGGAGAGACTGATGAGATTATACAGGCTGGCTCTTCGTGCAGTACCTGCTCGGGTGTCGACCCGCAATGTGAACAGGAATGTATGATGGAGGCCGCCACCAAGGAAATTGAATATTATGCCGATGAGGAACTCGATGCCTATCGAGGCCGGCCGTCGGATGCCTATACCGACGAGGAGGCCGAAGAATTCTCGGAGGTTCTCTATACCATGCGCCCGGATGAGGTGAAGGGTTGGAACCGTAGCCTCATCCTCCGGGGCATCAACCTGCCCGACCAGATCAAGGACGAGGTCATCCTGATGATAGAAGGAAAATAAGTGAAACGCAATCGACGATACCCACTTGTGCTGCTGACGGCTGTCGCGCTGACACTCATCACGGCCTGCTCAACCCAGAAGAATACTCCCGGGTCGAGATGGTGGCATTCGTTTAATGCGCGGTATAACACTTATTATAATGGCTCCCAGGCCTACATAGACGGCTCGCTTGAGAAGGAGACGGGCAACAGGGATAACTTCACGGAGCTGATTCCTCTCTATACCGTGGGTAATAAGAACAGCCGCGAACTGGGAAAAGCTAACTTCGACCGGGCCATAGAAAAGTCGGAGAAGGCCATCCATCAGCATAGCATCAAGCGCAGGCCGGTCTGGGACAAGCAGCGACGCAAGACCGAGAAAGACCGCGAGTGGCTTTCCCGCCGGGAATATAACCCGTTTCTGTGGAAAGCATGGATGCTCATGGGGCGGGCACAGTTCCACGAAGGGGCTTTCGACGAGGCTGCTTCCACCTTCTCCTATATGAGTCGCCTCTATGCCACGCAGCCCGCCATCCTCGGCAAGGCCCGTGCCTGGCTGGCAAAGTCGTATATCGAGAACGGATGGCTCTATGACGCAGAGGATGTTATCCGCAATATGCGCCGCGACTCCATGGACTGGCGTGCCATGAAAGAATGGGATTACACCCATACGGACTATTATCTCCACACGGGTGAATACGCCAAGGCTATTCCTTATCTGCGCAAGGTAATCAAGCACGAGATGCGCCGTAAGCAGAAAGCCCGCGAGTGGTTTCTCATGGGGCAGCTCTATGCCCGCCTCGGACAGCGCGACTCTGCCCATAAGGCCTTTGCCCATGTCATTCGCATGAATCCCCCTTACGAGCTCGAGTTTAATGCTCGTATTGCCCAGACTGAGGTGATGGCGAGGGGACAGTCAAAGAGCATGATCAGCAAGCTGCGCCGTATGGCGGCATCCGACAACAACAAGGAGTTTCTTGAACAGGTTTATTATGCCATCGGCAACATCTATCTGGCTGACCGGGATACCATACAGGCCATCTATGCCTATGAGGAAGGCAACAGGCGAGCCGTGCGCAGCGGCATAGAGAAAGGGGTATTGCTCCTTCGTCTGGGCGATCTCTATTATGCGAAGGAGAAGTTCGGCGACGCCCAGCGGTGCTATGGCGAGGCCATCGGTTTGCTCGACAGGGACCGTGAAGATTATCAGCAGCTTTCCGAGCGCAGCAAGGTACTCGATGAGCTGGTGCCGTATACTTCGGCAGTAGAGCTTCAGGACTCCCTGCAGGCACTGGCCAAGATGAGCGAGAAAGACCGTAATGGGGCCATCGACCGTGTCATCAATGATTTGAAAAAGAAGGAGAAGGAAGACGCGCGTGCCCTGGCAGAGCGTGAGGCAGCCCAGGTGCAGCAGCGCAATGCGGGCGGAGCGGCTATGGAGAACTATCAATTGCGGCAACAGGCAGGCACAGGCCATCAGGAAGCCATGTGGTATTTCTATAACCCCATGATCGTGGCGCAGGGCAAGGAAACCTTCCGCAAGCTATGGGGCAATCGTGAGAATGCGGACAACTGGCAGCGGGCTAACAAGACGGTAGTGGCCGGAATGGGCGGCGAGGTCGTCGGCGACGCTGCTGCCCAGAACGATTCTACTGCCCGTGAACAGTCGCCGCAGAACTCAATGGGGAGCACCGTCGACAGCGTCAGGAACGACCCGCACCGTCGGGAGTACTATCTGGCCCAGATTCCGTTCACTCTCGATCAGACGGAAGCCAGTAACAAGATTCTGGAAGAAGGGCTTCACCACTCCGGCGTTATTTTCAAGGATAAGATGGACAATCTCCGTCTGAGCGAGCGCAACCTGCGCCGCATAGTCGATCAGTATCCTGACTACGAGCAGATGGATGATGTGTATTATCACCTCTTCTTATTATATAATCGGATGGGGCAGCCCGATAGGGCGGAGGCTTATGTGCGGAAACTGAAGGCGGAGTATCCGAGAAGCCAGTGGACGGCCATCCTCAACGATCCGTATTACAAGGAAAATGCCCGCCTGGGTGTGCATCTGGAAGACTCGCTCTATGCCGCCACCTATACCGCTTTCAAGGCCGACCGCCTGAACGATGTGCGTGCTAATGTGCGTTTGTCGGAGACCCGTTTCCCAATGGGCGCCAACCGCGACAAGTTCCTCTTCATCGGAGGTCTGGGCAAATTGAACGGAGGTGATGTAGAAGGTTGCCTTCGGGATATGAGGATGGTGCTGGAAAAATACCCGGAAAGTGCCTTGAGCGAGATGGCCGGAATGATAGTGAACGGGGTGAATGCCGGGCGGAGACTGCGCGGCGGTCGTTTCGACATCGGTGATGTGTGGAGCCGGCGAAGCGTCGTGCTCAACGACAGCGACTCTATAGCTGCCCGCGCATTCAGCAACGAGCGCAATGCCGACTTTGTCTTCATGATAGTCTATAAGCCGGATTCCGTGAATGAGAACCAGTTGCTGTTCGAGTTGGCGCGGTTCAACTTCACCAACTTCCTGGTGCGCAACTTCGAGATCACCGTCGAAGAGGATGCCGGACTCCGCCGCATGCAGGTAAAGGGCTTCCGCAACTATGACGAGGCTCTGCAGTATGCGCGTCAGTTCCATCGTCAGCAGGCCATCGCGCGCCGTCTGGGCAATGGCCGGACGATTATTATCAGCGAGCCTAACCTCGAGATGATAGGCAATCCCTTCAGCTACGATGACTACGATGCGTTCTATGCCAAACACTTTGCCCCGCTGAAGGTGAGCACCTTCCGGTTGCTTGCCGAGCCCGAGGAGGTTACGACAGAGAAACCCGCGGAGCCGACGGTAGAGGAGATAGACCGTCGCCTCGACCGTGGCGTGTTTATTGACAATGGTCTTGATGTCAGACCAGAGACCACCGGAACGACTGTGATTCCAGACATAGAGGAGAAAAGGAAGGAGCAACCTGCCACCACCGTAGTTCCCCCCGACGGGCAACGACGCGTGGAACCTGTGGGCACTACGGTGATACCACGCGAGCCGGAGAAAGTCGCAGAGCCGGCCAGGGGTACCACCGTCATCCCCGACGAGCCCCGCGGAAACCCCGTGGAGGGTACCCGGGCAACGACGGTGGCTCCTGAGCGCACTCCCGCTCCGCAAGTTTCCAAGACTTCCCCGACTGCGCCCCGTCCTGCCGCCAAACCGGCCCCAACCACGAAACCGGCTCCCGTGAAGAAGCCTGCTCCCGCACCCAAGAAGCGCACCAGCACGGGCATCTACTTCAACGACGGGTTCGGCCTTGAGCCGGGCGACACGATCAAGGGCAAGGGCAAGAGGCGGCCGACCGGGAAGACGCCCAAGAAGCCGAAGGCCAAGACCTTTGACTTGGAAGACGAATATTATGATTTAGAAGGATTTTAAGATATGAGCAACGGATTATTATTATGGGTGGACGACGAGATTGAGCTTCTCAAGGCCCACATCCTGTTTCTGGAGAAGAAAGGCTATGAGGTCGTTACGGTGAGCAACGGCTCCGATGCCATCGACCAGGTGAGACAGCGCACCTTCGATCTCATCATGCTCGACGAGATGATGCCCGGCCTGACGGGATTGGAGACGCTGCAGCGCATCAAGGAGATAAGCCCCGCCACGCCCGTGGTGATGGTTACGAAGAGCGAGGAGGAGGACATCATGAATCAGGCCATAGGCTCCAAGATAGCCGACTACCTTATCAAGCCTGTCAACCCCAGCCAGATATTGCTGACCCTGAAGAAGAACATCCACCAGCGGGAAATCGTTACGGAGGTTACGCAGAGCGGCTATCAGCAGAACTATCAGGACATCGCGACGCAGATTTCCAGCAGCCGGACGCTCGACGACTGGAAGGAGGTCTACAGGCGGCTGATACACTGGGAACTGGAACTCAGCTCTGCCGACAGCAGCATGACCGAGATGCTGGGCATGCAGAAGGAGGATGCCAACCTCGGATTTGCCAAGTATGTCAAGAGCCATTACCTCGACTGGGTGGCTCCGGGGGTAACCGAGCGACCGGTGATGAGCCCCGACATCTTCAAGAGCAAGATCTTCCCGCTGCTGGACGAGGGAGAGAAAGTGTTCCTCATCGTCATCGACAATTTCCGCTACGACCAGTGGCGCATGCTCTCACAGGAAATCGGAGACATGTTTGATATAGAAGAAGACATGTATATCAGCATCCTGCCCACGGCCACCCAGTATGCGCGCAATGCTATTTTCAGCGGTCTGATGCCCAATAAGATTGCCGAAATGTTCCCCGAACTGTGGGTGGACGAGGACGAGGAAGAAGGCAAGAACCTCAATGAAGGTCCTCTCATTCAGACGCAGATAGACCGCTATCGCCGGCACGAATCGTTTTCCTACAGCAAGATCAACGACTCAGCGAACGCCGCCCAGTTTCTCGACAGGCTCAACAGCCTGAAGGGAAACCAACTGAATGTGGTGGTTGTCAACTTCGTTGACATGCTCTCCCATGCCCGCACGGAGTCGAAGATGATTCGCGAGCTGGCCAACAACGAGTCGGCTTACCGCAATATTACTGTCAGCTGGTTTCGCCATTCTGTCATGTCAGACCTTCTGAAGGCTCTCTGCCAGACTGACTATAAGATCGTCATCACCACCGACCACGGCAGCATACGGGCCTCGAAGCCTATTAAGATTGTCGGCGACCGTAATACAAATACCAACCTGCGTTACAAACTGGGCAAGAACCTGAACTATAACCCGAAGGAAGTGTTCACCATCAAGGACCCCCGCAAGGCGCAGTTGCCGTCGCCCAATGTCAGCACCACCTATGTCTTTGCCACGGGCGACGCCTTCTTTGCCTATCCTAACAACTATAATTACTATGTGTCTTATTACAAGGACACCTTCCAGCACGGCGGAATCTCCATGGAAGAGATGCTCATTCCGCTCATCACACTAAAACCCAGAAAACGATAAAGAAATATGCAGATAAGAATAGAGTCATTAGACAGGGTTCACGAGGCCGCTCGTGAGTTCATCGAGAAGAAGGGCGAGGGCAAGGTCTTTGCCTTCTACGGGAAGATGGGAGCCGGCAAGACCACTTTCATCAAGGCCGTTTGCGAGGAGTTGGGGGTGGCGGATGTCATTACTTCGCCCACTTTTGCCATTGTCAACGAGTACACCGACGGCAAGGGAAATCCGCTCTATCACTTCGACTTCTATCGCATCAAGAAACTCGAAGAGGTGTATGATATGGGTTATGAGGACTATTTCGACAGCGGGTGTCTCTGCTTTCTGGAGTGGCCGGAGCTCATAGAGGAACTCCTGCCGGAGGATGCTGTAAAGGTAACGATTACCGAGGAGGAAGACGGCTCTCGGCTCGTGGAATTCTAAAAGGCTGCTAAAAGCAAAACAAAAGACGGCCTTCTATGGAGTAGAGAGCCGTCTTCCGCTATATCAAGAACCTCTTTTTACAAGAGGGCCTTGAACTTCTCGTCGAGAACCTCCTTGGGAGCCGCGCCCACGAACTTGTCTACCAGCTGGCCGTTCTTGAAGAAAAGGATGGTGGGGATGTTGCGCACTCCGAAGTCCATGGCGATGTCCTCGTTCTCCTCTACATCGCATTTTCCCACTACGATCTTGCCGTCGTAGTCGTTGGCGAGCTCCGAGATGATGGGACCCACCATGCGGCAGGGACCGCACCATGTGGCCCACAGGTCAACTACCAATGGCAATTCGCCATTCTTATAACTCTCGAAATTCTCGGTTGTGATTTTAACTTCCATCTTTATTCTTGTTATGTTATGTTTCTTGCAAATATACGCAATTATCTTCTATTCTGCAAACATCATGCCAGAATTTAGTTGATATAATATTCAAGGTCGGGCTGCGACTCCACGAAAGCTATCACTTTCCTGTTCAGGTTGAGCCTTTTCCGCCCGGCATGGAGCACCAGCCGCTGTTTGCTTTCAGGGTTTTTGATGCTGAAGTAGAGCTGTACATTACCCGGATTGTCATCCACCACCGTCAGAATGTCATTCACCAAGGCCTCGTCGAGCTTGTCGCTGTCCACCTGGAGGGTGATGCGCTCCAGGGCGTTCTCTTTCACATCGTTCAGAAACTGTACATCCTGGATCTTCAGGCTAAACCTGCCGCTGCCCTTGAAACGCTCCGCGCAGCTCGCCGTAACATAGATGGTGTACTCGTTGGCAAACATCCCGCTGAACCTCGTCCAGTCTTCGTCGAAGAGGGTGAACTCGCCGGTTCCCGTATAGTCCTCGATGGTGATGATGCCGAAAGGCTTGTTGGTGCGCGAGGAGAAGCGCTGCTTGACATCGGTAACGATACCGCCGAAGTTCAGGGTTGTCTTCTTGGAGAACTCTCCGAGGTCGGTGTCGCGCCCCCTGAGATCGGCACACGATACATTGCAGAGCTTTTCCAGAATCACCTTGTAGTCGTCCAGCGGGTGGGCCGACAGGTAGATTCCCACAAGCTCGCGCTCGCGGTTGAGCTTTTCGATGGTATTCCATTCCATGGCTTTCGGGATGGAAGGCTTTACTATTTCGACGCCTCCGAATCCGAAGAGTGAGTTTGCGGCCTCGGCCGCTCCTTCCTGATAGCGCTGCCCGTAGCGGACCAGGGCATCGAGGAAGGTCTCGTCGCGCCCCGACGGCTCGAAGTATTGCTCGCGCATCAGGTTGAGGCTGTCGAAGCCTCCGCTGTATGCAAGGCTCTCAAAGGCCTTGCGGTTTACATAGTGATAGTCCACCCGTTCTGCGAAATCGAATATATCTTTATAGGGCCCGTGTTTTTCACGCTCTTGGATAATGGCGATTGCAGCCTGGCTTCCCATGCCTTTGATGGCAGCTAATCCGAAGCGGATGCCCCCGTGTTTGTCAACGCCGAAGAACTCGTAGCTCTCGTTCACATCCGGTCCCAGCGTTGGTATGTTCATCGAGCGGCATTCATCCATCAGCTTGGTGATTTCCTTGATGTCGTCCTTGCGGCGCGTCATGATGGCAGCCATGAACTCCGCGGGATAGTGGGCTTTCATGTAAGCAGTCTGGTAGGCCAGCCATGAGTAGCAGGTGGCGTGCGACTTGTTGAACGCATAGGAAGCAAACTTCTCCCAGTCGCCCCATATCTTCTCCAATATCTTCGGATTGTGGCCGTTTTCCTGACCCTGCTTGATGAACTTGGGCTTCATCGCGTCGACGATGGCCTTCTTCTTCTTGCCCATCGCCTTGCGGAGTGCGTCGCTTTCGCCGCGGGTGAAGTTGGCGAGCTGTCGCGACAGAAGCATCACCTGCTCTTGGTATACCGTGATGCCATAGGTGTCCTTGAGATATTTCTCCATGCAGGGAATGTCGTATTCGATGGGCTTGCGGCCGTGTTTGCGGTCGATGAAGTCGGGGATGTAGTCCATCGGTCCGGGACGGTAGAGGGCGTTCATGGCAATGAGATCCTCAAACACGGTGGGTTTCAGTTCCCGCAGATACTTCTGCATGCCGGGCGATTCGAACTGGAAGGTGCCTATGGTGCGCCCCTCCTGATAGAGCTTGTAGGTGAGTTCGTCGTCAATGGGAATATGGTCGATATCCACCTCGATTTCCCTGGTCTGCTTCACCACCTTGCAGGCTTCCTTAAGCTCGGAGAGGGTCTTGAGCCCAAGGAAGTCCATTTTGATGAGCCCGGTGGATTCTATGACATGGCCGTCGTATTGCGTGACGGCCGTTTTTATCTCCGGGAAATCTGGGTCGTCGGCCGTGCTCACGGGCACCCACTGGTCGATGGGGGTCTGGCAGATGATGAATCCGCAGGCATGGATACCGGTGCTGCGCACGGTTCCCTCGAGCATCTTGGCATACTTGATGGTGTTGGATTCCCTCGGGTCGTCGGAAGCCTCGGCCGCCCTCAGCTCCGGAGTACACTTGATGGCGTTCGGCAGATTCATCTTCATGCCGTCGGGGAGACGGTCGGGAATGGCCTTGCAGAGGGCATTCGACTTGTCGAGAGGCAGCTGCTCCACGCGTGCCACATCCTTGATGGAGTTCTTGGTGGCCATCGTTCCGTAGGTGATGATATGGGCGCAGTTCTCCTTGCCGTATTTGTTCATCACCCATTGGAGCACCTTGCCACGGCCGTCGTCGTCGAAGTCGGTGTCGATATCGGGCAGGTTCACCCGGTCAGGATTCAGGAAACGCTCGAACAGGAGGTCGTATTTCAGTGGGTCGATCTTGGTGATTCCCAGGCAGTAGGCCACCACGGAGCCGGCGGCGGAGCCACGACCCGGCCCCACCCATACGCCCAGTTCCTCGCGGGCAGCCCTGATGAAGTCCGACACGATGAGGAAGTATCCCGGGAAGCCCATCGTCTTCATCACATGCAATTCGAAGTTGATGTGCTCCTTCACCTCGTCGGAGAGGGGGTCGCCGTAGAGCTTCCGGGCACCTTCGTATGCCAGATGGGCCAGATAGTCGGCCTCGAACTTGATGCGGTATATCTTGTCGTAGCCTCCCAGCCGTTCTATTACTTTCTGTCCTTCCTCGTCAGAGAGCGAATTCTCGCCGTTCTCATCGCTTGTGAATTCCTTGTAGAGGTCTTGCTCCGAATACTTCTGCCTCCACTGCTCTTCGGTTCCGAATTCCTCCGGGATGGGGAAGAAAGGCATGATGGGGCCGTGGTCGATGCTGTAGGTCTCCACCTTGTCGAGAATTTCGAGCGTGTTGGAGAGCGCCTCTGGGATGTCGGCGAATATCTCGTTCATCTCCTCGCGGGTCTTGAACCACTCCTGCTTGGTGTAGAGCATGCGGGTGGGATCGTCCAGATCCTTGCCCGTGGAGAGGCAGAGGAGGTGGTCGTGGGCCTCGGCGGTCTCCTTCTCCTCAAAGTGGCAGTCATTGGTGCAGATCAGTTTGATGCCGTATTCCCGGGCAAACTCTATGAGCACTCGGTTGGCTTTCTGCTGCAGGGGATAGGTCTCGCGGTTGGCCCGGATGGACGGATCCTTCACCTCGTGCCGCTGCAGCTCCAGGTAATAGTCGTCGCCGAAGACACGGTGATACCACTCGCAGGCCTCCCGGGCTCCCTCGATGTCGCCCTTGAGAATCTTCGCGGGCACCTCTCCGGCAATGCAGGCGGAGCACACGATGAGGTCTTCGTGATACTTCTCGAGGTCGGCCCGGTCGGTGCGTGGACGATAATAGTAGCCGTCTACCCAGGCGTTGGACACGAGCTTGATGAGGTTCTTGTATCCGTTATAGTTCTTCGCAAGGACGATGAGATGGTATCCGGAGTTGTCGCCCTTTTCCTTCTCCTTGTCTTCCTTGCGGCGGTGAGCCACATACATCTCACATCCGAATATGGGCTTGAAGAGGTCCAGCCCTTCCTTCTTGCGCTTCTTGTTGATGCCTTCACAGTAGTCGGAGAATTCCTTGATGCCGTACATCACTCCGTGGTCGGTGATGGCCATGCCTTTCATGCCGTTGCCGACGGCCTTGTCCACCAGATAAGACACCTTCGACTGCCCGTCGAGGATAGAGTAGTGCGTATGGACATGCAAATGTATGAAATCTTCCATTATCTTTCAATAAGAGTTAGTGCGTTCGGAGCTTCAAAGTTACGGCTATTTTACGACATGTCCAAAAGAAAAATATGAAAAATTTGCGAGACCGATAAAAATATCGTAACTTTGCAATCGTTAAACTCTCATCTGCTTATAATGGGAAAGAGAATCAAAAAACTCAAGAAAATACGCATCCACCGTGAAGGCACGGACACACTGATTTATGGGTTCATTGCCATTGCGGCCGTCGCCCTCTTGCTCTTCAGGCTGGAAAGCAAGATACCGTTCTGGGTATTTCTTGTGGTGTTCGGCGCATGCTATTGCATCGTGCTGAACTTCTATAGGTGCCCGGTCCGCTACTTTAAGGACGAGGATACCGAGGGCATCGTGGTGGCTCCGGCCGACGGGAAGGTGGTGGTTGTCGAGGAAGTCTTCGAGGACACTTACTTCCATGAGAAGCGCCTGATGATTTCGATTTTCATGAGCCTCTTCAATGTTCACGCCAACTGGTTTCCCGTAGACGGGCAGGTGAAGTTCGTGAAGCACTTTAAGGGCAACTACCACAAGGCCTGGCTGCCCAAGGCGAGTGAGGAAAACGAGCATGCCGATGTGATGATTACCACTCCCGAGGGCATCGACATCCTCTGCCGGCAGATAGCCGGAGCCGTGGCGCGCCGCATCGTTACCTATGCCATGGACGGCGAGGAGTGCTACATCGACCAGCATCTGGGCTTCATCAAGCTGGGCTCTCGCGTGGATGTGTTCCTCCCCATGAACTCCGAGGCGTGCGTGAAGATGGGGCAGGCCACCACCGGCGACCAGACCGTAATCGCCAAGCTGAAGGCTTAATCATAAGACCTATGAAGAAGCATATTCCCAACATGATTACCTGCTGCAACCTCATCTCGGGTTGCATAGCCACCTATTACGCCTTTCTGGGACTTCCCCTGATGGTTTTGCTGTGGATAGTCGTTGGCGCGATATTCGACTTCTTCGACGGGATGACCGCCCGACTGCTCCATGTATCGTCGCCCATCGGGAAAGAACTGGATTCCCTGGCCGACGACATCACCTTCGGTTTTGCCCCCTCGGCATTGATATTCTATGAGCTTCAGGTCATCGACTATCCCTCGTTCCTGGAATCCTTGCGGGGCGTCTTGCCTTATTCCGCCTTCGTGATGGCGGCCTTCTCGGCCCTCCGTCTGGCCAAGTTCAATCTCGACGAGCGTCAGGCCCTGGGTTTCATCGGCCTGCCCACCCCGGCAAACGCCCTCTTCTGGACCTCGTTGATAGCGGGCGGCGGACAGTTCATCGTCTCTTTCGGGTGGGCAATGCCCTGCATCCTGTTGATGGCGGGGCTGTCGAGCTGGCTGCTCGTAAGCGAGATTCCCATGTTCGCCCTCAAGTTCAAGCATTGGGGATGGAAGGGCAACGAGGTCAAGTATGTATTCCTGCTCAGTTGCATTCCCCTGCTCCTGATATTCAGAATTTCGGCCTTTGCCGTCATCATAGCATGGTATGTGGTTCTTTCCATTTATGTAAACTTTAAGAATAAACGCTAAATGATATTGCTTCGCATTCTGTTTCTATTTTTCCTGGCCTGTTTCATAGCGGCCCTCTACATAGGCTACAGCTTCTATAAGCGCATTCATCAGACCACGAAGACTTTTCGTGATCAGATGGAGCAGCAGCAGAGGCGGCAGCAAGGCCATACCTATGGCAACCAGGAAGGCGTGGTGGACCAGCGTGAACCGCAGAAAGCCAACCAGAAGATTATCCCCAAGGACGAGGGCGAATATGTAGATTTCGAGGAAGAGAAGTAGCTTTTCGCACTTCTCGGAATGACAAGAAAGAGGGCGGCCTGCAGCAGGTCGCCCTATCGTTTGCCGTTTGTCCTTGGAACCATAGCCGTAGTCCATTCGACAAAATCGCCGAAATCATGGGGCAAAATCGCCGATTTTGTCAGACAATCTCGCCGATTTTGTCAGCCGGAAAGCCGTTGGAAGGGATTGGGGGCGATGCTCAGTTGTGCACCAGCGTGCCGATGTCCTCGCCGTCCATCACCCTTTTCAGGTTGCCCACGATGTCCATGTTGAAGACATAGATGGGCAGGTCGTTCTCCTGGCACATGCAGATGGCGGTGAGGTCCATCACCTTCAGACCCCGCTCGAGCACCTCCTTGTAGGTGATTTCGGTGAACTTCCGGGCTGTGGGGTCTTTCTCCGGGTCGGCCGTGTAGACACCGTCTACGCGGGTGCCCTTGAGCATCACATCGGCCTCTATCTCTATGCCGCGGAGCGAGGAGCCCGTGTCGGTGGTGAAATAGGGGCTTCCCGTTCCGGCCGAGAAGATGCAGACGCAGCCCTGTTCCATGGCCTCGATGGCCTTCCACTTGCTGTAGAACTCGCCGATAGGCTCCATGCGGATGGCGGTGAGCACCTTGGTCTTCACGCCGACGGCACCGAGTGCGGAGCTCAGGGCCAGTGAGTTGATGACCGTGGCGCACATGCCCATCTGGTCGCCCTTCACGCGGTCGAAGCCTTTCTGGCTTCCGCTGAGCCCGCGGAAGATGTTGCCGCCGCCGATCACGATGCCTATCTGTACGCCCATGTCGTGTATTTCCTTGATCTGGCGGGCGTAGTCGGCCAGCCGCTCGGGGTCGATGCCGAAGCTCTGTCGGCCCATCAGGCTCTCGCCTGAGAGCTTGAGGAGAATTCTCTTGAATCTTGCCATAGTCTTTCTTATATAATAAATTCTACTTCCTTGAACGCATAGCTGCGCATGCGGCACTGCCTGTCGCGCAGGATGAGATGGCCGTCGTCCTCCACTTCCACGATGGCTCCCTCGAACTCTCCCTGCCCGTCGCGGAAGCGGTGGAAGCCGCGGGCGCGGTAGAGGGCGGCATGATAGAGGGCAGCGATGTCCTGAAACCGGTTGTCGTGGAGCATGTCGAGGTATTTCTCGATGGCGTCGAGTATCTCGTCGAGCAGCTCGTCGAGGTCGGTCTCGCGACCTGTAATCTGGCAGAGCGATACGGGATTGGGGGCATTGCCGCGGAATTCGCGCTGGTTGATGTTGATGCCCGTGCCGTAGATGCACCGCTTCACGCCCTCTCTCCCTATGCGGGTCTCAATGATGGTGCCGCTTATCTTGCGGTCGTTCCAGTAGATGTCGTTCGGCCATTTCAGCGTGAAGCCGTCGGCATAGCGGTCGAGCACCTCCTTGACAGCGAGTGCCTCGGCCTCTGAGAGCAGGAACTGCCGCTGTGCGGGCACATGCCTGGGGTGCACCATGACGGAGAAGAGCAGGTTCTTGCCCGGCTCGCTCTCCCAGGTGTTGGTGCCGTTGCCGCGCCCGGCGGTCTGGTAGTCGGCCCTTACTACGGTCATCTCCTCGCCCTCGGGCGGCTCGTAGTCGTGCAGGCGGCTGCTGGTGGAGTCGGTTTCCCTCAGATGTATAATCTTCCGTTTCATCTACCTTATATTATAATAGCAGCGGGTTGAAGGCGTTCTCGGTATGCTCGATGCGGGCGCCGGCCTCTTCCGTCCCCACGATGGTCAGGATGTCGAAGCGTATCTCGTAGTCGAGGGCGAACTCCTTGATATAGGCGTTGGCCGCGATTCCGAGGTTGCGTATCTTCTTTGGGTCGACGGCGGCCTCGGGTTCGGCGAACTTGTCGTTCTGCCGCGTCTTCACTTCCACGAACACGAGCAGGTTCTGCTGCTCGCTGACGGCGACGATGTCGAGGTCGCGCTTCCCGAATTTCCAGTCGTAGTCGCGGATGTAATAGCCCTTGTCTGTCAGGTAACGCTCGGCAAGCTGCTCGCCCCATTTTCCCAGTTCGTTGTGCCTTGCCATTGTCCGAATGCTGATTTCTTCCTGCAAAAATAGCATTTTTCGGCCATACATCCAATTATTTATCGTATTTTTGCAAGAAAATAGGAAATATGACGAGTGCGGACGAGCAATTGAAAAAAGACGAGTTTTACATGCGCAAGGCGTTGCAGGAGGCCGAGGCGGCAAGGCGAGAGGGCGAAGTTCCCATCGGTGCGGTGGTCGTGGCGGGGGAGAGGATCATCTCGCGGGCGCACAACCTCACGGAGACCCTCCGCGATGTAACGGCTCATGCAGAGATGCAGGCCATCACGGCAGCCGCCGACATGCTGGGCGGGAAATATCTGCAGCAGTGCACCCTGTATGTAACGGTGGAGCCGTGCGTGATGTGCGCCGGTGCCATCGGATGGGCGCAGATAGGCCGGATAGTGTATGGAGCGCCCGACGAGAAGCGGGGCTACCAGACTTTTGCCCCCTGTGCGCTGCACCCCAAGGCGGCGGTTACGAGGGGAATCCTTGAGGATGAGTGCCGCCGCATCGTGCAGGACTTCTTCCGGGAGAAGCGGTAGCGCATACCGTAGGTCTCAAAAGCCTGTTCTTAGGGGTCGGCAGGCCAATGGCGAGGATGGGTAAATATGGCAGGCAAGGGCAAATTCACTCTACCCGTCTGTTGGATTTTCCGACGGCGTTATCCTGCCTTTCTCCTTCCTGCATGAACGGATTGGGGAGCATCCTGCCCTTCCTCTGCAGGGGAGGGCTGTGGGGTGGTTTTCCTTTTAGCCGTTAAAAGGAAAGCTTTTAGCCGTCTTTTACTCGCCTTTTAGCCGTTAGAAGGCGAGCTTTTAGCCACCTTTTACCTGGCGGCCTCCTGGCCACCCTCCCGTAGAGGGGAAAGAGAGGGCTTCTTGTTCCTCTGCCTTGCGCTCAGTTCTTTCTATTTCGAATAGCAAAGCTTGCTGCTCAGCCCGCGCCTTTTCCCTGTTTTGTGCCATGAAAAGCCCCGCTGGCTCCTCAAGAGAACCGGGAACAAGAAGAAAGGGCTGTCGCTTTCGTGCGGCAGCCCCTTTGGTATGCTTGGATGTTCAGGCCTTACTTGACGAGGACTACGAGATACTTGCTCGTTGACCAGAATATCTGCGGGTTGTTAATGCGCAGGACATACTGGTTGTTGGCGTCGCGGCTGAGCGTGTAGCTGCTTGACGGGTGCATGGTGAGCACCCGGGCCGACTTGGAGTAGAGCTTGATTTCCTTGTCTACGCGGATGTCTACCTTGGTGAAGTAGTTCCGGTTGAAGTTGGACTCCAGCACCTTGCCACTGACGAGGATGTGCTGGTCTTTCAGTTCCTTCTTCGTACCGAAGACGAACCACGCGGTGTTGAGCTGCTTGTCCTGATCGCTGATGGTCTGGCTCTTCTGCTCCGACTCGGTTTTCAGGTTGGAGACATTGGTGTTGAGGTTGTTCACCGTCTCGTCCAGTTCGGCGATGTGTATGTCCTTGGAGTCGAGCTCGGTGCGCAGTTGCTGGAGCTGCTGGTTCTTCTCGTCGAGCTGCTGCGTGAGGTTCTCAATGGTCTTCTTCAGCTCTCCGCCGTTGAAGCGGCTGTCGCGCAGTTGCTGCTGCAGTTTCTTGATGAGCTCGCGGTTGCGCTGCATGGTGTTGGAGATGAACTGGATGTTCTCCTTGATCTGCTGCTTCTTGTTGCTGCCCTCACCGTCCTTGACGATGCTCACCCGGTTCTCGGCCTCGTTAATCTGGCGGAATCCTTCGGTGATTTCGTTCAGGGTGCCCATCATGTCGTTAATCTCATTGTCTCTCTGGGCAATGACCTGCTGGAGAGAGTCATTTGCCGAATAGTCGATGGAAGAGCTGGCCTTCTTCTGTGTACAGCCTGTGAGCACAAGCGCCGTCAGGCAAACGAAATAGATAACTTTTTTCATTGGATTATTCCTTTTTAGGTTTGTTGTCTTTATAGTTCTTTCCCGCAAGGACGATGACGATTTCACCTCGTGGAGGCGTCTCCGTGAAGTGGCGGATAGCTTCCTCCAGCGTGCCACGGACATGTTCTTCGTGCATCTTCGATATCTCGCGGGCCACACTCACCCGACGGTCGCCGCCGAAATACTCGGCAAACTGCTGCAAAGTCTTGAGCAACCTGTATGGTGATTCATAGAATACCATCGTGCGCGGCTCGTCCCTGAGCGACTCCAGATGAGTCTGCCGTCCCTTTTTCTGGGGCAGGAAACCCTCGAAGCAGAATCTGTCGCAAGGCAGACCCGACGATACGATGGCGGGAATACATGCTGTGGCACCTGGCAGGGTCTGAACCGTGATGCCCTCTCTTGCAGCCTCTCGGGCAAGGAGGAATCCCGGATCACTGATGCCAGGTGTGCCGGCATCACTGATGAGGGCAATGGTCTGGCCGGCCTTCAATCGCTCTACGATACCGGCCGTGGTGCCATGCTCATTGAACTTATGGTGCGACAAGAGGTGATTCTGAATGTCGAAATGCTTGAGCAAGATGCCCGATGTGCGGGTGTCTTCGGCCAAGACGAGGTCGGCTTCTTTCAGGATGCGGATGGCGCGGAGCGTCATGTCCTCCATATTTCCTACCGGGGTAGGTATAATATATAATGTCCCCATATTCGATACAAATATAGTTATTTAATCTTCATAAACAAAAAAAGCGGTCATTTCTTTGCAATTTTTAAAACGCTTTTGTAAATTTGTACCGTAATGATGGAAAATCTCATCGGGGAAACACACCGCCCCGGCAGGATAGAAGTGGTGTGCGGATCGATGTTTTCCGGCAAGACGGAGGAATTGATCCGACGCATGAAGCGGGCGAAGTTCGCCCGGCAGCGTGTTGAGATATTCAAGCCTTCGATTGACAAGCGGTATTCCGACGAGGATGTGGTCAGCCATGACAAGAATGTCATCCCCAGTACGCCGGTCGACTCGTCGGCAACGATTTTGCTGCTTTCTTCAGATATAGAGGTGGTGGGCATCGACGAGGCGCAGTTCCTGGACGACGGCCTCGTGGATGTTTGTAACCAGTTGGCCAATAGGGGGGTGCGCGTAATCGTCGCAGGCCTTGACATGGACTTTAAAGGCATTCCCTTCGGGCCGATGCCGGCATTGTGCGCCATTGCCGACGAGGTTACCAAGGTACATGCCATCTGCGTCCGCTGTGGTGCCCTGGCCTATGCAAGCCATCGTCTGGTGAAGAACGATAAGCAAGTGATGCTTGGCGAGAAGGCGGAGTATGAGCCGCTGTGCCGTGAGTGTTATCAGAAAGCTATAGAGAAAGAAAAATGTGAGGAAGATGGAGGAACCGCGGAAAATAACGCTTGACAAGCTCGTCAGATGGGTGGGAGTCATCCTTCTGATCTGTATCATACTTTATTTCGTGAACTATCTGAGTGCGGTGCTGCTTCCGTTCTTCATCGCATGGCTTTTCGCCTATCTGCTCTATCCGGTAGTGAAATTCGTGGAGAACAAGATGCATGTCAGGGTTCGTGCGCTGTCCATTCTCATCACGATGGTATTTGTCATAGCGGTCGTCGGACTGCTGGTCTACTTCATTGTGCCCCCGATGATCGAGCAGTTTCAGAAACTTGGGCAGCTGATTTCGCAATGGGTGCATAACACCACGCACACCAATGACATCTCCGCGTATATCTCGGACTGGATAGAGGAACATCAGAAAGAAATAGAGGAGTTTTTCAAGAGCAAGGACTTCGCGGACGCCGTGAAGACGACCATGCCCAAGCTCTTTGACTTCCTCGGACAGACGGCAAGCATTGTCATCAGCGTCGTGGCGTCCATGATCACCCTGCTCTACATGTTCTTCATTCTTCTGGACTACGAAGAGCTTACCGACAACTGGATTCGCATCTTCCCAAAGAAGACCCGTCCGTTCTGGTCAGGACTGATGAAGGATGTGGAGCACGAGCTGAACAACTATATCCGAGGGCAGGGCATGGTGGCTTTCTGTATGGGCGTGATGTTCTGCATCGGCTTTACCATCATGGATTTCCCGATGGCGATAGGCCTGGGAATCATGATTGGAATCATGGACCTCGTGCCCTATCTGCACACTTTCGCACTGATTCCGACGGCTTTTCTCGCCATGCTCAAGTCTGCCGAGACCGGCCAGAACTTCTGGCTGGTGTTCGGACTGGCAGTGGGGCTGTTCGTTGTCGTGCAGATTATCACCGATATGATTGTTACTCCGAAGATTATGGGGAAGGCAATGGGACTGAACCCCGCTATACTCCTGCTCTCGCTCTCCGTCTGGGGATCATTGTTAGGCTTCATTGGACTGATTATCGCCCTGCCTCTCACCACCTTGATTATCGCCTATTGGCAGCGGTATGTTACCAAGGAGCAGGAGAAGCCTCCAATCAAACAAAAAGAGCAAAAAACAGCAGAATAATTTGGCCGTTTGGAAAAAACATACTACCTTTGCATTCGCTTTCGCAAGAAAGATGGGGATTGACTCGCTAGCTCAGCAGGTAGAGCATCACACTTTTAATGTGGGGGTCATGGGTTCGAGCCCCATGCGGGTCACTAAGAGGAAAGAACGCACAATGGCGATGTATGCGTAATTTCTTAAGTCCCAACAAATAATATATCAGTTAAAAAAAAGAGATTATTTTCTCAAATTTGACGCAAAGTGCGTATCTTTTGAGTATCTTTTAATTTTAACTTATATAAAAATGGCTACACTTTCATTAACTGTTTTTAAGGCGAAACAACTTTCAGACGGAAGGCATAAAATCAGAATTGCCGTAAGGCATCACCATGAAACTTGTTATATCATCACGCCATATATAATAGATGATATATCTCAGTTTAAAAATGGGCAAGTAGTAAAAAGGCATGATGCAAACATAATGAATATGCAATTGCGTACACTACTTAACAAGTATCAAAGTATTGTTAATGAAATCTACAATGTTGGCGACCTTTCGGCAAAAGACCTGAAGAATTCTATTCTTGCATATCGTCAGAAAGACGACAATGTAACGATAGGAAAAATATGCGAAGACTATGTAAAAGAACTGATAGAAGACAAAAGAACTGGATATGCAAGCCTTATAGAACATTGCGGAAAAACCTTTTTAGAGTTCTCCAAGGGGGATATTCCTGCAAAGACAATAACTCCTATAACAATAAGTAGCTTTGAACGATTTTTACGGAACAAGAAAAAGTATAACCAGACAACAATAGGGATGTATCTAACTCGTTTACGGGTACTGACAAATTTAGGAATGAAGCGATATTTCGTAAAACAAGAAATACCACCTTTTCAAGACTACAAGATTCCACAACCGTTAGAGCGACAACTTGATATTTCAATAGGACAATTTAGACTCTTAAAGGAATACATTCCAACGACTAAAGCAGAAGCAATAGCAAAGGATCTATGGCTTTTAAGCTTTTACCTTGGCGGTGTAAACTTAATTGACCTTCTTAACATAGATTTTTCGAACGAAAAAGAAATCGAATATACAAGAACGAAAACTAAAAACACGAAACGAGGGGATAAACGAATCTGCTTGGCTGTGCCAATAGAAGCAAGAAAAATAGCAGACAAGTATATCGAACCTGATGGGAAATTGAGATTTGGTTATAATTTCACATATAAAAATTTCAATAGATACATAGCACGGACGATTAATAAAATTGGGAAAAACATAGGCATTAAACGACTATGCTACTATTCTGCTCGTAAATCTTTTGTTCAATACGGATTTGAGCTTGGTATACCGATAGAAATCCTTGAATACACGATAGGGCAATCAATGAAACAGAATAGACCTATATATAATTATATACGAATAATGAAAAAACATGCCGATGAAGCAGTTTCAAAAGTAATTGACTATGCTTTGTATGGAGACCGCCAGCGCGGAACATCCCGAGTTTCTCGGGAATGACATCAAAAAAGCGGGGAAGTAATCACTCCCCCGCCTCTACGAAGTCAACCGTGCACCCGAGGGCCCGTGCTATCGTCTCGAGCGTGTCGAGCCCGACGGAGTACCGCCCCAGCTCAATCCTCGAGATGTTCCCTTGTTTTATGCCAGTCAGGCCGGCCAGCTGCGTCTGGCTTATTTTTCGTGCCGCCCTAATCTCGGCTATGCGGAGACCTATGCGCCGCCTTGTCTCGTCCCTGTCTGTCATATCAAGTCTTTATGGTTTTCGTACATGTACTCGCCTATCTCCCTCATCACCCGTGCAACCGCCATGTAGTCTGATACGGGCTCGTCGTTGAGCCCGGTTATCTTCTGGCTCTCGTTAAAGCGACCCTGCTCGAACCGCACCACGACGGCGTTCTGGGTGTCCGTGAGCACCCACCAGCCCGGGCGGGTGCTGCGCTGTAGAATAAACCTATCCATCTTAGTGCCCGTCGTGCCGGTAGCGCAGCGTTGATATGTTACTCGTTTATCCAATAGTTGTCAGAGGTCTCCACATCCTCGAAGACGGTGTCGTCCTCTGTGTCTGCCAATGCAATGTAGAGATTAGTAAGGTTATGCCTGCACTCGTCGTCGGACGGGTCGTAGTCAAGATCTGATACCTTCGTGTTTCTTGTAGCTTTCAGCTCTTTGTCAAAAGCCGCCTTCGCTTCTTTCAAGTTGTCGAATTCTGCCGTTTCTTTGTCAAGGCTCTGTAGATATGAGCCGTAGCATTCTGTCGTCTGCCAGCCTAATACATACTTTTTCATAATCTTCTGTTTTTATGATTGTTTCTAATTATTTATACAAATTCTGTTTCTTCAGCATGTAGGCCATGCCCGGTGTCATGATGTCTTCGAAGTCGGCGAACGAAGCCTTGGCGATTGCGTATGCGCCCTGGTTCACGGCACCCAGCTTCCAGTTGCAGGAAGCGCAGCGACCCCAATGGTCGGCCTTTCTATAGACGATGCCGTTCTTCTCGTCAACGAGATATTCAGACCCGCTGCCCTTGGGGCTGACGGTATGCTCGAAACCGCGGCTCATCAGGTCGTGCCAGACCTCGTCCAAATCCTCGTGGCTCATCGTGCAGCACTCGTGAACAACTGCGAATGTAACCTTGGTTGCAAGAAAGTAGTTTGCTGAATTGATGGTTCTCATGTCTCTGTGCCGCTTATAGGTTGCCGCCCTGTTCTAAATTGGTTATTGTTTTATTTTCTATTGCAAAGATAATAATAATTTTTGAATATATCAAATTTGATATAAATTATTTTCTGTTTTTAACTAAGTTTTAACACTTCGGCGTTGATTTTAAGGTTTGTTTATAGAAAATCCCGCCTATCCATCACGGACGGGCGGGAAACCAAACTAAAAATAAAAAAAAAATAAAACTAACCTAACTATGAATCAAAAGTACCAGCATCCGCCGATGCCGATGAATATGTCGGGCTTGCCGTTAACGAGGCCGTACCCCACGCCGCCCGTCAGTCCCCAAGAGAGCCGCCGCCTGCGCTCCACGGTCTTCGTTACGGTAATCGTGCTCCTGTATATCTGTATGCTGTCGAGCCTCGGGCGGTATCCGCTCACCCAAGCCTTATAGCCGCTGTCTGCGAAGACTTCCTGCGTAATCGGGATGCTTACCCGTACGCTGTCCGAAAGGCTGTCCTGCGGCGTTTCTGACCCCTCTGCGGCGGTTTTTCCTCCATGGATGTACACGGGTGCCGCCCTAAGCCATGCGGTGTCGTGCCTGACGACCCTCCGCTCCACGGGGACGGGCGAGGCGTAGCGCACGGTGTCCCGCAGCGTGTCCCGGGTGATGCCCGCGGGCTCACGGTGCCTGTACTGGCATACATTGAGGGCTATGGAGCCCGCAAGCAGCACTATCAGCAGTAAAAGTATCTTCTTCATACACATAAAATTAGCGGCAGCCCCAACAAATAATGTCAAAGAACGCCTTTGTTATTATTTCAAACCGTGAATATCCGTCACGGGTTCATCTTGTTATCGTTATCCAGACCCTCTCCCTGCGGTTCAGCGCACGCTGGATGAGGTCGATGAGCCTGTCCGTCCAGTAGCGGGAGTTGACGACCCCGCCCACGACCTTGTTAAGCCCCGGCAGGATGCATCCCGCGGAATCCGCGGCGGTGTTGCCCGGATGGATGCGCACGCCCTCGTAGCAGGGCACGTTGAGCAGTATCGGCAGCTTCCTGCGGAACCTCGGGGACAAGGTGATGAGCACCTCGTACTCGCCGTAGGGTATCGCCGTCTCGCCGGCCACCTTGCGCTTGCGTATCTCGGAGAGCGGCATGGAGGCGTCGAGCCCCCTGTCCCTGTCCTCCACGCAGTCGCAGAGGTATGTCCCGTTCACGGAGAGCCTGCCTATCGTGTAGGCATCCCTTTTCCACTTCCTATCAATTCTTATCCTCATTCTTATTATCCTCCCTTGTCAGCTTTGCGACCGCCGCCATCCCCGCGGGTATGCCTACGAGGTAGGGGAACGCCGTCTCCCACCATCCGGGGACGGAAGCCCCGCTTGCGGCGAGCGTACCCTGTATGGCTACGGCGACCGTGGCGATGCCCGTGCCGGCCTTTATGATGTTGCCGAAAAACTTCGGGGTCTTAGCCCTCCAGCGTGCCGCGACCAGCCGCCATAATGTCTTTATCCTGTCCATAAGAAACTATTTCCTGCTGTTCCACTTCTTCTCCTCACGCCTGCGGATAATCTCTATCCTGTCCTCCTTGACGATGTTCTCGGCCTCGTCCTTGTCCAGCCCGAGGCGGCGTATGGCGAACATCTTCACGAAGGTCTTCAGCGACAGGTCTATCCCGTATGGCTTGAGGATGTTGCCGATAACCGACAATCCCTCTATGCCGCAGATGAACAGGCACGACCACTTGGCAATCGCGGTGCCGCCGTTCGCGGACACATCCACGAAGCACACGGCACACACGAACGCGAAGTAGGTAACGAGCTTCCCCATGGTGCTCCTGAACGCCGTGCTGATGGAGATGTGCACATGCAGCTTCAGCGACTTGCGCAAGCCCGCCACGAAGTCCGCGCCCACCACGAGCGTGATGGCTATTATCCACGGTATCATCAGGCGGAGACTCTGGTCTATCAGCAGCCACATCAGCGAGGACACCACGGTGCTCGCACCCTGTATCGTACTCTGGTCTCTCATCCGCAGTCAAAAATTAATCACATGCCCAGCGCGAACAGGAACGCCACGGCCGCGCCTACAAGGTCTGCGAGCAAGTCCTTGGCATCGAACCTCCCGTAGCGAAAGAAATCGACCACCTCCTTGGCCACGCCGCAGCAGGTCGCCGCCACGAAGCCGATGAAGCCGCATGCGGCGTTGGCAAACAGTTCCGTCTCCCCGCCGTAGCTCCACAGCGACTTGGACACCAACGCCACTACGGCGGCGATTACCAGACACGCCACGATGTGATACCAGTGGCTCATGTCTCCGAAAAACTCCTTAATCTTCTTCATTTTTACAAAATATTTAAGTTAAAACTAAAAATCAGTTACGCTTCCTCCACGAACTTCTGCGCCACGAGGATGGCAAGGTCGTACATGCAGTTCGGCAGGTCTCTCAGGCACTTGTAGACGATGCCCGCCTGCTTATAGTATTTTTCTGTTACCAACCCCATGCCTGCCCGGAACTCTATCGGGCTGTCCTTGGAGCTCCCCGCCTCCGCGGTTTCCGCCGTGCCGCCCGTCTCCGGGTCGTACACCTGCGCATAGCGGGGTATGTCCTTGAGGTTCCACACGCAGTTGGCAAGTCCCTCGACGCACTTGTACAGCACGCCGTCCTGTGTGTAGATAAGGCCCTCCTTGAGCTCCATGCCGACCTGAAAGCTGATGGGGTTCTCAATCGTGCCCTTGGTCGGGTCGGTATCTCCGATCTCCGCATAGAGGGCTGCCGTGTACACGGACGGCTGGTGCTGGAGCTCCGGGGTGTGGTCTTGCAGAACCTTGTAGAGCCGGCCATTGAACCACAGCCTCTCGCCGGCCTTGACCTCCATGCCGACCCTGCTTGACCAGCTCGGGAACAGGGCGGGCTTGGCCGCCGCCTCCTCGTCGGAGAGCTCCGTAACCTTGTCGGCGAGCAGTTCCTTCAGCTGGTTAATCACCTCGCCCGTGTCGGGTTCGGCCCGTACGGGTACCTCGGGCTCGTACTCCTCTTTTTCGTAACCCATCTGGACGAGCATGTCTTCCGTGGGGTTGACTATCACCATGCCGTCCACCTTGATGTAGCGGCCGTTGTAAATCTCGTTGTCTTTGTTTCTGAATCGTATCATATCATGTTTTGTTAGAATTTCAATTTCTTAAACTCGACATTCGGAGAGGCACCGAAATTATCTTTCTCCTCGAAGCTCTCGATATTCTCTTCCGATGCCCAGACGCACAGCAGATTCGGACACTTTGGCCTGAATTGATAACTATTGTGTATAAATACTGTACCTTCATACAGGAATATTATTTTTTGTAAATGGGTAGCCCAGAAAGTGAAGGCGTTGAATCTATGCAGCTGCCTTGGGAATGAGACCAGATGAATATTAATCGTAGTGTAGGAATTCTGTTCCCTGATATAGCTTCCACCAATGCTCTGTATGGCAGTATTCAGCTTCACGCGCCCCAGCCCGTTCTCATAGGTGTTGCTGACGACTTCAAGCCCCGGCTGCGAGCCGTATCCCCCTGTAGGTAATACCTGCTCGCAGACCTTCCCGTCCGTGGAGACATACCATATCTCATCGTCCGGCTGCCGCGAGAAGTCTATGCCTTCTATCATCCTGAGTGTCTTCATCATTATTTGTCTCCTATTGTTCCTCATGCCGCCCTCCTTTCTCCGAGGATGACGACACGGGCTTTTTTGTAAATATTATTTACCCCCCCTACATACTCGCTCACGGGACGCACCTCGGTTCCGAACCAAAGTATGTTCGGCGCGGCCCGGTATGCCTCCAATGCCATGTCCGGGACATAGACAGGTTGTTTCTGACGAAGGGCATAGCCCCCATTGGTAATAGCCGGAGGGACAAGCCCCCTGAACACGAAAGTAAGGTTGCTGTTGTTACCCAGGGCGTTGGTATTGATTGATTTGACAGTAGTCGGGATCTTTATGACGACGCCCGCGGTTTTATCAAAAGCTCCCAGCAGGGAGAAGTTTCCTATTGAGGTTATACCTTCGAGAAAAACGACGCGCTTGAGTTTGTTAATGTACAGATAGGTCATAGCCCTTTCGCATAAGTTGAAGGCGCTCCCGAAAGTAATCTCCTCCAGGCTGGAGAACTTGAAGAAAGGATTCCAGACGACTTTCGTCAGCCCCGTGAAATACCGGAACTCATGGAACCTCACGATGTTCGGAGCCTCCGGATGACTCCGGAAGTTGCTTTCGGTAAGGGTCCTCACCCCAGCCATGTCTCGCGGCGTAACCTCGCCGTCCCCGTCGGAATCGCACAGGCCGACGCACAGGGCCTTGGCATGCTCGTCCTCGAACCGTATCGGGGTGTCCATCCATATCCTGCGGGCGGCATTCTCCGCCATCAGCCTTCTTCTGATGTTCCTCATAATGCCCAGCTGTATATCATTCCGTAATACTTCTTCGAAACCGCATCATAGCGGATGGAGAACTCGTAGTGCGTGTTGGCCACGATGCTCATGTCGGCCTCGCCCCAGTTGACATCGGCGGGGAAGGTGATGGTGGGCGCGGTCGCCCCCGTGTCGAATCCTCCCTCGTAGTCGTTGGTGTTAGCCGTGTCCGTCGGGGCCTGCAGGGTGAGCGTGTACGCCCCGCCCGTCTCGGGGATGGAGAAGCGGTAGAACTTGTTCGGGAGCAGGTTGACCGTCGTCGATGACACCTGCACCACCGGCTTCTTCACCGCGTCGAGGTTCTTGTTGAACTCCGTGCTCTTCTCCTGCAGGAATGTATTCACGGGTTTCTTGCACTCGTTCACGAACTCCTCCGCCCCTGCCACTACTATTCGCTCGCCCTGCACGAACGGCAGGGTAACGCCCGATATGCTGTCCGCCACCGGGAGCTCGGAGGGGTTCTTGATTTCCAGTTCTGATACTTTTGCCATATCTCTTTGTTTTTTTGATTATATTTTATTCATGCTTGATGTTCAGTCTGATTTACGGGCGGATGGCAATGAGCGGAACGGTCATCTGCTCCGTGTAGTCCCCGCCGTTGAGACTCAGCAGGTACCTGTCCTGCCCCGCCCCGTAGTAGTCTTTCAGCAGGCTGACTTTCAGCCTCTCCGCCGCCTTACCCTCCTCGTTCGGGTAGTTGTAGACGATGGCCGTGGAGTGCAGGTGTCCTGACGGGTCGGAGGTGTCCCACACGCCGATGTAGGCTCCCTGCCCGTCCTCCGGAAGCCTGTTGCCAGTCGGCTTGTTGTCTCCGTCCACCGCAGGGCTGTCGTACATACCGTTGTACACGCCGCCGTACTGGTACAGCCTGCCTCCCTGCCCGTCGAGGGTATAGGCCTCGGTGTACAGCCATGATGTATGCCTGAGCGTGCCGTACTGGGTGGTCTGCAAATCACTCCACAGCTCGACGGCGGTAAGCACCGTGCCGGGCGGTATGGGACCGAGGCGGTTGGATTCCTCCATGCTGTAGGGAGTCGCGTGGCCGATGATTTGCTGCATGCCCATGCGGCCGAGGTTGTATAATGGCGTTACTCCGTCTTTGTCGTAGATGATGAAGTATACTTCACCCCCTGGGCCTACTCCCTGGGACATGAACATCTTCCCGGTCGTGTCGTAGTATGCGACGGAGTTGCCCACGAAGCGGATGTTCGGCCTCTCGGTCGAGAACAGGTGTATGCCGACGGCCTCGAGCCCGGTCTTCAGGTCGGTTATCGACAGGGAGAGATTCGTGATGCTCATCTTCAGCTCCGTCAGGAACGCCTCCGCGTCCTCGGGTGCGGGCTGCCAGTCTACGAGCATGTTCCCAGAGGTGAGCATGGGCTCGGCTATCTGCATGCCTCCGTTGCGGATGTTAAAGAAGTTCACCTCTATTTCGTAGACGCCCTGCGGGACGGTGAAGGTCTTGTGGAACCTCTGCCATACCCTGAGCTCGGACGGCCTGATGCTCTCCGTGGCGAGTATGGTACGGCCGCCCTGCGTGTCGGCGGCGTAGGAAACCTCGATTACGGCATCCTTGTCAAAGCTGGCGGGGTCGCCGTGCGACCATACTGATGCGGTGTACTTCTTTCCGGGCTCCACCTCCGCACGGAAGTATGCGCCCTTGTACATGTCCCCGGTCATGCCCGTGAGCGAGCAGTCGACGCTGTTGTGTCCGCCGTGCTTGACGCTTGGCCAGATAGGAGCACCACCCCGGAGCTCGAACCAGTCGGGGTGCTCACGCTCGAACGCCGTCCCCTTGAGCAGGTTCCGCCCTCCGCCGGCCATGCCCTGCACACGGGCGGAAATCTCGCCGACCTGCCCGTTGATGTCGAGGGCGGCCACGGCCGAGAAGGTAACGGGCACCGTCCTGCGGTCGAGGACATTGCCGTCCTTGTTGAGGAGCTCAACTATGATGTAGTCGGGGTGCGGGACATGCGTATAGTCCTCCAGCACATAGGATGCCGACGGGGTGTCGCCGTAGCCCATCACGGTGTCGGCGGGCGTGCCCGTGTCGCCGCGGTAGCGTACCTTCATGCCGCTTGCGGACGCATCTTCCATCTTGGTAGTTGCTCCCCTTACATGCTCTATCTGGTAGGACAGGTTCACGGTGAGATTTCCGCTGCCGTCCACCTGCGCCTTCTCCGTCCCGGCACGGAGCCTGTATATCTCTGCGGACTGACCGTCCGTGCCCTTGACCTCGCTCCACGAGTATGCGGATGCCTCCATGGGCGGATAGGGTCTGTCCCATGCCGCCACGCCGAGCCATGCGCCGGTGGTGAGCCCGAACTGCTGGTCCTCGGGGGCGGGAGTGTATTCCGTGGCGGTGTCGCCTATCTCTATCTTGATGTCTTTAATAACAAGTCGCACTCCTGATGCAAGTGGTTCACCCTCCCTTTTCGACAGACTGATGTTAGTATGACTTATCTCGGTAAGGACATGTCCCGAGAGGTCAATAGTCCTCGAATAGCGCATGCCGGGAATTGTGTCCGCATTTTTAAACTGAGCGTTCTTGTTAAAATTACTCCATACTCCCGTGCCGTCTGCGAATTTAAAATACAGGTCTACCATATAGTGAGAGACGGACGGGTCGTTGAGGTTCTCGCCCTCGACATACGCACTCAGGGTTACCTTCTGCCCGCTTACAGCGTTCACGACTCCCTCGGGAAGAGCGAAAGAGTATTGATTCGGGATACCGTTAAACTCGCAGGCGCGCTTCCCGATGTACAGGTTGCGCCCGTTTCCGTACTCCCCGGTCTCCGCCCAAGGCTTCGCCGCCGTGAAGGTCTGCCCCCCGTCGTCGGAGTAGCGGAAAAAAGTATAGGAGCTGACGGCGTTGCCCTGCTCTCCCTTGTCGCCTTTCTCGCCCCTGCCGACCTGCTTGTGCCATACCGCCGAGCCGTCCTGCGGCCTGTCGGCCACCGTGGCACCCGCAGGCCTCGTGCAAAGCCATATCGAGCCGTCGCAGTCCACCTGCGAGTAGTAGGGGTACGGCCGTGCCGTCCACGCCCCCATGTAGCAGGGTACGCGGTGTTCCTCGGGCGTGCCGTCCGGGGCTTCGGAGACGATGGTGAGGCGGTTGACTTCCAGCTCCACCGTGTCGCCGATGTGCTGCCTGCGCTTGCCCTCGTAGGTAAAGCCGTCGATGCCCCTGTACTTGCTGATGCCGTCGTCCGCGTCGATGACCAGCAGCCCCTGCCTGCCCTTGTCCACCTGGTTACCCTCCTGCGCGATGTCATCGCCCGTCATGGGGGCGTCGTTGTCCGCGGAGGGGTCGTAGCCCTGCAATACCTGCGCTGCCGCCGTCGTCTCTATCCACAAATCGCCGTTGTAGTCGAGGTCGGCACTGTAGTACCTCCCGTCCGCCGTGCGGTAGATGTCGTCCTGCTCCGGCACGAGTACCGTGTACTCCGTGTCCGTGGTATAGGTGATGACCTCGGGCTGCGTGCCCGCCCCGTCCTCATGGGCATAGAGGTACACATCCCCCGCCTTCGGGACGAGATTGTATCTTGCTGTTATCCCGTCCCAGTCCGGCATATCGTCTTCTTTGCCATAGAAAGCCAAGGCTTCTCCCTTGATTATCATAGGCATCTCCACCACGGGGCTCTCCTCGTTGGACAGGTCTACATAGTGGTACTCCCGGCCGTCCTCCAGCGTCTCCGTGCCCTTGCCCACGACGAGACGCCAGTAGTAGCGGTTCGCCGCATTGTGCGTCGTGCCCTCCGTGAGGTTGCTGGTCTGGCACTTCGCCTGGTCCCCGGCCTTCCAGCAGTTGTCCACCGTACGCTCTCCGTCCGTGCGCAGGAAGTAGCAGCGGTACCATGATGGGGTCTCGTTCTCGGACACCTTGCCCAGCACCGTTACGCTGCCGTCCTGTACGGCTATCGCAGCCCCGCCCACGGCGAACACCATGTCCGCTATGGGCGTGCCGTCCTGCCTGAAGGACTTCACGGCGAATATCGTGTTGCCGGCCTTGCCCAGGGAGAGGTTACCGGAGGTGTAGGTCTTCTTCCTGACCTCGAGCTCGGCGATGCTCATCTGCCTGCGTACCTTGAGGTTGTCGACCTCGAGCGTGCCCGTGCCGTCCTCGCTCTCGTAGAGGGAGTAGCCCAGACCCTCGTCGCCAGCCGTGTAGCGGCTGCTCGTTACGGAGCTTGCCAC
>NZ_FOOW01000017.1 GCF_900113305.1 Prevotella sp. KH2C16 | reverse complement strand
CGAGCATCTCTTCGACCAGGGCATCCATCTCGTGCATGGCCTCAAGGCCAACATGAAGAATAAGCTCATGCCCATGTGGGACAAGATCATGCTCAGAAAAAGGTACATCATCGAGTGTATCAACGAATTGCTCAAGAACAAGGCCAACCTCGTGCATTCACGACACCGGTCCATACACAACTTTATGATGAACCTATGCTCGGCTCTCGCGGCCTACTGTTTCTTTGACAACAAGCCGGAGGCGCTGCCAGTGCATGTGGAGAAATCAAGACAATTAGAGCTATTTGCATGGTAATCTTATCCCGAACTCGCGTAGTAATTATTATGTGTTCATGACGGCAGGCAATAAGGTTTATCGTATCGACCTTGAACGCCAGAAGGCCTTTGTCATCTTTGAATATGCCGAAGATGCTAGTGCCCAAATTGCTTGTTTGAAGTTTCAGGATCCTGAGAGCACAGAAGAGATGGGTAGAATACTAGGTGTAGGTATCAATACATCTAATGGTGGTGTTATTGCAGAGCTGAAACTTAGCGTGGCTGGCGATGCAAACGACGCTTACATCTACCGTAATGAAGAAGCAAAGTTAGGAAAGATTGTAGATATAAGTTTTAACTATGAGTAATCGCATCTTATCATGTTGCGAATATTTCTTTTAATATTAATAAGCATTGTTGGCAGTATGTCGTTTGGACATACTGCCAATCTGCATCATTTTCTTTATGAACACGGCGGAGAGAAGGTGTGCGATGGCATTCTCCCTACTTATCGTGTGCATGGCAAACTCTACTGGCAGGTTGCCGATAGTCTTGTAGGGCGCGAGTTTTCCCTTTTCACTACATTGCTTACAACCCCGGCCTCGCCACATCGTAACATCGACAAAACCTATGGATATTCTGGCGATATGCTCGGTCCGGTATTCCTAAGTATCCAGCGTCATGGCAATGAATTGTGGATAGGCGACCCCCAGCATCATCGTGTGTGGCACGATGCCCGCTCCTCCGATGCCGAGATAGCCGCTCTTACCACCAACTTCCGCCTTTATCATCGGCTCCCCATCGTGGCACGAGGCGATGGTAATGTGTTGGTCGAGGTAGAAAGTATGTTGCGCAAAAGTCCACTGTTCGGTCTCGACCTGTTCTCTTTTGACCTTTCGCTCAACGGCCGTATCAGTGCCTGCGACGCTATTGGTGCTGTCAAGGGCTATCCCGACAGACTGCTTATGCGCATTGACCGAAGTTACCATACCTCGCGGCCAATGCCTCCATATCAAGGAGAACCTTATGTAGGAAGATATGAGACGGGGCTGTGCCTTAGCCTGTTGCCTCGTGAAGGCATGCCTGTAAGGCAGCTCGACCGTGTGGGATATTTCACCCTGGCACAGGAACTTTATGAAGATAAGCACCCGGGGCATCGTCGGGTTATCGCAAAGAAATGGAACCTGGAGATAAGTCCTGCCGACCGTGGCAGGTATTTCCGTGGCGAACTGGTGCGCCCTGTACGCCCCATCGTCTTCTATATCGACCGCAATACGCCAGCACATTATGTGCCCTATATCATAGCCGGGGTGCGTGCGTGGCTCCCTGCTTTCGAGCAGGCAGGGTTCAAAGATGCCATCGATGCACGGTTGGCACCTACTCCTGATGAAGACCCCAACTTCTGCATCTACGATACACACTATCCCTTCATCTCGTGGAAAGTGTCGGCACGCAGCAATGCCTACGGCCCAAGTCCCTGCATGTCGCAGTCGGCCGAGATTGCTACTTGCCATATAGGTATTTTCAGCAGTGTGAATAACATTTCCCAACAATGGAATTTTACACAGCTGGGAGCTTACGATAGTACGGCTTGGCGTATCAGTCTTCCACAGGATGTCTGCGGCGATCTCATGCAGTTTGTCATCACACATGAGGTGGGGCATTCGTTAGGCTTGGAGCACAACTATCTGGGTAGTGCTCACATGTCGTTAGAAGAGGCTACCGACACAGCTTTTCTTGCCCGTTATGGCATCTCTTCTTCCATTATGGATTATGTGCGTTTCAATTATGCTTTGCGCCATGGCGACAGTGTTCAGTTCGCTCATCGGCGTGTACAGCTGGGCGATTATGATCGCTTTGCCATCGAATGGGGATACCGTATCTTCCCTGGTCGCACGGAGAAGGTGCGCCTACGGCAGCGTGCCAAGTGGTGTCGCCGCCAGTTGCAGAACCCTCGTCTGCGTTATCTTACGATAAACCCCGGACTGTATAATAAGGCTGAAGACTTGGGCGACGACCATGTGGCCTTTAATACACGTGGCATGGAGAACCTACAGTATATCTGTGCACAGGCCTCCCGATGGCGCGTAGACGATGCCGTAGGCAAGTCGGTCATGCAACAACGCTACCGTAGCATGTTGTCGCATTATACCTGGTGGATGCAACAAGTGATGGACCACCTTAACGATAAATATCCTGCGGCAGATGGAAAGAGTGGCTTTGCAGCAGAGTCTATCGATTATAACCGCCGAGTGATGCACTTTATACGGCAGTATCTGCTTGAGGCTCCCACATGGCTCTTTGCGTCGGATGTTACAAGGAACATCAATATTGATGCCGACCAGGAGTTTACCAACACGGTGTTGCCCCTGATACAGCAGCTTGTTGGTGCCATCCCACAGGTGTTGCAAAACGAGCAATCGGGCACAACAGCCATTGCTGCATCCGAGGTTGTCGACAGCATTCACACCTCTCTCTTTGCTCCATGGCAGCGCGATGGGATGGAGAGCAAGGAGCAATTTATGTTGCAGCGCTGGTATGTAGAGGCTCTTCACGATAACCTCGACCGCACGCTGAAGCAAGGGCAGAGCCATGTGGCATTGCTTTTTATGCGTGCATTGCAGCGTATAACCAATGAGGTAACACAGGCTGCAGGGCATACTGCCGACCAACTGGCACAGCGGCGTGCCGCAGAACTCATTCGTCTCACACAAATATCATTGTAATCATCTATCATGTTCAAAACAGTATTCTCATATCTTACCCTGTTTATCGTTCTCTTCTTAGAAACAACAGCATTGGCACAGGAAACCGTTAGACAGCCATTCGATGCATCGCACATGGCGGTTAGTGGCAGTTCCCTGCGGGCCTTTACGACCGACAGCACCGCCTATCTGGCTATTCCGCCATCGGCCTTTGGGCACGATTTGGCTATTACTGCCCAGATAGACCATGGCTTCGACATGATTAACTGCGGCATTAAAAGCATGGGGGTAGTGCAGCTCGAGCTCTCAGCCGATAGCACCAAGGTCGACCTCTTGCAGCCTTTCTATGCAGAGCGGATACTCGACAACAGCAGTGAATTATTGCCTGCCTTCCGTTTGTCGAATACCACAGCCCCCAAGTTGTCGCTTCCTATTGTGGGATGGGCAGGCAAGGGCGAGGCTGTGGTTAGCTTGACGCAGCTGCTAAAGGAGGGTGATGAGTGGTTTTCATACCATGACAATATGGAGATTCGTGCTCTGCAACCCGACTTGTCGCGCATCGTTAGCACCCATGCCATGCCCGATGGCGTAACATTTCAGATAGAGCGATGGCATGAAACCGACGACAATGGCCAGCGTTTCTCCTCCTCCAACACCGTACTGCCCAAAGGAAGTAAGCCCCTTATGGTAAGCTGCACGCTACGGTTGTTGCCCCAAGTAGCCGATGAACTGCGTTTGGTTGGCGAGGAGAATGGGGCGCAGACCATTCGCTTCAGCGAGTATTCGCAGCACCCCTATGCCCCTATGCCCGACTCGTTGGCTATTCGCTGGCCGCTCCACCGGCAGCCGTTAACAATTTATGTCGACCATCGTTTCCCGCGTAAGTGGCATGCTGCGTTGTGCGATGCCGTAGAGAAGTGGAATCAGGCTCTACATGCCGTAGGCCTTCCTGCCCGTGTGTTGCAGCCTCGATGGTTGCCACAAGATAGCGTAGCAGCACAGCAGGCTGTTGTAGTGAGCTACGATCTTTGCCATAAGGGGGTAACGAACAGCATGCTGTGTCATCCCCGTACAGGTGAGATGCTATCGGCTCGTATCGTCGTGGGGCGTGGCTTCGAGCAGAAGCTGCTGCAGGATTTCTTGTTGCGAGGCGAGGCCAACGCCCGCTATTTGCAGCAGGCCAGGCATCGCGACCGTGCTGTGGCACTTATTCTTCAGGCCGAACTGATGCGCGAACTTGGTGCCATTCTTGGCAGGGCGAATGGCGATACGCCTGCCGTATGTATCGATCAGCCCCTTACCTTGTCGCCTGCCGACCTTGCTTTTGTGCGTGCAGTCTATACGCCCATGCTGCCTGGCGAGAGCATATTTGCCTGTCGGCAGCGGTTGCAGCAGCGTGAAGCCTCTGTTATGGCTTCTTCGCATGCGTCGCCCGTCTCGGTTTTGGCCGCCCGCTTAGAGCAGATGCGCTCCGTATGGCAGCATCCTGAGCGTTACGAACAGGCCGTGAAGGTGGTTGGAACGAACATGCGGCGCATCTACGAGCGTGGCATCGACCTGCTGAACGATGCCCTGCAGCAGTGGATATTGATGATAGGCAATGCGCACTATAGTGCTAACGAGCAGTGCGAGGCTATGGAGCAGATAGGCAGTCATATATGTGGCGAGCGGTCGTTTGCCGACAGTCCTTACATTCGCACTCGTCTTATAGCCGACAGGCAGTATCTGCATTCTACTATAGGCACCGACTTCGAGCAGCTTTTGAGCGACGCACGCTTTGCCCAGCTGCACGAATTGGCGTTGATGAATGCCGATGCTTATACCGTGGACGACATGCTGGCCGACATCGATAAATGGTTCTTTCATCGTTTCTCTGCCACCGAAACGATGAGCGAACAGCAGCTCGACATGCTCTGTTTGCTGGTAGACCGTTGGCATAAGGTACTCGGTAGCACTGCTGATAAAGCCAATAAGCACGGCAGGGAATTATCGCAAGCCCATTTTGATAGGGTGATGCAGTGCCTAAGACAGTTAAGCATCCAGCATACGCAGACCGATGTGCGCGACATGTGCAAGCTGTTGGTCGCCAAATATATAGCCGATAAATCATCGCATTAATACCTTTCGTTTGCGAGTGTGTCAAGGTTGTCAATCTGCTTGATGTCCTGTAGGCATCTTATACCAAGGTGGGAAGTAGAGAAAGGCGTACGCCGACTGAAGAATATCTTTGTAGACGAAGGCCTCATAAAGCAAGGAATATTCAATTTAGTATATAGCTATAAAAGGGAAAGACATTCCGTCATCGGGCCTTTCCCCTTTTCCGTTGTCGTTATTTTTGGTATATGTTCGTAGCAGGCGTGGCACATCGGCTTGCTATGTGTGGCATATAGCCCTGCAAGGGCATGTATATAGCGGCATAAAATCGGCGATTTTGTGCGATGATCTCGGCGATTTTGTCCGACAATCTCGGCGATTTTGTCGCGCCGGAAACCGCTTCTTTCCCCTTTAATCGCTGCCTCTTGTTCCTGAATCCGTCGCATGGGGATTATGCGGCAGGACTGTCTGTGTGATAAATTGTAACCAGGGATGGCTTTATTCTGCGTATCCGTAAGAATCCGACACGATATTCTGACAGGTTTTCGGATATGTTTCCGATTCATAAAAATCGTTTTTTTTGTTAACAAAAAGGTTGCTGAATTTGTTGAAAACGGAAAACTTTCTATCTTTAAGGCCGTAGAAATCAAAGTCTTTACTTTGTAAAGTTTATCAACTAAAAACCGTTTAACTATGCCTAACAAAGTACAATCTCGCAAGGTGTTTATGAGTCTCTGTACAAGGAGCAGCGTGTTCGTAGGATTAGGGGTCTTGACCCTTCTCACGATGCCGCTGCCGGCCTGTGCCGAAACAGCAAACGCCGCAGTAAGCATTGTTCAGCAGAACAATGAAGTGAAAGGTCTCGTTACCGACAACAGGGGCGAGCCGCTCATCGGAGTAACCGTTACCGAGAAGGGAGGCTCCCGCGGCACCGTCACGGACATTGACGGCCACTTCGCCCTGAGCGTCTCCCCGGGGACAATTCTTTTGTTCTCCTATGTCGGCTATCAGCCCAAGGAAGTCGCTGCGTCGGCTCAGATGACCGTGGTTCTTGAGGAAAGCAGCGAGTCGCTGCAAGAAGTGGTGGTCGTGGGATACGGCACCCAGCGTAAGGCCAACCTCACCGGTGCGGTGGCGCAAGTGGGAGGCGATGTGCTGGAGAACCGTCCCATCAGCGACATCGGGCAGGGACTCCAGGGCGTGGTGCCCAACCTGAACATCTCGATGTCGTCAGGAGGAGCTCCGGGTGCGGGCTCTACCTTCAACATCCGCGGTACCACCTCGCTGAACGGAGGCAGCCCGCTGATATTGGTGGACAATGTGCAGATGGACGCCAACCTCGTGAATCCGGACGACATAGAGTCCATTTCCGTCCTGAAGGATGCCGCCTCTGCGGCCATCTACGGCGCGCGGGCGGCCTATGGAGTGATTCTCATTACCACGAAGAAGGGAAAGAACAACTCCAAGCCTGTCGTCAGCCTCAATGTTACGGGGTATTGGCAGCGGCCGGCAGTAGAGGCCCACAATGTGAGTTCCATCGATTACCTGACCATGATAGACAAGGCCTACCAGAACAGCGGCGGCAGCGGGCACTACTTCAACCAGCTGGTGTATGACTACACGCAGGCCTACATGGACGGAACCTATGACTCCCCCGTGTTCTTCGACCCGGATTACAGTTCGTTCAAGTATGGTTACTGCGGCAATACGGACTGGTGGAACGAACTCTACAAGACCTCGTTCTCGCAAATCTATAATGCGAGCGTGAGCGGAGGCAACGAGCGCACCACCTACTACGCCTCGCTTGCCGCCAACAATCAGGGGGGTATCCTGAAAGCTGCCGACGACACCTACAAGAAGTATAATGCCAACATCAACATTGCTACGGATGTGGCAAAGTGGCTGAATGTATCTGCGAAGATCACCAATACCTATACCACGGAACTGCATCCCACGGGTGGAACGACGGCCATGAACGCCACGGCCTATTCCGGCATATCGGCCTATAGCGGCATGATGAAGGCCGACTTGAGCCCTCTCATGCCGGTGAAGCACCCCGACGGACACTATGCGGGACAGGGAAGCTTCACCAATCCTGTGGCATTGCAGGCCCAGGGCGGTAATGCGCACTATAAGCAGAACGACCTCTGGATGACGGGAGCGGTGAAAATCACGCCTGTCGACGGCCTCGTCATCAACGCGGATTATACCTGGAACCATTTCGGAGCACACTCCACCCAGCATGTAAGGAACTTCTATGACTACACGGCGGTGCCCGGGACGGAGAACTTCTATCCCTGGACCAACCCCAGCAGCGTTACGCTGACCAACCAGGACAATTACTATCAGTCGTTCAACGCCTTTGCGGAATACTCGTTCTCATTGGCACAGAAGGCACATAACTTCAAGGTGATGGTGGGTTACAACCAGGAAAAGGAGCACACGGCCTACCACTATGTGGGACGAAAGAATCTTATTGATGCCGCAAACCCCGCAATCAATCAGGCCACAGGTGATATCCTGACGGACGGTAATGAAAGCCAATGGTCGGTAAGCGGCGTCTTTGCCCGTATCAACTATAACTTCAAAGATAGGTATCTCTTCGAGCTGGACGGCCGCTATGACGGATCTTCCAAGTTCAAGAAGGGCGAGCGCTACGACTTCTTCCCTTCCGCTTCCGCGGCATGGAGAATCTCTGAGGAAAGCTTCTGGAGCCCATTGAAAAGTTGGTGGGACAACATGAAGATTCGCGTCTCTTACGGTTCACTGGGCAATCAGGCCGTAACGAGCAACTTCCCCTATCTTGCCACCTATGGCATCAATACCCGCTATAACGCCCTCCTCGGCGGTTCGCTGCCCGTGGCCATCACGGTGCCGGGCCTCGTGAGCCCGTCTTTCACCTGGGAAAGCGTGCACCAGATAGACTTCGGATTCGACGCCTCGTTCCTGAGAAGCCGGCTGAACGCCTCTTTCGACTGGTATCGCCGCGACACCAAGGACATGCTTACTTCGGGTGAAGTCTTGCCGGCTGTGCTTGGAGCGGCCGTTCCCTTGGAGAATGCGGCCAACTTGAAGACCGTGGGATGGGAGCTTTCGCTGGAGTGGAACGACCGCCTTGCCTGCGGCCTGTCGTATCATGTGAAAGGAGTGCTCTCCGACTATAAGTCTACCATTACGAAGTACAGCAACCCCACGGGCCTGATTTCGCAGTATTATGTCGGACATGAGATAGGCGAGATATGGGGCTATGTGTCTAATGGACTCTTCCAGACAGACGCCGAAGCCCAGGCCATCGACCAGTCTTATCTCTACGGCGGGCACTGGACAGCAGGCGATGTAAGGTATGAGGACCTTGACCACAACGACAAAATCAATATCGGGGACAATACGCTGAAGAATCCCGGAGACCGCAAGATTATCGGCAACAACACGCCTCGCCTCGCCTTCGGACTTACGCTGGGCGCGGAATACAAGGGCTTCGACCTCAATGTCTTCCTGCAAGGGGTCGGCAAGCGGGACTACATGTTGGGAGGTCCTGCCTTCTGGGGCTTCACCGATGAGTGGGAAACACCGTTGACAAACAATCTTGACTACTGGACGGAGGATAACCCCGGGGCTTACTTCCCGCGCCTGGGATGGGCCAACGGAGGCAACCGACAGAACTCCACGCGGTATCTGCAGGACGCAAGTTACTGCCGCCTGAAGAATATCACCCTCGGCTATACGCTGCCCAGAAACCTTACCGGCAAGTGGAGAATCAGTCGCCTGAGATTCTATATAGAGGGTGAGAACCTCTTCACTATCACCAGTCTGATGGACGGATTCGACCCCGAAACACTGGGAACCATGACCTATCCGATCAACAAGAAGTTCGCCATCGGTCTTAATCTGACATTCTAATAACTCTTAAAAAGATATTTCCTATGAAATTCAGACATTATATTTATCTGGTCCTTATGGCAGGGACGCTCAGTGCCTGTGAGGACTATACCAATCTCTCGCCGATGGACTCCTTCACGGATGAGTCGTATTGGAACACGCCCAATGACCTGAAGCTGTATGCGAACGGGCTGTATGGATTGCTCAGCAGTCCTAATCCCGCCCTTGACGGCGAGAGCGACAACTTCGTTACGACGAACTACAGCTCCTATCTCTTTGACGAGCTTACGGTGCCGGAGGAATCTCCGGAGTCAACACCTGCCGTTACCGCTTATAACAAATGGTACTGGAACGACCTGCGGAGCTGCAACTATTTCCTGAAGCGCTATGACCGCGTGAAGGGCTCCGAGGAGGAGATCAACCGGTATGTGGCGGAGGTGAGGTTCTTCAGAGGCCTTATCTACTTCGACATGCTCAAGACTTATGGCGATGTGCCATGGTACGACGCGGACCTTCAGACCAGCGATAAGGAACTCCTGTACAAGCCCCGGGACAACAAGGATGAAGTACTGGGGCATGTGATTGAGGACTTCGAATATGCCATCGAGCACCTGCCGGAGAAGTCGTCGTCGGAAAGCGGGCGGCTGAACAAGGACGCCGCACGGACGCAGCTGGCCCGGATATGCCTCTATTTCGGAACCTACAAGAAGTATCATCACGAGGCAGGGACGGGCAGCCAGACCTCTGAGTCGCTGCTGAAGAAGGCCGTCGAGCAGACCGATGCCGTCATCAATTCAGGTAACTACGATATCGTGAAGGGGCAGGACAACGGCTGCGACCAGCTTGCCTACGCCGGATACCCCCTCTATTACTCCAATCTCTTCACGCAGGAAGACCTTTCCACCAGCAAAGAGTGCATCCTGGCGCGCTTCTACGAGCCCGATGTTTTGCAGCATCAGCTGGGCAGACAGGTGCAGGAGCAAGGCATGGGGCTGAGCAAAGACTTCGCGGAGTCGTTCCTGATGAAGGACGGAACGCCAATCTATAATGCCGGCTCGGGCTATCACGGCGATGAGGACATGGACGCGGAGCTTGCAGGCAGAGACCCCCGAATGTACCAGATTATCGACAACAAGCATCGTCCCTATTATGTGCGCAATGGAGAAAGAGTGCAGAACGAACTTGCCAATGTGGTGGGATCCAGCAAGGGCGTTACCGGATACCAGTGTGTGAAGTATCATGCAGCGAACACCACGCAGCAGGAAGCCAACAACTCCACCTATGACTGGTTTGTCTACCGTTATGCGGAGGTGCTCCTCATCAATGCGGAGGCTAACGCGGAGCTTGGCACCTGCACGCAGGCCGTGCTTGACAAGACCGTCAACAAGCTGCGCGACCGCGTAGAGATGGCTCATCTCACCACTTCTCCCGTTGCCGACGCGCGGCCTGTAGACTATGGTTATACGGTCTCCAACCTCATCTATGAGATTCGTCGTGAACGCCGCATAGAGCTTGTGGCAGAGGGGCTCAGGCTCGACGACCTGAAGCGCTGGAACGGAATGAAGGTGATGGAGAATCCCAAGACCATGTTCGGCATCAAGATTACGCCTACGGTCATCAGCCAGTATCCCGCCAATACATTTACGGGTGAGAACGCACGGCCTACCATTGAGTATCAGGGAGCGAAGTATCTATATCAGTATAAGTCCTCCAAGTCGCTCAGTGAGACCGGACGCAAATGGTCTGACAAAGACCACCGCTGGCTGCTTCCCCTGCCCACGCAGGAGCTCACGCTGAACACGAACCTCGTCCAGAACCCAGGCTGGTAAGTACGGTTATGTCATTGAGGGCCGGTCATGATAATGGGTATGGCCGGCCCTTTTCGTTTTCCCGCCCAGTTCCGGGCAGCTTCCGTGCCCTTGTTTGTGGTTTTGAGCAATTGTAATGACGGCCTTCCGGGGGTGTTTCTGCAGCTGAAACATGATGTTTCAACGGCTGAAACACGCTGTTTCAGTAGTAGAAACACGCTGTTTCAATGGCTGATACACCTGCCCGAAACGGCAAACTGTCTTGGTGCGGACCATGAAAGGCCTTGCCGAGGGAGCTTTGCGAACCACCTGTTTTTATGGATTCTTGCCGCGTTTTCTTGCCGTTCTGTGAAAAAATGCTTATCTTTGCCCTGCAAACCTACTTCATATATGGACGACGAGAAGACTTTTGACGACAATACACAGGAAGAGGAACTGGAGATAGACCAGCATTCCGACTACAGGCCCGCCGACCGCTTTGACGCCTCGGCGGTGCATCATCTGAGCGGAATGTACAAGAACTGGTTCCTCGACTATGCCAGTTATGTAATCCTGGAGCGGGCCGTGCCTCACATAGAGGACGGCCTGAAGCCCGTGCAACGCCGCATCCTGCACTCCATGAAGCGTATGGACGACGGCCGATACAACAAGGTGGCCAACATCGTGGGCCACACCATGCAGTTCCATCCGCACGGAGACGCTTCCATCGGAGACGCCCTGGTGCAGATGGGACAGAAGGACTTGCTCGTAGACACGCAGGGCAACTGGGGCAATATCCTGACCGGCGACCGTGCGGCCGCTCCCCGATACATCGAGGCGAGGCTGTCGAAGTTTGCGCTGGAGACGGTGTTCAACCCCAAGACCACCGAATGGCAGCTCTCCTACGACGGGCGGAACAAGGAGCCCATTACGCTCCCCGTGAAGTTCCCCCTGCTGCTTGCGCAGGGTGCGGAAGGCATCGCCGTGGGGCTGAGCAGCAAGATCCTGCCGCATAACATGAACGAGATATGCGATGCCGCCATCAGCTATCTCCGTGGCGAGAAGTTCCAGCTTTATCCCGATTTCCCCACGGGAGGCGCCATCGATGTGTCGAAATACAACGACGGGCAGCGCGGCGGCGTGCTCAAGGTGCGGGCGAAGATAGAGAAGCTGGACTCCAAGACGCTCGTCATCCGCGAGATTCCGTTCGGCAAGACGGCCGCCTCGCTGCAGGAAAGCATCACGAAAGCCGTGGAGAAAGGCAAGCTGAAGATTCGCAAGGTGGAAGACATGACGGCCTCGGAGGTGGAAATCCAGCTCCATCTGGCTCCCGGCGTGTCGAGCGACAAGACGATGGACGCGCTCTATGCCTTTACCGACTGCGAGGTAAACATCTCGCCCAACTGCTGCGTGATAGAGGATAACAAGCCGCAGTTCCTTGCCGTCTCGGATGTGCTCCGCCACAGCACCGACCGCACGATGGGGCTGCTGCGCAAGGAACTCCTCATCCGCAAGGGTGAATTAGAGGAGCAACTCTTCTATAATTCATTAGAGCGCATCTTCATCGAGGAGCGCATCTATAAGGAGAGGAAGTTCGAGACGGCGCCCGATCAGGATGCCGTGGTGGCGTTCATCGACTCAAAGCTGGAGCCTTTCAAGAGGGATTTCATCCGCGAGGTAACGCGCGACGACATCCTGAAGCTGCTCGAAATCAAGATGCAGCGCATCCTGAAGTTCAACAAGGAGAAGGCTGACGAGCTGCTCGCGAAGATAAAGGCGGAGATAGCCGACATCGACAAGGACCTCGGGCAGATGGTGAAGGTTACCATCGACTGGTTTAAATACCTCAAGCAGAAGTACGGCGGCGACCACTTGCGCAGGACGGAGATTCGCAGTTTCGATACCATCGAGGTTACGAAAGTGGTCGAAGCCAACGAGAAACTCTATATCAACCGGCAGGAAGGGTTCATCGGAACGGGGCTGAAGAAAGACGAGTTCGTGTGCAACTGTTCGGATATCGACGACATCATCCTCTTCTATCGCGACGGAAAATACAAGGTGGTGAAGGTGGCCGACAAGCTCTTCGTGGGCAAGGGGGTCATCTGGGCACAGGTGTTCAAGCGCAACGACAAGCGCACGATATACAATGTCGTGTACCGTGACGGCCGCAAGGGCTTCTGCTTTATCAAGCGATTCAATGTGCCCACGCTTATCCGCGACCGTGAGTACGACCTCACGCAGGGCAAGGAGGGGTCGAAGGTGATGTACTTCACGGCCAACCCCAACGGCGAGGCCGAGGTCATCAAGGTTACGCTGGAGGTCGACGCGGCGAAGAAGAAGCAGAACATCTTCATCGAGAAAGACTTCTCGGAGGTGATGATCAAGGGGCGTGCCTCCAAGGGGAACATCCTCTCCAAGAAGCCCGTGCATCGCATTTCGCTCAAGAGCCACGGCCATTCCACCCTCGGGGGGCGCAAGGTCTGGTTCGATCCTGATGTGCGCCGCATCAACTATGAGGAGCACGGACGCTATCTCGGAGAGTTCAACGACGGAGAGCTTATCCTCGTGGTGCTTGAGGGCGGAGAGTTCTACTTCACCAATTTCGACCCGAACAACCACTATGAGGGCGACATCAAGATTCTTGAGAAGTGGGATGAGCACAAGGTTTGGACGGCCGTCTTGCACGACGCCGACAACCAGAACCGTGTGTATGTGAAGCGGTTCTGCATGGAATATGCCCGCAAGACCCAGAACTATCTGGGTGAGAATCCGGACAGCAGGCCGATTCTGCTCACGGATCAGGCGTATCCGAGGCTCCTCGTTCACTTCGGCGGAGCCGACAACGGGCGGCCTGATTTGGAAATAGATGTCGATGAGTTCATCGCCCTGAAGGGCGTGAAGGCTCACGGCAAGCGCCTTGCCCAATGGGAAGTGGCGTCCGTGGAAGAACTCGAACCGCTTCGTTTCCCCGAGCCGGAGGCTGCTCCGGAGGAAGAGGAGCCTGCTGATGACGCGGAGGAGAACCTCGATCCCGATGCCGGGAAGAGCCGGCAGCGAATCATAGACGAGATGACGGGACAACTAAGTCTATTCCCCGACGATGAAGAACAATAAGAGATATGCCTGCGTCCTGGCAGCCCTCGTGCTGGCGGCGGTGTCCGCCGTGGCTCAGGAGGGCAGGATAATCACCAATTCCAAGCTTCTGGGAATCGGTGCCACGAATATCCTCGACACTTATCTCTCTCCTGAAAAATACAACGGGACGGAGCTTCGCTATATCTCGCATACCTTTCGCGAGCACGAGGGCAAGCGCCTTTACCGTGAGATTATCCATCAGGGGAATGTGGCCTATGCCGACAATCGGTCGGGCAATGGCAACGAATTGGCGGGCATGTACAACTTCCAGTATGGCTGGCACTATAGGCTCTTGTCGCTGGAAGACGACCGATTGACGCTCGGAGTGGGAGGAAACATCGACGCAAACCTTGGGTTTATCTATAACACCCGTAACTCCAACAACCCCGCGCAGGCCCGCCTGTACCTCAACATCACTCCAGTGATAGAGGCCGCTTATAGGTTCAGGATCAAAAACAGTCCTCACACCTTGCGCTATGAACTGAGTGTGCCTCTGCTGGGAGTGATGTTTTCACCTAACTACGGCCAGTCCTACTACGAGATTTTCTCGCAGGGAAACTACGATCACAATGTCGTTCCCACCTGGATTGGCAACGCGCCGTCGTTGCGGCAGCTGCTTACTTTCGACTTTACGCTCTGGAACACCACCTTCCGCATTGGCTATCTGGGCGATTTCCAGCAGGCTAAGGTAAACGGATTGCGGAGCCATGTCTATACCCACAGCCTCGTCGTCGGTGTAACCAAGCGCTTCCAACTCATCAAGATGCGGCCATGAAGAAAGCTCTGTTATACCTCCTGCTGCTCCCGATGCTGCTGGCCCTTGCGGGATGCGTGGACGAAGAGAGCTATGCCGACACTCCCCAGGGCAACTTCGAGGCACTCTGGAACATCATCGACCAGCGTTATTGCTTCCTCGACTATAAGGCCCAGGAGTACGGGCTGGACTGGAACGAGGTCCACCGGCGGTATTCCCGCATGATGAATGCCGGCATGACGGAGTCGCAGGTCTTCGAAGTGCTGTGCAATATGCTGTCGGAGCTCAGGGACGGGCATGTGAATCTCTATTCAAGTTTTGATGTGGCGCGCAACTGGAGCTGGCATGAAGACTATCCGAGCAACTTCTCCGACACGCTTTTCAGCAAGTATATCGGTACTGATTACCGCATTGCGTCGGGGATGAAATACCGCGTGCTCGACGACAATACGGGCTATCTGCGCTGCGAAACCTTCACGAATGACATCGGGAGCGGCAACCTTGACGACATCCTACTCTATCTCGCGCCCTGCAACGGCCTCATTATCGACCTTCGTAACAATACGGGCGGCATGATCTCCAGTGCGGAGAAACTGGCCGCGAGGTTCACCAATGAGGAGACGCTCGTGGGCTATATGCAGCATAAGACGGGGCCGGGACACGGCGACTTCTCGGCAATGAAGGAACAGATTCTCAAGCCGGCGAAGGGCGCGCGATGGCAGAAGCGGGTGGTGGTGCTCACCAATCGCTCGGTCTACAGCGCCGCCAATGAGTTCGTGAAATACATGAAATGCTGTCCTGGGGTAACGGTTGTGGGCGACAAGACCGGCGGCGGGGCAGGTTTGCCGTTCTCAAGTGAACTGCCGAACGGCTGGAGCGTACGCTTCTCCGCGTGCCCGATGTACGACAGGCAGCAGCAGAGCACCGAGTTCGGAATCGACCCCGACTACAAGGTTGACCTCACTCAGGAGGATTTTCGACGAGGCCGGGACACCCTCATCGAATATGCCCGCAAGCTGCTCAGGGAATAATCATCATACCATTTATAATCATTAATACGACATGAAAAAGTATTTATTAGCATTTCTGTTGATTGCCCTTTGCCTGCCTGTTATGGCCAAGCGCAAGGGTGAGAACCCAGTAGTGGTGGTCATGGTCGACGGACTCCGTTGGCAGGATGTCTTCATGGGTGCCGATTCGGCATTGCTCAACAACAAGAAGTTTGTCTCTAACATTAAATTGAACAACGAGAAATTCTGGCGTGCGACCCCCGAAGAGAGGCGTGCGGCGCTGCTTCCTTTCGTCTGGAGCCATGTGGCGGAGCACGGCATCCTCTATGGTAACCGTGCGAAGGGCAGCCGGATGAATGTGGCCAATGGCATGCACTTCTCTTATCCGGGGTATAACGAAACCCTGACGGGCTATCCCGACGATGCGCGCGTGCACAGCAACGATGCCTTTCCCAACCCCAATGTTACGGTATTCGAGGCTGCCAACGGCGATGCGAGGTATAATAACTCGGTGTATTGCTTTGGAAGCTGGGACCGTTTCCATGAGATTTTCAACATGCAGCGCAGCGGAATCCCCGTGAATGCGGGGTGGGATGCGTCGAAGAACCTTGGGAAAACCCAGGCGGAAGAGCTCTACGACCTTATCGGGCAGGAGATTCCGCACCTCTGGCCGACCGTGCGTTACGATGCGTTCACCTATCGCTATGCCTTGGAATGCCTGAAAACAGCGCATCCCCAGCTCACCTTCGTAGGCTTTGGCGAGCCTGACGACTTTGCCCATGAGGGCCGCTATGGCAGCTATCTGGAGTCGGCGCAGCGCTTCGACCTGTTTCTCAAAGGTCTCTGGGACTATTGCCAGAGCGACCCCTTCTATCGCGATAAGACCACATTCATCGTTACCGTCGACCACGGAAGGGGCTCCGAGAAGTGGGAACATCACGGCAACAAGCTGCCGGGGTCTGACGAAACATGGTTCATGGCCTTTGGCAACGGGGTAAAGGCAAAGGGAGAGGTTAGCGGCGGAGCGCAAATCTACAACAAGCAGGTGGCTTTCACCATCGCGAAACTCCTCGACCTGGACTTCAAAAATACGGAGGGAAAGACCGAAAAGGCCATCCCGCTCAAATAAGTCATTGGGATGAAGAGAAAGGCCTCTATGTTTTTCAGCCTGTTGCTGCTGGCGAGCCTGCTGTTGGCATCCTGCGAGAAGGTGAATCTGGATGAGCCGGAAGGCCGCCTGGAGCCGGAGGGCGGCGTCAAGGTGAGGTTCTCGATAGCCAACCTCACGCAGATTCCGTTTGAGGGCGATGTCGCTACGCCGCCTTCGGGAGCTGCCCTCTCCGCTGTCTGTACACGAATCAGCTTTGCCATCTATCAGGCCGACGGCGCCGTCTATGATGCCCGACATCAACAGTCTACGGATCCGGAGTTCGGCACGCTGACCACCTCGCTTCCTCCGGGAAACTACAAGATAATCGTGCTTGCGCACAGCGGACTGGCCGTGCCCACCTTTGAATCGTGGGAGAGAGTGAAGTTCAAGGACAACAAGCTGACGGATACTTTCTACTGCGTGAAGGACATTGAGGTAGCCGGGGGTGGCTCCTATGAGTTTGAACTCAAGCGTGCGGTGTCGATGTTCCGCCTTGTCGTCAGCGATGCCATCCCCCCGGGTGTCAAGCGGATGAAGTTCTATTACACGGGCGGGAGCTCCACCTTCGACCCTCTCTCGGGCTTCGGCTGCGTGAACTCACGGCAGACGGAGTATCGTGAGGTGCCTGCCGACGGGCACGATGCAGGCCGTCAGTTCGAGGTCTACACCTTTCCCCATGCCGAGGAGGATGAACTCAAGATGACGGTAACAGCCCTCAATGCCGACAATGAGACCGTGGCGGAGCATGTCTTCACGGCCGTGCCCGTACGCCGCAATGTCATCACGCCGTATAGTGGCAGCTTCTTCGGAGGCACTCCGACGGGTGGCCAGGGCGGCGGAGGCGGCGATGTAACCTTCACACTCTCGTTCGACACCTCCTGGACGACGATTACGCACAGCTATTAGACCAGTCCCCGCCAAATCGAAAGACCGCCGGGGCATTTCCAGTTAGCCGCTCCCGTCTTGACAAAATCGCCGATTTTGTCGCATGATTTCGCCGATTTTGTCGCATGATTTCGCCGATTTTGTCGTTCAATCTCGGCGATTTTGTCAGCCGGCTGACGGTCTTTTGCCGGACTGACGGCATTGCCCGTCGTGCCCAAATGTTTTTTTCGGACACAAAAAAAGCCGTCGGCACATCGATTGCCAACGGCTTTCCTTTTATTTGGAGTTTAGTCTTTCTTGTCTGCGAGAGCCTGTTTTATCTTGGCTTCTATCTCGTCGCAGAGCTCCGGGTTGTCTCGCAGGAGCTCCTTCGTGCCCTCGCGGCCCTGGGCGAGTTTGGTCTCCCCATAGGAGAACCAGCTTCCGCTCTTCTTGACAATCTCATTTTCGACACCGAGATCGATGATTTCTCCGATGTGGTTGATTCCCTCTCCGAAGGTAATCTCAAACTCTGCCTTGCGGAAAGGAGGCGCCACCTTGTTCTTGACTACCTTCACCCTGACTTGGTTTCCGAGCACTTGGTCTCCGTCCTTGATGCTTGTAACGCGGCGGATATCCAGCCTCACGGAGGCATAGAACTTCAGGGCGTTGCCGCCGGTGGTGGTCTCTGGATTGCCGAACATCACCCCGATTTTCTCGCGCAACTGGTTGATGAAGATGCAGGTGGTATTGGTCTTGGCGATGGTGGCCGTCAGTTTGCGGAGTGCCTGGCTCATCAGGCGGGCCTGAAGCCCCACCTTGTTGTCGCCCATGTCTCCCTCTATCTCCGCCTTCGGGGTGAGGGCAGCCACGGAATCGATGACCACGATGTCGACGGCACTCGACCGGATGAGCTGGTCGGCAATCTCAAGAGCCTGCTCGCCGTTGTCCGGCTGCGCTATCCAGAGGTTGTCTACATCCACCCCGAGCTTGGCTGCGTAGAAGCGGTCGAAGGCATGCTCGGCGTCGATGAACGCCGCGATGCCCCCCAGTTTCTGGGCTTCGGCGATGGCATGGATGGCAAGCGTGGTCTTGCCGGACGACTCCGGGCCGTAGATTTCGATGATTCTACCTCGGGGATAACCGCCCACCCCGAGGGCTGCATTCAGAGCAAGGCTGCCCGTGGGGATGACCTCTACATTCTCTACTTGCTCGTCGCCCATGCGCATGATGGCGCCTTTGCCGAAGTCTTTCTCTATCTTCGACATGGCTGCCTGCAGGGCCTTGAGCTTGCCCTCCTGATTGTTCTGCTGCGTGGCAGCAGCGTCTTCTTTCTTTGCCATTTATCTATTTGCTTTTGATATGTCCTATAATTCAATGTCCCCGTCGAACACCTCGTGCCAGGGCAGCCCCTGCTTGTTGAGTTGTTCCATGAAGGGATCGGGGTCAAACTCCTCTACATTCCACACTCCGGGCTTCTTCCAGATGCCCTTGCAGAACATCATGGCACCGATCATGGCGGGTACTCCGGTCGTATAGCTTACTCCCTGCATGCCGGTTTCCTCGTAGGCTTCCTGGTGTTTGCAGTTGTTATATATATAATAGGTATGCTCCTTGCCGTCTTTCAGTCCCCGGATGCGGCAGCCGATGCTGGTCTCGCCGTCGTAGTTCTCGCCCAGGTCCTGCGGGTTGGGCAGCACGGCCTTGAGGAATTGCAGGGGAACGATGTTCACCCTGACGGTCTTCGACGGGTCTTCCGTCAGCGGAGCCTCGTAGGTTATCTCGTCGATGCGGCTCATTCCGAGGTTCTGGATGCAGTCGAGATAGGTCAGATACTGCTGTCCGAAGGTCATCCAGAAGCGGCCGCGCCTGATGGTGGGGTAGTTCTTTACCAGGCTTTCGAGCTCCTCGTGGTGCATCAGGTAGCTCTCGCGGGGGCCGATGTTGGGGTAGGTGAGTGCCTTGTGTATCTCGAGCGGCTCGGTTTCTATCCACTTGCCGTCCTCATAGTAGAGTCCTTTCTGCGTTATCTCGCGGATGTTTATCTCCGGATTGAAGTTCGTGGCGAAGGCTTTATGATGGTTTCCGGCATTGCAGTCCACGATGTCGAGATACTGTATCTCGTCGAAATGGTGCTTGGCGGCATAGGCGGTGAAGATGCCCGACACGCCCGGATCAAACCCGCAGCCGAGTATGGCGGTAAGTCCGGCCTGCTCGAAGCGGTCCTTGTAGGCCCATTGCCACGAGTATTCGAAGTGCGCCTCGTCCTTGGGCTCGTAGTTCGCGGTGTCCAGATAGTTGCATCCGCACGCCAGACAGGCGTCCATAATGGTGAGGTCTTGATAGGGGAGGGCAAGGTTTACCACGAGGTCAGGCTTGTATTCGGAGAACAGGAGCTTGAGTTGCTCCACATCGTCGGCGTCTACCTCGGCAGTCTTGATGTCCATTTTGTAGCCTTTGGCATGGATATCTGCCACCAGCTTGTCGCATTTGGCCTTGCGACGGGAGGCTATCATGAACTCGGTAAACACATCCTGGTTCTGCACAATCTTGTAGGCAGCCACCGTGGCAACGCCACCGGCACCAATCATCAGTATTCTACTCATATTTCTCTTGCTATTTGATTTCGTTTGACTTGATTCCCAAGGCGTTCATCAGGGAGTATCCCAGCAACTCCTGACGGAACCTCCCGCCCTGCAGGGGCTGCATGGTGAAGACGGTGATGTGCTTCTCCTCATCGTCAAGGGCATGCAGCAGCGAGCGAATCTCGTCGTAGAGGCTGCCCTCTTCGGCATCCGGAATCACCATGACACGCTTCACCTCTTTCTGCGCGAGCACGACTTTGAGCACCTCGAGCATGAACTCGTCTTTGCCCGTCAGCTCTTCCACGGGGTAGGAGGAGATGAGAAACTCACCCAGCCGGGCATCCTTGAAGGCCTGTCCGTTCAGTTCCCGGTCGAACTCAGAGGGGGCGAAGTTCTCCATCCTGGCGCGTTTCTTGTCATGAATCAGCACCACTTGCGTCTCGTGATCGCCCTCCCGCAAGCCTCCGTCCAGGGCCACGCATACCGCCCACTGCCCCATATCGGCTCGTGGAATCCGGCGGCCGATCATCCTTTCGAAGTTTACAATGAGGTCGAAGGTTACCCGATCCACATAGTCGGCATCAGCGATGATGACATTTTCTGTCCATTCGGCGGGGCTCGTTTGTTGTGGGTTCATATTGCAAAGATACACAATTAATTTATATTTTGCGGGAAAGATGGTATAATTTTTCAGATTTTTGCTAACTTTGCAGGCGCAAACAAGAATCAAACAAATTACTATAAATCTATGAGTTCTTTAACTATCGCAATTATCATTGTATTCGTAATCGGCTATCTTTTCATCGCATTGGAGAGCATTACGAAGGTGAACAAGGCGGCCGTAGCCCTCTTGATGTTCGTCTGTTGCTGGACTTTGTTCATGCTCGACCCGTCGGCTTACATCACGGGGGTCAGCGGACAGGAGTTGATCAGCCAAGTCTCGGCGGCCATAGAGCATCATCTGGGCAGCACTTCCACAACGCTTTTCTTCCTGATGGGTGCCATGACGATTGTGGAAATAGTAGATCAAAACGGTGGATTCAACTGGGTTCGCGATGTGATGAAGACCAAGAGCAAGCGCAGTCTGCTGTGGCGGATCGCCTTCCTGACCTTTTTCCTTAGTGCCATCCTCGACAACCTTACCACCAGCATCGTGATGATTATGATCCTGCGCAAGCTCGTCCACAACCATAAAGACCGCATCATCTATGCCTCGCTGGTGATTATCGCCGCCAATTCGGGCGGTGCCTTCTCGCCCATCGGCGATGTTACCACCATCATGCTGTGGAACAAGGGCGTGATTACGGCAGCCGGCGTCATTTCCGAGATTCTCATTCCGTCCATCGTCTCGATGGTGATTCCGGCCCTTGTGCTACAGTTCATGCTCAAGGGGGAGCTCGACACGGGCGAAGAGTTGAATCTGAAGTCGGACTATGAGGTGCTTGACTTCTCGAGCAGACAGCGCAAGGCAATCTTCTTCCTGGGCGTAGGCGGCCTGATGTTCGTGCCCGTCTTCAAGAGCATCACCCACCTGCCTCCTTTCGTGGGCATCCTGTTGGTGCTCGGAGTGCTATGGACGGTTACGGAGGTTTTCTATCGCCGGTTGTACAGGGGGGCAGAGCGAGAGGGCACGCAGAGGCGTGTTACCAACCTGCTTCGCCGCATCGACATGGCCACGATACTCTTCTTCCTCGGCATCCTGATGGCCGTGGCCTGTCTGGAGGAGGTCGGCGTGCTCACCGCTTTGGGACAGGGACTCAACGAGACATTCAATGGCAACCACTACGCTGTTACCGGTATCATCGGCGTTTTGTCGAGTATAGTCGACAATGTGCCCCTTGTGGCCGGTTGCATGGGCATGTATCCCGTGGCCGCAACAGGGGATATGGCCGTCGACGGGATATTCTGGCAGCTGCTGGCTTACTGTGCCGGCGTGGGCGGTTCGATACTGATTATCGGGTCGGCAGCGGGCGTCGTGGTCATGGGACTGGAGAAAATCACCTTCGGATGGTACATGAAGCACATCAGCTGGATTGCCTTGGTGGGCTATTTGGCGGGCATCCTGAGCTACTGGGTGATACGCACCTTCATCTTCGCCACGCCTTTTTAAGGTTGCACGAGAGGTTTGGTGGAAATCAAGGAAGGGCTTCGGATTATTGTTTCCGAGGCCCTTTCTTCTGTCTTTGCAGGTATTCGTCTTTTCCGGGAAAGGCCATCGAGCCGATGGCTCCCGCCCCGTATTCAAACACCACCTGCCGGTTATAGGGCACATCCTCCTCTGCGTCCATCTCCGCCTGCCACTGAGTCGCCGTCATGGGCTTGTCGTAGAGGCGGAAGAAATACATGCCCAGTCCCACCCGGCGGAACCCGATGTTGATGCCGGGCACGCTCTGGTTTATGTCGACGGAGATGCAGCCGAGGTCGGTAAGCCGCTTCCGCAGACCTTCCATCTCGTCGGCCGTGAGTCCCACCACGGCTCGCAGGGAGTCTGCCAGTCCGTCGGCGTCCCAATGGCTGGAAATAAGAGAGTCGCTGCAGGCCTGGACATGGAAGATGGGAATGTGCTGCCCGTCGAATTCGAGGTGGATATAGGCCCCGCTGTCCAGAGCTTGTCGTGCATAGGCCTCCAACTCCCGCATGCCCTCCTTGTGGTGCTCGTAGTGCTCGGCCATGATGTCGGCGGAGCAGTCTTGCCGCGGCGCCTGTATCCATAGGTAAGCTGAGATTAAGAGAATATTGATGATTCCCAGTCCGAAAAGTATCTTGTGGTGCAGCGTCTTGAGGCGAAATGACAGGATAAAGGCGATGACGGCCCCGATGAGGATGGGTATCCAGAGCCAGAACAAGAACGCCGTGATGAGCGTAGCCATGAAGTCGTCCGCCCACCAAGTGGCTATAAGTGCGGCCGTGCCCAGCATGCAGAGATAGCCGAGCATGAGTCCGATGCCGCTCAGGCATCCCTTGTTTTCCTCGTTTTGCATCTTCAGAGTTTTATTTGCAGGTGCCGCATGGGGTGTCCGCCCCACGAGGCGTCGTTCTCGTAAGCAAATCCGATTCTCCTGTAGAGCGCCTCTGCCCTCGGGTTTCCTTGGTCTACGAGCAGCCCCACGGCACTTAATCCCCTCGTGCGGGCACGCTCTATGGTGGCCTTGAGCAGCTGCGTGGCGATGCCCCGGTGGCGGTAGGCTGCGCTCACGGCCAGGCTGTCGATGTAGAACTCTCCCTCCCCGGTCTCGTCGTCCATGCTGGAGAAGTCGCGGCCGAAGGCTTCCAGGGCTCCCTTGACGAACGCCTTGCGCAGTCGGCGGAGGTCTTTGCCGTCGTAGGCCACGCAGATGCCTGCCACCTCCTGCCCCTCGCCCGTGGCCACGAGGGTGTTGCGGTAGCTGTACTGGCTGTCGTCGCGCTCCACCAGTCGTGTCATCAGGCCCTCGAAGTCGTGCAGGGTGTGCCCCTCGCCGGCAAAGTATTGGCAGCACTCATGGTTCATTGCCTCCATGATGAGGCGGGCTATGCTGCGGGCCTGTGCGGCCCGTGCGTCTTCAATGTTCATCTTGCGGTAGTCGTTTTTACGAGCGTAAAGTTACGCAATAATTTCGGATTGCGCAAGGGGCTGCCGCAGTTGATTTTCCTGGCAGCGGCCTTCTGTGGGACAAAATCGGCGAAATCGTCCGACAAAATCGCCGAATTCATGCGGCAAAATCGCCGATTTTGTCAACCTTCCGACGGCTCTCTTTGTCGCCTCTGTTGGCTTATTTGGGAAGGAGAAATCACAATTTCGGGGCGGAAAGTGTACGAGTGTCGGAAAAATTCACTATATTTGCGATAGATTAAAACCGGTATACCATCATGCAGAAATACGCAGACTACATAGAGCAGATAGAGATAGAGTCGCTCTGGAGCGGAGTGAAGCACATCGTGTGGGACCTTGACCGCCGGGTAAACATCCTCAGCGGCGTGAACGGAGTGGGCAAGAGCACCATCCTGAACAAGGTGGTGAAGGGGCTTTCGGCCGGCGGCGAGTTTCCCAGCCACATGCTCAAAGGCGTGCGGCTGAAGGTCAGTCCGGAGGACGCGAAGTGGATTCGCTACGACATCATACGGTCGTTCGACCGCCCGCTGATGAACTCCGACACGGTAACGAAGATGGACCTGAGCCTTGCCACGGAGCTCGACTGGCAGCTTTTCCAGCTTCAGCGCAAGTATCTGGACTATCAAGTGAACATCGGCAACCGCATCATCCAGACGCTGCAGGCCGGCGGAGACGGGGCAGCTGCCGAGGCGCAGCGCATCAGCGAGCCGAAGAAGAAGTTCCAGGACATCATCGACAAGCTCTTTGCAGACACGGGAAAGGAGATTGTGCGCAGTGAAAACGAAATCCGTTTCTCGCAAATCGGCGAGACGCTCGTGCCCTATCAGCTCTCCAGCGGCGAGAAGCAGATTCTGGCCATACTGCTCACGGTGCTCGTGGAGGACAACCAGAACTATGTGCTCTTCATGGACGAGCCCGAGGTGAGCCTGCACATCGACTGGCAGCAGCAGCTCATCGACCTCATCCTGGAACTCAACCCGAACATACAGATCATCCTTACCACCCATAGTCCGGCCGTCATCATGAACGGCTGGATGGACAAGGTAACCGAGGTCTCGGATATTACGGTGGAACCATGAGCAAGCGGTTGAGGGAGGGTTTGTCGTCGCGATACTTCGAGGCCGCCAACAAGATGACCCCGAAGGATGCCCGCCACAGGATCATTGCCTATGTGGAGAGCTACGACGATGTGTTTTTCTGGCGCACGGTCCTGGACAAGTTCGAGACCGACGAGTTGTATTTCCAAATCATGCTGCCCACCCGCAGCAAGCATCTGGAGCGCGGCAAGAAAGCCGTATTGATGGAGTTTCTCGAGGGAAAGGTGGGGCGCGACATGATTGCCTGCGTCGACGCCGACTACGATTACCTCATCCAGGGAGCCACGCCCACATCCCGGAGCATCCTTTCCAATCCCTATGTGTTCCACACCTACGCCTATGCCATCGAGAATCTGCAGTGTTTTGCGCCGTCGCTGCACGCCGTCTGCGTGGCGGTAACGCTCAACGACCACCGCATCTTCGACTTCGAGGAGTTCCTGCGGCAGTATTCGCAGGCCATCTATCCGCTCTTCGTGTGGAACATCTGGTATTATCGCACCCCCAATTACGGGCGTTTCACCATGACGGACTTCCTCCGCGTCATCGAGACGGGCAACTTCCGGCTCCATCAGGCGGACGAAATCCTGCGGCGGGTGCGGCATAAGGTGGGGCAGAAGATAAGGTGGTTGCAGCGCGAGAACCCCGATGCGCGACAGGGCTATCAGCAGGTGAAGGACAATCTGAGGCGTCTCGGCGTTACGCCCGACAACACCTATCTCTATATCCAGGGGCATCACCTCTTCGACAAGGTGGTCGTGCCCATGCTCGAAAGCGTCTGCAGCCGCCTCATCAGGGAGCGTGAGGTGGAGATAGACAGGCAGAGCGTGCACGCCACGCAGCGTCGCAACGAGCTGAGCAGCTACTCCAACAGCCTGGAGGATGTGCCCGCCATGCTCAAGAAAAACGCCGGAGGTATGGCTTCCGACCAGTTTCGGCAGATACAGCGGGATGTGGAAGCCTTCGTAAAGGCTATTTCAACTGCCGCCGCTTCTTGAAGGAATAGCCGGTAATGGTGATGCCGTCCTCGCTTTTAGGCGTCGGCTCGAGCAGAATCTGGTCGATGTCATCCCCATTGTGTATGTCTATCGAGCCTTCCCCGGTTACCCGGAGCATGCCGATGCGGGAGTCTTCCCCGAAGCTGTTGGTCATGCTATAGACTTCCGGATTTATCAGATGCAGGTCGAAACGGTCGATTTCTGACTTAATAACCCAGACAGATGTGCCTCCGTTCATCTGCAGATGGCCGATGTGGGAGCGGTTGGTGATGATGACTTCCTGCATGGCCTTCAGGCGCAGGAGGGGCAAGCGTGCCTCGTCGAAGACCAGCGTTTGGTTTGCTCCGGCCACGACTTGGGTCAGTGCGGGGCCTGCGTGGAGGTGGATATTCAGCGTGTCGTTCGCATAGATCGTGTCGGGATTCACCCTGCTGAGGTCGGCTTTCTCCAGAAACAGGTGCCCCTCTTTGACGAGCCTGCGGCCGTCGGGCGACAGGCCTATGGTCAGCACTCCGCCTTTCTGCGTGGCCTGGAACATCTCGGGAGAATAGGAGACGCAGTTGCCGCCTACGGTGTCGCGCGTCGTAATCGTGAGTTGAAGGACGATTCCGGCACTGTCGAGCAAGGTCGAGTCGCCGTTGAATATCACCGTTTCTACCGGTTGCAGCCGCTGGAGCTTGCTCTGGGTCAGGTTCACGGCGTTGCCTTCAGTCTTGGTGCGCACCTGAGAGAGGGCTATCACGATGATGGGACTCACGGCGAACATCGCCAGGGTAAGCCAAGTAGTTTTCTTCATATTCCGTTCCTCCTATTATAATCGGTCGATAACTTCCAGTTCCTTCAGCCTCCGATACGACAGCCACCAGCAGAAAAGGGTGGCCACGCAGAGGTAAGCCCACATCAGCAGCTTGCCCGGTGAGTAGTCATAGCCTGGCTCCTCGTTGAAAAAGTCGAGGCTACTAAAGCCTATGAACACATAAAACCATGCCACGAAGAAAAGCACGATGCTCGTGGTGAGGATGGCGCGGCGCGGGAAGAATACGCCTCCCAGCAGATAGAGGGAGGTGCAGAGGAAGTAGAGGATGAACATCGGGACTACTTCTTCCAGGGAGTAGTTTGAACCCGTAATCTTGAAGAGGCTGATGGGAAGCTCTGGATAGACAGGCGTGAAGATGGCCACGCGCAGCGCGTCGGCCAGATAGAGGCAGCCGAAGAACACGACGATGACTGCCGGCACATGAAGAATCCACCGTGCCAGCCAGTTCTCGAAGGTGGAGACGGGCGTGGTGAGCATCGCGATGCGCTCGCTCTTGCGCTGCCCGTCGTGCAGGAACCGGCTGCTCATGAAACAGCCCACGGCGAGGAAAAGGAAGGCAAGGATCGGCCACAGAGTGATAAAGGCGGGGTCGTAATCCATCCTGTAGTCGGTCAGCAGTTTCCCCTCGGCATCGTAATAGTTGGGATAGATGGTGATTGCGGTCCAGAGCTCGACCACCAGCATGGTGGCGAAGAGCAGCACCGTGCGCACGAGATTAGCGCGCCACGACTCTGTGAAGAGTTTCTTCAGGTAGCCGGCAAAGCGCTCATAGCGGAAAAAATCATGTTTTCTCATCTTCTTCCTCCTTTCTTTTCAGCGTGTCCTTATAGAATTGCTCGAGGTCTATCCGCCCCTCGTGGCGGATGGATTCGGCGTCGGTGTCGGCGATGATGCGACCCTCGTCGAGCAGCAGGATATGGTCTAAGACGGTCTCGATGTCCTTCACCTGATGGGTGGAGACCACGAAGATGCTCTCTGCCGACCGCCCCTGCGTGATGAACTGGCGGAACTGACCCTTGCTCACGATGTCGAGCCCGTTGGTGGGCTCGTCCATCAGGAGCACTCGGGTGTGGGTGGCCATGGCAAAGCTCATGAATATCTTCTTGCGCTGTCCTAACGAGAGCTGCCCCAGCTGCACATCGGCCGTCATGCCGAAGACGGCCAGATAGGTCTGCATGTCGGCCTCGCTGAAGCGCGGATAGAACTTGCGGTTGAGCCGGATGTAGTGGCTGAGCGACACATTGGGCAGCTCAAACTCATCGGGAACGATGAAGATGTCCTGCATCGTGGAGGGTTTCCGCAGGCGGATGTCCGCTCCGTCATAGGCCGCGAGCCCCTTTTGCGGGGTCAGGAGGCCGGCCATGAGGTAGAGCAGGGTAGACTTTCCCGTGCCGTTAGCCCCCAGCAAGCCGTAGATGTGGCCGGGCTGGAGCGTGAGGTTGAAGTCCCTGAACACGGTGTGGCGCGACTTCTTGTAGCTGAAAGTCAGGTCTTTTACTTCTAAGTTTGCCATGTCTTGGAGTGTTGTTTGTCGTGAATAGTCGGGTGGTTTGCTGCCTTCAGCGAGTGTTTCTGTCATAGAAACAGCGTGTTTCTATGGTTGAAACAGCATGTTTCAGTAACTGAAACACTCGTTACCAGCCGCTGGTAACGCCATGGAAGACTGTTTCCTACCGGGCGGAAAGCCATAAACAGCCTGGCCGAAGATGGCTTTCCGGGCGGCGCGCTGCCACTCCCTGCCCGCCGGAAAGGGGGCAGGAGCGCCCGTGCTTATACATAGGTCTCGAGGAACTTGATGCTGCCTTCCACCTTCACGGAGCGTGTGGTGGCCGGCAGGAGCAGCGTCTCGCCCTCGTTGAGGGTGGTCTCGTTGCCCTCGCTGTCGGTAATCCGTCCCTCGCCTTTCATGCCGATGAGGATGACGAAGCTGTCGAGCTCGCTGTAGTCGATGGTCATCGGCTCGTTGAGGTCATATACCGAGGTGGTGAAATAGGGGCAGTGGACGAGGCTCACGCCTTGGTTCTTGGCGGGAAGATACTCCGTGCGGTAGTCTTTCTCCACCTTGTAGTTGATGCACTCGGCGGCCTCCTTGGTGTGCAGCTGCCGGTAGTTGCCGTCCTTGTCCTTGCGCTTGTAGTCGTAGATGCGATAGGTTACATCGCTCGTCTGCTGTATCTCGGCGAGGAAGCAGCCCGTGCCGATGGCGTGGATGCGCCCCGCGGGGAGGAAGAACACATCGCCCTCCTTGACCTCATACTGGGCGAGGGCGTCGCAGATGGTGTCGTCCTCCACCATGGCCTTGTACTGCTCGGGGGTGATCTGCTTCTTGAGGCCGCTGTAGAGCTTGGCACCCTTGTCGGAATTCATGATGTACCACATCTCCGTCTTGCCGCGCTCCTTGCCCTGCCTGCGGGCTATCTCGTCGGTGGGATGCACTTGGATGGAGAGGTCGCTGCGGGCGTCGATGAACTTGATGAGCAGCGGGAACTCGTCGCCGAACCGCTTGTAGTTCTCTATCCCGACGAGGTCGCCCTTCAGTTCCTTTACCAGCGCGTTGAGGCTTCGTCCCTCGTAGCGGCCGTTGCTGACGATGGTCTCGTTGCCCTTGACGCCTGAGATCTCCCAGCTCTCTCCCACATTGTCGAGTTTTTCGTTGAGATGCTTGAAGGGGATGATTTTGTCTCCTCCCCAGATTGTCTGCTTCAGCAGAGCCTTGAATTTGATTGGTTCCATATCGTATGTTGTTTGTTGTTTTAATTCTTGCGCCAGAACTGGGGCGTGAAGATGACGAGCACGGTGAAGATTTCCAGCCTTCCGATGAGCATCATGGCCGCGCACATCCACTTGGCCACATCGGGCAGCATGCTCCACGACATCGTCGGGCCTATCTCCAGGCCGAGCGTGGGCCCCACATTGCCTATGCAACTCAGCGTGATTGTTATCGCATTGGTGTTGTCGATGCCCACGGCAATCATCGTGAAAGAGATGACGAGGCACAGCGTAAGGTAGGTTGTCAGGTAGGCGAGCAGCGTTACGCGTTTCTGCTGGGAAACATTCGTGCCGTTGATCTTCATCGGCAGCACGGCATTGGGATGCAGCATCTGGCGGAATTCGTTCCTTACGGTCTTCAGGAGCATCACTCCCCTCACGGCCTTGAAACCTCCCGCCGTGGAGCCTGAGCAGCCGCCGAAGAACATGCAGGCGGCCAGTACCACCCAGGTTACATGCGGCCATCGGGCCGCGTCGTCGTTGAAGAGCCCGGTGGTGGTGATGAACGAGACCACCTGGAACGCTCCGCTGCGGAACGCATGCTCAAGATCGTAGCCGTTGCGGGTGATGAGCTCTGCCATGATAAAGGCTGTAAAGCCCAGCGTAATCAAGAGATAGAACTGGAATTCGGCGTTCTTGAAAAGCCTTCCTATCTTCAGCTTGGCTACGGAGAAATAGAGAAGCATGAAGTTGACGCCGGAAAGGAAGCAGAAGATGACGCAGGTGTACTCCAGCGCGGGCGAGTTGAAGAATTCCGTGCTGGTGTTGTGGGTGGAGAAACCTCCCGTCGCCGTGGTCGTCATGGCATAGTTGATGCCGTCGAACCAGTCCATCCCGAAGAGCATGTAGCTTCCCGCGCACGCCACGGTGAGCACCAGATAGACCAGCCATATCCACTTTGCGCTGACCGAGAGACGCGGATGCAGCTTCGTCTTAATGGGGCCTGTAGCTTCGGCGGCGAATACCTTTACCGAGCCTCCCACCATCGAGGGGAGCAGGGCAATGGTGAAGAAGACGATGCCCAGGCCGCCTATCCACTGGGTGAGCGACCGCCAGAAGAGCAGTCCGTGGGGCAGCACCTCCACATCGTCGATGATGGTGGCTCCCGTCGTGGTGAACCCCGACATGGTCTCGAAGTAGGCATCGGTGAAGTTGGTGATATAGCCGCTGATCAGGAAAGGCAGCGTGCCGAAGAAACTGAAGACGATCCAGGAAAGGCTTACTACGAGGTAGGCTTCCTTGCGCGACAGGTTGTTGTCGGCATTCCTGCCCACCAGTCGGAGCACGAAGCCGAAGAACATGGTTACTACGAGCGATATCGCGAACGCCAGAAAATCGTCTTCCTCATAGAAGAAAGCCATCAGCAGGCACCAGAACAGCAGCGAAGCCTCGATGAACAGCAGCGAGCCGAGAACCTTGTAGATAATCTTCCAGTTGATCATATGAACAGTTTTTCCACCTTCTTCATGTTGATGTCGCTGCAGAATACCATCACCGAGTCGCCGGCCTGTATCTGCGTGTTGCCCGAAACAAGCATTCCCTCGCCGTTCCTGACCATTCCGCCGATGGTCATTCCCTGCGGCAAGCCGAGGTCCTTCACGGCTTTCTTGGTGATTTTGGAGCCTTCCTTGGGAATGAACTCCGCCACATCGGCGTTGGCATTGGTGAGGAAGGTTACATTCAGGACATCTGCGTCGAGCATCATCTGATAGATCTTGCCCGCCGCGATGACGCGCTTGTTGATAATCGTGCCGATGTCGAGGCTCTCCGCCATGCTTGTATAGTTGAGGTTGTCGACCATGGCCACGGTCTTCCTCACGCCCAGCCGCTTGGCCGTGAGGCATGCGAGGATGTTGGTCTCGGCGTTTCCGGTCAGCGCCACGAAGGCCTGCGTGTTCTTGATTCCCTCCTCGTTGAGCAGCTCGATGTCGCGCCCGTCGCCGTTGATGACGAGCGTCTTGTCGCCCTCGAGCAGTTCGTTGAGCTGCTCGCAGCGCTCCAGGCTGCTCTCGATGATCTTCGCGTCCATGTATTCGGGCATCGTGCTTACCGTCCGCACGGTGGTGTTGCCGCCGCCCATGAACATCACATTCTTCACATCCACATAGTGTTCCTTGCCCGATATCTTGCGAATGTAGGGGATATACTGCCTTGTCGTCATGAAATAAGCCAGGTCATAGAGCTTCAGCTCGTCGTTGCCGCCGGGGATGATGGTCTCCCCGCCGCGCTTGATGGCCACCACATGATAGGGGTCTTCGGGTCCGCAGAGGTCCTTGAGGGGCTGGTTCAGGATTTCGCAGGTTTCCCTGAGCTTGATGCCCAGCATCACCAGGGCGCCGTCGTGGACATCCCATCGCTGGCGGACCCACGACATCTTCAGGCCGTTGTTTATCTCCTTGGCTGCCAGAGCCTCGGGATAGATGAGCGAGTCGACGCCTAATTTGGCGAAGAACTCCTGCATCTCGGTCTCCGAGAACTCGTCGTTGTCGATTTTGGCGACGGTCTTCTTTGCGCCTAATGCTTTCGCCAGGATGCAGCAGTTGATGTTGCGGCTCTGGTCGGGCGTTACGGCAATGAACAGGTCTGCATCGTCCACATCGGCGTTCTTGAGGGTTTTCACGCTGTTGGGAACGGCCTCCATGGTGAGCAGGTCGTAGTCCGAGCCTATCCGTGCGAGGCGTTCAGGGTCTTCGTCGATGAGCGTGATGTCTTCCTTGTTGCGCGAGAGGAGGCGTGCCAGATGGCGTCCGATGGCATGTGCGCCGGCAATGACAATCTTCATAATTGGTTTTCTTTTGTTCTTTTCGTTGTTTTGCGTTAGCCGATACCTTTCAAAGCCCTGACGATGGAGTCGGTGTCGATGCCTGTAATCTTGCGGAGCTCGTCGACGGTTCCGTGCTCCACGAACTTGTCGGGAAGGCCCATTCTCTGTACATGAGGGTGGTATCCGTGGTCGTCCATCCACTCGAGCACGGCCGAGCCGAGGCCTCCGTTCCTCACGCCGTCCTCTATGGTGATGACGCGTGGGAACCTGCGGCCCACCTCGTGGAGGATTTCCTCGTCGAGGGGCTTGAGGAATCGCAGGTCGTAATGTGCCGCGCTCACCTCACCGGCGACCTGCGCGACGGCTTTCTCAACCTCGTTTCCTATGGGCCCGAGGCTCAATACGGCCACCTCGCTGCCGTCGCGCAGCTTGCGACCCTTGCCCACGGGCACCTCTTCCAGCGGACAGCGCCAGTCGGTCTGTACGCCTCTGCCGCGGGGATACCTGATGACGAAGGTGCCTTTTCCCGGCAGTTGGGCGGTGTACATGAGCCTCCGGAGCTCGCTCTCGTCCATCGGCGAGGCAATGGTGAGGTTCGGAATCGGGCGCAGGAAAGCCAGGTCGAAGGCACCGTGATGCGTCGGCCCGTCTTCTCCCACCAGTCCCGCCCGGTCCAGACAGAGCACTACGGGCAGGTTGAGGATGGCCAGGTCGTGGATGATATTATCGTAGGCACGCTGCGAGAAAGAGCTGTAGATGTTGCAGAAGGGCTGCAGCCCGTCTTTCGCCATGCCCCCCGAGAAGGTTACGGCGTGCCCCTCGGCGATGCCTACATCAAAGGTGCGGCAGGGCATCTCCTGCATCATGATGTTCATGGAGCAGCCCGTGGGCATGGCAGGAGTTACCCCCACGATGCGTTCGTTCTGCCTTGCGAGTTCCAGGAGGGTCTCTCCGAACACATCCTGGTATCTCGGAGGCTCGTGCGAGCAGTCCTTCACGATGCGCTCGCCGGTCTCCGCGTCGAACTTGCCCGGGGCATGCCACAGGGTGGCCTGCTTCTCGGCGGGCTCATATCCCTTGCCTTTCGTGGTGCGCAGGTGGAGCAGCTTGGGGCCTTTCATGTCCTTGAGTTGCCGCAGGAGGCGCACGATTTCCTTCACATCGTGCCCGTCGAACGGCCCGAAGTATCGGATGTTCATGCCCTCGAAGATGTTCTGCTGATGGCTCAGGGCCGACTTGATGGCGTTGTTCAGGCGTATGATGCCCTTGCGCCGGTCGTCGTTCAGGTGGCCTTTGGCATGCAGCCAGCGCGAGGCCTTGAACCGCAGGCGGTTGTAGGTGGCGTTGGTGTCAAGGTTCAGGAGATACTGCTCCATGCCTCCCACCGCCCGGTCGATGCTCATGTCGTTGTCGTTGAGGATGATGAGCAGGTCGTTGTCGCTGTTCGACACATTGTTCAGGCCCTCGAAGGCGAGGCCTCCGCTCATGGCTCCGTCGCCGATGACGGCCACCACATGCCGGTCTTCGTGCCCCGTCTTCTTGGCGGCCACGGCCATGCCGAGTGCCGCTGAGATGGAGTTCGACGCATGTCCGCAGGTGAAGGTGTCGTATTCGCTTTCCAGGGGAGTGGGGAACGGGCGGATGCCCTTCAGTTTCCGGTTGGTGCAGAACTGGTCGCGGCGACCCGTCAATATCTTGTGCCCGTAGGCTTGATGCCCCACATCCCACACCAGGCGGTCGTAGGGAGTATTGAAAACATAGTGCAGTGCCACCGTAATCTCTACCACGCCGAGGCTCGACGCGAAGTGTCCGGGGTTGACGGCAACCTCTTCGATGATGTCCTGGCGCAGCTCCTTGCACACCTCCGGCAAGTCGTCGATGCCCAGTTTCCTTAGGTCTGCCGGGTATTTGATTTGGCTTAGAAGTCCGAATTTTTCCTTGTCCACGCTATTAAAACATGTAATAACCTTGCAAAGATACTATTTTTTTCTACATAAACAACCAAAAGCCCTCTTTTTTCTGTTCGCCGGCGGGAGCGCTTGCCGTGTCCGCAAGGAGGGAAGCGAGGCGACTATTCCTGGCGTTTCACCTCCGCTCCCTCGCTGAAAACCTGGCTGACGCGCCATGTCTCGGGGTCTCGCCTGCCCGCGGGCGTGAACTTACACTTGATGCCGGTGATGTGCCGGGCGATGTTGAAGTCCTCCGGCTTGTCCACCGAGAGGCTCGTTACGCTGAGGTGGAACCGGCCGAAGCCGTTCAGGTTCACCGTCCTGCCCGCCTGCAGCTCCTGCTTCATCTCCTCCACGAGCTCGATGAGAAGCCCCTTCACCTCGCCCTTCTTGAAGGTGGTGTTCTGCTCGATGTGCTCTGCCAGGCGGTCGATGTCGGTCTCGCCGGTGCGCACCACCCGGGCAAACCACTTCCCGTAATCGTGCTGCCGGTTGTATTTGTTCTGGTATAACTTGATGAATATTGCCATGATATGATGTTTTTGGTATTCTTGTCTGTCGTTTCCGTCGCTGCTTCCAGCCGTCTTCTGGAGAGTAAAATCCAAGATATTACTTGCTGAAATCTGGGATTTTACCTACTAAAGTCTGAGATTTCACTCTCCTTTCGGCGGCCTCCCTGTCCGTCGTCCGCCGTTTCGTTGGTCGCCGGCCAAGGTTTCCCGTGCTTTTGCATGCAAATATACCATTTATTCCCAAGCATTCCAAATATCAGCGACAATATTTATTTTTCGCCGGAGAAGTTGCGGGGACGGATTCTTTTTGTTAACTTTGCAAAGAACAATCATTATCAAAAACATAAGGAAATGAACAAACGAATCTTGCTGATGGCTGCCCTGCTCGCTGTGGCAGGCGGTCTTCAGGCGCAGACAAAAGAAGGAGGAATCTCGGAAAAGATGCTCTCCGAGATTGCGAAAGGCAATGGTGGCTCTCAGGCAGACAAGGCTCTCGCAAACGCCGTGGCCTCCAATTCCATCGACGATCTGGCCAGGAGCTATGGCAGTCGCATGTCTTTCGACACCCATTTCAGCGTGGAGACCCCGAAGCAGAGCATCCACAACCAGAAGAGCTCGGGGCGCTGCTGGATGTTCTCGGGGCTCAATGTGCTCCGCTCCAACTTCGCCAAGGCGCACCACGACTCGCTCCGGGTGGAATTCTCGCAGGCCTACCTTTTCTTCTACGACCAGCTGGAGAAGGCCAACCTGATGCTCCAGGGCGTGATAGACCATGCCCGCAAGCCCATGGACGACACCCGCGTGCAGTTCTTCTTCCATCATCCCATCAACGACGGGGGCACTTTCTGCGGTGTCTCCGACCTCGCCGAGAAATACGGACTCGTGCCGATGAGCGTGATGCCGGAGACCTATTCATCGGACAATACCAGCAGGATGGCGCGCCTGGTGTCGTCGAAGCTGCGTGAGTTCGGCCTCGAACTGCGCGGAATGGTGAACGGCGGCAAGAGCGCAAAGGCCATCAAGGCCCGTAAGACGCAGATGCTCGGCACCGTTTACCATATGCTTGTGCTCACGCTCGGCGAGCCCGTGAAGGAGTTCTCGTATGCGTTTACCGACAAGGACGGCAAGACCGTCGGACCCGTGAAGCACTATACTCCGAAAGAATTTTACAGGGAAACCGTGGGAGGAGTCCTCAACGGCACCTTCATCATGGTGATGAACGACCCGCGCAGGCCGTATTACAAGACCTACGAGGTGGAGTATGACCGCCACACCTACGACGGCCACAACTGGAAATACCTGAACCTGCCGATGGAGGACATCGAGAGCCTCGCCATCGCCAGCCTCAAGGACGGGCGCAAGATGTATTCCTCCTACGATGTGGGCAAGCAGCTCGACCGCAAGCGGGGCTACCTCGACTTGGACAACTTCGATTATGGCAGCCTCTTTGGAACCACCTTCGGCATGAAGAAGGCACAGCGCATAGAGACCTTCGACAGCGGTTCCACCCATGCGATGACGCTTACCGCCGTGGATCTCGACGCCCAGGGCAAGCCCCTGAAGTGGAAGGTGGAGAACAGCTGGGGCTCCGACAGCGGCGTGAACGGCTATCTCATCATGACCAACCGGTGGTTTGAGGAATACATGTTCCGCCTCGTGGTCGACAAGGAATATGTGCCTGCGAAGATGCTCGAGCAGTATGAGCAGAAGCCGCTCATGGTGATGCCCGAGGATCCTCTCTTCTCCGCGGACGAGTAAGGGCGAACTCCTTGCGCCCTATAGCTATATGCCTGCATTTTCATTTGCGCTTTTTTGCGCAGGAAAATGCAGGTTTTTTCGTTTTTTTTAACATGGTTTGCGAACAACCAGCCTTTCTTTTCCGTATATTTGGGGCATGCCTCCGTGGAGGCGTTGTGTGCAAGGATGCTCAAGGGACATCCGATTCTGTCGCATCCGGCCCTATTGGATATTCTGGCTTTGACAGTCTGTTTGAACCGTCAGAGAAGATGATATGAAGAAGACTTATAACTCTTATGACTTTTGGAATTTATCATCATGAAAACATTACTCGTTTCTTTATGCTTGCTTTTGCAGGCTTCCCCGTTGCTTGCCGGTGCCGAGGACCGGTTCGGGGCTATCAAGACATTCTCGGAAGAATGCTTCAATGTGGGCATGAATGTGCCCAAGGACTATGTTGCGGCATATGACCGCCACTCAACACTCTATGTGCCCAACGCTGATTACGACCGTCTTCACAACGGCAAGGAGTGGAGGGGAATGTGCGGATACTGGGAGACTGCCGTGGGGAAGGATAACAACAGCAAGATTCTGTACCCCTGGCTGTTGGCTCATGTGGGAGGCAATGTTCCGCGGGAGAAGATGGTCTTCCGTGATGTGTTCCGCTATACGGAGAACAACTACCTGACAGACCTGCATTCGGCAACGCACCTCGGATTTGGCTATAAGGAGAAAAAGCCGGAGTTCGACCCGTCGTGGGTGGAGCGCATCACCAAGCTTGGCGGCAAGGAGGCTACCTCCTGGGGTAATGCTGACTCGGTCTATGTGGTCGATTTCCCGATAACCACCGCCTTCGAGACGCGCTACACCCATTGCATAGGCGTCTATATGGTGAAGAAAGGATATGTGCCGGTATTCCTGAAACTGCTTCTTACCGACGAGGGCTACGCCCAGAAGGAGCAGCGACTGTCCGGAATAAAGGGGTGCATCGTCTTCATGAAGGATGCGTGGAACTATGATTATCAGAAAGTAAGAGCGGCAGCGGAAGACACTCGGAAGCGCATTGGAAGATGGTAACATCCCTTCAGACCGGCCTTAGGGCAGGCCGGCGTGCTCTTGGAGGAAACCGGAAGTCAGGCAAGACCTGACCGCCTTTGCGGCAGAATCAGTATCCCGGGTTCTGCCGTAGTTGCTTGTTCAGCTTCAGCGCCTTGTCGGGAATGGGATACACGGCGGTGTGCCCGTCTTTCTCCGACGGCAGTTGCGGCCGTTGGTCGTAGGCCTGGCAGAACCTTCCGAAGCGTATCAGGTCCTGTCTTCGCCATCCCTCCCACATCAGTTCGAGCAGGCGTTCGTCGAGAATGTTGTCCAAGGTGGCTCTCCTGGCCGCCATTCCCACGCGCCGGCGCACCTGATTCAGTTCCGCGGAGCCGTCTCCGCCGTTCCTCACCTTGGCCTCCGCCGCCATGAGCAGCACATCCGCATAGCGGAACAAGACGATGTCGTTGTCCTGAAGTTTGCCGTCCTCATGCGCCGTCCGGTCTATCTCATACTTCGCCATGCGGGCTCCGGCAGTCTTCTCGTAGGCCGTTCCCGAGAGGTCGAGCCTTACTTCGAGGGGCTTGTAGACCAGCGCCTCGCCATTGTCGAGGCGCACGATGCTGCCGTCCACCCGCAGGGTGTCGGAATAGAAGTTGACGGCATAGCGGCTGTCTACCGCCGGGGTGCCGTATCCGTAGGTGCGGAGGGTGGACAGCGTGGCACAGGTGCCGTTCTCGGCATCCATCCCGAGCGCGCCTCCATGATTGTAATGCCGGCTGCGGAAGAGGTATTGGAACTGGTTGGCGTAGAGGTCCTTGTCCATGGGAATCGTGAAGATGTTCTCCGGGGAGGTCTCGTTGTGGACGGAGAAGTTGGCCGCATAGTCTCCGCTAAGCGAGAATCCCTCGGCCTTGATCTTGTCGCAATAGGCCACTACGGTTTCCCAGGCGTTCAGTTTCTGCCCGTCGACATTGAAGAAGATGCTCTTGCCCGAAGGCTTCTGGGCATCCGTCCAGTCGTCGTCGGAGTAGATTTCGGCGTTCAAAGCCAGCTTTGCCAACAGGAAATAGGCCACGGGGCGGGTTATCCGCCCATAGTTGCTGCCCTCATAGTTGCTGTGTCCGCGGGGCAGGGAGGGGGCTGCCTGCTGGAGTTCCTGTACGCAGAAATCGAACACGCTGCTCCTTCCGCTTTGCCCGATTTGGTCGAGAGGCGTGTCGGCAGCTGTTACGAGTGGCACATTCCCGAACAAGTCTTGCAGGTAATAATAGAACATGGCGCGCAATGCCCTTACCTCGGCCGTGTAGGCCTGCTTCCGCGAGCTGTCGAGGAGGTCGCCGTGGCGGTCGATGGCGGCCAGCGACTGGTTGCAGAGCACGATGACTTTATAGAGATAGTTCCATGTGTTGTAGAGCGAGTTGTCCGTCGGTGTCCAGGCGTGCAGGTACAGATTCTGCCAGAAACCGCCGTCGTACCAGTCGCCGCCCCTCGTCGGGAGCATGGCCTCGTCGGTGCTGAAGGTGTTGTAGTCGTACACTCCCCGGTAGGTACCCTGCAGTCCCTGGCTCTCGCTGCTGCCGCCGATGTAGTTGTATAAGGTAGCCACGGCGTTGATGTAGAGCTCTGAAGCCGACTTGTAGACCTCGCCTTCCGGGAGCTGGCTCTTGGGGTTTTCGCTCAGACACGAGGTCAGGAAGAGGAGCGGCAATAGGTATAGGATATATTTTCTCATGGGTAAAAGCTTAGAATTGAATGCTTAGTGCGAAGCTGAAAGAGCGGTAGGGCGGGTAGGAGCGCTTGTCGTCGATGCCCAGGGTGCTGTCGGCGATGTAGCTGTTTATCATCGGTGAGAGGCCGCTGTAGCTGGTAATGGTGAGCAGGTTGTTTACCGAGCAGGAGAGTCTGAGCAGGCTTATATAGCGCGATTTGACGGGAACATTCCACCCGACGGTGAGGTAGTCGAGGTTCAGGTAGTCCCCTCGTTCCAGCCAATAGTCGGTGGCCGTCTGGTCTTTGATGTTCTGCCGGGGCGCATCCGACATGACATTGTAGTCGGGGAAGCTGCCCATGTTCATATAGGTGAGGGCGCTGCCGTTGTAGATTTTGTGCCCGAAGGCCCCGTTCAGCTGCATGCTGATGTCAAAATCCTTGTATCTGAAGCTGATGTTGGAGCCCAGCGTCATCTTCGGGGTGGCCTGTCCAGCAATGTAGCGGTCGCCTCCGTCCTCGATGTTCACGCCCCCGCTGTGGTCAAGGTCTTCTATCTGGTAGCGATAGGAGCCGTCGACGTTCTGCTGGAGCCCCGTGCAATGGGGCAGGTAGAACACCCCTAAGGGCTGTCCGACGATCTGGTAGACGATGTTGTTGTTGCCTCCGTGGAACCCCGCTCCGTTCAACTGGCCGATGCTGGTGATGTCGGGAGCGCTCATCCGGGTACCGTTATAGTCGCCGCTCAGCGACAGAATCTTGTTCTTCTGGAAAGCAATGTTCACATTGACATTCAGCTCCATGTCCCGTTTCAGTATCGGCGTGATACCCATGCCGAGCTCAAATCCGCTGTTGCTCATGCTTCCGATGTTGGCCAGCAGCTTGTCGTAGGCGAACGGGGGCACGGGAACATCATAGAGATAGAGCATGTCGCGCGTCTTGGAATAGTAGTATTCCGCGGTCATGACGACGCGGTTGTTCCAGAAGCCGAGGTCTGCTCCGATGTTGAAAGTGCCCCTCGTCTCCCATTTCAGGTCGGGGTTTACATTGCGCAGGATGCCCATCGTTACCGTGGTAGACCCGTTGAAGGGCACGACGCCGTTGGGACTGAACAGCTGGAGGGAGTTAAACGGGCTGATTCCTCCTAAGTTGCCCGACTCCCCGTAGCCGGTGCGCAGCTTGAGTTGGGATACCGCCTTGAGAGGAACGGACGACAGGAAGGGTTCCTTGCGAAGGTCCCACTCGGCCGAAACGGAGGGGAAGAAGCCCCATCGGTTGTTCTTCCCTACCATGGAACTGCCGTCGGCGCGCAGGGTGAGGTTCAGCTTGTATCGCCCCAAGAGCGTGTAGCCTATGCTCCCCATGCCGGAAGCCAGCGCAGGATTCTCGAACTTACTGCCCGTTCCTCCATACGGGAGGATGGAGCCCGCGCCGAGATTGTCGTAGCCGAAGGCGTTGTCCGTGAATCCTTTCGCCAAGGTCCAGAACCCCGATAGGTTCTGTCGCTGATACTCGCCGAGCAGGGTGAGGTCGAGGGCATGCGGTCCCGCGGCATACTTATAGTCGAGCATGATGTTGCCCAGGAGGGATTCCGTCTTCTGTTCTCCCCGATAGGCCTGTCCCTGGGCCCAGACCCAAGTAGGGCAGAACTGGGCATTTTCCAGGGAGTTATACGAGTAGGAGCCGAAGAGCGAGAGGTTCAGGTTCTTTGCCAGGGCAAAGAGCAGCTTCACATGCGTATTGAAGTTGAGGCTCTTCTCGTCGTTCTTCTCCCCCAGCAGGGCTCCCGGCGGATTGATCTGCGACGCCGTGGAGTTCTTGTTCCAGTTGCCGTCGGCATCCCTTCCGAAGGGGAATGTCGGGTTCTGCGTCGCCGCCGAGTAGAACAGCTTCTGCTTGTCGAAGATGTTCCAGGCCTTCTGCGACGAGCCGAACACGCCCAGATCGATTTTCAGGAAGTCGTCGAAGGCCGACTGCGTGAGGTCTATCTTCGCTACGAAGTTCTGGTATTTGTTGATTTTCACGACCATGTTATGGTTCATGAAGCCCACCGACGCACGGTAGTTTGACTTCTCCGTGCCTCCGCTGAAGGCGATGTGATGGTTCTGCACAAAGCCCGTCCGGGTGATTTCCTGCTGGAAATCGGTGTCGTGGCCGCCGTCGTTATAGTCGAGACCGAGCAGCTTCGCCGTGCCGATATACCCCTCGCGGCCCAGCATGCCGATGGTTTTATAGACCGACTCAAAGCCGATGTTGCCGTCGTAGGAGATGTGGAACTGACCCTCGTGGCCGTGCTTCGTGGCCACCTGAATTACGCCCGAGGCTCCCCGAGTGCCATACTGTGCGGTCTCCGAGGCGTTCTTGAGGATGGTGAAGCTCTCTATGTCGGCCGGATAAATCGTCGAGAGGGTGGCCAGATCGGAGGATACGCCGTCGATGATGACCAGCGGATCGTTGCCTCCGGTCAGCGAGGTGGTGCCTCGGACGCGGACGGAGCTGAGCATGGCCATCCTGTCGGAGCCGCTCGACGACACATTCACGCCCGCGGCCTGGCCGTTGAGGGCTTCGAGCGGATTGGTTACGAGGCCTTTGTTCATGCGCTTCTCGGTGATTCTGTCGGCTGATCCGAGCCGTGAGATGACGGAGGCCGTGTCGGCGTTCTGTATTCGTTGGGCACAGGCCGGGATACTGGTTGCCGTGAGGAGGGCGACAAGACAAGGTCGTAGGTATGTTAGCATAGTGTAAAGGATAGATTGTTGAGCACAAATATAGGTAAAGATCTTCAAAGAAGCAAATAAAAAAAGGAGAATCTTTCGAAAAGATTCTCCCTGTATCTCTGTCGTTCGGCAGACTGTCGGGTCTACTTGTGCTCCTTGTAATACTCCAGTCCGAGCTGCACATTCTTCTTCAAGGCGTTCGACGAGAGGGTGGCTCCGCTCACGCCGTCTACCTCCACCTTGGTGGCCTTGGTTACGCTTTTGCCCTCATATTGCTTGAGCAAAGTCTTGGCTTTGGCAAAGTATTTGGGGGTCTCCCGGTTTCCCAAGGCTTCCACCTTTTCGATTTTGTTCCTGTGAATGTATATCTTCACGGGAGTATTGCCCATGTAGCCCTTCACCTTCTTGCCCAGTTGCTGGGTGTTGACGACGGTGGTCTGGCCCTCTTGGGTCATGACATCGCTGGCCGGCTTGGCGCTGATCAGGAAAGCCACGCCCACAATGGCCATTACCGTGGCTATCATTCCAAGTGTTCTCTTATCCATTTCTTCTTACCTTTAAACTGTGAATTCGGACGCAAATATAAACCTTTTTCCCGACAGGTGTTCACTTTTCGGGAGGAATATAGTTTTTTTTAGCATATCGTTAAGATTTCGCAACATTCCGAATCCGCCCTCTTAAGGGTTCCCGCAGACTATACCAGCGTGCCGATGATGTCCTCGCGGCTGCCCGGAAGCAGGTCGATGACGGGAATCTCGGGCATGGTGTAGCAGCCCGGCTGCAGGCGCATCGACGCACGGGCGACATTCACGAGCACCTGTGCCGTCAGCGCCGGGTTGTTGATGCTCATGTTGAATTCGAAGCGCTGGTTAGGTGTCTTGCCGCTCACTCCCTTGCGCACGAGGTTCACGCCGTGGCCCATGTCGCGCACATCGTCTACCGACGGCACCGCAAACACATGCGTCTCGTCGTGGGCGAAGTAGGGGTCGGCCTTGATTTCGGCGGTTACGGCCTCGAGGGTGGAGCCCTCTTCCAGCTCCACATAGACCATGCGGCGATGGATGCCCTCGCCCCGCGGGATGGTAACGGAGAGCGCGTTCTTCACGCCTTTCTTGCCGCGGGCGCAGACAGAGTGGCCCATCGACATGCCCGGACCGAAGTTGGTGTAGCTCAGTCCCTTGGGAGCGAGGCTCTCGAGGAGCACGCGCACCACGGAGTCAGACCCCGGATCCCAGCCCGCCGAGATGACGCTGACGCGGCCGTTGGCCTTGCAGAGGGGCATCATCTCCGTGCGATAGTCGAGGATGCCGGTGTGAATGTCGAAGCTGTCGACGGTGTTGATGCCGAGCGGAATGATGTCCTTGGCGTATTCCGGACAGCTTCTCGTGGGCGTGGCGAGGATGGCCACATCCACCTGCTGGAGTTCCCTGATGTTCTTCACTACGGGATATGCCGCCAGTTCGGCCGGCTTGTTCTCACTGCCGTTGCGGCGTACGATGCCGGCAATTTCAAAGTCTTTGGAGGCTTCGAGCGCCTGGACGGTATATTGTCCGATATTGCCGTAGCCCACTACGGCTGCTCTGATTTTCTTCATGACCATGGTTTCTAATGATGTTATACAATCTTTTAACTACCGCAAAAGTACATCTTTCCCACGAAAAACCATCCGTTTCCTCTTGATTTTTTTGATTTTGGAAATCCTTTTAACGGGCTTTTGCATTTCAGGAGTTGGCAGCCGGTGAGACGAGAGACGGCAGGGAGGCTGACAAAATCGGCGATTTTGTCGGATGATCTCGGCGATTTTGTCCCACAATCTCGGCGATTTTGTCAGGCAGGAAGCCGCTTCCGGTGAAAATTCCGGCTAATAAAAGAAGTACTCGCGCAATAAATCAGGCTGGACGGGCGTTACTATTATCGTATATATACCAAACAAGAACGGAAATGATAGAATACATCAGGGGCGAATTGACGGAACTTACCCCCGCCCTGGCGGTCGTGGAGACCGGCGGCGTGGGCTATGCGCTGAACATTTCGCTGAATACTTACACGGCCCTTCAGGGCAGGAAAGAGGTGAAGATCTATGTCCACGAGTCGCTCGTTACGGGAGGCCGCGACGACTCGTTCTCGCTCTATGGCTTCGCTTCCAGGCAGGAGCGCGAGCTCTACCGGATGCTCATCACCGTGTCGGGAGTGGGAGCCAACACCGCCCGCATGATTCTCTCGGCCTCCTCGCCGTCGGAGCTCTGCAACATCATTGCCAACGGCGACGAGAAGATGCTCAAAGGCGTGAAGGGCATCGGGCTGAAGACGGCGCAGCGCATCATCGTCGACCTTCGGGACAAGATTGTCAACAGCGGCATCGCACAGGAGCTGCATGTGAGCACGGAGCCGTCGTCGGCCGTCGATGCGGCCGTGAAGGACGAGGCCGTGAGTGCCCTCACCATGCTCGGGTTCTCGCCCGCGCCGTCGGCCAAGGTGGTGTTATCCATCCTCAAGGAGCAGCCCGAGCTGCCCGTGGAGCAAGTGGTGAAACTGGCGCTGAAGCTGATAAAATAAAGGAGATGCCCCTCCGGTCTCCCTTTGGAGAACGGGCAGGGAAAGCAGACGATGAAGTTTAGGGAGTCGATAGTCTGGCTTGTGGCGGCCATGTTCATGTTGAGCATGGCCGGATATGCCATGTCGATACCTTTCCGTCAGGATGTGCGCACCCGGCAGAAGCCGAAGAAAGACACCGTGCGGGTGAAGGCGCAGCCCGTCATCGACGCCGACGAGGAGATTCCCGACTCGCTGCTTCACCCCCGGTGGAGGATTCAGCGGACCACCCCCGTTACCCTCGACGACCTCGGGCAGCATGCCGCCGACCTCCAGCGACCCGATAATCTGAAGCAGGAAGTGATCTATAACGACACCCTCGACCGGTATATCATCGGCTCGAAAATCGGCAATACCTGGGTGGCTGCTCCCGTGATGATGACCCCGGAGGAGTTTCAGAAGTGGAGCGAGAGGCAGGCCCGCAACCAGTTCTTCCGCTCGAAGAACGACGCCGTCTATCAGGCGAAGGGCAAGGAGAAGTTCGATTTCACCGACATGCACTTCGACCTGGGCCCCGCGGAGAAGATATTCGGCCCGGGTGGAGTCCGTATAAAGACGCAGGGAACGGCAGAGCTGAAGTTCGGGGCGACCCTTAAGAACATCGACAATCCCAGCCTCCCCATCCGCAACCGGAAGACGACGACCCTCGACTTTGACGAGAAAATCAACCTGAATGTTAACGGCAAGGTGGGCGACAAGGTGAACATGAACCTCAATTACAACACCGACGCCACCTTCGACTTCGACACCCAGAACCTCAAACTGAAGTATGACGGCAAGGAGGACGAGATCATCAAGCTCGTGGAGGCGGGCAATGTGTCGTTCCCCTCTAACTCCTCGCTCATCACGGGAGCCAGCTCGCTCTTCGGCATCCGCACCGACATGCAGTTCGGCAAGCTGAAGTTGCAGCTGGTGGCGTCGCAGAAGAAGAGCTCCTCCACGAGCGTCTCCTCCCGGGGCGGGGTGCAGTTGACTCCGTTTGAGATAGATGCTGCCGACTACGAGGAGAACATGCACTTCTTTCTCTCGCAGTATTTTCGCGACCACTATGATGCCGGGATGCAGACCCTGCCTAACCTCACCGCGGGCGTGAAGATAAACCGCGTGGAGATATGGACGACCAATAAGACGGGTACTACGGTCAATACGCGCAGCATCATAGCCCTTACCGACCTCGGCGAAAACCAGAGAGTGTCGAACCCGAGATGGGCGGTAATGGGGCAGCCCGTGCCCTCGAATGCAGCCAACTCGGAGTATTCGGAGATGACGGGAGCCTATGCTGGTGCCCGCGACATCGACCAGACCTCGACCGTTTTGGATGGAGGAGGACTCGTGGGAGGCGCCGACTATGAGAAGATAGAGAGTGCCCGGCTGCTCAATCCGTCGGAATACACGGTGAACGAGGCGCTCGGCTATGTCTCTCTCCGCACCGGCATCCAGACCGACCAGGTGCTCGCCATTGCCTACGAGTACACCTACGGCGGCCGCACTTACCAGGTGGGGGAGTTCGCTTCGGATGTTACGGATGTCAGTCAGGCCCTCTTCGTGAAGTCCCTGAAGAACACTTCCAACAACCCCACGCAGGGAAACTGGGACCTGATGATGAAGAATGTCTATAATCTGGCAGCCTCCGTGGAGAAGGATAAGTTCCGGCTGGATGTCAAGTTCCAGAGCGATACCGCCGGTGTCTACCTCACCTACATTCCCGAACAGCAGGTGAAGGACACGCCGATTATCCGTGCCCTCGGTGCCGACAGGCTGGACAATAACAACAACGCGCACTCCAACGGCTACTTCGACTATGTGGCGGGCTACACCGTGAGCAACGGGCGTGTGTTCTTCCCGAAGGTGGAGCCGTTCGGATCCTATATGTATGATTACCTCGTCGGCCGTGGCGTGCCCGCCGACAAGGCCGCGACATACGCCTTTACCGAGCTCTACGACTCTACGAAGACCGTAGCGCGGCAGATAGCCGAGAAGGACAAGTATGTGCTTGCGGGACAGTTCCGGGGCACGCTGGCCAATGTCATCTCCCTCGGGGCCTACAATGTGCCGCAGGGGTCGGTGGTGGTAACGGCGGGCGGAGTAACCCTTGCCGAAGGCTCCGACTACTCCGTGGACTATAGTGCGGGTGAAGTTACCATCCTGAATCAGAGCATCATCGATGCCGGGACGCCGGTGAATGTGTCGCTGGAGAGCAATACCGACTATGGTCAGATGCGCAAGACGATGTTCGGATTGAACTGGGAATACGACTTCACGAAGAACTTCCAGTTGAGTGGAACCGTCCAGCACCTGTCCGAGCAGGCGCTCACCACGAAGGTGAACATGGGTTCCGAGCCTCTGAACAACACCCTCTGGGGCGTCAACCTGAACTGGAAGAAGGAGAGCCAGTGGCTCACCAACATGCTCGACAAGATTCCTTTCCTGCATGTAACGCAGCCCTCCCACATCTCGCTGAACGCCGAGTTCGCCCAGTTGATTGCCGGTCAGAGCTCCGGAACGCAGGATAATGCCTCTTATCTGGATGACTTCGAGAACACGACGAGCAAGATGGATGTGTCTACGCCGTCGTCGTGGATCATCTCGAGCGTGCCCGCCATGTTCCCGAATTACAACGACAAGACCACCTTGCAGAGCGGGTATGACCGTTCGCTGCTGGCCTGGTACAACATCGACCCGCTCTTCACGCGGCGCAGCAGTTCGCTCACGCCGGCCCATATCAAGAGCGATCTGGAGCAGCTCTCTAATCATTATGTGCGCGAAGTGTATGTAAACGAGCTCTTTCCGAACAGGGATCAGAGCAGCTACAACGGTGCCATTTCCACGCTCCCGATACTGAACCTCGCCTATTACCCCGCCGAACGCGGGCCTTACAACTTCAATTACGCCGACTTCAACTATGACGGAACGCTCGCAAACCCCGTCCGCCACTGGGGAGGAATGATGCGCAAGCTCGACACCAACGATTTCGAGACGGCCAATATCGAGTATATCGAGTTCTGGATGATGGATCCTTTTATTTATACGAACCGGCAGCCGGACGCCAATACCTATGGCGGCGACTTCTATATCAACCTCGGCGAGGTGAGCGAGGATGTGCTCCGCGACGGCAAGAAGTTCTATGAGAGCGGCATGCCGGTCGACGGCTCTGACAGCTTTGTCTATACCCAGTGGGGCAAGATTCCGACTCAGGCCACCGTAACCTATGCCTTTGCCACGGGTGCCGGCAACCGTGCCTTGCAGGATGTGGGGTTCAACGGCCTCACGGACGACGAGGAAAAGACCTTCTCTTCCTACCAGACCTTCCTCACGCAGGTGCAAGGCAGGGTGAGCCCGGATGTCTTCCAGGCCATCATGAACGACCCCGCGAACGACGACTACCACTATTTCCGCGGCACGGACTTCGACCAGGCGCAGGCTTCCATCCTCGAGCGATACAAGAGAATCAATATGCCGCAGGGCAATTCTCCCGACACCGAGAGCCGTGCGGAGAGCTACGACACCTCCTATAAGACGACGCCCGATGTGGAAGACATCAACCAGGACTACACGCTCAACGAATATGAGAAGTATTATCAGTATAAGGTATCTATCCGACCGCAGGACATGGTGGTGGGCAAAAACTACATCGTGGACAAGCGGGCGGCAATGGCACCGCTGCGCAACGGCACCTCCGAGGAGGTGAACTGGTATCTTTTCCGCATCCCGCTGGAGGATTATGAGAGCAGGGTAGGGGCTATCTCCGACTTCACGAGCATCCGTTTCATGCGCATGTTCCTGACTAACTTCCGGCAGCCTGTCGTGATGCGCTTCGGCAGTCTCGACCTCGTGCGCGGCGACTGGCGTGCCTATGAGCAGACATTAGACAACTCCGGTTCCTCCGGAGGCGTGATGGCGGTGAGCTCGGTGAACATAGAAGAGAACAACGACAAGACTCCCGTGAACTATGTTCTCCCTCCCGGCATCCGCCGTGAGCAGGATCCCTCGCAGCCGCAACTCGTAGAATCCAACGAGCAGGCACTTAATTTCGTGCTCTCCAACTTGGGGTCCAACGAGGCGAAGGCGGTCTACAAGAACACGGCTCTCGACCTCCGGCAATACAAACGGATGCAGATGTTTGTCCACGCGAACGCCATGGAGCAGAACTCCACCGACCTCGCGGACAACCAGCTGGCCATGTTCATCCGTCTCGGAAGCGACTACAAGAGCAACTATTACGAGTATGAGATTCCGCTGAAGCTTACGGCTCCGGGAGTCTATGACAAGTATTCTCTGGCCGACTGTCAGGCTGTATGGCCGGAGGAGAACATGCTGGATGTGCCCATAAGCGTCTTCACCCGTCTCAAGAAGGAGCGCAACCTCGCCCGGGCTGCGGGCACGGCCTCGTATAACCGTGTCTTCTCGGCCTACGACGAGGAGCATCCGGCCAACAAGGTCAGCATCAAGGGCAATCCCACGCTGGGTGAGGTGAAGACTATGATGATAGGTGTGCGCAACCTCGCGGGCAGCCAGAAGTCAGGCGAGGTGTGGGTGAACGAGCTGCGCATGAGGGAGTCCGACAACGAAGGAGGCTGGGCGGCGAACGGCAATCTGAATGTGCAGCTCTCCGATTTCGGTACCGTAAACCTCCAGGGACGCTACATCTCGGAGGGCTTCGGGGGCCTGGAGGAGGGCGTGATGCAGCGTTCCACCGACGACTACAAGACATACAGCGTTACGACGAGCCTCGAACTGGGCAAGTTCTTCCCGGACAAAGCCAAGGTGTCGGCACCTCTTTATTATAGTCTGACCAAGGAGGAGACCCGCCCGAAGTATAATCCGCTGGACACCGACATGAGGCTCGACGACGCTCTCGACGCCGCCGCCAACCGCCACGAGCGCGACTCCATAGAGAGCATTGCCGTTACGAAAACCACGAACTCCAACTTCTCGCTCTCCAATGTGCGCGTGGGAATCCAGAACAAGCGGCATCCGATGCCCTACGACCCCGCCAACTTCTCGCTCTCCTACAGCCATTCCCACCGCTACACGACGGGCCAGACCACCGTATATGAAAAGGAAGACAACTGGCGCGGTGCCCTCAACTACAGCTGGACGCCGGTATATAAGGCGTGGGAGCCGTTCAGGAAAATCAAGAACAAGTCGAAATGGCTGGAAATCCTGCGGCGTTTCGGACTCAACTGGCTACCCCAGAATGTGGCTTTCAACACCGAGCTCACCCGCAACTACTATGAGCTGCAGGAGCGAGACATGGAGAACCTGCTTGATACGCAGCGTCCCCTCACCTTCAGCGAGCAGTTCCTGTGGAACAGGGACTTCACCCTGAGATGGGATTTGACCAAGAATCTGCACATGAGTTTCCAAAGCGCGACCCACGCGGAGATAGAAGAACCCTACACGCCGGTGAACAAAGACCTCTATCCCGACCAGTATTCTGCTTGGAAAGACTCGGTGTGGACATCCATAAAGCATTTTGGCACGCCCCTGGACTATAACCAGAACTTCCAGCTCTCCTATCAGCTGCCGCTCAACCTGATACCTCTCTTCGACTGGGTGAACGCCAACGCCACCTACAACGCCACCTACAGCTGGGTGCGCGGGACGGATCTGGAAGACGGAACCTCGCTTGGCAACACCGTCACCAATAATCGCGACCTCAACATAAACGCCACCTTCAGCATGGAGAGGCTGTATAACCACATTCCGTTCCTGAGGAAAGCCAACGAGCGATTCAACAAGGAGCCGAGCCGTTCGCAGATAGACAGGGAGCGGCAGGAACGCCGGAGGAAGCGCGAGGAGACCCGGAAGTCGCAGCCCAAGGATGCCCGGGACCGGGCGGCAGAGCGCCAGCAGAAGGCTCTGCCCCGCAATCAGCGCAGCTTCGAGAAGGAGATAACCCTCCTGCCCGATACCATTATCAGCGTGAACCACGGCAAGAAGACCCGCCGCTTCACGCTCACGGCGAGGACGGAGGACGGCAGACCCTATCCGCTGAAGTTCCGCAAGGTGGGCGAAGACCAGATAAAGATAACCAGCAAGGTGGACTCCGCGCTGCGCCTGAAGATTACCGTTACCCCCAAGCCGCCGCTCGACAACCAGTCTTGGTATAAGACCGCCCAGGCCGCCGCACGCCTGTTGATGATGGTGAGGAATGTGAGCGTGAGCTACCGCAACCAGTATTCGATGTCGCTGCCGGGCTTCATGCCGACCGTGGGCGACGCCTTCGGCCAGACCCGCGGCACGGGTGCGCTCTCGCCGGGACTTGACTTTGCCTTCGGACTTACGGGCGACTCCTACATCGAGCGCGCCCGCGAGAACGACTGGTTGCTGATGAACAGCTCCTATGCGATGCCCGCCACCTCCAACCAGACTTCCGACCTGCAGCTCCGCATGACGCTCGAGCCCGTGAAGAACCTGAAGATAGACCTCAACGCAGCCCGCACGCAGACCCGTGCGAAGAGCGTGCAGTATATGTATGCGGGCAACCCCACCACCCAGAGCGGCACCTTCACCATGACCACCATCTCGCTCCGCAGTGCCTTCGAGGGCATCGGCGATGCTGCCTCGGGTTTCCGTTCCAAGAGCTTCGACCGCTTCTGCGCTTCGCTCGACGGCTTCCGCGACAGGGTGGAGGCTCGCTATGCGGGTGCGCCCTATCCGCTCTCGTCGCCCCTTGCCGGGCAGACCTTCGACGCCGTCAACGGCGGGGTAGACCGCTATAGTGCCGATGTCATGATTCCCGCGTTCCTTGCCACCTATACCAGCGGCGGCGGCCGTTCGCTCGACATTTTCCCTGCGCTCTCGCGCCTGTTGCCCAACTGGACCGTGCGCTACAGCGGCCTGACCCGGCTGCCGTGGTTCCGCGAGGTGTTCAAGAGCTTCAATGTCAATCACAGCTATAAGAGCATCTACGCCGTGGGGTCGTACAGCAGCTTCAGCACCTATATGGAATACATGAACGGCCTGGGCTTCGTCAGCGACGCCACGACGGGAAACCCCGTGCCGAGCAGCATGTATAATGTCTCCACCGTCAGCATCAACGAGGCTTTCTCGCCGCTGCTGGGCATAGACATGACCTTCGAAAACAACCTTACGGCGAAGCTCGAGTATCGCACGACGAGGGTTTTGAGCCTGAGCATGACGAGCGTTCAGATCAACGAGGCGACGAGTCATGACTGGGTGATAGGCATGGGTTATCGCATCAACAACCTCAGGCTCTTCGGCGACGGAGGGCGGCGCAAGGTGAAGAACAAGAAGAACGCCACGCAGCCCGGCACCGCCCCGGCCGCGGGAAGGGGACGGGCCAACCACGACCTGAACCTCCGCCTCGACCTCAGCTATCGCCGGCAGGCCAGCATCAGCCGCGACATCGCCTCGATGACGAGTGCCGCCAGCAGCGGCAACACCGCCCTGAAGCTGAGCTTCAGCGCCGACTACACCCTCTCGCGGCTGCTCACCATGAGCTTCTATTACGACCGGCAGACCAACCGCCCGCTGCTGGCCAGCAACAGCTATCCCACCACCACCCGCGACTTCGGCCTCAGTCTGAAGTTCAGTCTGACGCGGTAAGCTGAGGCTGCGATGGCTTACCTTAAACAAGGAAGCGGCAAACAGCAAAGTAAAATCACTTATTTTACCTGACAAAATCGCCGATTTTGGCTTGCAACTAATCAAAGAAAATGAAGAAAAATCGAAGTTGGTGTAAACTGACTGATAATGAGGAGGAAACGGAATGATTTGCATAAAAATGCCCTGTTCGTAAAGGGCAGTAATATGCAGATTTAAGCAGAAGTTCAGTTACCAAAGCGTTACCCGATTTGGTGATAGGTAACGATGAAGCAATATTCGGTAACTGAATTATTTTCGCTCGTGTGGCTGTTGCTTCGGTCGGCAGTTTTCTGCATAAGTGAGGAACGCTTTAATTCGGGTAACTTTGCCCACAAATATTAAAGCGTATGAAAACAGAAAAAATGAAGGTGTTGCTCTACCTTAAAAAGAGCGGTCTTGACAAGTCGGGCAAGGCTCCGATTATGGGACGTATCACACTTGGAAGAAGTATTGCGCAGTTCAGCTGTAAGCTATCCTGCAATCCCGACTTATGGAATCCCCGTGAGAGCCGAATGGACGGAAAAAGCCGTGAGGCGGTGGAAGTGAACGGCAGGTTGGAAAACCTGTTGCTGTCCGTTCAGTCGGCTTATCAGTCCCAGCTCTCCAAAGGTTGCCCGTTTAACGCGACCGATGTGAAGGAGCAGTTTCAGGGCAGCGTGCAGACACGGTGCATGCTCATCGAAAGGCTGGACATGCTCATCAAGGAAAAGGAAAACCATGTAGGTATAGACATCAAGGAAGGAGCCATACACGGCTACCACTCAACCCGCACACATTTACAGAAGTTCATTCAACGGAAGTACAAGGTCTCGGACTTGGCTTTCTCGCAACTCACAGAGAATTTTATCCATGAGTTCCGGCAGTATTTCTTAGGTGAGTGCGGTTTTCAGGAAAGCACGTTCTATAATGTAGCCACGCATTTGAAGACGGTATGCAGGTTGGCTTACCGTGAGGGATTGGCTGATACACTCCTGTTTGACAAAGCCAAAATCAGCAAGGGCGACAAGAAACTGCCAAAGGCTCTTGACCGAGCAGCATTGGATAAGTTAAAAGCACTCTGCTTTGAGGATTTGGAGGAGGATTTGGAAACGGCAAAGGACATCTTTCTCTTTGCCTGTTATACAGGTGCAGCCTATTGCGATTTGATGGAACTGAGCAAATCCCATCTCGTCCGTGATGATGAGGGAAGCCTGTGGCTGAAATTCAATCGTCAGAAGACAGGCGTACTTTGCCGTATCAAGCTGCTGCCCGAAGCCATTAGGCAGATAGAGAGGTTTCACAGCGATGAAAGGGAAACATTGCTCCCCTATGTCAAGTACAAAAACTATCAGACCTGTCTGAAAGCCCTGCGGCTTCGTGCAGGCATTTCGTTCCCCTTTACCACGCATACTGCAAGACACACCTTTGCAACGCTCATCACGCTTGAACAGGGCGTGCCCATCGAGACGGTGAGCAAGATGCTGGGACATTCCAACATAAGCATGACGGAACGCTATGCAAAGGTAACACCACAGAAACTTTTTGAGGAGTTCGACCGTTTCCTCTCTTTCACCGAAGATTTACGTTTGACCATATAAAAGACAACCATTATGAGAAGTACATTCAAGATACTGTTCTATATCAACAGACAGAAAACTAAGGCAGACGGCAACACCGCCATTCTCTGCCGTATCACCATAGACGGAAAAAGTACCACCATTACCACGGGCGAAGAATGTAAGCCCTCTGAGTGGAACGCCAAGCAGGGCTTGACGACTGACAGAAAGACCAACCAAAGACTATATGAATTCAAGGAACTTGTGGAAAAGGCCTATCGGGATATACTGACAAAGGACGGAGTGGTAAGTGCCGAACTTATCAAGAACCTCCTGCAAGGTATAGCAGATAATCCGACAACGCTCCTTGCCATGAGCAAGGCGGAGCTGCAAGCAGTCAAGGAAAGTATTGGAAGGTCAAGGGCAGAGGGTACCTATCTGAACCTGTCCCATTCTGACAGAAATCTCCGTGAGTTTGTGGAAAGTAAAGGGGTGCTGGATATCCCCATTGCCACCATTGCGGAGGACTTGTTTGAAGAATACCGCTTCTTTCTCAAAAAGCGTGGATTGAAGGGAACGACTATCAACAACTATCTCTGCTGGCTGAGCAGGCTGATGTTCCGTGCAGTAAGTCAAAGGATTATCCGATGCAATCCCTTTGAGCATGCCAAGTATGAGAAGGAGGAAAAGACGATACGCTTCCTGCAGAAGAGCGATGTTGCAAAGCTCATGGCAATGACGATGAATGACAGGGAAGCAGAACAGGCAAGACTGATGTTCGTCTTTTCCTGTTTTACAGGACTGGCAATCGCCGATATGGAACACCTGCAATATGGGCATATCCAAACGGCAGCGGATGGGAGGAATTATATCCGCAAGGAACGCCAAAAGACAAAGGTGGAGTTCATTGTGCCGCTGCATCCGATAGCAGAGGCCATTATCCGCCATTGTCGGGAAGAAAAGGAGGGAAACGAAGAACAGCAGACTGTGAAAGAAAAAGGTGAGACCCTTATCTTTCCCAGTGATTGCAGCCGAAGCGTGATAGATACCAAACTGAGCATTGTAGGCAAGGCTTGCGGCATTAAGGAACGGTTGTCGTTCCACATGGCTCGCCACACTTTCGGAACGATGAGTCTTAGTGCAGGAATCCCTATTGAGAGCATAGCCAAGATGATGGGACACGCTTCCATATCAAGCACGCAGATATATGCACAGGTAACGGACAAGAAAATTTCTGAAGATATGGACAGGCTCATTGCCAAGCAATCGGTAAAGGGAAAGGAAACTGCGGAGAGAGGGGCTTGTGAACTTTCGGATATATCAACCTATAAAATGGAGGAAACGGCATGAGGACAAGCAAAAATTCAAAGAGCAAAAATAGCACGTACAATCATCGCAGTATCTTTGATTGGGGCAGTAATATGCAGGTTATCCGCAAGGGTGAAGGCGAGATTGCCATGACGGAGGGAGAACTTGTGAGGTTCTTCGGTGTGTCGTGGAGAAAACTCAATTATAGGCTTCAGACAATTATTAAATCTTCCGACCTGCATCCCAATGAAAGGGGTGCAGGTGAGGAGGAAGTCATTATCAACGGACAACGCAAAGGTTATACACCGCTCTATCCGCTTTCTGTCATCATCGCCCTGTCCTTTCTGTTGGACAGCACGGAAGCGCATTTATTCAGAAAGTACATCAGTAGAAGATTGCAGACAGAGACTGCCATTGTAACGCCAATCTTCCTGTTGGGCAATACCAAGAACTGATGGATATATTTCCTTTTTCTTTCACCGATTATATCTTACTACATTACTACAATAGGAGTTAAAGCGGTGAAAGAGAAAGGATTAATGTGTAGTTGGGTACTCAAAATAATTATACTACGCAGTAAGGTAGTGTAAATTGAACTGTGTCAAGGTCATTTTCCTTATTATATTAACCTCAGATGGGGAACACGCTTTTTAATCGTGTTTTCCAAATGAGGAGCCTTTCTGGTTGCGAAGTTACATAATTTCAAATCTATCGCCAAATTTTATTGCCAATTGTTGTGAGATGAGTGCCCAGTTCGCAAGGGGCATGGTCCACTTCTCGCTGACATTACGATATGCCAGATAGACCAGTTTCTCCAAGGCTGCATCAGATGGGAATACGCCCTTGTTCTTCGTAACTTTGCGTATCTGGCGGTGGTAGCCTTCGACGGTGTTGGTCGTATATATGAGACGTCGGATTTCCTTGGTGTACTGGAAGAACTCCGTCAAGCGCTCCCAATTGTCACGCCATGACTTGATGACGATAGGATACTGTTCGCCCCATTTGGCTTCAAGGTTGTCAAGTTCCGTTTCCGCAGCCTCTTTGCTAACGGCTCCATAGATACGCTTCAGATCTTTCAGAAACTCCTTCTGGTGCTTGCTGCCAACATACTTGATGGAATTGCGTATCTGATGCACTATACAGAGTTGAACGGCAGTATGTGGGAATACGCTTTGGATAGCATCAGGGAAGCCCTTCAGACCGTCCACACAGCATATCATAATGTCCTCCACGCCACGGTTCTGCAAGTCCGTAAGCACCTCAAGCCAGAAGTTGGCTCCTTCGCTCTTTGCGACGTACATGCCAAGTAACTCTTTATGACCCTCCTTGTTTATGCCCAGAACATTGTAAATGGCACGAGTGACTGCACGACCTG
>NZ_FOOW01000020.1 GCF_900113305.1 Prevotella sp. KH2C16 | reverse complement strand
CGAATATCGTGTTGCCGGCCTTGCCCAGGGAGAGGTTACCGGAGGTGTAGGTCTTCTTCCTGACCTCGAGCTCGGCGATGCTCATCTGCCTGCGTACCTTGAGGTTGTCGACCTCGAGCGTGCCCGTGCCGTCCTCGCTCTCGTAGAGGGAGTAGCCCAGACCCTCGTCGCCAGCCGTGTAGCGGCTGCTCGTTACGGAGCTTGCCACGACCCGGAAGAGCCTTGCGAAGCCGTCCGCGTCGAGGTAGTATTTCCCGTCCTCGCTGCCGAGGGCGATGCCCTCCAGGAAGGTTATCAGCCTCTGGGCGGTGTCCGGGGTATCCTTGCGGAGCAGGTGTGCGGCCGTATAGTTCTTCAACAGGTCGCCTATCTGCGAAGCGTTCAGCCCGCCGCCGCTAAAATTACCCGAGAGGATATTGTTCACATCCTCCTTTAATTGTGAGATAGTACCTTTGATGGCTTGGTTCCCGACTGTTATCTCCTGAATGATAGGGTAGTCCAGTTTAGTTACGAGTTTGATTACCCGTGTGGAGAGCTGGTAGCCGAAGCCATCATCATAGGTTACTTTCTGCCCGATGTAGAGGTTGGGGTTCTTCCTTGCGAACTCTACGGCATTGGAATGAGCTGTGTAGTTGTTATTATCTTGTGCACGGCGGTTTATTTCCTTGATGGTGCGTGCAGCAAGTTCCTCCTGTGCGAGCTTTGTTTCATACTCACCCATTACGATGTTAAACAGCACCACGATGTTGCAGGTGAGGTCGGGAAGTGCCTTGCCGTGCGGTATAAATCCGTCTTCCTCGTTGGTAGGGATAATAGTGTCGCCGCTTTGATACATTACTATCTCATAGTCGCCCTTGAGGACTGACACGCCGCTGTCGCCTGTTGTTTCTGATGCAGGAATATAGTGGCTATCCTCTTCGTGGAAATCCAGCTCAAAGCCATCTTGTCCGCTTGGCTGGCCAACCAAAGACTGTGTAAGGGCGTCATACTTACTATTCGTCGTATGCGTGTTGACCTTGAATGTTCCTTTTAGCGTGTAGCCTTGCAATATCTGCTTCTTTGGGTCGAGGTCATAGTCGTACCAGTAGTGAGTAACGGTATTTCCTCGTTCGTCTTTATCGGTGGTAGTGTTTACAAGTGGCTTAGTGGTGTCCTTGGTTGTGGTGCAGTATGCCAAACGCATATACCACACGGTGTATATCTTATTCGTGCCGTCGGGGTTCTTCTCATACTCGCCTGTGGTGTCATTCTTTAGCCAGCGTGTACGCTTGCGGATATTGTAGGCATATAGGTCGAGGTGGGGAAAAATGTCGTCAAAGGAGAGTGCCAGCGTCTGCTTGATGGCGTTGCTTGCGTCAAACCGTTCCTTGGTGATAACCTTTCCGTCTGTGCCCACATAGATACATCCATCGGGGTACTTGGTTGTATCAAGCCCTAATCGTGCAAGAGTGGCCACATTACCAGTGCCTACCTGCGCTTTGCGGCTCATGTTCTTTGTTGAGCCTTGCGGATAGAAACAGTTATAATAATCCTCCTTCGATTCGTTTACTGATGCAGTCTGGATGTTGTCGTGGACTTTCAATACTGGCACTTCCTCGCCTAAGTTGATGGCTATCTGCCCGAAGTAAAGCGCACGATGTTCCCATGATAGATGCCACTCGCAGTTATTATCCTTGCAGGCTTGTGCAATAGAGGAAAGAACGGAAAGTATATCGTTTGACGATACGGAAAAATTGACAGAGCCGTCCACAGTACCGCAAAGGGTATAGGTGAACTTCTGTGTATCATCCGTGATGCCGAACGCTTCATTGATAGCCTTGCACACGTATTCAAGTGCTGATACCGTCAGTCCCTCAAACGACCATTCCTGCTGCTTCAAATCGTTCTCTACATACAGAAACGGCACACGGCTAAGCCACATCAAAGGATGATGAAAACTTATATCATACTTGAAGCCCTTATCTGTTTCTGATGGGGTGTAGCTATTCAGTAGACGGTACTTTAATCCATCTTCAAAGGGGATAATATACGAGCCAGCGGGGATAGTAATTTTTACATCACTTTCCCACGAGAGCTTCACAAAGTCCGACTTGCTCAACTCTTGCTCATGCTCGGCACTCTCTGTTAAGATTACATCGAGCAATTTCTTGCCGTCTATGTCGTGTATAACCATATTGCAAAGATAGTTAAATTTATTTGATTAACAAATAAATAATTTCAATTTCTTTTGTTCGGGTTAGGCTCTGTTAATTTCAAGACAAACTTCCCTATCCCACGCATAAACTGGCTGAATTGAGAGCATGACTGATACAGACAATGATATACAATCCCTTGCTGAAATGAGGTTTCTATGTCAAGAATACCTTTTGCTAATTCTTCGCAAAAAGATGCGTACCGTTCAAAAAACTGTTGTTCATCGTTAGCAGTTAAATTAATCTGCAAGGTCAAATCACGCGAATCCACAAATACAGAAGTAGTAATCACTCTTTTACCATGCTCAGTTCTGTTATTATTCTCAATATACGCCTTTACGGATGGAGGTGTCATCAGTGCAGACAAAGATGTATCATCCATACTGACACCCCACGTGGTATAGGCATCTTTCCCATTTATCTTTAATTGTCCTATAAGCATTACTTCAATTCTTTTAAGTTTCTGTTTACATTATCCAACTTTGCGGCGAACTCTGAATAGATGGATTTCGAGCATTTCAAAATATCCTCCAAATAACTATTGTTATAAACCATTAAGTTTTTAATCTCCAATACTGCCGAGTTCGTAGATGATGAAAATGTGACCATTGATGATACGTTAGCCATAACGGCATTTGCCAAGTCCTTTATCTGCTCTCTCGTGATATTCCCAGCGGTAAGGAGCGCATCTATATTCGTTGCTTGCTCGTAGGTGATAGAGGAAACTCCGTTTGCGGTGGCATTCTGCTCTGGTTGTTTCCCTGTGTATCCCGTAGCCTCCTGCATGGCATTTCGTATGCTTAACGCCCTGTCCGTGAGTGTCTGGTAGTCATTGCGGAGCTCGTCTATCTCGCTTTTAGTGAAGTCGACTTTTCCGTTTTCTTTGTTCATTTTGTTCGTCCACTTCTCCTTGAACTTCTTCAGGTCGTCGTCCATGAGGTCTCCCACGGCGGCATTGGTGTACGCCCTTGCCATCATTTCTGTAAAGTCGTCCGCAAAGTCGGAAGCCGTAGCGTCCATGTCCATGATGGTCGATACGAAATCGTCATGTAAGCTATCGAACGATGTCTGTGTGAGGTTGTCGCTAATCTTCTCGGTAAGAGCCTCAAGCTCCCCTGCGAGGGCGACATATTTCTCCCAGTACTCGGACTTGTCGTATTTCCCCTCGTCAAGCATTCTCGACCACAGTTCCACATTGTTTACGGATATGGCCTTCATCTGCTCCGGAGTAAGCTTGTAGATGTCTTCAAGGCTGTGGACACTTTCAATAGCGGTCTTGGCTATCGGATTTTCTCTCTTATACTTTGCAAGCGTGTCGTTTATCTGCTTGTACTCCCTGTCTCCGAGGCTCCAGTAGTAGGCGTTGGAGTGATGGTTGTCGTGATAGCTCATCTGGGCTTTCAGTATCTCCATTGTATTCCTGTTCACGGCCTCCTGGTTCTTGTATGCTTCCTCGTAGCTGTCTATGGCCTTTGCCCCGCCAGACTTATCGATGCTCTCCCTTAGTTCGTCGATAGAGCCTTGCAGGGCGGCGTTGGACTTCGTGAGCCTTTCCGTAGTCTCTTTCACTTCCTTGGCGTTACTCCCGTTCATCCAACCGTCTTTTGCGCCGAACCAACTGCCTATGCCCTCTATTATACTTCCGACAATATTGGCAACACCCTTGATGACATCCATAATAATGTTGGGGAGTTCCGTAATGATTGCCTGTACGGCAGCATCGACTTTTTCGAGTAAACTTGTGATAAATTCGGCGGGTGCGTCCCCGAGTGCGTCAATAATCTGCAAGATGGCCCCTATGATACCGCCGACCTTTCCCCCGAGTTCAGACAACCCCTTTCCGACGCCGTCAGAGCCTTTCATAAGACTTGTTACGAGCTTGGTTACTCCGTTGGCAAACCCATAGAGCGACCCGTTGCTCATCTCGTTGAGGGCAGAGGTGAAATTATGTATTCCCTGCGCGGCAGCGTTGGTGCTGTCAGTTAGGTCTTGCTTGGCATTATCAGCGTCAGTTTTTGCGTTTTCTTGTTCTGTCTCCGTTTCGTTGACGGTTTTCTTAGCGGATTCCACTTTTGCTTTCGCAATACTCTTAGAAGTCTCATCCGTGGCTTTGGACAAATCGAATTCTGCCTTTCGCAAATCCTCTACGGCCTTGGTATGCGCGTCGGTCTTCTCCTTGAGTGTCTTCACGGCATCCTGATAGCCTCTTGTCTGCTCGGCTATCTTTCCCCAGATGCCGAAGTTGAACGGGGATGTAGCATCTCCTACGCCCTCCTTTCGGAGGTTGTTGCGCAAGTCAGCGTATGACTTTTTGCTTTCCGGGGAAAGAGCCTTGAATTCTGCCGTCTTCATGTACGCCTCGACCTCTTTCAGGGTGTCCCTGGCAATGTCTTTCAGTACATTACCCACGCCCTCAAAGGTTGCGCCCCAGTCTATGTCAAGGGCAAGGTTCCTTGATTTGGCAGAGGCGAGTGCGTCCTTCTTCTCCGCTTCGAGTATCTTCCTACGGTTCTCGTCCTTTTCCCTGGCTATCTTCTCGTCATACTCATTGGTGATAGCGTACATCTGCTCCTGTACTGTACCGTATTCCTTTAAATACTCATACAAGGAGTTTTTCTGCATAATCAACAGCTCGGATATAGACTTGCGCCTCTGCTCGACAGCAATTATTTCATACTCATCAAGTTGCGCCTTTTGCGTTACATTCAAATCGCTGTCTGTTAGATTGAGTGAGTTCCTGTAATTTCCCTCTTGCGATTTCGTCGCCTTTGGGTTCTTATTAAGCCACTCATTGACTTTATTGTTTTTGAGAGCCTCTATCATGTCCTTACGACGCTTCTCATTCTCAGCAATCAAACGGTCGTAATTGAGGTTTATCTGCTTGATTTCTTTCTCATAACTATCTTCCTTGAGGTCTATGTTATGCTGCCTTAAAGCAAGCTCTGTTTCCTTTTGTTGTTCCAAAACACTTTCTTCATAACCCTTGATAGCCTTGTTACGATTTATCGTTTCTTCCGCTATTCTTTCTTGCTCACGTTTAGCCTCTTCCGCTTTTCGTTTTGCATCATTTGCATATTTCTTTTTATTTTTCTCTGCATCTTTTGCAGCTTCTTCTGCTTTCCTTTTTGCCTCTTTGCCTGCCGCGTCTTTTTTGCTCTGCTTATCTTCAGCCGCCTCTGCATAGTCTGCTGAACGCTGGAGAGCTTGCTGCTTAGTATATCGCTTACCATTGACAATAGCAGACCCTCCGTCTTTCAAATTTGCACCGATAGAAGCGAAACGCTTGGAAAGCCTTTCAAGTTCAGGGATGCCCATCTTACCCATCCATGATGGAAACTGACCGTCAAAGTTGATATGAAAACCTATCGTGTTATCTTTGTACTGCGACATCAGTTCTTTGATATTCTTGTAAAGCTGATGAACACCGTCTGTTGGTCCTTGAAGTTTCCTTTCCAAAGCAGCAACCTTGTCCCCATAGTCCATAGATGCACTTGCGGCATTTCTTTCTGCCTCAGCAGACCTATTTACCATATCGAGATGCCTTTCTTGAGCTACGGTAGCTTCCTGCATGCTATTAACATACTTCTGAATAATATCATCTGACTTAAACAGTCCATTGTCTGCCCACTGGCTGTTGATGGCTTCTTCACTCAAACCTATCGCTTTCATACGCTCCTGTATCTTGGAGCGTATCTTATCCATTCCTTTCTCGTACTCTTCACCCGATTTGTTAACTATAAGATTCATGTTATTTCTAACGACGTCTCCTATAATCATACTGATAGCGGAAGCATTTTCTCTAATTTCATCAGCACTACCAAAAATCTTGTTAAGTAAAGTATCTCCAGTCTTATTATAAACAGCATTGCTAAGGTCGTTCACCAACTGATTTTGCGCATCTTGAGTAGCTTGCTGATATTCTTGGCTTACAGCGTCGATATCGTTCAATCTTTGACGCTCTATGCTTTCCTCTTTTATGAGCTGAATAGCCTGTTCTCTTTTTGCATTAACAACATCTATGTTGTCCCCCTCTTTTATCTGAGTAACACCATAATCAGCGAGGATAGAGTTAAGTTCTTCCAATACTTTCTTAGATGTACTTCCTGATAATTTCAACTTGTCATGTCCATCCGATAACCCTAAAAGAGTGTTGGAATAGGTATCAAGAGTAGTCAGAGTTGTGGCTGCATCTTTACCAAACTTATCGGTATATACAGCCATCTTGTCCATATCAGTATTCACAAGTTGAATAACACTCAATAACGCAGTAAGCCCGACCGTCAACGCACCTACGGGGTTGGCGGCAATGGCAGCCGTAAGACCCTTTATCGAAGCAGAGAACAATGTTGTACGTGCAGCCGCCATAGCTTCAGAATTGGAGAGAGTGATATTATTCATCGCTGCCAATTTGCTTTGCAAAGCTGCCTCCTGCAACAATCTGTTATGGATAGTCTGATAAACATTATAAGCAATTATAGCAGCTTTTGATATGCCATAAGCAGCAGCAACGGTTCCAAGGACACGAGCAACCGTTTCCCAATTCTCAACGAGTTTAGAAACAAGAGCAAGCCCTGTGTTTATACCACCCTCACTCTGTTTCCCTATTTCGTTGAACATCGTGTCGATAGCATCTTCGATATTACTTATCTGTCCTGTGATGGTATGAGATTGCTTTTCCATAAGACCTCCGAACCTGCCACCCTCCGAAGTCATGGAGATAATGGCTTTCTTTACTTCGGCCGCACCAACCTTGCCGGCTTCAACCAAATCAAGAATCTTATCTTCTGCAACACCAAACTGATCGGTAATTTCCTTTGCTATAGGAATGCCTCTGCCCGTAAACTGATGCAAATCTTTAGAAAAAAGCCTTCCCTGTACCATTGTCGTTCCGTACAAGTACACCAAATCTCCAAGAGGAACAGACAGACCTGCGGCAATATCACCAAGCCTTACAAGTGTCTCATTCACTTCGTTAGCACTTGTACCGTATGCGAGCAACTGCTTTGCTCCCTGCGATACGCTTTGCAAGTCAAACGGAGTGGTGGCGGCTGTCTTTACGAGTTGGTTCATCAGTTTGTTAGCTTCCTCTGCACTGCCGAGCATTGTTTCAAAGGCTACTTCCAACTGCTGGAACTCTCCACGAACGGACATGACTTTTGAGGCGAGTTGCTGTGCTGAGAAAGCACCCATAGCGGCAGTAGCAGCAGATTGTATCTTTCCGAACACCTGTTCTATACCTGCTCCGCCTTGCTCAACAACTCTTTGCGTCTGTCTTACGCCGTTCTGGACCCCCTGCAAAGCAGAGAGCATGTTGCCGTTATCCCCCGTTATATCAAATTTCAGTCCTGCCATCGTCTTTTTTATATAGTCTATTCCGTAAAGGTGTATATCTTTTATTTCCAACTCATTCCCTGTATGGCGTTCATCACAGCAGCCTTGCTGTTTCCGTCTACGAACTCTGAAATGTTGTTGATATGAATTTTCTTCATTTCTTCGTCTGTGAGATAGAGCGATGTTACTTTATCTTTCATAAGGAGCATGAGATTTGTGTAGCTTATCTCCCAAAGCACATAGTCGAAAGTCCATTTGTACCTCTCGCAAGCAGCATCTATGAGAGTGCCGTAGATAGACTTACCCCCAAAGCTGAAAGTATTTTTGCTTTCCTTTGCCTTTGCTATCTCAGACATTCTTTCTATCTCCTTGTCTATACCAAAGTGCTGGATGAATAATGTTGTCTTGTCGTTCGTTAGACAAGCGAGGATAAGAGTTGCTATGTCCTCATTATCCATTTCGCGCAGAAAGATGTTTTTACGGATAGTAACCGTTCGGTTGCTTAATACTTCTTTCTTAGTCTGTAAGGTATGATATGCAAGCAACAGACAACATTCCTCTTTCTTTGTCTCTACGAGCCTTAATGCTTCTGCGTATGGACTGACCTGTAATAGTTCTTTGTTCAAATCAAGGCTTTCTGTTACTCTCTGCTGTAAGTGCATCTTACCGAGGGTAACAGGGTATAAATAAAAATGCCGACGACCAACACTGAAACCTTTAGGCCTGTCTATGATGGTGTCGGCAATATCTAACTCTAATTGCTTGTCTTTATCCATAGTCGAATCATTTAGTTGCAGGTGGTGGAATCGAACCACCGTTCTTTACGTTATGAGCGTAATGAGATACCGCTTCTCCAACCTGCGATATTGCCGTCTGTCCGTGCTGTCATGCGTCTTTCCGCATTGTCCGTTATCCTACAATCTGATTACCTTAATCAGCATCTACATCAGTAAATACTACCGCTGTATCTTCGAGAGTTTCACCCTCTGCGATTGTAGAGAGGTCTGTAGCGATAGTGCTCCACTTGACGATATTACCACTGTCAGGTTTCAGTCCGTCGTGGTTGTAAGTGAGCAACCCGCCTTCCTCTGTTCCAAACTCATCAGCAAGAGATACAACGGTGTTGTCCATGCGAGGGCCGGGAACAGTAATATCCTCTGGCTGAACGAAGATTGCATAGCGGTGTGCTATTACACCATTTGCATCCTTGAAAGGCTTCTTGCGCCCTGCAAGACGGCGCAATACATATTCAAGCACATACTTGTTAGCAGAATACTTTACTGCCTCGTTCTCACCACCCTCAATAGGGGCTTCTTTCTTGTCGCCCTTAGTAGGCGTGAGCTTAGTTGTATTCTCTTTCGGAGTTCCAATCTTTGTCCACTTTGCACTTGGGGTATCAAGGTCTTTGGTAATAATATGACACTTGCCCCATCCAATCGGTTTTGACATAACTTTATTCGTTTATGATTTGATATAAAATTTTATTGTTTATCACGTGTTCTGAAGTTCCTGCCGATTCTATCACTCTCTGACCACATTCAAAGTTTGGGTCTGTGAGAGATAGGCGGAAGTCGTTTCCTCGCACGTTGTCGAAAAGGTCGAATGACATCTGACAGAGTTTTCGTAATCGGGCTGTCTGTTCCTCGTTTTGTCCGCTTACATCGTCATCGGCAACATAGATATTGACATTTACATAAGCGACTTGCTTCTGCTTGGTATCATTAGCAAGAATGGAGATAACTATATCCTCACTGCGTGAACCTTTCGGACGTACTGAGGTTTTCTTCAACTTGCCTGTTACCTCTTTAAGGAGGGAAGACTTATTGATTACTTTCCAAAGGTCATCCTTAATGTCTATATCTGATTTCATGCTACCAATTTTTCAATCTTGACAATAGCGGCCTTCTTGGCTCTTTCAAGCCGGGCGTTGATAACGCCCTTAGCCCAAAGTTCCGTCGATGCCAATACATCCTTGTTCTCGAGAGCTTCCACATGGTCTGCATAGTTCATTCCGGCTACCACTACCAATGCGTAGGTGCTGGAGTATTCCTTTCCTAACTGGCTTATCATCTTCTGACCCTCCGAACTTCCCTCACTGCCTTGTAAAACAGTTCTGAAAGCAGATTGCAGTTGCTTTACTCCGTGGTCATAAACAGCATAGCCGATTGACGAACGGAGATTGCCAGTTTGGTCATACCAACTTTCCTCACCCGACCTGTCTCTGATTTTGACAATACATTCCTCACCCAACTTCGCAAGACACATAGAGATTTCATTTTTCAAAATCTCAAATGCCTTGTAGAGGATTTTATCTACTGCGCTTGCAGGTGTTACCATTCGTATTGCCATTTCAAATCCAAATCTTGCACTGATGCTGGTAGCGGTGGAAACCTAACACTGTAAAGACCTTGCCTTCTCCTTTGCCGTAGAAATTGATGCGGATTTTCTCTCCGTACAAAAACTCACGACAATCCTGTGGCAGGTTATACACGGTGTATGAGTATGTCTGTACGCTCCCATCTGGGATAGCAATTCCATTTGCCTTGCCAGCAGGGACTATATCGCATTTGTAGGCATTATCAACCCAAGATGTTTGACCTTTTACATAGTCGCCAGTTTCCGGGTCTTCATGCCCCTGCGTTACAATCTGATAGCTGAGTGTATGTGCGGCAAAATCAAGTACAGCCATATCATTCTCCGATATATACCATCGGCTGACCAAGGTTTACCGTGGCTTCACCAATAGACTTATACAATGAGTTTATGCGAACCAATAGCCGTTCCTTATCCTTATCCGATAGAACTCCTACGCTCTTGTCAGATTCCGAATAATTCACGGCTTGCAGAAGAGAATAAAGACAGTCTGCAAGCGCACCTTTCCACTCGTTGGACTGCGCTATTTCATACGAATATTCAACATCGCCATCCAACTGGCGTTCTATGAGTTTATTCTCTACAAACCCTACTGGAATAGGGTAATGTACCTCATCACGGAGTGCTTGCAAGACTGTCTTCATAATTATACGGATTCTACGTTAGCGAAAAGAGTTTCCTCCTGTTCATCACTCAAAGCATTGACGGCAGCGATAACCGTCTCATCCTTTGCATTCTTGGCAATCTTCACGCCAAGAGCTTTCAGTTGAGCGACAAGGTCTGCTTTCTTGTACTTCTTACCGTTTACGGTAGTGAACTCATCAGATGCATCAGACTGCTCCGCTGTGGTATCAACCTCAGCAGACTTTGTTTCTGTGCAGTCAAGAACATAAATCTTATCCACATCTTCGATAACAGGAAGAACAAGTGACTGACCATTGGTAAACTCCTGCAATGGGTCTGTCTTGGAAAACTTGCTAATTAACTTATACTGATCAACGGTAACATACTTGACACCCTCAACAGGATTCGTAGCTTCTGCGAGTGAACCCCATACGAGCGAGCCTACCACATCAGAGCAGAGGAATACCATTCTGTCTGCGTTCCACGGCTTCTTGCTCTTCTGAACACCATTCTTCTCGAAGATAACAGAGCGATCGACGACTTGCAGTTTGATGTCAAACTCATCTTCAAATGCTTCTGTAAACTTCTTGACTGATGGAACTTTCAGAGTAGAATCATCTGTGTAAACCTTATCGTCTGCATCGGCAACCAACTCACGAGCCCAACGCTCCTTTCGGATTTCATTCAGCTTAGACTTTGCGAGCATAAGAGTAGTGATGGTATTGCCATCTGCATCAGCCTTACTCTTGATGTTCTCAATATCCTCGTAGCTTACATGACCCTTGACGATTGTTCCAAAGGTATTCTCATCAAGATAGCCGAAGTCAACACGCAAGCCAGTGCCTATGTTATCCTCATCCTCAACAAGCATCACGCCATCAGACAAAGCTGTAAGGAAGTTTGCTTCGTTTTTCTCGTCAATACCAATAGAGCAAGCTTCACCATCATTCAGCAGCTTCGTGAGAATACGCTGTTTCTCTGCTTTCTTTGCATCTGGATCTTTGGTCATTTCATAGTGGGCATTCATGATATTAAGAGCGTTAATCTCTGTCTCACGAAGAATCTTCTTCATACCGACCTTTGGCAACTTACCATTGGAAGTAGCAAGTGTACCACGCTTCTTGATAGGCAGCGGAGAATCCATTGCTACCATATCAGCAGCAACGTAGGTTGTCTTTGCAGATGTTCCCTCCCACTTCTGGTCTGAACTATACACAGGAGTGAGCATAGTCTTGTGGAGGTAAGTGCGCTTTACCGGAGCCTCCTTCTCCTTGATGTAAAGACCCAGCTTAGGCCAGATGCTGGCAATGAACTGGATAAAAAGTGATTCTTTCATTTCTTACCTCCTTTGTTAATCGTGTTCAAAAATAAGAGTAGGGATAGCCGTCTTGATAGCTTTCCGCATTTCCTCCGTGATAGGATAAGGCATAGCCTTGTCGTTCACACGTCCGTCATCCATCACGCCAACAAGAGGCTCGTTGGCTGGCTTGGAGCAGACAACAACACCTACATACTCATGCTTTTCTGGAAGAGCCTTATAAGCCCCACCATCAACAGGCATAGGCTTGTAGACGTAATTCACATTATCCTCATCAAGTGTGCGGATTACAAGATGACCAGCCTTGATAACATCCTCCTTGAAGTCTGTCATATCAAGCGTGCGGCCACCTGCAATACCGCCATTGTACTGACGGATAACAACAGAGTCGATACCAGTTACAATCTTGGTCGGCTCGTTTGCTAAATTTGCTTTTGCACCCATTTGTGTTAAAATTAAACTTAAACTTTTCGATGATTAAAGTTTAGCCAGCTCCTTTACCTCATCATCGGACATTACCTCTTCGTCATTCTTTTTAGCTCGCTTGTTTGCAGCTCCGGCAGTAGCATCGGGTGCACCCAATTTGTCAAGCCCACGATTGGCACGTTCTTGGTTCTCTGTTTCAAGGTCTGCTTCGACCTCGTCGTAGAAATCCTCAAACTCCTCATCATCCTTGAATGACATACGGTTGAAGGCTTTGAGCGTTCTCTCACCGAACTTACCTGTATTCTTCAGCAGTTTTTCGAGCTTGGCCTTACGGCTGTCGGCTGTCTTGCCGCTCTTCAATGCTGTAATCTCAGACTGCATGCCATCGAGTTTATCCATCAATGGTTTCAGAGCCTTGGCAAGTGAAGATTCCTCACCGTCTTCATCCTCGCTCTTCTTGCCTTTCTTGGAAGTCTGACTCTTACGATTCTTACGAGTTGCTGGCTCGTCATCGTCATCATCGTATTCCTCATCATCTTCCTCGTTAGCAGGGTGAGCTTCCTTGTAAGACTGGACACGGCGTTCTGATACCGTCTGTGAGAACTGGAGGAATGGCAGAGCGGCATCAATGGCATCGTCTACTGCTTCCTGAATTTCATCATCAGTTGCATCTTCTTTAATCTCGGAGTCAAGTTTGTCGGCAATCTTGGCAGCAACACCCTTCAACTCTCTGCGACTGAACCCAAGCGCCTTAATGTCCTTACTTGTTTTCAGTGCTTCCAACACTTTCCTAAAATGTTTCTTCATTGCGATTTATTTATAAATAAAAAAATGGCCTGCAATGCGAGTGAACGCAAGCAGACCATAGTCGGTAGAACTACACCGTTAGAGCAATGAAATTACGACCAGTTCTGTTGCGTGCAACTTCACACGCTTTCGACTACAAATATACTTAAATTTATTTGATTAACAAATAAAATTAAGAAAAATATTTTGCATGGTTTTTTTGAACACAAAAAAGTGGCAAGTGCATGATACACCTACCACCTAAATGAGTGATAAAATAAAACTTTATTTCTTTTTACTTTTCTTTGGCAGCACCCAGCCTCTTTGTTTAGCAACTGCTTGATTAAATTTCATCCATACATCTTCATCAAGGAACTCAAAGTGCATCGTTCCTTTCTTGAAACCTTTAATCCTAAAGAACGCCCACTCATACCAAGTGCCATAAGACATTTTATTGTTATCGACAAACCGATGTAGATTTTGAATACTATCATAATTCGTTCCTGTGATATAGCACAGAGCTTTTACAACGTCTTCAATCTTATACTCATTGCCTCCATAATGTAACCTCAAATGTCCGTAAAGGCTGCTATAACGAGAGTCGTAATCAACAACATATGGAACGATAAACTTTCGATTAACCATATAATTGGCATTGGTCTTCCACTTCTCCCCAGCCGTTGAGTTTTCTGCGGAGAAAGAGCAAATCAGGTCGAACGCCTCCAATAACGCCTTATCCATACGCTGACCTGTTGTCTGTACTACCATGCTTACCACTTGATAAATATTGTGCATAGTAAACGGAACATTAACCTGTTTTTCAATGAACTTATTAATTTGTTCACGCAAGCTATTGGTAGCATACTTCTCCATATTCAGTTTCGAGAAGATGATACGCCAATAATACTTTTGTAGTTGTTTCTTATACTGCTGACGAGTAATATTTACAGCAGAACCTTTTGTATCAACTGTTGCAAAACGGATTGGGATATAATCAAATCTTTCATCTGAGAATTTAGCCACCTCGTTAATCTTGTTTGCAGCTTCCATTGTTTCATCAAACAACTTAACCGCGGCGGTATAACGGTTTACCATATCCCTTACTACGTTATACTGAACAATACCCTCCGTTTCGTTTCTGTCAAGACTATCTTCCTCATCAGAGAACATATATCCGTCGAACTCATCTTCGTTTTCTCCCTCCTTGTATAGCTTGATAAGAGAAACGCCAACATTGGTTTTCCGCTCTGCAGTGTCAAACACAGTTCCGAGATATTCAGAACAACCATACAACTCTACAAGCTCGTATAACTCCTTCATTGCACCTGTATATCTATGTTCGAGATTTGAACTGTTGCACAGAGAAATAATGGTACACCCTGCCGGTGCTATTTCAAAAGCATGCTTGATGTGCTTTACTCCATCGCTAAATGGAGGGTTCATCACGATAAAATCCACATGACTAATATCTTCTGCTTTGACAGAAAGGAAATCTTCTGCTATAAGCTCGCACTCACCTTGCAGTAGTTTGCACAGCGTAGGGTCATTTTCGCAAGCAATAACTTCTCCGACTCCATTCTCTTTCAGCCACTTTACAATATTTCCACTTCCGGCAGACGGCTCAAGTATAGTCTTGCCGATAAAATCCTCACCGAGCATCATTGTATTGATAACCTCTATTGGTGTGGGGTAAAAATCCGTATTCTTTGTAAATAAATCCATTGATCTTAAATATTAGTCATTAGTAAAAAATTTCATCTGAAACGAACGACCAAATAAAAGAATTACTGCCATTAATTGTATCCATACATCTATTGCCCCAGTTATCAATATCATCTATAATTTCCGAGATAACAAAATCTTTGTATTCTTCAACTTCAAAATCTTCTAACTTAATAAGATTACCTTCTTCAGTGAGGAAGTATTTAGGAGAAATTTCGAGAACACCCTTTAGGAATATCTGAAAAGAATATTTGCTTAACTTTCCTGAGTTGTATAGCATAAAAGTATTCTCTAACTCACTTTTAATCTTTCTCTCGATTTCAACAAATTCCGACTTCTTCATTGCTCTTTAATTTTAATTGTTATTGTTTTATTTTGATAATGTAAAGGTAGTCATTTTTTGCGAGATTACCAAATATAACTTACTGAAAATCAACAAGTTAAAGGTTATTTAACTTTAAAGATATGTGTTTTACATGCCATCAAATAATATAAATAACTTTTCTCTTGGAATTTGGTAAAATCAAACAATTTTACTATATTTGCATTACTAATCAAACACAAAGAGCAATGAAAGTGATTAACCTTACAAATGGATACGTAAAGGTCAGACGTATGGACTTTATACAGGAATTCATGGAAGGAGGAATAATACCAGAAGACTTGTACTGGCTTACAGAGGACAGTAAAGGGTATATATCTTTTCCTAAATATCGGCTTGACGAATTGGAAGCAAAAAGAGTTGAACGAAAAAAAAGAACGGAAAAGTTATACAAATGTGTAGAGCTAAATAATAAGGGTATTAAGCTTGAGAAGCAAGGAAAAATTAGCGAAGCAATATCAGTATATGAAGACAACATAAAAGGGGACTGCTACCCTGCAAGACACTCTTTTGATAGGTTGCTTGTTTTATACCGCAAGGCAAAAGACTACGAAAGCGAGAAACGTGTTGCAATCAAAGCAATATCTCTATTTCCTGAAACAAAATACAAGGAACGTTTGAAGAAAATCGAATTGTTAATTTCAAAACAAAATAAATCGTGAAAAAATATCTATTAGCTTTAGCATTATTACTTATATCATTGTCATCTATTGGACAATCTGTGTTAGGAATTCCTTTTGGGTGTTCCTACGAAGACGTAAAACAGTCGCTAATTAAAAGGAATGTCGGAGATAATACGTGGGAGCAAGACGGGAGAATAATTGTAACTAATGGATATATAGGGAACATTCCATTTGGGCTTGGTGTTTTTTATTTCCAGTTCAAGGAAAACAAATCTTATTTGTCAGCAGCAGCTTTCTCTGACGTAGAATTAACTGCTGTCGAAGCAAAGAAAAAGAGAGAGGAATTTGCAAAAGCAATAAGAGACAAGTATTTTGACAGCTTTACAGAGTACATAGATGAAAAAGGTTTCAAACGGTATGAGTTTGGGGAAAATCCATTAAACAAAGAAGCTCCACTTGGTAAAATTTTCATATTCCATAATAAAAACGAAAAAAAATATGATGCCGTGTTGTATTACGGCCCCATTCACTACATTGAGCCTAATTCTGATTTTTAGACTATTTGCAAATTTCAAAGCAAACATTATGAAAAAATATCTTTTCCTTATATTATTATCGCTCATACTATTCGCATGTGGTGGTAATAAAAAGCTTTCTCATGCAGCGGTAAGATATGCAGAAAGCATTTCTGGAACAAGCGTTCTTAAAGCAACGGTAACGGATGTTCATGTACTAATAATTGCTATTGATGCAATAGAAGGGCAAAATTACGATGCTCTTGCAAGATACTATCTAAATGATGCAATCAAGCACGGTGCTTATGACATAAAAATGTGTGCTGTGGTAGATTATTCAACGTCAGAGTTCCAAGACGGAGCAGTCGTTGGCGACAGATTAGGAAAGGCTTTCAAATAACAATATCATAAAGGCGGTTGTTACACCGCCTTTACTTTTCTGAGAGTTTTCTCCAATAGTCTTTGTACTTAAGGGCTTGTTGAGGGGTTATCCCGTAAAAGCCACACCACTCTTTCATTGTGGTTCCATCGCAATCAAATCCTGCAACACTCCACATAGAACCTGCTTTATGCTTAATCTCTGTTTCTTTACTCACTGTAAATTCAGAGTGCATCTTTGCTGTCAGTTCTTCTTTCAACTCTTTCATACTGCAAATATATACAAAAAGTTATTAAATGTGCAAATAATCACGAAGATATTCAAACTGCACTTCGTTGGATAAATCTAAATACCCTTGCCATGATGAGCCTTTTAGCATATTTCTACCAAAGGACATATTTGCTAAATTTTGCATCGGAACTAACTCTTTATAGTTTTCTATCACAGACTTAGCTTTCGCATATTCATGAATGCTTATTTTATGCTCATTTAGAGCATTCTCTATTATCATTTCCACTTCTTTCTTTTCTGCGACAGCACCATATTTTGCCCAACAATAACCTCCTACATCAATATTAGCATGTATATAAGCTCTTTTTATTCCACAAGATTTGTATTGCTTGACCATTGCAGACATGAGTTCCTTTGAAATTCCTTTACCCTGCAATTCTTCTGGTAAAACAAACAACTTATGGTCTACCACTGGGACATTTTTTCCTGATATTTTTTCAAACCTAAAGTATCTTGATAATTCAAATTCTTTTCCATTTTCAAGACGCCCCAAGTATCTAAGTGCAACTTTCCCGTCAAGAGCATCCTCTATTCGCTTAATTTTGATCAATATTCTATTTTTGTCACAAACCTGTTCTACAACTTTATCAAATGCCAGTACATCAAATCCCTTAATTGCACTATTAGGAAAATCTTCCACAGAAACCATATTACGCCACCAAAAACCTCTTTGAATAAGCTGCTGCTTAACAGCTTCGTTGTAAACAAACTCTTTCTTCCATCCACGAGTAATATGTTTTTCATTATCCCTAACCCAACAAGGTAAAGTTCCTCGACTGCGTGCTTCATTTATTCTCTCTGAATTTTCTGAAACCCATTTTCCAAAATTATCAGGTGGAACCGTTATCATATTAGGGCTATTCTCTCTGTGATCAGACCAGTACTCTTCCTCGCTCATGACGATAGGAACAGTGTAGCACAAGCAATTAGGATGCCACCCGACAAACTTGAAATCCTTTGGATAATCGCCAACCAAATCGTCGCAAATATCATATCGTGGGTGTGAGCCTGACAACTTAATCTTATATCCGAGAATGAAATCAAACTGCTTCCAGCGTTCTTGTTCTGCTGTTCTGTAAGCAATGCTTATCTCGTTCCTTGCCAAACGGATAGACCTATACTCGCAATCATAGCACCTTGTAGCCTTACTATACTTCTCTTGATAATCTGCTTGAAGTGCCGGCCAGTCGTGTAAATACTTACTTAATCGCTTGGATAAGGTAACGGCACTCATACCTTTTTCAACAGCGGTAGAGATAGTTGCTTCGAGCGAATCCTTGTATATCTGCGACTGATTCCACAACTTAGCAGAGAGATTTAATCCTCTGTCTCGTCTTGCCAGGAACGCTTGCAGTTGGTCGCTATTGGTTTGAAAATAGTGCTTAAACTTCTCTCCATCAACCTGCGCACGATAATACTTCAAAGCCTTGTTCGCTACGATGTTTTGAAAAAGATTACTATTCGCCCACTCTGCGGAAGTACCCGAATAGATGAGGCTTTGCATATCACCTACAAACTGTCTTTGCAATAACTGCAAATCACGTTTTACCTCTGGGTAATCAGAAAAAGAAAACTCAATAGAACCATCATAATCAACAGACTCAACGATAGCTGCTGCCTTTTCGTTAAGTCTTTCATATATGCTTCTGACTTGCATCATATATCCTGCAAGCCGTTTACTCAATTCTTTATATGCCTTTCTCTGATTAGGCAACCTTGGTTTACCCATTCATTTTGAATTTGTCACACGCCCTTTGACTTAATAGCACGCAATACTTCTTATTCGTGTAGTGAGGACATCTTCCGAGAGTAGGTTCTCCTTTCAAACTAAGTGTTTCAAATTTTGTTTCTACTTCGCAAAATGAGCACTCTCTACAATAGTGAATTTCCTTAGATGCAACCTTACTCCTCGCTCTTGCGCACATAGACTTTTAAGCGTGATTCCACCACCTTTTCTCCGTCTTTCTGATACACCTTATCTTCTATAAGACAATTCTTTTCAAGTGCTTCAAAGATGTGGCTATGGTTGTTACCTTTCTGAATACGAACCATGTCAGCAACACCCTTTCGATATGAAGTCTTATCTTTACATGAACTTCTGTACTGCTTAATGTTCTTCTTTGTGATGGCAACTGCAATGGCTATTTCCTTTGCCTCATAATCAGGCTTTATCTCGTATGTAGGATAAATCTTGCTCGCCAATCTTACGAGTAACTTTGCGATGTTCTGTTTCATAATTTAATATCAACTTCTACATTATAATTATAATCCTCTTCCACTCCAAAATCATTGCTTTTCGTACAACGAGAGAAATACACTATTTTAACCTGTATTTTTGTCGCTTCTTCAAACTCTTTCAAAGCAGCAGAAATCTTCTGCTCCATTTCAAGTTTCTTTCTCTTTGCTTCTTCTATGGTCATAACACTTGATTATCCAAGTTAAATGCAGAAGCACTCTGTGATGCCTCGACAGCGTTTTCCTCCTGTATCTGCTTCAATGTGGCAGCAGCATCAGAACTCTTTCCGTACTTCTGAATTGACTCCAACTGGCTTTCTATAGGCTTATTGCCGTTGGCTTTCATTCTCTTGTTTATATCTGCAAGCTCGTCATTCTGAATATATGGAGTGATCACATGTTCTACTACGACATTATCAATCTCATCTTTCCACTTTGTGTTCATCACTTTCAAAAAAGCCTTAATAACGTTACACTCTCTTTCAAGAAACTCGATCCACATTTCTTTCTCATCGTCAATCCTAAGATGAGCATCTGTGAGTAAAGCCTGACGTGCTTCATAGCCTATGTTTCCAAGCCCTTTCATGTTCTCAAATGAAATGTCTGGTATCTGTGCCTGCGCCCAGTACAACTTCTCCATTTTATCAACATGGTACTTCAAAGCTTCAATGGACTGAGACCAAGATACATAAGAAACATCTCCACCAGTTTCACATCGGAAAATTCGATACGCCTCTCCCTTTTCTTCTTGACCTTTAAGGCCACCAGACACTTTCAAAAGCGGAGCTGAATTATAAGCAATAACGTTAGAATTTCGAGAAAGAGAGTATTCAATTTCTGATCGAAACGAAGACAGTCCATCATAGACAGGTTCTGACTTCCAAGCGTAGATACCTGGTATCTTCTTCAAGACAATATCTTCTCCATTGGCTATTTCTCCATCTTCGGTAATTTGCGTAAGCACAGATTCCCAGCCTCCGCTGTCAAGACCTTGTTTCCAAATGTAGTGCTTATCCTCTGTGTAAGTTTCAAAATAAGTTACCTCCTTATCTTTTACTTTCTTAGTATATTCAAAAGACATCGCGAGCATATCATCCATTTCGTTCAGCAACGGATAGAGGTGTACGCCACTCATAGGAGAAAAAGTCTTGCATTTCAACTTATAATCACTTTGGAAGCCGTAAAGAGTATTAGTTTTTTTAACTGCATACCATACTGTAAATATTTCACAAGATGCATATAATGCTTTTGCCCGCTTAATATTCTCGCTGTATATGTGAACTTTACGATAAATGGCTTCTATCGCTTTACTGATTTGCTTTCTTGTGTCATTGCCTTCAATATTGGAGTACACACGCTTAACAGGTATTGAGAATGTAAACTCTGCCATTCTCTTAACGTGCAGTTTTTCCAAACCGACGATTATACGAGCCGACTTATCCACCTGCCCATCACTTCTAATTTTGTCTTTCAAGGTCGTTGTGTCAGACAAAATAGCATGAAGTGTAGGCTCGTAGTCTTTCTTTAGCTTATCCCACGATGGTACAGATACCGACTTATCTTTTAATAAAGAAATGGTTTCTGATATATTCCGATTATCAAAATCTATTGAACTAAAATCAACCATAAAGTATACTTGTAATTACAGCTACAAATATAGTTAAAATTATTTGATTAACAAATAAATAATGACTTTTTTTAAGAGGACAAAAAAAGGCAGCTATCTTCACAAACAACTGCCTAACAATAACAATTCTCAAAAATACTTATCAACGAGCAGCTGACGAGTTCGTTCAATTTCTTTATCTACATCTATTACGAGTGAAAGATAGAAAACCTCATGTCCCCTTAAACATTCGTAAGCAATTTCGATACTTCTCTTTTCTTCTTTAGTGAATCCAAGCCTGAAAGTTTTAATAATTGCAAGTGCCTTCAAGAACTCCCCTGCTTTCAACAAGGCTTTTGCCTTTTCTGTTTTTCTGTACAAACTAATCTTTGAATATCTTCTTCTGTGATTTTATTTCCATGCTGATTTAATTCTTTCTTCTATCCATTTAACAAGCCCATCAGATGAAGCAATGGCCTTCTTTGGAACTTTTACCTTACGAGAGTGCCTTGCTATGATACGACACCAATCGTCTTTGAAAATTATTTCTACCGTTTCTTTCCTCGCAAGCTGCCTTAGTTCGTTAAACTTTATAGCTGGAGTATTAGTAGCAGAATGAGCTACCACAGAATTGAGATGAACTATTATTGATTCCATATTGCTACCCTTACATCAACTCGTATTCTACAACCCCATAAGTTGATTTTGCGTACTTCTTCTCGTTTATCACATTCGCTATCATGTGTACTGTAAGCCATATTGGCGTTTCGCCCTCATTCATTTGAAAAGAATCCCAAGGATGCTGAGAGTACTTTTCAACCTTATAGGTATTTCGCCATTCAGATACACGTTCTTCTATGTCGTTGATTGCACTCTGTTCTGTTGCGAAGAACTTACTACTTGCCCATATAATTTCGCCACCTTTTACGATGACAACTCTAAAAATTTTCTGATTCTTCTTCATTGCTCTATCATCTATTGGCAGGGAGGTTAGCCTGCCGTTGCCTTATTCAATGTAAAACTTTTCGTTCTTTGCAGTACAGAAACCATCTGCAAAAGTTGTAACCAACTGCTCACTATCGCTTGTATATAGAATCGCATCATCAGCTATTCTAACAAAAGCCATACATTTCAAATAATCCAAGTATGTAACCTTGTAATTGTAATCTTCTAACTCTTTCATTGCTCTTACTTTTAATTGTTATTGTTTTATTTTTATAATGTAAAGGTAGCCATTTTTTACGAAAGGACCAAATATAACTCGCTGAAAATTAATGGTTTAAAGATTATTTAACTTTAAGTTATGCAACAAAAAGTGTGTCTATCCATCACGGACAAACACACTAAGAGCAATGAAATCGTCAGAAAAACTGAGATTTCGCTACAAAGTTACAAAACATTCTGCAATATCCAAGCATCATCTACATAATCTTTTGCTTTCGGATAGAAAGTAGAAGCCAGCGCATCAGCCCTATCCGGACTTCGTTTAAGCCTCGATTTTATATCTTCCTTGGGCTCGATGATAATACTTCCACTACTTTGGAACGACCAATGAATTTCTGTCAGTTCCGCATCTAACTCGTCGCATGGAGGTAATGCTGGATTAAAACCATTCTTCGGGTTAAGCCAATCCCTTACAGCCCAATAGCAATAGGCTCTCATATTGGCAAACTCATACAGCCCAGTTATATCATGCAGCCCTCTTGTTCCCTCTGAGAATTTGCAGGAGTAGGCGTTATGGTAACCAAGTTCCTCCAAGCGTGCATAAACACCAGCACCCTCACCGATGGTATCTATCATTACTTTTGCTTTATCATCACGTAGCCATTGTACAGCTTCGCCAGCTACTTTCATGTGGTCAGCCTTTCCTCCAGACTGATGTATTTTAATCTCTGGTACATAGTTCCCATAGCGTGGGACAAAACAACTGCTATCACGGCCCATACCTGCAACATCAATACCAACAAGAGGATGTTTCCTTGACACAAACTTCTCTGATTGCAGCTTTTCCCACCTCTTATGTGCAAGTTCCAGCCAGTACATAGGTATGAGGGTATCTTCTGTTGCTTTCGGAAATAATCCAAGAACCTTGATACGGAACAAGTCGTTGGGCCGATAATATAAACCTTCCCATTTGAAATCTCCCTCACCCTCATCGAAATCATCCTCTTGAACAATGGTACACCAGTTTTCTACCTTATCCTTTACCCACTCGTAATCGACTTGGCCGGGGATAACATTCTGCTTTCTGACAACATTTTCAGCATTAAGTGAGTTTAGACGAAACTTCTTGAAACGAGAAGACTTCATGGCTTTTGCAGCATATCCAGTAGTGACGTTTGGGTTAAACACTAAAAGCAATCGTGAATTGCCTTGCAAATTTCCCTCGATAGCGTTAAAGGTGGTTTCGCTTACACCTGAAGCTTCTGTTACTATGAACATCGTATTTACTGCATGAAAGCCAGACCAAGCCTCTGTATTATCATCTGAAGCCTTAAATGCGGTCAAAAACCATTCGGCATTGTTCGTTCTAATACCATCAGACAACATTCTACCTGGCAAGACTTTTGCATTTCTAAACAAACGACTTACCTCTGGTATCATAATGTTTATGCACTGACGCCCCGTTGGAGCGGTCATTGCTATCTTAGTATTTTCTACAAGTCTATGATTTTTGTCCCATCTTGGAGTGAGATACATAAAGCACATAGCGGCACAAGCAGCAACGAAATCCTTGCCGCGACTCGTTCCGCTTGCAACTGCAATCATTTTGTTTGTTTGTAATGCACTTATTATCTCTCGTTGCTCTTTATCAAGATTTACAAGCAAAACTTCTTTGCAAAATAAGTTCCAGTCGCTTCGCCAAACCTCAAATCGTTTCTGCCATTTTATATCAATCTTCATCAACAGGTAAAGACTCCATTAATTCCAAGAATGGATTAGCATTAACATCATGTTCAGTTTTCTCAACATATCCACGCTTTTTACCCTTAGTCTTTAAGAAGAAAATTAAGGATGTTACATCGCCATCGTTGATATGCTCTACCAACTTTGATTCCGCAAAATCTAACAAAGACTCATCGGCTTCACTGATAAGTTCCTGCAGTTTCTTTGACTTTGCTTTTCTGTTGTAAAATGTTTGCCTTGTGATATTCAAAGCAGCGCAAGCGGCCGTGATGTTACAACCTTTCTTCTTGTAAATCTCAGCCATTTTTTCTATCGAAACAATCTTTCCCATAACCTTATAATTTTGTTGCTGATTCAATAACCATATTCAAAGTATCTGTATATGAATAATTTTCTGACAATAACATACATCTTGCCAAATCGCCAGTAGGACCAAGTCCGGGAATCAAATTCACATCTATAACATAGTAATTTCCATTATTATCCCGTCTGAAATCAATCCGTGCATGATGTTTAACACCAAGAGCCTCAAAAACCCTTTTGGAAATAGAATTTATTTCATTACGATCACCATCTTGTAATGGTAGTCCACATTCTGCAAATTCTGCTTTTCCTTTATATGTCTGTATTCCGAAAGTTTCATTGCAGTCCACCTCGATAGGGAAGCATCGTAGTTCACCACCTATGTTGAAGCATGCAACCGTGTATTCTTTACCTTCAATGAATTTTTCTACAATGGCTTTGCAACTACAACTATTATTGACGGCCTCAACTTGCATCCTTACCTCGTCCTTTGACTTGCAGATGCTTTTAACAGTTACTCCCTTACTATCGCTACCAAATCGTGGCTTTACGAAGTACACCTTACCATCTTCCACAAAATTAATGGACTGATGCGCTGGAACATGAATACCTTTACTCAGAAGAAACCTGCTAACCTGCAATTTGTCATTGGCAAGATAATAAGTATCGAAATCCTCTGCCGTTGTCATAACACCTTTCTTTCGTATAGTATCGATGAGGGACTTACTTGCTGTTCTAAGCAGCACAACATCATCTTCTGAAACGAAATCAAGTTTATCCGTTTCATCAACTACTGCGAGTTTGATATTATCTCGTCCTAATGCTTCTTGATAGAATTTGAACACATTTCCTGTGCCAAAATTCTCCATTTCTTTTTTACTTACTACCGACCAAATCATCTTCCTTACGAATTTCTGTTAAACGCTCCTTTGCCAACTCCAACAGCTTAGCAAACGTGATACTTGGGGACTTTATATCGTATTGCTTGCCTATCTCTGTTTGCAATTTCAAAAGCAACTTTTCATTCTCCTTTTCGCTTGCAAGGATAAGAGCATCACTCTTACTTGCCTGCTCACGAATATCTCCAAACAGCTCATCTAAATTTTCAAAAGAATCGGGATAGAGGATAACCGTAAAGACAAAATTTTCTTTCAAAGCGAAAACACTAATTCCGTCTGTACTTACAGGAGAAATCTCGTCTATGTTCACATGGGCAAATTGCTTGAAGTCCACTGACTGAATTTTCTCAAACATCTTCTTCAAAATGCTTGTGTTGTCGTATCCGTGCAATGAGTTGTGAGAAAGCTGAGTCGCAATAGCCTCATCTTGCATAAGTTCTTCTTCTGTAACATAAACTATACCAAGGTGCTTAAAGCCAACCTTTTTGCATGCCCTAAGCCTATGATGGCCGCTGACCATAACATATCTTCCGTCAGCCTTCTTATAACAACATGGCACGCTACTTAACCCTGCCTTCCCAATGTTATCACACAACTGGGCGAAGTCTTCACCATTCATTTCGTTGGCATTTAGTTCTGCCTCGTCGATTAGGTTTATGTCAACCTTATCATACTTCCATCTATCTTCAATTTCCATTTTTCAAAAGTTTTTGGTACTTGTCTATTACTTCTTTATTGCTGGCAAATTTCCCAAGCACACCCTCGTAAGCAAGATAGGAGGAAGTGCAATGGTCTTTTACTTTCGTATATACACCCCTGTATTTCATGCTCACAGGCTTGTGGGTATAAGCACAAGAGATTACTTTCTCTACCAATTTGTGCATCCTGCGACTTAATTCTTTCTGAACCGTCGAGGTCTGTATGCAGAACAAAATCAACTTACTTAACCTCGGAACTGCATTGTTTGTGCAGAAGTCAGTCAGTTGGAACAGGTCATACCCTTTATGCTGTGGAAGCGTAAAACCGAACCCACCAAGTGTAAATTTGTCGTACATAACCACAAAAGCGTAAGTACATCTACTTACCATATCAACCTTATTGATGTATTTCTTCTGTAAGCAATATAAGTAATCCGGACTAACCCTAACCACATTCAGACTTTTAGCATTACTTATTTCCAAATCGTCTGGGGGTACTACCTCATTTACCTCTATATGGCTTCCTTTGTACGAAGTGCTGACTTCGCTCACATTGCTTGGCTTATTGCAATATAAAAATCTTCCTGCAGACCATCTATCACCGCCCGAAGTATTAAACATTGCCAACTTGTGCATATTGTTCAAAAATGGGCTGTTGCTGATAAAATAGAAGTATGTGTCATTTGGCAAACTTTCTACTAAGTTATAATACTCATTCCTGTCAACAGAGAAGTCCACATCCAAATCACTATTTTCTTGAATGAGTTTGAATGTTCTTTTCTGCTTCTTATCCTTGCCATAATTGAAGAATATCACCTTTTTGCAATTAACGGCATCTTGCAAAGTACCTACATGATATTCGCAAGTAGCAAGCATTTTAAGCAACCTCTCATTGGCTTTCTCCGTCTTTTCGATAGATTCCTTAGCCTTGATTTTCAATGCTTCAAAAATAGCGTCATTTCTTGCGCTCTTACTCATAAAGAACTTTTGCAGGCTTGCTGCATATAGAGCCAGTGCAAGCTGCCTTGAAACAGTCTTGTCGTTATAGTCTTCCAACCATGCCAATTTATTCTTATAGGTCAGCGTGACTTTACCGTTAGCTATCAGATACAATAAATGACAATATGGGTCTTGGCTGTATATAGAAATATTCAGCTTCTCATAAAAGAACAGTTCATAGTAATACATAAAGCCATTGACTATACATATCTCCTTATGACCATTCTTTTTTACCGCTTCATACAAGGCTGATGCTTGCTTTGAGTTGTAAGATAACGATTTCGACTGAAATGTCTCTATATTGCTATATGGGTTGCCTTGATAAATAAGGGGTACGACCTCTCTTGGAACATTATATTTTAGCTTTGTAACAACCTTAAATTCTTCGTATGATGAAATGTTTTTGAAGTCCTCTAATTCGTTATTTACTGCATAGTAGAATATCCTATATGCAGAATACACACAGTTCATCGCAGAATAGAAGTCATCGGTGCCGTGGAAAGTCCTAAACTCAATCGTCTTAGTCTTAAAAAAAGCGGAAATATTCACTGCATGGCGGATAAAACCTTTCTTCGACTGATTGGTAAACAACTCTCGCATATCATCGAAAGTCTGAGCATTTAGCACTCCTTGATAATACTTCTCTGTTGGTGGCGGCATCAAAATAGGCACCATTTCGTCCCATTTCGATATTTGAGCATATTTCTTAAAATATGGATAGCAAACGCAGAAAAATAGGAATACTTTTTTCAGTTGCTCTACGGACAAATCACCTGCATATATATGTATATGAGTATATACCGTCCATTTGATTTTGCCACCAGCATCAACCATTGAACCATAAAGCGATTTGAGGTCATGCAAATCTTTCATGCACAACCTCAAAGGAGGTGTATTTATTTCACCTCCAAATTTCTTGTTAGACGATCCATCTGTATTTACAATTTCCTCGTCTTTACTCCACGAATATCCTTCCGGCAGAAAAACCTTTGACCTATCAAGATTGCACATTTCAATCTCAACGCCAAAGGTTCTTGTCTTTATGTCGTTTAATGCTTCTCCCATCTTTGATACTTCAAGTGTTGAATATACTGATAAGCACCAAGTTTCTCCAAAGTGCGCCCTTTGCTCCTAAAATCCTCTCCCAATGCCGCACTTGCAAGGCTAATGAGAGCAGAAGTAACTGGAGATATAATGTCTAATCTTAGTGCAATATCCTCCAAAAGCACAAGCCCCTGCGACACATCTTCCGTAATGTAGCGTGAGTGGATAGAGGTCGGACTTATTGCTCTATCCGATGATTCAGAATACTTGTAGAAACTCTCCAATGGATCTTTTCCAAGAAAACCTCCTGCATCGTAAATGTTTATCTTCCTACCTCCGAGAGCATCTAAGACATACATCTTCTCCTTATCCAACTGCTCCATGATGTTCAATGTAGCCTTATTCTTGCGTGAGTAGGCTTCACGATACATACAGAAGTTCCCATCGCTGAACTCAATGCGAGGAATACTCATTATTGCTCCAACCGTGTGAAGAACCATATTCGGATTGAGCAAAGCTGATTCTATCACAGAGTAATCAGCCGAAAATCCCTTGTAAAGGGATTGTAGGTTCTCCATACACTCGTCCTTTCTGTTATCGTGGAATACAGATAAAGGGCTTCGTGTAAGCCGGCAACCTACTCTGAAAACCACCTCGTTAGGTTTGTCGTTAAGTTCAACACGCCCCTCCAAATATGGGCCAGTAGCTTCCGCAATCATTGGAAGTTCCAAACAATACTTCGAGAAGTAGAACGAGGACATATAACTGCATATTACAAGCACTACTTGCTTGCTATTCAAGTATTGGCTAATTCTCTTAATCAAATCTTCGTGATATGTGCTTTGTATGGTGATAATGACAACCTCTGCATCGGTTATCTTGCCAAGGTCTTTAGAAACGCTATTAACTTTTGCTTCCGTGTAGATGGTATTTTCTTTCAGATAAACACGGTTGTTATTTCTTAAAAGCCTATCAAATGCTTCCGACTTTCTTTCAGACGTCTTAATTAAATCAACATCATGGCCGTTGATTGATAAGTCAGTGGCGATTGCCACCCCTACGTTACCTATTCCTATTACTGCTACTTTCATAAGCTATGTATCACTTCATACACATTTGAGCGGAGAGAAGGACTTGCACCTACGACCTCAAACTTGGAAAGTCTGCGCTCTGACTACCTGAGCTATCTCCGCATTATTTTGAGCGCAAGGATGGAATCGAACCACCGTCTTTATCTTGGGAAGATAACGCTCTAACCATTGAGCTACTTGCGCAAATATCGTCTGTCCGATTGTCAAGCGTCTATCCGCTTTGCCGAGGTTATTTATGAGCTAAAAAAGAGTTCCTTGAACATACTCCGGCTCTTTCTTTTCTACATAGCCGTATTCTGTTATTTCAATGCCTGTCTTTTCTTTTATCCACTCTGCCAATATATGACGGTGGCAGAAATCACCGGGCTTTTCATAGCAGCAGAGAGCAACATCTTGGCCTCCACTTGCCTGTTCAACCACTTTCAAGAACTGGCGCATATCTTGTTTATCGAGGACTTCCGACTTGTAGCGTCTTGTATATTCCTCCTGTGTTTGGTCTTTCGCAAAGAGAATACTCTTTGTCGGAGACACCTGCTTTAGCGAAATGCCATAAAACCATCTTGGGGGATATAAGGCTATTCCGATTACCTTGATACCCGCCTGTTGCAATTTCTTGCTATTACCGAAGTATGATGTGTAAATTTTCATATTCTTGTAATTATTTGTAAAGTTACTAATTTTATTTGATAATCAAATATATTTTGCTTAAAAAGTTTTGTTATTAACTATAATTTAACTTTATTCATCTGTGTCTTTCAAAACCTTAAAGGCGTCGTTTACGTCTTCTGCTGTTCTTTTCATCCGAAACAGATTATCTTTGTACATTTCTCCAATCGCAGCACAGAACATCTGTACTTTCAATTCAAGTTCTTTGTCTTTATTCATAATCCCAGTGCTTTTTTAAGTTTTCCCTTATAGTATTTGTTAGCCGCTTGTTTAGCTTCATCTATATTTAAGAAATATATAGGGTTTCCTGTTGGGAATTCGAGTGTATATTTCTCTTTAACATTTTCATTTACGTCTATATAATAATTGAAAATGTCTGTTTCGGCGATGTAACCACCTACACACTCTTCCCACTCCAAATCTGGGATATTATCTATCATACTCTGCATGCCTTCAACGAAGGCATCTTGTGCTATTTTATCACACATCTGCTGTAAGCGATAGTTTGCCATTTCACTTGTACCGTACTGGGCGTGGATTTCCTCACACCGTCTTTTCACATTGAAGGTCTCTGTTGGTTTGTTTACTCTGTTCATTATATTTTTCTTCTTTATAAATTACAAAACAATCACTCTTGCGATATTCTCTTGTTGCAACGACCACTGTACCGCAAGATGTATGGAACCTGGTATCATAACAGTACAGGGTGTTGTTATTTGATATTCTGCCCATTTTGATAACCTCTAACAAACAAGTTATGGCTATCTCGTGAGGTATGTCATTTCTTATGTCTATTGTCATAATCTTTTATTTTTTCTTCAAATAATTCAAATGCATCTTTTTCAAGACTTTCACGCAATTCCCGCTGTTCTTTTACAACAAGACAAACAACTTTCCTTATCCATTTTGTATTGCGTCTGTATCTTGGAACACAACCTTTGAATGAACATGCTTCATCATTGTTGTAAACAAGAGTTATGTTTTTGCAAGCCTTTTTTATCTTGCGAGGTATTAACTTACTCATAATTTAATTCTATTTCGTTATTTTCTAAGACCTTTCTGTAAAACTCATTCTCATCTTCAAACTCCTTTATCTTTGCTTTCAGACGCTGAACTTCCTTATTATATTCTTGCCGTTCAAAAGCAGCAAAGGTTTGTGTCTCACGGTGACAAATACAGTCCTGAATGTCGCCACTGATAGCGACTGCATCGCAACCGGGAATAAGCACCTTGCCAACACCTTTGATATTCTCGTAGTGGCAACGCATAGTTAATTGTTGGATAACATAACTATACCATTTGAAACTTTAACCTTGAAAATTTCAATATGATATTTTTCAACACCAGTCCAATCCGTATCTTCCATAAGAACTTCTATATCCCCATACTTTTCGTATGCTTCTTGAAGGTGTTTTTGCAATTCAAATATTGTCATACTTACTTCCTTTTAATTTCATTATTCACCCAAACAACATCATCCTCGTAGAAAGAACAAGCAGGATTGGTAACCTTAATTTTCAATAACCCGTTGAAAGTCCTGTTACTTTTCCTCTTACTACAATATTGTATTACACTATTACCACACTCCCACCTTTGACGATATAAGCAAGTTCTGCAAAACTTTGTTGAATTAGGCTTTACTTGTGGTGGCACATTAAATAAATCACTCATAGTTATTTTCTTTTAGATTTGTTCTTAAGTTTTCTGTTTCTCTTGTTTGCGTATGGCGTTGAGCCACTCCTATTCTTTCCTTTTCTAACTGAAATAAACTCCAAACCTCCTGTTTCAGGGCGATTATGAAAAGGGTAAGCAAATTCCGTTGGTGTCATTGATTATACTACTTTGTTAAATTTTCTAATTACACTCATATTCTCATTTACCAAGTTCACTATCTCATCGTGATACTTGGAGTTTTGATTACATACCCCACGAGATTGTACCAGTTGGTAGCGTTTCAAATCCACCTCGATGGTTTCAGCACGCTCACCATTAACCTTTGCAGTTAAAAGTAGGCTATCCAATCGCTTGTAATATTCGGCAGCAAACACGCAGTGGTGCATCGCTTCACCCTCTTGCATAACAGCTTTGACCGTTGGTAAGACTTTGATAATAACTTTACCGTCTGATAGCACCATGCCCATAAAGCACTTGCGAGCAACCTCATACTTCTTGGCTACTTTTTTATCTTCGAGCAACTTCTTTCGCTCAGCTATCTTTCTCTGCTTTTCCTCATGCTTGTGGTATAGTTCCAATGCTTCATCGTGGGTCTTTTGCAAGTCAATAGGACAAACAAACTTTGGATTTCGTATATCTTTATGCGCTCGTTTAAGTAAGGCTATCATATCAAGCCACATTCTACCGTCAGTAATCTTGTAACCGTGACGAAGTGCAACTTTAACTGCAGCCATCTTCTCGGTATCGTTGTAGCCGACGTTCCAATCATAGGCCAAAGCGTGGAGTAGGGAATATTGCTTACATTTCCAAAGCGTTTCAAACATATTGTTCTTTAATAATCCCTCTATCACATCACGTGGCTGTATATTATGGAAACTTCTTTTTAAGCCATTGCGCTTCAAGATGAGGAGAGTAGATGTAACCTTTGATGCAGATATAGGCAACATCAGAGTATAGTCCCTATACGAAGTATGGACTTGCTTTAATGACAGGTCGCTATCAACAATCCAACTATCTATTCTGCCACTCATGCAAAATCTATTCATCGCTTCAACTTCCATGTGTCCCTCAGCATTGAACCACAAGCGCATTGGCTCTATCACCTCATAGACCTGTCTTTGCTTACGTATCTGGAAGAAACGGCATACTTGCCAACCCTTGACACGAGAAGATAGGACAAAGTATCGGTACATAATCTTTGCATAGGTACGCTCCTTTGCTGTGTAGGAATGAGTAATACCCCATTCCTTTTGCTTGCTTGTGATAGGAGGAAGTACGCTACTTAAAGCGACTACTTCCCTTTGTATCTTATTTCTTGGCTTCATAGGTCAAAAAGTGATGGCTCTGCTACTTTTGCTTCAACCTTTTTCTTAGGCTTCAAACTCTCACGTTGCTTGGAAAGTTGTTCTTTGTAAAAATCATTACGAGCCTTATCTTTTAGCTCTTTCTTTTCTTCCTCGGTGAGTTCTACCGTATGATTTACAACCACTTTGCAGTTAATCTTCGTGCCAGCATCTAAATTGTCCTCGTCATAGTAGTGAACTGCCATGCCGAAAATTTCATCATCCTCAAAGCCGTTACAACCACTCCTTTGGACTTCATTCAGAATGTAGGTAACACACTCGTCTATGCTCTTGTTGGGCTTGGCATAGGACTTTGCAAATAACTCATCTGTTTTGGCACGCACTTCTAAATAGTCTTGGATAGTGCGCTTGAAATTATCTGTTGCTTTCATACTATTACTCTCTATATGTGTCGTATATTTCAATGCTAAAATCGTATTCTGAATAGATGCTGCTCTTAATAATAATATCACCATATTTGTCAAACAAGCGGAGAATATCATCAAGACTTTCTATTTCGATTTCCCATACATCTTCTTCTCTTTCGCAATCTCTAACTATACATCCTCTTTCTTCCCGATGATTTGTGCCTGAAGATATAAACTCATCATACCAAAACTTCGTCTTAGCCTCTTCCATAGAAGACACATTTATTCTGTCCTGATAATGCAATGTTCTATTTACAAGTACAGCTTCGTCAATTGGTTTTTCTTCACAACCCCAATTGCTTGTTCGTTCTACGGTTACTTTCATACAACTTCGATTGAATAGTCCCAAAAATCATTTGAACCCAAAACGATTTCCTCGTTATCGTACATATTAAACGCTTTTATTTTAGCGTCTGTTTCATTAGACGCTTTGACCTTAACCTTTTTCTGTAAGGTCTCGGTAATGATTGCTTCAAACTCTTTCATTGCTCTTTTATTGATGTTCATGCGCTTAGGGTGTTCGCCCTCCCTTTATAAGATGTGCTTTCCTTTATCACCCAATGTTACACTCTCTGCGGTTGCTTGCACTCCCCTGTAACGTCATAGTGGCTAACGGCTTTGATTACTGGTGTGCTCCAGTGCCGAATCACCTCATCGGTCATTGGTAGAACATTCTGGCAGTTCTAATCTCCCTGCTCGCTTCAAGTTCCTGTTTTTGTCTGTATCTTACGTTTCGAGAGTGCAACTTCAAGGGTAGGTGGAAATGCGGATAACTCTCTCTTTGCGCTTGTGGATGCCCTGTACCTTGAAACAGGTGTGTACCGCCAACGGATTCATCCTAAATCTTTAGCCCCACAACTTGACTGCAATATCGTAATTTTTCTGGGCTTCATTGACCGCTTTCTTTGCATAAGTCAGAGAGTAGGAATGACTGCGTTCAATCTTTCCCTCTTTCATTGCTTGATGGTAGGCTGTAGCCTTTTCCAGTCGGGCACGGTAATACTCGATGCTCTCTGGCATTGACAGGTTGATGTCCTCGGAATGTCGCTCCCACGCCTCTGCCTTGTCACGGTAGGCTTCTGCCTTATCCATTTCAGCGACCATCTTTCCTGTGTTGTTCCATGCGTCTTCAATCATCTTTCGATGTCTGCGCTCTGAATGATGCCCTACTTTGATAGGCTCTCCCAGAGAGAGAAAATCAGCGTGTTTCTCTGACTTCTGGAAAAACTCTTTGCTGCGCCTATCTGCATTGATGGCTGCTTGCTCGTACTTTTCGGCTTTCCGTTTCGCACGTTCCTGGCAGTTGAAACCATCAGCTCTGGTGATGGAGTAGTAGAAGAAACCGCCACACTCCATTACCAGATTATGCACGATGTGCTCATTCTCCTTACTGTACTTTGTAGTTACTAAAATCGTTTCGCCTTTCTCATGCCTCTCTTCGCATTTTGCCACGAAGACATTAGGACAATACTTTGAATACGTGTTCATTGCTCTTTGTTTTTATTTGGTGTTACTAATTCGGTTATACCTCTCTTGACTAACTTCTTTGTCAGTCTGAGGTCTTCCAGTTGGTCACATATAGCGATTCTCTTACCTGCACGAATCAACTTTGGCAGATAGGTGTCTAACGCATGATGTGGGAACCCTGCCATTGCTCCATCGTAGGTTTCATGGTTGTGGGGAAAAACATTAGTACGCCATGTCAGCGTAATTTCCAGAATACTTGCACACTCTTTGGCATCCATATTGTAGGATTCGTAAAAGTCACCGCAACGGAAAAGCAATACTGCGTCTGGATGCTTGCTCTTAATATCGTGCCATTGCTTCATAATAGGTGACAATTCTTGACTGTTTCCCATCTTCATTCCTCCACAAATTTGTTACATGTTTCACATCGGCTCATAGACTGGCCGTTGCGCTCACTCTCTTCATTGGTACATTCATAGTAGTGGTAGCCCATACACTTCCAGAACTTGCAATTTTCACAACACTCTTTCATGCTCATGCCTCCTCATACATTCTGGTTAGAAACTTCTGGACGAACTCATTATCAAGGTCTGCCAGTTTTGTAGGTTTGAAAGCAATGTCACGCTCAACAGGAAGCCGGAAGCGTGTTGCTCTTAATTCTTGAAGTGCTATCAGTGAGAAATACCCATACTCACACTCTCCATCTCCATTAACAGTGATTCCATAGGCGATGTTTTCATCCAAATTGGCCTCCATGACAAACCACATCCATGTGCCTAACGGCAAGAAGAACTTTGCTACTGCAACGGCTTCTTTTTTCTTACCATCCTGTGAGTAGAGAGGATAGTTTTTCAGCCGATTCACGATTTCTTTTGTCAGTAATTTCATTGCTCTTTGATTTTATACGATTGTTAAACTTTCCATTTCCTGTGCATCAAAGGTGTACCCATATTTGAGCATCGTCTTGACTGCGGCTCTCTTTGCGGATTTCTCACTCTTGTAGAACTTCCCGATTGAAAACCAATACTCGCCATCCTGTGTGGCGAAAACCATTATCTGGTCGGCTCTTCCACCGTTTGGGAAGAAAGTCACAGCTTTGCTGTTGGAGTTGTTACATTTGATTGATTTCATTGCTCTTATTCTTTATTATTGTACTACAAAGATAGCGTATTTTTCTGAAATATCAAAACGCAAAAACCTTTATTTTCAACCGACCAACTCTTTTTAACTCTTGGATTTACAGGTATTTTGAACGCAAGATAACCAATGCTTTCTCCAGTTCCAAATCAGTATCAATGCCGATGCTCTGATAGAAATGTGCATGACCGCTGACTACCTCACTCGCAATCTGGATGGTTCTGCGCTCACCCTGTGTTAAACCCAGGCGAAAGGTGCGAAAGATAGCCAGTGCCTTTTTAGTCTGACCATCTTTCAGCAACTCCACGGCTCTCTTTGTTTTAGTTTCTGATGATGTGACCTGTAACATAGATTTCATGTTCAACATTGTTATCATCATACTTTACCTCTGACTGCTCCCAGAGTGACTGCGCCTTTTCAAACGCCTCATCCTTATTGGACGCTTCCACAACTATTTCTGCGGTGTGGGTCTCTAAAATCTTACACTTGAACTTCATAGATATTATACTCTTTATCGGTGTGAACAAACTTATACGGCTCTCCATTGAATTGAAGCACTTTTGCCCCATGTTCCAGAGCCTCATCAACAGTCGCAAACGGATAGTCACAACCATCAACATGACAATTATACTCTTCATCAAACCACTTGCCCGGACAGTCAATCTGGAAAGCGATTCTTTCTACTTCCTTACGGCCAGACTTATACTTGGTAGTAATCCAGATGTGATTATCTACGACAGGATGAACAATATACGTCTTCATACTCCTAAAATGATGGGTCAATATAATGTCTGCGAAATCCTACGGTCAGAGTAACGCTGCCAAACTTCTTTGGTTGGCCCTCTTCAACCCATCTGCCATTCTTACGTAAAGTAAACGTATGCTTGCCCATATACTCTGCAATAGTATCGAGGACTTCATAATTACCTGCGTAGTAGTCAATACACTTCGTTTCGTTTTCCTGCACAACTATCTTTCTGGGTGTCACTACCTCGACAATGGTCATGGCTCTGCGGTCACTCCAGAGGTTCATGGTGGCTCCCAGACCCACTTTCAACTCTGGGTTGGATTCAGCAAACACTTCTGCTGCAACTTCCGGCCAATCATCTCTCATCCATGATGGCAGCCACTCATTCAGAAAGTAGCCAAAATCATAACCATTCAACTTGCAGACATCGGCTTGGTGGCGCAAATCTGCTAACTGGGTCTCTGTCATTTCGATGGTGTAGGCTTTGCCTTTCCACATCTTTGTTTTGGTCTTTACAACCGTTTCTTTTGTCGTTTCCATTGCTCTTTTGTTTTTAATGTGCTAATAATTCATATCCGATTAACTCATTCACTTCTTTTGCTGTGTGAGCCTCATACCCTCTTTTGATGATGGGTGTCTGGCTCGAATATACGAGACTTCCGTAATATGGAAGATACTCTGGCTTATAGTTCACGCTCCGAATCTCATACACCTTGTACTTCGTCACGATGTATCGTTTCTGGGATTCCAGACAGTCATTCAACTTTTCCTCATCCAGAGAAACATGGCCTATTTGAACAGTCATTCTCATGCTCTCAAAAGATTAACTTTCGTGCGATTGAACAATTTGCATACGCTTTCACCAGTCTTTGCTCTTCTTTTTTGAAAGCCTTGTTGTGAGTAGCGTTGCCATCACTCGTAATCAGTATCTGGTGGGCGACCTCATGGCAGAGAGCATAGGCAGCACCTATACAGATTCTCGACAAATCTATCTGGATGGAATAGACTTTCTTTCCAGAGTAGGAACAGCAAGCACCGCCTTTGCCTACACGCTTGAAATACAGACTTGCTTTCTTGATGCCCTCAGACTTGCAGATGAAGTCGTACAGTTCCTTGACCAATATCATATCGTGCTCCATGACTTTTCCGTTTTAGAGTGAATCAATATATAAGTTCTTAACCTCTCCACTTGCAATCATTGAAGAAACTTTCTCATTGATTGCGTCCAGTCCGATGATGTCCTGGCAGTCATGCTGCTCGACCTTGATAAGATGGAACTCTCTGTCTGATGTCAGCAACTCGATTACATATTCACCGTTGATGGTCTCAACGACTATCTGCTGCTTCCAAGGGTCGTACTGGTAAGCCATCTTATTGTACTTCTTTTGAAGTGACTTCATTTCTTTTGTCTGTTTCATTGCTCTTAATCTTTATTTAACCTAAAATCCTTGAATATCTTGCGCTTGCCATTAGAAAGCGCCTTTTCCAACGCTTTGGGGTAAACCGAAGAAGTAAACCGAGATAGACACAACCTCCGATTATCAAAGGCAAACTATTACTAATCAAACAAACTACAAATGGAGATAATAACAAACTCCCAATAGTAAAAATTCCGACTCTTTTCATTGCTCTTTTCTTTTAATTGTTATTGTTTTATTTTTATAATGTAAAGGTAGTCATTTTTTGCGAGATTACCAAATATAACTTACTGAAAATCAATGAGTTAAAGATTATTTAACTTTTAATAGTTAGCATTTTTTATTTCATCAAACAGCCCATCTTCTTTACACCTTCGCAGTGCTTCCAAGAAGTAGTAGGGTGAGTTCTTTATTGCAGGAACTCCACTTGTACCCTTACGCCACATTTCAGTCTGCCAATCCTCCATCGACATTGTAGTAGATACTCCATGTTTCTGTAGCACTTTGTTAATCTCTGCGCAATGCTCATATGCTTCGTTCACTTGAAACACATTGCGCACACAGATAAGGATATAACCGCCATAGTTAAGTAGGATTTTCTCAAAAATATTCATAGGTTAAACTTCCTCAACTTCTAATTCAACCTGTTCCCAACCATCGCAAGCAGACAGCAACCTTTGCAGCTCTCTACCTTTGCTGGTGTTAAGTGATGTATTCTTAATATCCTCCTCTACATAGGTTTTCAACTTCGCAATAAGTTCCAATGCTGTGTATTCCTGATTAGAATACTCTTTAGCCCAATCAGTATCAGAAGTATCAGCAGAAACACACTTTCCAAAATCATCATCCCAATCTTCCTCTGCTACATAGTCAGTAGTAGAGAGAGTAACTTTCCTTGCGATTGTTTCTGTTACCTCACAATCACGCTCGATTTCCGGGTTATCTACTTCGTTCCAAGGTGCTGAAGAATTATCTGCACCTAATGGATAATCATAGTCATTATACATTTTCAAAATCTCCTTTCTTTCTTAACGATTTCATTGCTCTTATATGTTTTATATTACGATGTAAAATTAATAAAAAAATTCGATATTACAAAATGTAACGCATTGAAAATCAACAAATCATACATTTTTCATGCTCTATGGATGATACTTTTACGCTTCTGCTCCATTCTATATGCCTCTTGCTCTCGGTCAATCTTATGTCCCCAATTCAATGCTGCATACAAGGCAGACCTATACCATCCCTTTTCTTCCTCGGTTGTCAGATACTGATTATCTTCAACTAAACGGCTGATAAATTCAATTTCTTTCATCATCTTCATTTCTTTTACGATTATACCATTGCGCAATAGCACTATTCTCATACTCCTTGTTGGCGGCTATTTCTAAAATCACCTCTCCAATCGACTTAACCTCACTCATTAGAATGGCATATTATCCTCTACCTGCGGTTTATTATCCAACTCATAGAACTGCGTAAATCTACCATCAAATCCAACAAGCGCATTACCTGTACCAACCCCACGCCCTTTAGCAAGTATCAGTTTTGCCGTTCCGTGTGTATCTTGGTCGCTGAAATCACCCTCGTATCTGATACTGCTGTTCGGATAGGCTTCTGGGCGGTCAATCAAAACGATATTATCTGCACTCTCCTCTATTTGTCCAGACCCACGCAACTGGTTAATAGTGGGGTGGTCTTTACCTCTTGCAAGTTGAGAAAGCAGAATAACGGCTATTCCGCATTCCTTTGCTATGTTTTTTGCAGAGCGAGCCATATACGCCAGACTTGCTTCTACGCTGTTACCAACCTGTGCATAAATCTGCAAGTAGTCTATCACGGCCAACTTTATGCCTTTTGTTCTCACAAGCGTTCTGATAGACTTTATCGTGTTATCAAACGACACAGTGGCTCGTTCATCTATGTATATGGGCAAACCTTGCGTTTCTCCGATAGCCCTGTCAAACTGCTGTAATTGGAACTCTTCAAGTTTACAGTTCACTATCACGCTTGATGAAATACCAGCCTTACCGCTGATTGCTCGTGCAGCAAGTTCCGACTTTCCCATTTCAAGAGAGTAGTAGGCAACAGGATTACCCTTTTCAGCCGTGTGCATAGCGATATTCATAGCCAAACTACTTTTACCGCAGCCTGTAAAAGCCGCAACTATTGTCAGCGTTGTCGGTCTGAGCAGAAAGTGCTCGTCAAACAATCTAAAGCCAGTTTCAAGGCTCTTGCGCTTACCCTTGGCATTGTCATTAACAATCTCTTTCAGTTCATCCACAGAATCGTCAAATGAATAAATGCCACTATCCGCCATATCGCTCTGTATCTCTCCGAGGGTGTTCATCGTATCATTTACGACCTCATCGAAATCTTCCATCGGGTCGAGAACCTTTTGTGAAGCCAGATGAAGTTCTACCCACAGTTTCCTTTGCTTCCACATCTTGCGTAATCGCTGAATATCCTGTTCCAGCGTGTCAATGCTAAAGAACTTGACTATATTCAAGAAACAGATCTTGTCAACTGGATATGGTAATTCATGTGTCTTAGCGTAATTACATAATGCCTTTATGTCCGCAATCTTATTCTCCGTAATCACTCCGGATATGCACTGGTACATGGACTGATTTTTTTCTTGATAGAACATTTCAGCAGTAAGCATGTCGCTATACTCACTGAATTTTTCATTGTACCGCATCAAAGTAGCCAGCACCGCAACCTCCGTATTGTCATCATGCGGTTGCAACTGCCCCTCTCCGATAATCCTCACTTTTTCTTTCTCTTTCATCGCTCTTTATATCTTTACTCGTTAAATTCGATTTTTGACACTTTTTAGCCTCGTGGCGGCGTTATTTCTTGCTTTTGGTAAACTATACTATTATTCGTTAGAAAGTGGCTTAAATCGCTTTATTTTGCGTTTTGTACTTTCCAATTACAATTTCCAGGAATTTTGCCACATAATCGGTGAACTTTACATCTGTGTATCTGTACCGCTTCCCGTCAATCAGACTTGCAAGCCAAACTCTCTCGTTGTAGTCCACTTTCTTTGCGAGGAAATAGTAATCTCCGGCCAATTCTACCATATACCCTGCAAGAGGAAGCAAATCATTATCGAACTCGCAGAGGTGATAAGGAGTAATAGCCTTGTCCCCTGTCTTGCGATATTCGATAATGGCAGAGTAAATCCTTGCGTTCCTTTCGTCTGTGAACATATCAGCCGTGATGCAGTAACTGCAATCAGCGAACCAATCCGAATCAAACGTGTTCAGCAGAGTGCCGATGATGATGCTCTCTATTTCCTGTCTGCGTGTCATTTTCTAAAACTCTCTCCAGTGAATAGAACAGGGCGAGTGAGATACCGAAGTCTGTCAAGTGTCCGCTCTCCGTATTTCTCGCATATTTCGTCAAGCGTGAGATTGGTAGTAAGGAGCAGCATCTGATTTCTTTTTTCAGCAAGACTGATTACTTCCTCGAAGACATTATGAGTTTCCCCATAAATCTTTCCTACATCCTCAACTCCAAAATCGTCTATGAGTATTGCACAATCACACTCCCGTAAAAGTTGCCGCTTGTCGTTTATCTCATACCCATCAAACTTAATCAAGTTCTTTCGGAGATAGTATCTGAAGATATTTGGCATTATCTTCTCGCAGATAAGCGATTTACCACGACCGCACTTGCCGTAGCACAGAAGCCCCTTGTGTTTATTGTCTGTGAGCCACTCAACGATTTCATCATATTCTGGAGCCCAACGTGCATCTTCACCCACGAAGAACTTTAGACCTCGCATTAACAACCCCTTTGCATCTTCAAGGTTGATATTGAAGATTTCTTTTTTCTCAACGTCTGAGAAAACTGATTGTTCTTTTATCACTTCCATTGCTTTATCTTTTGATTGAGATATTTTTCATCTGTGTTATCACGGAGAATAATTCCTATTTGACCTTTCTGTTTCCTTGCTTGTGATATAAGTTCGTTATATTTGGAACTAATATTCGGAACAGAAAGGTTTGCTAATATCCAGTTGTCGCTTATCTTATCAAGAAATACTTGTAATGCGCTAAGCAAATCATCGTCAGAAACAGGCAAGCCTTTGCTTTTACGTGAGAACTTTAACTGATTAAGCAACCGTTTCATTTGAACAGCATCTGCTACTTTCCAGTAATACTTCTCGCCTGTCTTTTTCTCAAAGTATGGTTCAAATATATTTCGAGCCTTAGTTACGATTGTTGGCTCTTTCTTTGTTTTCGATTTGGCTTTGTCATTTTTGCAGTCAAAAGCGTTTGCGCTTAACCCTCCGTTAGGAGAATTATTTTCTATTGTAGTATTTCTTATATTAGTATTTATGGGTAACATATTGTTACCATTGGTCGGTAACATATTGTTACCATTGGTCGGTAACATATTGTTACCATTGGTCGGTAACATATTGTTACCATTGGTCGGTGCTAAACTTGGTATGAAGTCTTCATTAACGACATACTCAAATCTCTTCACATGACTCTTATTAAGTTCTCCAGACAGCTCACTCTTTAAGACAAATTTTGCTTCTACAAGTTCTTTCAAAATACGAACAAGTTGCATTTTTGAAATACCCAAATTTGAAGCAAAGGTTTCCAACGTAAGATGAAGAGAGCCGTCTCCATGTTGGCTAAATCCATGGATATAACCGTAAACAAGAGCCTTGTTCCCTGTTAGTTTCAAATGGCTAATTACCCACAAAGGGACTTGCACATATTCGCCAGCCTTCATTATAAACCTCCTAAAATAACAACGCCCCTAACTTTCAGTCCTAAAGTAACGAACAGACCTACTCGTTAAGGGGTTGATTTTATATTTTCTTTTTTCATTTGGTCGTTACTCCAAAATGTTTAATTCTGTTATTCGCTTGTAAAGTTAGTAAATTTATTTATATTAACCTAAGATTAGTCTAATAAAATTCTTTTTGCTAACATTTTTTCAGATATTGACCTTGATACCCTTCAACGAACTAAGCCTTTTGACCTCTGCGGTATAGTACTTAATCATCGCTTCAAGTTCAAAATCCGACCAATGCTTAGTCTGGTGTTTCTTCGATTCAAGCAACACTACACGTTGCTCTCCGTACTTCTTCACAAGTCCTTGCCGATAGCCCATGATGTTACCTTCATCGAAACGATTGCACTTTCTGCATTGCATATTGCAATTCATTTCACTAAACCGTAAACTCATGTGCTGGCGATTAACGTAATGTCCGTTATCTCCTTGCTCAAACGGCTTTATCTGCCCACAAGAAATGCACTTAAAGAAACCACTTGGCATCACATCGCGCAAACGGATATATGCCGAGAAAACCTTATCAAGTTTCTTGATGAGATTAGGTTTACTCCGTATGGTTTTCTTTCTATGCGTTTTTTCTTCGCTGTGAGCGTCTTTTGACTTCTTTTTGAAGTAGTATTTGTTCATCATCTGAATATCGTCTTAAATCGCTTGTTTTCGCCTAATTCTATTTCACTCATGTTGCTCTCAAAGATTATTTCGCAACCGATTGCCGTTGCAACCATAAACTCCGTATAACAGCCTTGCGAGTGGTTCCACTTATCCATCATGAAAATGGCATCACACTCCGTGAGCAACTGAATATCTCGTTTCATGTGCTGATTGGTTGAGGCTTCTGACGGCAAACCGTTCTCCATAGGATTGACTACTTCGTAACCTGCTGCTTCAAGCATGACTTGTGCAGCCTTGAACGCTTTTCTTCTTTCGTTTAAGCCCTTGCCACTGATAGGGCCGGACACATAACATTTATTTTTCATCTTTGTATATTTCTTTTTGCAAACATTTCCAACAACATTTAGCAATCCAACTAACCATGTAGGCAGCGTGCTCATCGTTAGTCAAATCGTATGCTATACCTAACTCGTCAAATACAGAATTTACAGCGTGTAGGCTTTCGTGGGCAATACGCCCAACTATTTCACTACCGAGTATTTTATCCTCCAAAATGAAGAGTATCAGCGTGCCATATTTCTTACTCTTCTTGTGCATCACGAAACTATATGTATAGGCGTTGCCATCTTCGTACTTTTCTATGGGCTTATCATCGTTTTTGTGGCACACAAATTTATCCTCTACATCCTCCCAACTTGTAGCAACCCACAACTTGCGTGGGTATATGTCGTTCTTAAATTCTTGCAACATTAAAACATTCTATTAGTTAAAATTTTTCCATTACTTTTCACGCACCACAATTGCGAGTGAGGTTTCTCGACATCAATCTTCAAGTCAGACACTTTGCCGAAACGCTTATAGTTGCCAGCCAAATCAATAACCCAACCGTCTTTATCTTTGAACGGTCGGATAGCACGACCACAATTACCCATGATGAGAACTTTCCCGTTCCTTCTTGTAACTATTGTTCCAAACTTATCTTTGACACACCAAACATATTCACCTTTAGACAATTCAGCTTGGATTCTCGCTCTTTTGTATGGTTTCTTGCCACCTACTGCACCATCTTTGACAGAGTTCCCCGCTATTGTGCAATATGTCAATTTCTTGAAGTGTAGTAAATATTGAGTACCACCATTAGTAGCAATATACTCAGTTTGGTTGCATCGCCAACCTCTTCTAAGAGCTAACGATTGAAGTCGATCCGCATAATCCTTGAACGTTCCGCAAGAAATTGCAAATGACTTTGCTTGATAATCGATAGCTATTCTGTGGTCTCCATCTGCTCTATAGATAGAGTTGATGAATACCTCAAACTGAGCCTCATTCATTTTGTCAAGATTATCATTCCATTGCTTGCATCCAATAATATACTTCTCGTACTTACTCCATCCCGTAAGTCCTATAAGTCTATCTGACTTTCTACGAGGCATACCATAAGAAACAATGAAATGGTAGGTATCTGCGTATTTGGCAAATTCCCCTTTTCGCTTAGCAAGTATTTTTGAATATCGCAAACCGATATTCTTCAATACCATCTCTATTTCTTTGATGTTGTCTTCGTTCTTAACTGATTGAACAATGTGAATGGCATTGTTATGCTTATTAACATTACCATCCGAGATAACCCAACCTAAAAAACAAATCTCATCATCGGTAAGAGGAAGTCCTTCAGTATACTCGATTCCCGAAACAGGTACTATTATCATTCCGTTTCGTTCCATAACATCTTGCGCTTTCTCTTTCTTGTAGTCGCATACTGATCCTCTTGATTTAACCAACAAATCATGTTCTCCGGTTACTCTGAAATCAAGATGACTATTACAGAATGAAACGAAAGGCTCACCTTCGTATGTCTGTCTATGTACAATATCCTCAATGCTAGTAAAAACTATTTTACCACCATGATATGCGGCTACTTTATCATCTTTGCTTATCTCTGAATATTTCAAGAATCCACGCTTGGTAAGAATCTCAGTTTTCATATCCAAACACATCTGATAGTACAGAGCAAGGCTTTTGGTCGGTCGGCCCAATATCACCGTATCAAGTTCTGGATAGTCAAAACCAGTGGTAAGAGTTCCCACATTGGCTACCACTTTCACGATTCCATTCTTAAAATCCTGCAATATGCTCTCTCGCTCTGCTTTTGTCGTAGCGCCTGTTACAATTGCTGCGGATATACCCTTTATCTTCAACTTTTCTACAAGGCTTTCGGCTTCCTCAACAAACCGAGTGAATACCAACACGCCTTTGCGTGGTATTCCACTTTTGGGCTTCAATACTCGCAAGGTGGTGGTAGTGAGCTTGTCAAAGAAACCGCTACGCTCGTACTCCATTTTCAAAGACTTCTCGTCATAATCTGCACCTGTCGAATTACTTCTAACATTATCCATATTGATTGCAGTTAGGTCGTAATACTTCAAGTCCGCTAAATACCCTTTGGCAAGTAAATCAGATGTCTGGCAAACATACAAAACCTCACTGAAAATTCTCGGTCTTGTCCGTGTGAGAAACTTCAACATAGAACCTCCCATATACGAACTGAGACGGTAAGGTGTTGCAGTCAAACCTACTACCTGTCTGTCTTGTGAATTGATAAACTTTTCGTACATTCCACCTTTACTGTTCACAACATGGACTTCATCAATAAGCACGTACTTGAAATGCTTGAAATCCTCCATGTGATTCATCACGCTTCCGATAGTGGCAAAGGTTATTCTATTTATATCCTTACAGCCGACAGATGCAGAATAACAACCACAGTCAAGTATTCCGTAACTTTGTAGTTTTGCAAAATTTTGTTGCAAAATTTCTTTACTTGGTTGAAACACCAACAATGGGGAATCAAGCCTTGATGCTATATCTGCTATGATAAGCGACTTGCCACCACCCGTACTTACGATAATCAATCCGTTTGTTTTCTTCGTACTTTGAAAGGCTTTAACCGCTGCATCTGATGCTTGTTTCTGATAGTCGCGTAAAACATACTTCATTGCTCTTAGTGTGTAAAAATGGTGCGGAATTTCACCGCACCGATTGTAGTTAGTTATTCATCTTCATCGTCGCCAAAAGGCAAATCGTCATCATCTGCACTTTCGGGCAAGTCTTCGTTCATCGTAGGCTTTTCTACTTCGGGGAACTCGATACCAAACAATTCTTTCATTGCCTCACGGTTCACATCCTCCTGTGACCACAACGTGTTTCGATCCCATTCGGGAATCTTTTGAGCTTTCACGAGTTGCATTTCTCCATCTACCCACGAATAGAACAAGAAATAGCCATTGAGGGCAATCCTCACTGTTTCTGTCGATGAGAGCTTGAAGTCTGTCGTACCCTCCTTTACTCTCGCTGCCAAATCAGCAATTTCAAGTAAGATAGAGTTGTAGGCTTCCTCTGCCGACTTCTTCATTGCCTTGATAGCTTCCAGCGTTTCGGCAAGTTCCTGCTTACGCTTTGGAACATCGTTCTCTTCTTTCAGACAATACTCTTCTCTAATCATAGAGATTTCGTGATTGTCATAGTTACGAGTTGCCAACTCACCCTCTGGGAATAGGCAGTTGAATTTCTCCTTGAAAACCTTTAAGGCTTCCTTTGATGACTTGGCACCTTTGAAGAGTACCATTACTTCACTGAATGTTTCTTTTGCTTTATCGTCAAGCACGAAGTTAATCTTTGCTGGGCGATAGTCTTTTAAATCTGCGAGCATAGTTTTATTTTTGTTTAATGTTATAAAAATTCTTTATTATTTTCAATCTGTTGCTGTGCGTAAAACAGCATTTCTGATTCGTGAGGACTGGGCAAGTATAAGCCACATTCTGATGCACTCCAATTTCTGAACCTTTCGATTGCAGTTGTCATTTCTCCTTTATCAAGCTCGGTAGTGCTTCTGATATAGGTTACTTGCTGTCCTCGCTTGTTTATTCTCGTTCTCTCGAATATATCCTTATTGCATTTTTTCTTGAAGAAGTCGTACTTCACTTGCTCGATTGTCATACCAAACTCTGAACCGAAGTAACCCAACAAAACGTGCAAGAAACTATTTTGAGCCAAAGACCTTGTTGTGAGTTTATTCTTCAACTCTACATAGGCTTTCCTACGCACCATTTCATTGCACTTCTCTTTGAACTTCTGCAAGTCATAGTCATTCAAGAGATTATACAGAGCCATTACCTACCAACTTATAGTTTGCAAAATGAACCGGCCTGCCAGTGATACGACTAACAGAAGCCTTTGTTTCTGTGATGATGTTGTAACCCTCACTTCGTAGGTCTGCCACTCTTGCCCCCAAACGGTAAATTCCATACTCTCGTAAGGCTGTAAGTGGCTCAATACTGCCAAATCTTTTCAGATGTTGGAGTACAACCGTTTTCTGTGTCATTCTTTCTTCTTCCATACGCTAAAACGGTAAATCATCTTCGTTTTTCAAATTACCACTCTCATCTACTTGCGGTGGAAACGGCTGCTCGTTTTGTCCGCTTGTAGGCTGCTGTGGACTTGATGGGGTAGGAGTGTTTGATTGAACACCATTGGACTGCTGATAGCCGTTGTTTTGGCGCTGATAAGGCTCTATCTTATACCCCGTAACGGAGGTGATGTAGATAGTCTTGCCGTCTTTGTCAAATGGTCTTCCGTTCAACGCAAAGGAAATCGTTACTAAATCTCCGACCTTGAAACTATCCAACTCATTCACCCTGTTGCCCACGAAGTCAAAGGCAGGATAATTCTCAAACTTTTGTCCTGTCATTGGGTCGTAATGACTTGCGTCAAGGACAATCTGACGCTTGGTGAACGTGCCTCCACTCCTTGTAGGGAGGGTAACAGCATTTTCTATAATCAATACTTTTCCGCTAATCTGATTTGCCATAATTACGCTTCATTAAAAATCTTCTTGTTACTTATCAAATTCCTGTTATCTTCCAAGAACTCGCAAAATCTCTCACAGATGTCTTTCAACAGAACCTTGCTTTGCTCATGGTCGTACTGATAGACCTCTGGGTACTGAACTCCCGTGATGAGAGGTGTCCGACTTGTACCACCTTTTAAAACGTAAGCAGTGAACTCAAAAGAGTTAATCTCCGTACAAGCACCGCTCTCTATGAGAGTGTAAGGATAGACATGTCTTTGCCAATACTTGGCATACTTCCCGAACTCGTAGCGTGATGTTGTCTTCAAGTCAAACACCTTGTTTTCTCGTAACTCGTCTATATATCCGTACAACTCTACTTCTCCGTACTTGGTTTCAAGAGTTGCAGCAGTATAGACTTGACTTAACGAGCCTTTGAAATACTCAGCAATGGACTTGCAGAAAGGTATGTCAAACAAGAACTCAAAACCATCACAGGTAGCCTTGATAGCCTTAACTCCGTTGAGGTCTGCCTTGCAAATTTTAACGCTATCATTGTCGCTATTACGATGATGGATAAGACAATCTACTACCTCATTCAGTGCAGTTCCTTTACTTGCCGCTTCTGACGGTTCGTGAGGCACTTTGTTTATGGCATCCAATAACTCCTGCTTCAGAAGCGCATCCACTTCTTCCTGCGAGAAGTGGAGCGTTTCGTCTGCTTCGTTATAGTTTTTATGCCATTCACCTTGCTCGTCTTGGTAGAAGTAATCCTCCGCCTGCGTATCTAAAAAATTAGAAAATTTATCGAGCAAGGTCGGATAAAATCTGTATTTAAGCATATTTCTTGGTCTTTTTGTCGAACTTCAATCCCAACTTGTCGCACTTAGCCTTAACAAGCATACCTATTTTCAGTTTGCTGTCCCAAATCTGCTTACTCTCTGCGAAAGCCTTGCAGAAGTCGTTGGCAGTGCTTGCATCTACGATTGCTTCAACTTCCTCCTTTGCAGACTCAATCAGTTCGTCATACTCTTTTCGAGTTTCACGCTCATTCTTCAAATAGGTGTGGTAACTCTCGAAAATATTAGAAAGGAAGCGATTCTCGCCTGTAACAGCACCTTGCTCATTAATGATAGTCGGTACTTCCATAGCGTTAGGCAGATTGCAAGTATTCTTGGTGTATGCTTTCTCGTTCACGCCCCAATAGACATAGCGTTTCTCTCCGTAGGCTTGCATATAGCCCACCAAATCCAGCTCTTTGATAAGGTCGCCGACAGAACTACCTCCCATTTCTGGACGGACAATCTTCTGCTCACCATCCTTATCCTCTCGCTCGTGAGCGATAAAGACGAGGTTCTTACCCATCATGCTGACCTGCTTCAAGAAATTGATAAACATAGTCTTTCTTGCTCCAAACCCTTGAAGTGAAAGGCTGCCATCACGCTTGGCCAACTTTGGCTCGTTCTTGATGATGTAGGCTGACATGAAGTCCAATGCCTTACCTGCTGTGTCGATGACGATTGTCTTGTACTCCGACAAATCTTCGTTGAGTGCGGAGATTACATCATCCCACTTCTCAACCTGCAAGGTTGGCACTTGGAACGCTCCGTTCACTCGTTGAACTCCACCGTCAAAATCCAACAACACAGGACTTGGTGCTGAAAGGCCGAGAGTTGACTTACCCATGCCAGGCGCACCGTAAACTAACACTTTAATCGTGGAGTTAATAGCCAACTCCGAAGGCTTCTTAAATAAACTCATTGCTCTTAGTGTGTTTAATTGTTAAACAAATTATTTTCATTCGCATATCTGATAAAATCAGACTTTTCATGTATCCCCAACTTCAAGTATGCAGACTTGATATGGTTCTTAATCGTGTTCGGAGAGAGGTACAGTCGTTCTGCAATCTCTTCCTTGCTTGCTCCTTGATAGATAAGTTTCATAACTCTTAACTCTGCTTCAGATAGTTTTGAGTTGAATTTCGGCGAGCAAACCACTCCCTCAAACCTACACTCCCCCCTTAAAGGACACTCAACTTTTTCAAAGTTAAATCTACCCGTTCTGTCTATATCAGACTTAGTCCCATCTAACTTGCCGAAGTTGCATTTACAAAATCTTCTAACGATAAGGTACTGATAGTACGGAACATTCAAAGAACTCTTTTGATACTCTTTCGTTAGAGCTTTGTAAGCATCAGGGTAGCACTCTCTTATCTCCTCCAATACAGACTTGATAAGTTCTGTTTGACTTTCATCTACGACTTGGTTTTTACCGTCATCAGACTTGCACCAAAGCTCACCTTCAAAAATGTAGAACTCTAATCCATCCATAATTCATCCGCAGGTATTCCTGTAACATCTACCAACACTTTAATATGGTTTTCATTAGCAGGTTTCATGCCATAGAAAATCCAATTTCTAACCGTCGTAGAGGTAACTCCTGTCCTTGAGGCGACCTCGTTGATGAAATCCGTCTTCGGACAATTTGCGTCAGGAAGACCCTCATAATAGCCCCGCAGGGTCATTTTTTTTCTGTTTTTCTCCATTTTCTTGCTATAATCAAATACTTTCTTTATCTTTGCATCGTTATATTTAATATTACAATGCAAAGGTAATAAATAAATTTAGAATAACCTAAGGTTAATCTAAATATTTACTTGCCGTTAAGAATAATTAAGAGTATGAACGAGGTGCAAGAAAGATTAAAGTGTTTTATAGCTTATCTTGGAATTAACGAGTCTCAATTTCAGCAAATAACTGGATTAGCAAACGGTTTTGTTTCAAGTACAAATTCTAATATGCGAAACAGTTCAAAAAAACTAATATCAGCTCATTATCCCGAATTAAATATGGACTGGCTTATTAGCGGAAGAGGGGATATGCTTAAATCTGATAAAAACACTATAAATTCATCTGGAGCAAACTCTGCAAATGCAATACATGGGAACGCTGTAATTCTTAACAGTAACGAAATCTCTCACGAAGACAAACGGAACAAAATCCCGTTCTATGATGACGTTTCTACTATTGGAGGAACAAACTCTATGATAGCTAATCTTGATAGTAACTCCGTTGCAGAATACATTGATACTGGAGATTGGTTCCGAGAGGCTACATCTGCCATACGGCATTATGGGGACAGCATGGTGGAATATCCCAGTGGATCTATTCTTGCACTAAAACGTGTATATGATACCAATCTGCTAATATGGGGTCGAAATTACTGTATTGAAACGACCGAGTTTAGAATAACGAAAAGACTTCAAGATGGAGGGGAAAATTATATTTTAGCATATAGCTCAAATACAGAAACTTATCCAGATGGAACACTAATACATTCTCCTATAAAAATACCCAAATCATCTATACGGCATGTAGACTTAGTCATAGGATGTGTAACAAAAGAATATAGTAATAATTTAATATAACGATTATGGCAAGTAATGAACTAAACTCAAAAGGAGGACAAAGTGATAATTCCATAAAAGGAAACAGCACGCAAATATCTGGAAACAGTCCAACTATAAACAATTACGCAATGAGTGAAGATATGGAAAACTTCTATAAGTCAAGCCATATCAAAGCCATTGACATCATAAAGAGTCAAAGAGCTATAATATCTAAACTGCAACATCAGGTAGATAGACAGCAAGACCAAATAGATGTAATGCAGGAAATAAAAAATAAACTTGTAGTAATGCTAATGCGATTACTTGACGAACATAATAACAGGAGTAATGTTTAATGTCTCACCTGAAGCGATAGCTATAACAAAAAGATTTTTTATAGCCTTAGATGTTCTAATAGGTCAACGCAAACTAAAAAGTCTGAATTCTTTTGCAAAAAAATATAATATAAATTATTGGAACCTTTGCACTCTGCGTAACGAGCCGGAACGCAGAGTGCTAAAAATAGAATATATTACATGTCTTATAAAAGACTATAATATATCTCCATGGTATATTTTATTTGGAACGGGAAACATTTTCTCGCAAACAACAACCGACATCCTTTAAGACGAATAATTAGACCATCAGCTTGCCCCCTCCGTATTCTTCCGGATGAAGTCCGCCATCCTTTCGTTGACCCAGTTCATGGCCTCCTCGGCACCCTGCCTGTAGGCGAGCTGGATGGCCACATCGCCGGAGTATTCCCTTGACTTCTCGATGATGTACTTTCCAAAGTCTTTCATATAATCCTCCTTTCCGTTAATCGTACACCATGCACTCGTTGAGTATGTCCGTGATGCCGTCAAGCTGCACGGCGATGACCGCGAGCAGCAGCAGGATGCCCAGAAGGGCGACGATGATAAAGTTCCTGTTCTTCATTTTGTTTCCTTTCTTTCAATAAATTGCCTATAATTCACGCACCCCGGGTTGTTGCACCAGAAGTTGTCGCCCTCCGTCCCTCCGTACCATGCGCAGCGGGGGCAGGGTGTATCTAAAAAATTCCTATTGCTCATATTTTCTGAAATTTCAGCCCGTGCACCGTGCCGTTCCTCGAGATTGCGCTGCTGATATAATTCTGGGGGAGATTGTACCTCGCTGCCGCCTCCCCGATGGATGCGAACCGCTCTCCCGTGGTGAGGCACTCGACGGGCTTGCGCTTGTCCAGGTACCGTCCCCAGTTGCTGCCGGGGGTGGCATTAAGCCGCCTGCAGAGCTCCCGTGCCTTGTCCGACCTCATTTTCCTCGTCTCAGCCGACTGGCGTGCGGCATAGATGGGGGACATGGTGTGCCCCGGCTTCAGCGACCCGTCAAGGTTCCGCCCCGGAGTAGGCTTGTAGCGGTAGTCTCCGAGCGGCGACCAGTCATCCTCGTACATGAGCTTCCATCCCCGGCAGAGGTAGCCTCTGGTGCATGCATTGGCGATGGTGTGTCTGTCGGCCTTGCC
>NZ_FOOW01000048.1 GCF_900113305.1 Prevotella sp. KH2C16 | reverse complement strand
TTACCTTTGCACTCGCTTTCGCCCTTCGGGGCGTAGCCGGATGGAAACGAAGTTCTTTGAAAGGTTTACATGGAGAGAGACAGGCAGTACGCCGCTGTCTCCGCCTCTGGCGGAGCGTCAGCGGAGGAACGCAGGTAGTCCGTCCGGCGGGAGGCCCAGGCCTTTGGCGGGACGGATGTCCGAGACAAGGAAAGCTCGTCGAGCCGGTTCTGAAGGAAATCATTTCCCTCAAGGACACGAGAGGGACAGACCATTCTACAATGGAGAGTTTGATCCTGGCTCAGGATGAACGCTGGCTACAGGCTTAACACATGCAAGTCGAGGGGAAACGACGGGGGAGCTTGCTTTCCCGGGCGTCGACCGGCGAATGGGTGAGTAACGCGTATCCAACCTGCCGCCAAGCAGCGGATAACCCGTGGAAATGCGGACTAATACGCTATGCGGTCCTTGGAGGGCATCTGACGAGGACGAAAGGCATTCCGCTTGGCGATGGGGATGCGTCCGATTAGGCAGTAGGCGGGGCAACGGCCCACCTAGCCTTCGATCGGTAGGGGTTCTGAGAGGAAGGTCCCCCACACTGGTACTGAGACACGGACCAGACTCCTACGGGAGGCAGCAGTGAGGAATATTGGTCAATGGGCGGTAGCCTGAACCAGCCAAGTAGCGTGCGGGACGAAGGCCCTACGGGTCGTAAACCGCTTTTGCGCGGGGATAAAGTGGCCCACGTGTGGGTCTTTGCAGGTACCGCGCGAATAAGGACCGGCTAATTCCGTGCCAGCAGCCGCGGTAATACGGAAGGTCCGGGCGTTATCCGGATTTATTGGGTTTAAAGGGAGCGCAGGCCGCCCCTTAAGCGTGTTGTGAAACCCGGGCGCTCAACGCCCGGCGTGCAGCGCGTACTGGGGGGCTTGAGTGCGCGCGACGCCGGCGGAATTCGTCGTGTAGCGGTGAAATGCTTAGATATGACGAGGAACCCCGATTGCGAAGGCAGCCGGCGGGAGCGCAACTGACGCTCATGCTCGAAGGCGCGGGTATCGAACAGGATTAGATACCCTGGTAGTCCGCGCTGTAAACGATGGATGCCCGCCGTCGGCACTTGGTGCCGGCGGCCAAGCGAAAGCGTTAAGCATCCCACCTGGGGAGTACGCCGGCAACGGTGAAACTCAAAGGAATTGACGGGGGCCCGCACAAGCGGAGGAACATGTGGTTTAATTCGATGATACGCGAGGAACCTTACCCGGGCTTGAATTGCAGAGGAAAGATCCGGAGACGGAGATGCCCTTCGGGGCCTCTGCGAAGGTGCTGCATGGTTGTCGTCAGCTCGTGCCGTGAGGTGTCGGCTCAAGTGCCATAACGAGCGCAACCCCTCTCTGCAGTTGCCATCGGGTGGTGCCGGGCACTCTGCAGACACTGCCGCCGCAAGGTGCGAGGAAGGTGGGGACGACGTCAAATCAGCACGGCCCTTACGTCCGGGGCTACACACGTGTTACAATGGCCGGTACAGAGAGCCGTCCGGGCGCGAGCCCGGTCCAATCCCTAAATCCGGCCTCAGTTCGGACCGGGGTCTGCAACCCGACCCCGCGAAGCTGGATTCGCTAGTAATCGCGCATCAGCCACGGCGCGGTGAATACGTTCCCGGGCCTTGTACACACCGCCCGTCAAGCCATGAAAGCCGGGGGCGCCTGAAGTCCGTGACCGCGAGGGTCGGCCTAGGGCGAAACCGGTGATTGGGGCTAAGTCGTAACAAGGTAGCCGTACCGGAAGGTGCGGCTGGAACACCTCCTTTCTGGAGACCGTCCCCGATGGCCTTCCTTTAAGTGGTACCTGGCAGTACCTGCTTCATGCGGCTCAGCCCGCAGGGAGCCCGTGCATGCAGTCTCTCTCTTTTTTAGGATATTGATTCCGGGAGCGAGGGCGGTGCCCGGCCTGACCCAGTCCCATAGCTCAGTTGGTCAGAGCGCCACACTGATAATGTGGAGGCCGGCAGTTCAAGTCTGCCTGGGACTACGTCCCTTTCCCGTTTCCCCGGGGGATTAGCTCAGCTGGCTAGAGCACCTGCTTTGCAAGCAGGGGGTCAACGGTTCGAATCCGTTATTCTCCACCATTCCGGCGTGTCCCTTGGGGGCCGCCGCGACGTAAGATCTTTGACATG
>NZ_FOOW01000049.1 GCF_900113305.1 Prevotella sp. KH2C16 | reverse complement strand
TTGACAACAAGCCGGAGGCGCTGCCAGTGCATGTGGAGAAATCAAGACAATTAGAGCTATTTGCATGGTAATCTTATCCCGAACTCGCGTATCTTTTACTAAAAAAATAGAAGTACTATATTCTCTGTTTTCATGTATAGACCTAGGATTATATAACTTCGCAAAATCCATAGCTGCTAAATACATATTCTGAAATCTGTCCCCTGGATCCATGCCATCTTCATCTATAAATCTCACAGGATTATCCAAACAATACACATACGGGCTGATAGGATAGTATTTCTCCGCCAGCGGATCCACACACATCCAACGGCCGATGGAAGCGTCAAAGTGGCGAGCACCATAGTCGTACCAGTCCAGCCCGTGCATGCGGTTGAGCTCCTTGCCATTATACTTATATCGTTGGGTGGAAGTGAAGTTCTGGCTCTCCCCCATCAGCCCGCCGAAGGGATAGTAGTGGTTCACCTGCTTAATCGCTCCGTGCTCATCCACTACTAATCGGTTGTTGCCCAAGTGGTCCCGCAATACTTTTTCTTTCTTTAGCATGCGCTCATAATTTATGCCTTATTCTGTTGTAAGTAGTACCTTACAATAAGGGATGAGGCGTTTCTTCATACTATAATTCTTATTATACTTATAGCTTTTAGGTATTCCAAATTTTTCAATTAGATTTTCCATTTTTAAAGCTTCCATATCCCAGTAGTTATAGTAGCCTATTAATGACTTTAGCCTATAAATATTCTCTGGACTAACCTTTATGATATATCCAGACTCGTTTATAACCTCGTCATAAAGGGTTACCCATATTCGGCTTGTGTCATTGTCTATTAACATCACCCGATTATCTATTATCTCGGTTTTCTTTGATGTCAAAAGAGATTTTGGCATTTCCTTAAGGAACGAAATATCCATACTGTCCAACAATATCGTGTCTGTGTAATCATACTTCTCAAAAGCAAGTTGCATGCTTTGGCAATCAATGGGAATGTAAGATGTACCATCTCCCCTAAAATAAATGGCACTTATGTTATACCCACTATTTGACGATGCTTTTTCTGTTGTATCGCCAGGCTTACAGCAAGTCAAAAGCATAACTAATAATAAAAGGCAGAAATGTTTGTGATATTTTTTGTTCATCTTCGATATGGACTTGAAACTCTTAATTGGTCAGGTTGGCTAATATACGGGATTGGAAGAATCCTTTTCCTGTTATTATGTGGATTGACAACGGGCTTGCCTTTATAAGGGGTCGTAGTAGTAGGGCCGTCCGTTTTGTATAGCGTCCCTTTGTGATTATACCTCGGTGTTTCCCCCAACTTCATTACAACATCATGTTCATGCCCTGTAATAACCAATTTTTCTTCAGCATTATGATATTGTTGATCGCTCAATTTTCGTCTCTCTGCTTGCGCATGTGGGTTTCTGACATGTAAAACACCATGAGTAAACTCATGTTCTAATTGTATAGCTGGAGATTGCCGCCCATCTTTAAATCGTCCTCTATTGTCTGTAATAATCCCCCCCGAATTGTCCCAATATATATCAATACTTTCCCTTGTGTAATCCGACATGGAAAAACCCTCTGTTTGAATGAGATTAAAAACATAGTCTGGATCTGCTATAGCGGCATCGAACATTTCAGAAGCATCATTAGCTTTTAAATATGAGTATGCCATTATTACATCTCTCACGAATGGGTCATTAGGTGAGTTGATGAAACTTTCAATAGTCCCGTCAAAAGTATAAGACATAGTTGCTCCCACAGGATATTTGTTTCCATCCATTCCTGTCCCAGTAAAAAATATCTTAACGACTTTTCCATCTGGATCAACATACCGAATAGGATTATTTATACAATACACATACGGGCTGACATGATAATATTTCTCCGCCAACGGATCCACGCACATCCAACGGGCAATCGTGGCATCATAATGGCGGGCGCCGTAGTCGTACCAGTCCAGCCCGTGCATGCGGTCGAGCTCCTTGCCGTTGTACTTATATCGTTGGGTGGAGGCAATATCTTGGCTCTCCCCCAT
>NZ_FOOW01000050.1 GCF_900113305.1 Prevotella sp. KH2C16 | reverse complement strand
ATGGGGGAGAGCCAAGATATTGCCTCCACCCAACGATATAAGTACAACGGCAAGGAGCTCGACCGCATGCACGGGCTGGACTGGTACGACTACGGTGCCCGCCACTTTGACGCTTCCATCGGCCGTTGGATGTGCGTGGATCCGCTGGTTGAGAAATATCATGGGATAAGTCCGTATGCGTATTGTTTAAATAATCCTATTCGGTATGTTGATCCGGACGGAAAGATCGTTGTTATAGATAAAAATTCAACAAAAGAGTTTATAGATGCCGTATATTTGGCCATTAATTTTCTTAGAGAAAAAGGATGTGGAGAGTTTTATGAAGTGTTAAATGCGTCTCCTAATGTCTATACAATAAAAGAAGCTACAGGTGAAGCTTCTTCATTTTCTTGGAAGACAAGAACTGTCGAATGGGCTTATAAATATGGTCTGAATACGGGTTTTACCATATTGTCTCCTGCAACACGACTTAATCATGACTTGGATCATGCGGCAAGGTATGATAATGACCCGATTGGATTTCTTGCGGATATAAAGCCTATAAAAGAGGGGGAGCCGGATGAATTTTATCATACAAAGGATGACAAACGAGTTATAATGAACTCGGAAAAGCAAACAGCTGAGGCCTTGGGAGAGATTAAATCAGGTGAGATTACTCGTGATTCTCATTCTGGAGTTAGCATAGAGACAATAAGCCCTATATCCAATAAACCGAAGAAGCCTTTAATTGAGTTTGAGATTGTTGCCCCAATAATTAATAAGCAAGACTTAAAATGAGAAATTTAATTATAATCTTATTGCTGTTGACATCTATAAGGTCTTATTCCCAAATAGCTGACAGGGTAGATAGGATTTTTATTCTGTATGCGGGATGGGATAAATTAACTGATACGAATGTATCTTGTATGAACTATGAAAGCCACTTTGGCAAAGGCTATTATTCTGTGAATAATAAGACTTTAATAAATAAATTCCTGAAAGTTGCTCTCCGATTGAAAAAATCCGATAAGAGATTTGTTGATGTTCGCTGTAAAGTGTATTGTCATATGGGAGATACCATAATATCCTCTTTATGCATTGACAGGGATTATGTACTTTTTGATGGCTCTTACTATAGAAACTCGAAAAAACTAAGAAGAATTATAAAGGAGCTAATATCAGGTGGATGTCCGAAAGGAAATTTTATCAAGGAGCATAATGAAAATAAAATAATAGGCGGTAAATATGCACTGGAGCAATACATTCTTGGCTTAATTAAAGAGAAAAAACTGGAAGGTGTTTGCTATATAAAAGGATATTGTACTGCTAATCAAGATGGAAAAACGATTAAAGTTGTACTACGGGCTATTTATTCGGGTGGAAGTATCACATCACGGGTTGATTTGGGGGAACTTGAGGACTTCTATCAAAAACATATTTGGTGGAATCCATGCAAAGAGCGAATGATAATGGATTTAATTCCTATTAATATAAAAATTAGATCAGATACAAAGCTCCATATCGAATAGGATATAATATTGATAATAAGCAATAACTGGCAACAAATTAAAATAAAACAATATGGACATAAACATAAAGAAATTCCTTAAACTTCTTCTCTTTGGATTGATAATGGGCATCATGGCATCAGCAATAATTGTGGCTTATGCGTATCTTGTCTTTTTATTGCCTTTCAAAAATGGGACAAAACAGCTTCTTTTTTGGGTACCCTTATTATCTTTGCAATATGGTTGGCTATTAAAGCGAGAGGGGACAAAAAGCGCAAGCGCAAATAATTTCAATTCGCGATAAGAGGTAAAATTTTAAGAGCCATTATTCTGGCAAACAGCAATCTCATCGAAAGATTTGAATCGGCAGATTTGCAAGATTGAATATAATTGTCTAAATTTGTACAAGAGGTACAATAGGGGCGGCGGTTTTGCAATTCAAGCAAGCTCGATTGCACT
>NZ_FOOW01000051.1 GCF_900113305.1 Prevotella sp. KH2C16 | reverse complement strand
CTTTGACAACAAGCCGGAGGCGCTGCCAGTGCATGTGGAGAAATCAAGACAATTAGAGCTATTTGCATGGTAATCTTATCCCGAACTCGCGTATAAAATAAAAAAGAAGACAATGAAGACAAAGAAGACATTCTTTTCGTTTTACTTGTCCGCCTGCACGCTGCTGCTGGGCGGAGCCCTGATGACGGCCTGCTCGTCTGACGACCTCGACGAGGGTGCCAAGGGCGTAGACATGGTGAAGGGCATGCAGATAGAGCTCGCCTTTGCCGACTACGGCGAAGATACAGAATCGACGATGACCCGCGCGGCAGCGGCAACGCCCGCCAAGGACACCGTGGTGCTGGGCAACGGTCTCGTGGCCGAAATCTCGGTGGAGCGCGACGCCAAGGCTGGCTCCGAGGCTCCCGCCAAGCCTGCCACCCGAGCCCTCTCGGCTGGCACCTACACCATGGCAGCCTATCAGGGCGGCGTGTTCAAGGGCGATGTTACCGGGACGGTGAGCGGAAGCGTGTTCACGCCCACCAGCTCCAATCCCGCCATCATCCTCACCCCGGGCACCTACGACTTCGTATGCTATAACGAGTTCGTAAGCCGCAACGGCAACGAGCTCACCGTGGCACAGGCCGACGCCGGCAAGGCGCTCATCGGGCGCGCCGCCAACCAGCGCGTGAGCGGTGCCCGGCAGAAGATACGCTTCACCATGAACCATGTGGGAGCCCGCATGCGCGTGAAGCTCACGAGCTATGTCTCCGTGCACGATTCCATCAAGGCCAAGGTGGCCGATACTGACGGCGACGCGCCCGTAACCGCCCACTACGACATGAGCACCGGCACCTATACCTATGCCAACGGCGCGCTCACGCCGGGCGAATACGCCTTCGGCGAAAGCAAGGAGTGGGCACGGCGCGGCTATTTCGCCGCAGAATGGCGAGAAAACTACACGAGCCTGAGCGACTACCAGTATTTCCTGCCCTCCACCGAGGGAGCCAAGCTGAAGCTCACCTTCAGCCAGGGCACGCTCTACTATAAGGATGTAGCAGGCGTAACCATTCCCGTGAACCCGGATCCGGCCATCACCATGAAGCAGAACGGCTCCTACACGGTGAATGTGAAGATGCTCTACGACTTCTACTATCTCTATAGCGACGGCACCACCGACCGCATCTCGGCAGCCGCAGGCCGCACGCCCGTGGGCGTCGTGGTAAGCCGCAGCCAGCGACTGGCCGCAGCCCTGAAGGAAGCAGGAAATGGCAACTGGTGCCAAAGCAGCTATCAGCTGAACCTCGCCAACTCGCAGCAGTTCCCCACGCCCGCCCAGGCACTAAACGACATGGCCGGCGAAGACTGGACATGGGACGCCGCCCACAGCCACGACGGACAGGTGAAGGCCAACGAATCCGTTGCCTTCCCTGCCTTCTACAAGGCCGCACACTACGACGCGGGCACCACGCTCTCCGGCGGACTGGAACAGAAACGATGGTTCCTGCCCAGCGCAGGCCAGATGAAGTATCTCTTCACCGGACTCGGCAAGGGCGACATCGACCCCGTCATCGCACAGACAGCCTTCACCAACGCCACCCACTTCCCCTGGAAGGGCGACCTGGCTAACGCGGCCTTTGTCCAGCTCGGCGGCAGCTCCATCTACGACAGCGGCGGGAAAGCCTTCTTCACCAGCACAGAGGTAGACTACCAGACCATAGTTATGGTATCCACAAATCCGGAATACATGCGCTGGACGGAGATAGGCAAGCCGTCTTATGTAGCCATACTTCCCTTCGTGAATTATTAAGATACGCGAGTTCGGGATAAGATTACCATGCAAATAGCTCTAATTGTCTTGATTTCTCCACATGCACTGGCAGCGCCTCCGGCTTGTTGTCAA
>NZ_FOOW01000052.1 GCF_900113305.1 Prevotella sp. KH2C16 | reverse complement strand
GGAACTCATATAGTCAAGTTCTACCGTGCCGTACTTGTTGAGCGATGCGCCCAATGCCTCCATCGGGTCTGCGGCAACGGACAGTTCGGTGGTGGAGAATGCCGTGGGATGGTCGAAGATGTCCGCCTTGATGTACCTGCCGTTCTCGGAGCGTTCCAGAAACAGCATTTCCATGCCCGTGGCATCCATTTTTATCACATCGGTGTTCGCCTTCTGGTTGAAATATCCCCAGCGTAGGACATAGCCGTCATAAAGGCGGTTGAGTTTCTCACGTTCCTCCTTGTCCTCGGTCCGGTTGTTTGCCTCATAGTCATATAGGCGGTGGTAGCACTCCCGTATCTCTACATACGATTTCAGCCGTGAGATTTGCGCATAGGGCAAGTCCATCGGATTGAAGGTGGGATGCCGCTTCAAATCGGAGAGAAAACCGACCTGTCCCTTCTGCACGACGATGGAGCCGTCCCTTAGGTGGGTGTCCGGTGATGAGAGAAAGGGGCGCGGCGAGGCATCAAACTCTTTCTTGACTTCCACTATCGGTTGTGGGGTATGTTGCTCTGCTTCGTCCATAAAATCGAAGAGCGACGGTTCTCTCGGGGATGGAGAAGTGTTTTTGCGAGGCGTGCGGGTGCGTCGGACGGGAGTTTTGTGGGCTGTGGAGGGAACAGTCTTTTGTTGGGCGGTCTTGTTCTCGGAAATTTCTTTGTTCACCCTTGACACTTCCTGTGTCCACAGGCTGTATTCCTCGGGAGTAAAGAGCGTGCCCTCTGTTTCCGTTTCGTTCTCGTTGATAATCGGATGATGGTCCTCATCGAAATAGACCGTCTGTCCGTTCATCTCCCGCGGGGCTTCCACATCCGTGCGGATTCCCTTCGTTTCCTGCTCGTATTGACGATGAAGAGTCAATGTGGGCACACCTTCGGGAGCGGGTTCATAGGGAACTTGGTCGGCTGCTTGCACGGATTGCCCATCGGTCTCTTCCTTAATCGGCTCACCGACCTTTTCAACTTGAACTTCCTCCTTTTCTTCTTCCGTGGAAAGCTTCTCCTCCATTGGCTGAGCCTGGACTGTCGGCTCGGCTTTTTCCTTGATTTCCCCGATTATCGGTTCCTTGGTATATTGTCCCCTTACTATCTCCTCCAATTCTGCAATCTCGTGCAGTTTCTTGGGTGTAAAGTACAAATCGCGTTCGATGCCCAATCCGTGTATCTTCACTTCCTCCATCTCATCGAGCGACATATTGCCCAGCTCCCAACCATAGCCCATCGTCACGGCACCGAAACCGATACGAGTCTTCGGGTCGTACTCCAAGAGATATGCCGTGTAAGCTCCCATCGGGAAGAAATAGCGTGCGTAGGCAACCTTATCGCCAATGAGTTCCTTTCCCTTGCTGTAAAGTTTGGGCAGTTGCTTCCTGATGCTGTCAGGCATCAAGTTATAGGCATTCTCGTTTTCTTTATCCTCCGTTGGCTTTTCTTCGGGTAAATCCACCGTTACACCGAGTCTGTATAACTCCTTGGCAGCCTCGGCTTGTCGCTCTTCCTCCGTCATCGGTATGCCCGTCTCATAGAGCTTGCGGTCAAAGTGTTTTCCTGCATCTTGCGAGAGTTGAATCCGAAGACTTTCCGCCATATCATCCATGCTCCCATCAAAGCTGTACTCCCACGCAGGCTTGCCGTATGGATCTGTACCCATCGTGCGCTCCGTGGCGATGGTGCGGTGGGCGACGTCTTTCCATTCGCCCTCAAAGAGCGAGTTGTGGTTAAAGGCAATGGGGAAGCCATCGCCCTTGGGAACGGAGGCGGTTTCTACAAACTGCTGCTCGGTGCCTTCGCCGATTTCCTTTCCCGACTG
>NZ_FOOW01000058.1 GCF_900113305.1 Prevotella sp. KH2C16 | reverse complement strand
TGGTTAAAGGCAATGGGGAAGCCATCGCCCTTGGGAACGGAGGCGGTTTCTACAAACTGCTGCTCGGTGCCTTCGCCGATTTCCTTTCCCGACTGCTTCTGCAGGACAATGAGGTCGCTGCCCACTTCCGTCCCTGCGTTTTCGGAGAACATACCCGATGGCAGACGGATAGCGGAGACAAGTCGGCTGTTCTGCATCAGATAACGGCGGATGGCTTCGTTCTTGGGACTGTCCAATACGCCCTGCGAGGTGATGAAAGCCAGCAGACCGCCCTCCTTGAGCGTGTCCAGCCCCTTCACGAAGAAATAGTTATGAATGGCTCGTGTGGATTCCCGTCTGAGAATGTCCTTGCCCTTGCTGTACTCACGGTCATAGACCATGAAATCGCCAAAGGGGATATTGCTGGTGACAAGGTCGTATTTGTCCTTATCCTCCAGTTCCCCGATGGCTTCAAAGGGATCTTGTCGGACAAAGATGTTGCCTTGCCCATAAGGATGCAGGGCTTGTGAGATACGGGCGGTAAGCAGGTCTTTCTCCATTGCGTCGACCGTGCTTGCTTTCTTTGCGAACGTCTCGGCAAAGGCTCCCATGCCAGCCGAAGGGTCTAAGCAGCGACGTATGGGTATATCTACAGAAGTGAGTGCATCGGAAATGGCGGCGACGATGCGGGTATCGGTATAGAAGGACGTGAGCACGCTTGCCTTGATGCTCTCCCAATAGCGTTTGGCGGTATTGGCATCGACGGCTTCACGGTATATCATCTGTTTGAGCCTTTGGGTCGGCTCGAAGAGCTGCTGCTCCGACTGGCTCCAGTAGCGGAGGTCGTCGGGACTGTCACATCGGTTCAGTACGCATTTCAAGCCACCGAAGCCCTGATAGCCGCGCAGTGCGGCTTTTTCTTCCTCGGTGGCTTCGCGGCGTTCCTTTTCCAGACGCAGCACCACACGGATGGCTTCCGTGTTGGCTGCCAAGACTGCTTTCTTATTGTATGCCATAGTGTTTTCTTCTTAATTTAAGGAGGAAAAAGGTCGGAAGATAAAAGTATATTACCTCCCGACCAAATCTGCTCCTCTTTGTTTCTGTCGGGATTATCTCCCTCTTGGTTTTCCTTTCCTGCTTTTAAATTCAAAGGAAGTGGTGTAGTCTTCATTCAGAACCAGACGGGCATTGAACTTCTTGCCTGCCTTGCTCGTCAAGCCTTTGAGGATGGTCGTTCGTCCCGTGGTCAGCAAGTCCCGGATAT
>NZ_FOOW01000054.1 GCF_900113305.1 Prevotella sp. KH2C16 | reverse complement strand
TCCACCAGTTTTCTTTTGATTTCCGAATACACGTTCCATTCTCCGGGCTTGTATGTCCCCAAGTCAGAGAATACGAACTGCGTTCCTTTCTGTGCATCATACTTCCGATAATAGTCATTGAGCAACTTCGCACAATGGCTCGCCTTGTTGTCGATATGATCCGAGTACCCCTCCAAATCTATCATGCGTAAATCCAAGCTCATCTTTCTCGCGTAGTCTGTGGCGATGAGCATCTTTGCCTTTTCTTCGCTCTCGCTGAGTGGTTCGCGCCCGAGCAACGTGGCATTACCCGTCTTGGCGAACTCCATCAGCTTGCCGATGAATTCTTCCTGTTCGGGTGTTGGCGGTATGTTGTGCAGTATCTCGTTCTTCTCGGGGCGGTCGATACCGATGTCCTTTGCCGTGCGGAAGTCGCAAATCTCCGCATAGAACGAAGCCAGCTCCGGCACCTTGATGAAGGTGCGGAACCGCTCCTTCTGGATAATCTCATTGGTGATGGAGAACTCATAGTCGGTGGATTTCTTGGCAAAGACTGCCGCCCATGCGTCAAAGCTGTTGATACCCTGCCTCTCCAACGCCTGCGGACGGAGGTACTTGAAAAGCAGATAAAGTTCGGTCAAGCTGTTGGAAATAGTTGTGCCCGAAAGGAAGGTTGCCCCCAAGTCCTTGCCCGACCGCTCCTGTATGGTGCGGATGGCAAAGAGCATGTTCAGGGCACGCTGTGAGCCGTCGGGATTGCCCAAGCCCGACACCCTGTCGTGGCGGGTGTTGAACATCAGGTTCTTGAATTGGTGACTTTCATCGACAAAGAGGTGGTCGATGCCCATCATTTTGAAGTCCACGGCATCGTCCTTGCGCTCGGCGATGCTGTCCTGTATGTTCTGCAACTTCGCTTCAAGTGTCTGCTTGCGCTTCTCCAAGCCTTTGAGCATACCACGGGAGATGTCCGCTCCCTGCATACTCAGGACTTCGAGGTTTTCCTCCACGGAGTCCATCTCCTTCTGCAGGATAGCCTCCTGTATCTCCAGTGCCTGCGGTATCATGCCGAACTGCTCGTGCGTGAGGATGATGCAGTCCCAGTCATTGTTCTTGATGTCGTTGAAGATACGCTGGCGGTTCTGCTTGCTGAAATCGTTCTTGCCCGGATAGAGAATCCTTGCATTGGGATAAGCCTTGCGGAACGTGTCGGCAATATCGAATACGTTTGCCTTCAGTCCGATAATCATCGGTTTGTTCGCCAAGCCCAACCGTTTCATCTCGTAGGCTGCCGTACACATGATGAGTGTCTTGCCCGCTCCCACCTCGTGGTCGCAGATACCCCCGCCGTTGGTCTTGAGCATCCATACGGCATCCTTCTGGCTCTTGTAAAGGTCGGCAATGCCTAACCGTTTGAGGTCAAGGTCGGGAAAGGTCTGGTGCGTGCCGTCGAAGTTGGATCGCACAAAACAGTTGAAAAGACGGTTGTAACGGTCGGAGAGCTGCTGCTTGAACGTGTCGGGGGTCCGTCCGAGCCAATCGACAAAGCCCTGCCGTATCTCCTCAATCTTGGCGTTCGCCATCTGTATGGCGTGCCCGTCCCGCACCTTTATCGTCTTCTCGTTGCCCTCGGCATTAAGCACCGTCTTGCTCTTGTTGATGTCGGGTATGGTGTTGTGCAGGGCGTGCTTCAGAAGGTTGATGCCGTCATAGCGGCGGAACTCGCCCTGCACGGCATACTTGTGCCAGATGTTGGCATTCTTATGATCACAGACAATGGAATACTCGTCCATGTTGGAATGGTAGGACACGCTGATGTCCGTCTCGAAGAACTCCGAGGCGAACCTGCC
>NZ_FOOW01000055.1 GCF_900113305.1 Prevotella sp. KH2C16 | reverse complement strand
CTCCTGGAGCTTTTCCTCAGACATGGTCATCAGCAGGTCAAGCGTCAGACCGCTCTCCTGATACCTGCGCACATACTTGCGCACAGTGTTACGCGAGGGATGAAAAGCACTAGAGATGCTTTTTATACTCATTCCAATGGCGTAACATCGCAATAAATTTCTTAACTTTGTCATTGAATTCTGTAGTTTAACGTTTATCCGCCAGTCAGGACGGCAACACAAAACTACAAAAAAGCCCCTGAATGGCAATCGCATTCAGGGGTCAATTTTATTTTGCCGCAGAGGGTCATTCTTATTTTGCCCGTAAGGGTCAACGTCGCTTGCCCTCGGGGGTCAAACGCGCTCGGCTTTTCCACCTGTTTAGGGCAATTCAAATCTTATGGGTGAACGGGCCGAACCGTGAACCCGTAGAAGCGGTCGTCGAAGCTCCAGTCGTGTTCGTCCGAACCGAAGTAGAGGCTGCGGGCGCGGTCGCTGTAGGCCGCGCTGAGCGAACTCGACCAGTAGAAGCCCAAGCTGCCAGCATCGTTGAGCTCGGAACTGTGACGGTAGCCGGCGGCAGGCACGAAGATGGAGTTGCCGTTCGTGCCTTTCACTTCGTAGCCGTTCTTGCCGTCCTGAGTGGTCCATGTCCAGGTGCAGTTGTCTAAAAGTTCCTTGATTTCATCAGAGGTCGGCATGCGCCAAGGCGAGCCGAGTTTCTGGGTGGCTGCGTCATCGGCCGCTTCGAGGGTGGTCTTGCTGTCGCCGATGAAGGTGCCGTCGGGGGCATACCAGATGCCCTCGGTCTTGCCGTCGGGGAAGGTGTACTTCGTGATGTACTTCCAGTCGGACTGGCCGGTCTGCATCCATTTGTAGGTTGACCATGAATAGTCGGTCTTGGGTTCTGTCTCGCCCCATGCGTAGTAGTCGCCGTAGTCGCTCGGCTTCGATGCGCCAAGATTCTTTGTCGCCCATTTGATGCCGCTTGGCAAGCCGAGGTCCACATAATCCTCCGTGGATGGGGTATCTCCGCCACCGATATTGCCCTTGAGTTCTTCGAGTTTCTGGATAATCTGTGCGAGGGCTGCGGCTGCGCTGGTGTTGCCGCTGTTCACTTCTTCGATGAGGTTGTTGATGGCGGTGGTTACGGCGGCTATCTTTTCGGCGATGGCGGTCTGACCGGTGCCGAGGGCTTCAATCTGCGTCTTCATGGCGTTGAGGGCTGTAACGACAGCATCAAACTTGTCGCTGTAGTCGGGCATTGCGCTGATGGCTGCTTCTATGGCAGAGAGTTTGTCGCCATAGTCGGGCAGGTTGGCAATGGCTGTCTTGATGGCTTCGAGCTGCGAGGTGTAGTCGGGCAATGCCTTGATGGCTGCTTCCAAGAGGTCGAGCTTGGCTTCGAGCGAGAGGGTCTGCGCCTTGATGGCTGCCTCGATAAGTGCGAGTTTGCTCTCAAGCGTAGTGTTCACGTTGTTGATAGCCTCCGTGATGGCTTCTATCTTCGCCTCCATATTGCCTTGCAGGTTGTTGATGGCGGTGATGAGTTTTTCTGCCATTTCCTCCTGCTTGAGGGTCTGGTTCTTGATAGCCGTTTCCAAGAGGGCGAGTTTGCTCTCAAGGGTGAGGGTCTGCGCCTTCATTGCCGCCTCGATGGCTGCGAGCTTGGTCTCGAGGGTGGCGTTCACGGAGTTCAGCACGTCAATGATGGCCTGCAGCTTGGTCTGCTGGTCGGCGTTCATCTTGTCGATGGCCTCGGTGAGTTTCGCAATGGCCTGCTCGTTTTTGAG
>NZ_FOOW01000056.1 GCF_900113305.1 Prevotella sp. KH2C16 | reverse complement strand
GTTTTGTAACTTGTTGATTTTCACCTATAAAGGTACAAAATATTGGCGAGATTACCAACTTTTATAATGCTTTTCTTATCCCGAACTCGCGTAAAAGATGTAGAAGGAAGAAAATATTATACATATAGGAAACCTATAAGGGGATCGAAAGCTTCTGTTTCTTTAAGAGACCAATATAAAATCGACTATAGCGACATCAAGGATGTTGCTTTGGGTATAGTGGCCTCTGTACATACACATGCCGCGAAACAAGACAAATTAATTGATAGAAAGAAAAATATAGATTGGAATAATGAATTCTCAGGTAATCAATTTAATAAATACAAGAACAAGGAATGGAAAGGCGAACTCGCCAGAAATAAAGCATACCATTTGCCTGACGATATTAGCGAAGCTAACCGGACAAAATTAAAATCATTTTTAGTAACACCTAATTGGACTTTGAAATTATACAATCCAGATACAGGCGTTGTAAAAACTTTAAACAATAATATACCACATTCTACGACTTCGAATCCTTGGCTTGATAAGATAGCAAAGTGGATAAGGAAAGTATTTTAAAATTATAATAATTATGAGATATATTACATATTTTATCTTACTCACATTAGTATGTTTTTCTTCATGCAACAAGCAAGGTATCTCTTCAGCGGATAAACTCCTTGTGATAGGAAACGATACGCTGAGTTTGTTTTGTGCATATTCATGGGATGATGGCTATATGGCTTACTACAAGGATTCCGATAAATTAGTAGGGATTGATAACGAGTTTATAAAAGATATCAGTCAAGAAATTAATGACACCGTCATCTATTGGATAACCAAAGACTCTATTTACAGAAGCGACGGGAACTTAGTCTATTATGTAAAGGACGGTTTAATAGTGAGGGAATATCAGTACTTTGGTTTTAAAAGTCCATATGAGCGCGAATACATCTATGATTCAAACAGATGTTTAACGCATACCATGAGGCTGGACTCCAAAGACTACTTCAGCAATTATATTTGGAATCAAGACAGACTGGAAAGGATAGAAACTACGGAGCCCTATTTCTTTATTTTGGATGGAACAGCCTATATAAAATATGGTAGGTGGAAAGAATCGACTGTCAACGGCGGGCTTCCATTCTATATGTTTCGTCTTTTGGATGGCAAAGAAAAGGATCCTTTTCCCCTTATATTAATGGGCTATTACGGAAAAGTCCCAAGACAAGATATTTCCTCATTCGTATTCCAAGATATAAGGAAAAACAGCCTTATCAAAGAAACATATGAAAGCGAATATAATTCAGAAGGTCAGTTGGAATCCATCAAGATAGAAAACAATGACAAAACCAATAAGACCTTTCACTTTGAATTTGGACCGGCAGATTTGCAAGATTGAATATAATTGTCTAAATTTGTACAAGAGGTACAATAGGGGCGGCGGTTTTGCAATTCAAGCAAGCTCGATTGCACT
>NZ_FOOW01000057.1 GCF_900113305.1 Prevotella sp. KH2C16 | reverse complement strand
CTGCAGTCCGATTAATATCCTTGCTACTAAATATGCATCTTAGGCTACAAATAAGCGTATATGCATCCTTTATCTTAGGAAACAGTTTAAAGAGTAATCTTGCACGTATTTTCTGTCTGTCAGTCCATTTCTCTCCGCTCACACTCAGCAAAAACTTGCTTCTAGTCAGCAGTTCAATGACAGACTCTCCATTGGATAACATCGTTGGTCTGAAGCGTTTGTTCAGTCTTTGTGGCTTACGTCCGCGCTTCTTGCCTTTGTATTTCTTAGGGTGTTTTTTACGGTAATATTTACGGCTCTTTACCAGTTGCTCAAGTTTCTTCTTGAACTTGGCTTTCTCTTTGTTCAGCGCTTTCTGTGCTTCTCGCTTAGCTTTGAGTCGGAGTTCTTCCACTGCTTCTATGCAACGCTTGATGATATGGAAGCAGTCGATGACTATGGTCGCCTTTGGAAAGGCCTCTGTGACGATAGCGTACATACTGTCTGAGAAGTCCATGGTGACTTCCTCTACCTGTTCTCTCTGCTCCTGCGGTATCTGCATAAGCACCTTGACAACATCAGATGCCTTGGTTCCTCTTACGGCAGCAATCAAGGTATGTCGTTTGCCATGTCCATCCTTATTGGTCAAGAACGTCATCAGGTCCTTGTGGAGCATGGTTTCGTCTATACCAAGTCGTTTGCCTATATTCTCTGGAATCAGTATCCATTCCGCTGCATGGTCGGCTTGTTCCCAGTCGCGGAATCCACTCAGATGATTCTTGTAAGCGCGCTCCAGGTTGTTGCCATCCACCTTAAAGTATAGCCCCAGCGAGCGGGCCGTTATCGGGTAGGTATCCAAATATTTTTTTTAAGACATCAGCAAACTCTTTAGAGTAGCTGGTGTTATCTGCAAGCAACGAATACCTATCAAGGACTACATTTCTACCTTCTGCCGTTAGCCATCTGCGACGTCTGACATGAAGAACGACCTTGTGATCACGGATAGGAAAGTCATTAACCTGACGGCTTTCTGTGAAACCATTAGGCTTAAGGTCATGCCACTCTTCTTCACGAGCGTCATTCTCGTCAAGATAGATATGGAGAAGGACACGCTCATCACTAGTCTCTTCAATAATGCCTGTGTGGTCTTCACGAACGTCTGTCACGTCAAAGAACTCAAGTATACCTTTGGGAAGAAGGTAACTGGCCAGAATCTTGTAATCAAATGCTGTTTGCTTACTCATGGGTGCAAAGTTAATGCATCTCATGAACTTTTAAGCATCAAACAAGAAAATATCGGCCTATACTACAAAATTATGCCACGGATATTTGCAACTGTGCC